>CBDUHN010000004.1:0-144949 GCA_965367295.1 uncultured Gammaproteobacteria bacterium | reverse complement strand
ACCCACATTGCGGGGGTTTTCGTAATGATCCAGTACCTTGTCACTGTATGCCATGCTTCTGTCCTCGTTCCCGTATCGGTTGTGCGGCGTAGCCTAGGCGGCGCTACGCTGCAGATTCGGCGTAAAGGCCGGTCGTTCCGCACCCGTATGGGCAGCCTGCTGCTGGTCGATGGCATCCGCAAGGCTGATGTCGTTCAGGAAGCCATAGATGCGGTCACTGAGACGATTCCACATGATCAGGCTTTCCGCCCATTCCTCACCGGGGATCGGTTCGCGACGTGCGGGCAGGACATCATCCACCGCTTCCAGGATCTGGGCGATGGTAATTTCACCGGCGGGGTGACGCAGGCAATAACCACCACCGGGACCGCGCAGTCCGGTAACCAGACCGCTCTTGCGCAGGCGGGCAAACAGCTGTTCCAGGTAGGAAACGGAAATCGATTGCTCGACGGAGATGTCTGCCAAGGTCACTGGACCATTGCGGTGGCGTATTGCGAGCTCCATCATTGCGGTAATGGCGTGACGGCCTTTGGTTGATAATTTCATGACAAACCTCACATTTCTTACGTTAACAAACGGAGCGCAGGGTAGAAAAGCCGATTCCCTGTCGCGGGGATGGGAATATAATAGTAATACTTGACTTAAACAGTCAAGAATAATTTCTGAGTAATTTACTCAACCACTGCAGTTTTCCAACAACTGCTTCGACCTGCAGCAGCGGACAGGGTTCCTTTGTCTATCCATCTCACCTCCATGACGGGTGGTTCCAGGGCGGTTGCCGGATGGTCAAAAATCCAGCAATATATAGTCTGCTGGCTGAAAGCTGCAGCTTTTACAAAAAGTTACGGTTGAAATGTGGATCGGCGCAAAAATCGGGGCAGACGGAAAACCGCTTCACCCGCTGGTGAACAGGGTACCGGAACCCGGTCAGCCTGCGGGAACGTGGGTGTCGGGAGTGCTGACTGCGAACAGGATGTTCACCCGTGCAATCAAACAAATTTAAAGATCCTGTGAGGGTTGGAGTGCAATATGGCATCGAAAGATAACGGTGGAAAAGAGCGCCGTGGCGCGTCCCAGGAAAAACTGGCCACTCTGGTACAGACACGCACCGAAACGCTGGCACGCTTCAGCGACCTGGTCAGCCGGCGGCCCTTCGAGGCGGAGCCAGGCATCAGCGAGGCGCTACAGGAATTCTGTGAAGCCCTGATCGATTACACCGCGAGTGCCCATTTTCAGCTGTACCGGTTTCTCGAAGGCAGCGTCGAACGCCGGACCCCGGTGCTGAAACTGGCCGATGAGGTGTATCCGCAGATTGCCCGCACCACCGACGCCATCCTGCAATTCAACGACAAATACGAAAAGGCCCGACTGGAAGAGTGTGTCGACCTGTTATCCGATGACCTGTCCCGGTTGGGCGAAGCCCTGGCGGACCGGATTCAACTGGAGGATCAGATGATCGGTGCCCTGACGGGCGCTCGTCACTGATCCAGCAACCGGCGCGCCTGTTCCCGTGACAGGTAGCGCCAGGGTCTGGGTATCAACCCCGGCACCCGCTCGCAGTAGCGTAGGTAGATATCCCCCAGTTCGTGTGCCAGTTTGCGTTCCTCAAGCCGCGATCCCACCCATAAATACAGCGTGATACACAGTGCCGACAGTAGTAGCGCGGTGTTCATGTCCCGGGTCCAGAGAATCAGCAGTCCGAAGCTGTACCAGGGATGGCGCACAAAGCGATGCCAGAGGGACAGGCTGAACCTCGCCGGTTCCTGCCGGCCTGTGCGCCACTGGCGCAGGCCAAGAAAATCAAGGGTGTCATAGGCGCGACTGCTGAGCACAAAGCCCAGCAGGGCCAGTGTGGCCAGGCCATTGGCGAACCAGGCCCAGATCCCACTCCAGCGCCATAGCAGCGGCCCACTGTATTGATACAGCAACCAGAGTGGCCAGATCAGCAGCAGCGTCGCCAGCAGGTTATAGAGCAACCGATAGCGGGGCTGCAGGCCTGGAAAATGCTGGTTTACCCAGTGCTTGCAACGGTGACTGGCCAGCAGGGAGTGCACGGCGAAATAGCCGAGCCAGGCCAGGCCGAGGTGCAACAGTGTGCCGACCTCTCCGTGATTCATGCTGATAACCCTGCCACTGCCATGAGTGGGGTTAGTTTAATAAAATCGAATATTCTGATAAACTGATCTGCTTTGACTTTTCCATGTGCCGCCTCCGGCGGCGTGCAAGCCATTTTCTCAATTGAGGACAGACATTATGGATCACGGTACCACCCTGACCCAGTTTATTATCGAAGAGCAGCGCCGTATCCCCGGTGCCACCGGTGATTTCACATCGCTGCTGAACGACATCCTGACCGCCTGCAAAAAAATCTCCTGTGCCGTGAACCGCGGCGGCCTGATCGGCATTCTCGGTTCCGCCGAAAGCGAAAACGTGCAGGGTGAAACCCAGAAGAAACTCGACATCATCTCCAATGATGTGATGGTCAATTCCCTGGAATGGACCGGCCACCTGGCCGGCATGGCATCCGAGGAGATGGATGATCCGCTGCCGATCCCGGACATGTACCCGCGCGGAAAGTACCTGATCCTGTTCGATCCTCTCGACGGCTCTTCCAACATCGACGTGAACGTGTCCGTCGGTACCATCTTTTCCATCCTGCGGGCGCCGGAAGGCTGCGAGAACCCCACCGTGGAAGATTTTCTGCAACCGGGTACCCGGCAGGTCTGCGCCGGCTATGCCGTCTATGGTCCAGCCACCATGCTGGTGATGACCTCGGGTCATGGCGTGAACGGTTTCACCCTGGATCGCTCCATCGGTGAATTCATCCTGTCCCACCCGGATATGACCATTCCGGCCGATACCCGCGAATTTGCCATCAATATGTCCAACCAGCGTCACTGGGAAGCCCCCATCAAGCGCTACGTGGACGAGTGTATCCAGGGCAAGGAAGGTCCGCGTGGCGATGACTTCAACATGCGCTGGGTGGCCTCCATGGTGGCCGAGGTGCATCGCATCCTGACCCGCGGCGGCATCTTCATGTACCCGATCGACGAGAAGCTCAAGGCCAAGGGGCAGGATGGCAAACTGCGCCTGATGTACGAAGCCAACCCCATGGGCTTCATCATCGAACAGGCCGGCGGCGCCTGCAGCACCGGTCGTGAGCGCATTATGGAGATCAAACCCACCGGCCTGCACCAGCGTGTGCCGGTCGTGCTCGGCTCCAAGAACGAAGTGGAGCGAGTACAGCGTTATCATGCGGAAGCGGGTGACAGCTCCCAGCAAGTGGCCTGAGCCATCCCGGCTTCGAAATGAGCAAGGCGGCTGCGGCCGCCTTTTTCTTTGGAAGAAAATGCAGCCTCCTGCAGATGCGAATGAATTCGCATTACCAAGGCATCCACTCGGCACTTCAAGGTCATGGTGCTACCGCTATTCCAGAACACCAGACTCAGCCATATTGCCGGCCAGTTACGTCCGAATGAATCCGGACCTGCAGGGCGGGAGCAGGCCCGGGCAGGTACCGCTCTCCCGGGCCTCTGCGGTACATTGCCCTGGCACGCTCACAAAAGGACATCACCATGACCGACCGCTCACCCAAAGGCGAGGGTATCCACCAACTGCTCGACATCATGGCGCGCTTGCGGAACCCGCAGACGGGGTGTCCCTGGGATCTGGAACAGAATTTCGCCTCCATTGCGCCCTATACCATCGAGGAGGCCTATGAGGTGGCTGAAGCCATCGCCCAGGAGGATGCCGGGGAGTTGCGCGATGAACTCGGTGACTTGCTGTTCCAGGTGGTATTCCATGCCCAGCTGGCCCGGGAGCGCGACTGGTTCGATTTCGCTGGGGTGGTCGATGCGATCTGCGACAAGATGATCCGCCGCCACCCGCATGTGTTTGCTGATGCGGAGGTGGCCGACGCACAGGAACAGACCGCGGCATGGGAAGCCATGAAGGCCCAGGAACGGGCGCGTAAACAACCCCATGCCAGTCTGCTCGACGGCGTATCCCTGGCGTTGCCCGCTCTCACCCGTGCCCGCAAGCTGCAGGGCCGTGCCGCACGCGTTGGTTTTGACTGGCCTGATGAATCCGGGGTGGTGGCCAAGATCCACGAAGAGTTGCAGGAAGTGGAGCAGGCGCTGCAAAGCGAGATCACGGAAGAGATCGAGGCGGAAATCGGCGACCTGTTGTTCGCAGTTGTGAATCTGGCCCGGCATCGGGAGGTGGACCCGGAGGCCGCAATGCGGGCGGCCAATGCCAGGTTCACGCGCCGGTTTCAGGGTATGGAGGAAAAGGCCCGACAACGTGGCCTGGCGCTGGATGAACTCAGTCTGGCGGGATTGGACCGACTATGGGATGAGGAAAAGGCCGCGGAATAACCATCACTCCCGCAACGGGAGTGATGGCAGGTTTTACCTGCGGCTGATTCAGGCCCGAACTGCCGTGGATCGGACCCGCAGACCGGCCAGGCCAGCCAGGCCAGATAACATCAGCACCGCGGCGCCAGGCACCGGCACAGCAGCAACATCGTCCGGCAGGCCTTCGAGGTAACGCACTTCTATCCCGTACATGCCCGTTTTCCACTCGTGCCCGGTCTGATAGGCCAGTCCCAGGAAATAATCGCCTGCATCAGCGTCGAAGGTGACACTGCCAGCCTCCCACAGGCCGGCTATCATGTGATGGCTGTCCACGATGGCCACGGCCAGTTTTTTGAATGGCTGCGGAAAAACGAAATCCGTCAGGGTCAGTTCATAGCTGCCGGACTGTTCCAGGGTGATGCTGTCCAGGGTGGCGCCAAAGCCGCCTCTGCCGCGGTAGCCGTCAACGAGATCTACATCCTCGTACACTACGGTTGATGCCGCACTCCAGCTGCTGGTGACCAGCGCCAGAACGGCGATGGATGTTTTCAGGGTATGGCGAATTACGCTTGTTAGTTTCATGGTTCTTTCCTCCGGGGATGGATTTTTACTGGTTCGGGTTGTTGTTCCTGCCGTATTTTCCGAGCAGGTATTCCTTGAGGCATTTCTGTGCTTCTTCCGACTCGGTGTAGTGTCCAGTCAGTTCCTGCAGGCGCGACTGGATATAGCTGGGTTCCAATCCGCACAGGGCCAGCAGCTCCACGTCATGACGATCTACATTTTCCTCTTCGTTTTCGATGCCGCCGTTGATGATGCTATGCAAGCGATCGGCATCGAAATCGAAGTGGCGATTGAATTCATTGCACTGATCGACAAACAGCCCCAGTAATCGATGGCCGCGGTTGGACGGGTCATTGAGAGGCATAAGTCGGGTCAGCGTGGTTTTGATTGCATAACGGAAGACATCGGAATTGCGTACACCCAATCGCCGGGCGATACGTTCGATATTGTGCAAATCATTGGGTTTCATGCGCACGGAAACGCACTGTTTCTTGTTGTCCATTATGGCTGCTCCTTGCTACGTGCAGGTGTGTTCTCGGTGATGCCGACTGTTACACGCATGTGTGGCAACTCAATGACAATATGTGGTCGTTTTTATTAACGAATGTGTTGGTTATGTGTCAGTTATGGGTTACGGGGCGAGCCTGATGCGTCCTGGATCTGTGGGCTGGATAAAGAATGCCGGGTAATACGCCGCTAATGAGTGCATATCAACCGAGTGATGGGGTTTTTCGCGATGGCGACCAGAAACGCTTTCTCGCCGCGCCGATATCTGCACCTCGCAGTCATGGTCGTTGTCCTGGTTGTAATGTCCACATCTGCGGCAGCGGAGGATTTGCAGACACAATGGCATGGTTTCCTGTATCAGCGGGATGTGCGTTCGGTTTCTCGCCTGCTTGAGAATGTGCAGGCGTTTTTCTCTCGGATAGGGAATGCCACCGATCGTGAGGTATGGGGGCGGAAGGATTACTGGGCATCTCCGGAAGAATTGCTGCAGGCGGGGCGCGGTGATTGCGAGGATCTTGCGATTGCCAAGTACTACACCCTGCTGCGGCTGGGCATCCCGGAACGGGATCTTCGCCTGGTATATGGGAAGCGGCTGGAGCGGGAATCCGGAAGAATAGAACCGCATATGGTGCTGTTATATCAAGGCGATCCACGCGAGCCACTGGTTATGGATAACCAGTCTGCAGCAGTCGATCCGCTTGCCGCGCGTACCGATCTGGTGCCGGAATATGGCTTCAATGGCCAGGGCTTGTGGGTTTATCGTTCCGGAGTCGGTGTCGAATGGGTCGGTGAATCAACGGTGCTTACGGCCTGGCGTAAGTTGCAGGAGCGGACAGCGCTGGAGTTATTGGATGCTCCACTCGCCAGTACAGATGTGTCGGTTAATCCTGCCGACGGCTACAGGTTTACAAACGTAAACCTGTAGCGAGATCAATCATTGTCACGCAGTACCTTTCCCATGTTCTGAAATAATCGCGATGGATACCTGGTGACCTCCCGTCATCCGGATATGCATTCTTTTCTTCACTTCATTTTTCTGTAACGAAGCCCGCGTACAAAACGCCTTTGCTGGTGCGCAATGGTAGTTCGAAAAGTTTCATCTGCAAGTCATCGGATCGTCATATTCCCCCCCTAGAGTGGCCAGCGTCGAATGCGGATGCATTTGAGATGGTGCCAGCCGTTCGCGATGTAGCGCGAAGCCGGCACGCATAGAAGCTGGTTTGGGAAGCGAGCAAAAGCCACACCCGTTGTGAAGCGGGGTCGGAAAGCCACGGGTCTTGATCAAGACAGCCGGGTTGCCAACTGAAAAGGGCAACCCGGCTTTTTTGTTTTTCGGGTGCTGCAATGCGCAGAAACCCAGGTGCCAGGCGCGGCACTGAACAAGGGAAGCGGTACGCGGACTGCCATGTCGGCAGTTCATGGAAAACATTCAACCACTCTTTGAGGGAGTCTCAAACATGAACAACAAGATGAAAGCAGTTGCCGCAGCAGTGGCGCTGGGTCTGAGCAGTGTAGCCAATGCAGCCATCGTGACCGGCCTGAACGAAACCAACGGTGAGCTGTTCCTGACCGTATTTGATGCCGCCGGCCAGCAGTCCTATGGACTCGACCTGGGCGTCACCGCCGGTGACCTGAAGTCCAACCCGAACCAGAGCCTGAGCTTCGATCTGTCCGCCGATGCCAACTATGCCGGTTTCCTGGGCAATGCCAACCTGGTCTACGTGATCGCCGGTGTTGATTCCGAGTTCACGGATCCTTCCCTGTGGGGTTACCTGACCACCTCCACCCAGGACCAGGCAGCTGTGGCTTCCGGTAACGCTAATTTCCCGGTAATTGCCGGGCAGATGGACACGATTGGTGCCTGGGCGCAGAACCTGAATGCCGATGCCGGTGACCAGCTCAATGGCGCCGCCAACCTGTCTGCGGTTTCCCTGCTGGGTGATGTGGGTTATTACGACCAGCCTTCCTGGAGCAACAACCTCGGCACTGCACCCTTTACCGCCAGCCAGGCCGTGGGCAGCAGTGTTGCTTTCTGGAACATCAGCCTGGATCTGAATGACTACGATACCGGTGTCATCACCCAGCTGAACAATGTCTGGACCCTGGGTACCGATGGCGCCCTGACCTTCGCCCCTGCATCCGTATCCACCGTTCCCGTTCCCGCCGCTGTGTGGCTGTTCGGCTCCGGCCTGCTGGGCATGGTGGGTGTGGCCCGTCGCCGCGCTGCCAAGTAACCCGATTCATCCAATACAAACCAATTTCCTGGAGTAGAAAATGAACATGAAAAAACTGTCCCTGGCCGTGTCCGCCGCCCTGGTGTCCGGCACCGCCTTCGCCCACGCCCCGACCGTGACTCCCGACATCGAGATCTTCATGTCCGGTGCCTCCGCCCAGGACAAGGGCATTGCCGCCCTGTTCAATGATCTGTGCGTGGCCGGTACCCTTGACACCTACCTTGATGGCGGTACGGGCAAGGCCCACAGCGCCTACTTCTGCACCATCGATAACGCCAAGGTGCCGGGTCTGGCACTGACCAATCCCAAGGTGCTGCTGCACAAGCGTTCCGCCGGTGGTTCCGGCCAGGGTGTGAACCCGGTGATCGAGGAAACCCCGATTGATGCCATGAGCATCAACAACGGCAACTGCGTGGTCATGAGTGCCAACAAGTACAATTGCAGCATCACCAACCCCGGTGATCTGGTGCAGGCCGTGTCCGATGCCGGTGTGTCCGACGTGAACCCGGAGATGTTTGTGGGTCTGAACACCCCGGCTGGTGACAGCCCCGTAAACGTTGCTGACGTAACCACCAAACTGGACGTGGTTGCCGCCGCCGGTGTGGTGTTCGGCGTTCCCGTAAATACCGCCTTCCGCAATGCCCTGCAGGAAGCCCAGTTCGGCAAGGGTGATGCCTGCGTCGGTGATGAATCTGAAGCCTGTATGCCCAGTCTGAGCAAGGAACAGGTGGCCACCATCATGTCCGGCCAGCTGCAGAAGTGGAACTCCATCAAGGTTAACGGCGTGGCCCTGACCGATGCCTCCGTGGTCACCACCGTGCCCACCGACCTGAAGGTCAACATCTGCCGTCGTGTGAACGGTTCCGGTACCCAGGCGCAGATGAACGCCAAGTTCCTGAACTACCCCTGCACCCCCAATGCCATCGTGCCGGCATCTGCCAGCAACCCGTTCACCGGCCCGGTGATCACCCTGAACTCCGGTTCCGGCGACGTGGAAACCTGCCTGGATGCTGCGGATGCTGCCGGCAAGTGGTCCATTGGTGTGCAGTCCACCGAGAAGAACGCCAACAACAGCCATGCCTATCGCTTCATCAAGGTCGATGGCGTTGCCCCGACCCTGCAGAATGCCGCCAGTGGCAAGTACTTCGACTGGGCCGAGCAGACCTTCCAGTGGCGCAAGGCGGCCTACAACGGCCCGACCGGTGACAAGAAAACCATCATCACCACCATCGCGTCCAATGCCGGCAAGCCCAGCATCATCGCCAGCGTGCTGAACCCCGGCTTCGTGTACACCTGGGGTCAGGGCGGCTACCTGGCCGTGAGCACCAACGGTCATGCCCCTGCTGCCAACGGTATCTTCGATGTTGCCAACCCGGTGGTTCCCTATACCCATGCACCGAATGGCAAGCTGGATAACTGCCGTACTCCGGTGGTGAACCCCGCTTATCGTAGCAACGCCCTGTAATACGAGGTTGATCTGACAGGGAAGTGCATTCCGTCACTGCGCAAGGCAGTGGCGGAATGACAGTAGGAACCGGAGTCAGCTCCCTGCAACAGGGTGCTGGCTTTGGTCTTTTCAAAATTGACGAATTTTCGATGAGGTGTGGTTTGGTATCCGGATCCCGAGTACGCAGCCTGTGTTTTGCCGTGGCCTGCTCAGTAGTGTCACCGCTGTATGCAGAACCGGCTGTCGAGGCCGTCGCGAACGACACCTCGCAGGAAGACCATCGTTTCAACATCTGGGAATTCCGGGTGGAGGGCAACAGCCTGCTGGAAAACCGCCGTATTGAACGGGTGGTCTATTCCTACCTGGGGCCGAAAAAAACCATCCGGGATGTGGATGCCGCCGTGGCCGCCCTGAACCAGGAATACCGGCAGGAAGGCTATCCCACCGTGCTGGTGGATATCCCCGAGCAGGAGGTAAAGGAAGGCGTTGTCCGGCTACGGGTTACCGAGGGCAAAGTCGACCGCCTGCGGATCTCCGGCTCACGCTATTACTCGTTGGGACGGATTCGTGAAGAACTGCCGGCGCTGGCACAGGGCAACGTCCCGCATCTGCCCACGGTGCAGAAACAGATGCTGGCCATGGGCCAGGAAACAGGTGACCGGGTCATTACCCCGGTGATGCGTCCGGGCCGTACGCCCGGCACCCTGGAGGTGGAGCTCAAGGTAAAGGATGAGCTGCCCCTGCATGGCAGCCTCGAGGTCAACGGGCGCAACAGCGCCAACACCACCCGCAACCGCGTAGTAGGCATGCTGCGGTACGACAACCTGTGGCAACGCATGCACAGTTTTTCCCTGCAGTACCAGTCATCGCCGGAGAACACCGACGAGGTCCAGGTGCTGGCGGCAACCTATATGCTGCCTCTCGGCAACGAAGGCAACAAACTGGTTTTTTACGGCATCCGTTCCGAATCCAATAGCGAGGTCGCCAGTGCCGGTGCGCTTTCCGTGCTGGGAGAGGGCACCATTGCCGGCACCCGGCTGGTGCTGCCCCTGGAAGGTTCGGAACAGTATTTCCATACCCTGAGCCTGGGCGCCGACTACAAGGATTTCAAGGAAGGGGTGCTGCTTGCCGGGGCCGATACCCTGAATACGCCCATCAGTTACCTGCCGCTATCCCTGCGCTATGACGGTACGGTGCGGGGTGAAAATGCGATCACCTCCTTCGGGGTGGGCGCCACCTTCGGTATTCGTGACCTGGTGGGCACCCAGGAGGAGTTCGAGGACAAGCGCATCTTCTCCCAGGCCAACTTCTTCTACCTGAGTGGTGATTTCAACCGGCGCCAGAGCCTGCCCCGTGATTTTGAATTGCGTGGACGCCTGGCCTGGCAGCTGGCGGGTTCCCCCTTGATCAGTAACGAACAGTTCAGTGCCGGTGGCGCGGAAAGTGTGCGTGGCTATTTCGAAAGCCAGGTCCTTGGCGATGACGGGCTGTTAGCCTCCCTGGAGCTGCATAGTCCCTTCCTGGGTAAACGGGACTGGGCATCCCTGCAGGATCTGCACGCCCTGCTGTTCGTGGAGGGGGCTACCCTGCGGATACGGGAGCCGTTGCCGGGCAATGCACATGCCTATGATCTCGCCAGTGCCGGTTTCGGCCTGCGCCTGCAGGCCCTGGAACATCTCAAGGCGGCCCTGGACCTGGCCTATCCCTTCCAGTCCAACGGCACGGTAGAGGAAGGGGAAACCCGTCTTCACTTCCGTCTGGCGTATGAATTCTAGGCCGCCTTCCGGCGGCGATCGATCGAGAACAGGTGACCCATGACGAAGCGTGTAGGCAACCGTAAACCGACTTCCCCGTCTCCATGCGAGGCGCGTCTGCATCCCCTGGCGGCCACCATTGCCAGCCTGCTTGCGGGAGGCGTGGCACTGGGCAGCGCCGGTATTCCCTCGCTGTCCCTGGCTGCCCAGCCCCTGCCGCTTCCGAAACCGGCGGCCGCCTGGACCCGGGTACAGACCCCGGTGGCCGGAGCACCGCAGTTCACCCTGGGCAGCACCTCGGCCACCTATGATGGTCGTAACCTCGATATCCGCCAGCGCGATAAACGCGTGGTACTGCCCTGGGAATCCTTCGATATCGATACCGGACACAAGGTGGAGTTCTTCCAGCCGGACAGTGCATCCATTGCCCTCAACCGTATCAACGAGCAGGTCAACCCCAGTCATATCCTCGGTGCGCTGAAGGCCAACGGTCAGGTCTACCTGATCAACAAAAACGGTTTTGTGTTCGGTGCCGACTCGGTGGTGGACGTGAACTCGCTGGTGGTGTCCACCCTCGATATCCGCGACGAGGTACTGCAGCGGGGTATCACCAAGGTGTTCGGGCAGGATGGCAGCCCGGCACTGGAAGGCAATGGCGAGATATTCCTGCGCGATCCCGTGACAAATGGTTATCTCACCGATGCCAATGGGGAACGGCTCATGATCCGCATCCAGGTGGACGAGGGTGCGCAGATCATGACGGAATCCGGTGGTCGCGTTCTCATGGCGGCACCGTCCATCGTCAACCAGGGCACCATCAGCACACCCGAGGGCCAGGTGATCATGGCGGCGGCCACGGACAAGGTCTATCTCCAGGAGGCCGGTGCCGGTGATGGCGTGCGCGGCCTGCTGGTGGAGGTGAAGACCGGGGGGGACGTCAGTAACCTGGGGCGCATACTCACCGAGCGAGGGAACACCACGCTGATGGGTTTTGCCGTCAACCAGCAAGGGCTGATATCGGCCAGCACCTCGGTACGGGTCAATGGCTCCATCCGCCTGCTGGCCCGCGAAGGTGCGCCGGATGTGCCGCGCACCGACACCAACGGCTACATACTGGAACCCGGTTCCACCACCCGGGGTGTCGACAACGGCGATGGCCTGGGTACCCGGGCACGGGTGACGCTGGGTGAACAGAGTATTACCGAGGTCACGCCCGAACTGGAGGATACCGCTACCGCGGTGGATGAGCAGGCGCAGGACAAATCCCGTATCGAGATGATGGCGCATACCCTACATCTCAAGTCGAATTCCCGTGTCATTGTGCCGTCCGGTGAGGTGGTGATCAACGCCACCCGGAATCCCCGGAATCCGGCCCAGGCCAATACCGCACAGAATGACAGCCGCATTCTCATGGAAGCGGGCAGCCGCATCGATGTATCCGGGGTCGACTCCGTGGTCAGGACCATGGAAAGCAACCTGGTCGATGTCAAACTGCAGTCCAACGAGTTGCGCGATGCGCCGTTGCAGAAAAACAGTTTCCTGAAAGGTGAAACGGTGCGCATCGACATCCGCAAGGGAACCGCCCTGGCGGATGTGTCCGGTGTCATCGCCGGTGTCGAGCGTACCGTGGGAGAACGCAGTACCACGGGTGGCACCGTGACCCTGGCCTCGGAGGGGGATGCGATCATCGAGGGTGGTGCCACCATCGATATCTCCGGCGGTGCGATCAGCTACGAATCCGGCTACATCGATACCACCCAGCTGGTGCGCGCCGATGGTCGCGTTGAGGATATCGGCGATGCCAATCCCGATGTCCGTTATACCCGTATCCTCGGGCAGGTCAGCAAGGACTACAAAAAGTGGGGAGTGACGGAAACCTGGGACGTATCGGGACCGGTGGGATATGCCCGTTTCGAGGCAGGTTATACCGAGGGACAGGCAGCGGGCACCACCTCCATCAAGGCGCACACCCTGGTGCTGGATGGCGACGTGGTGGCGAACACCCGGGACGGTATACACCAGCGTGATGCCGATGCCCGCGCCGCGGGTGGCCGGCTGGAAATCGATCTGGCCCGTGCTGCGGCGAGCGAGCAGTCCGTTACCTTCCTGGACAACAAGGCGGCGCACAGCATTGCGCTGAGCCGCCTGTTCCCCGTCGATGAGCGGGATTCCTTTGAAGCGGATCCCACACTTTCCGAAGAACAGAAGCAGGTGCTCCGGCAGGAAGCCGATTCCCTGCGCAAGCAGCTGGAGATCGAGGACGATTACCTGTCCCGCAATCACATCCGTCATACCTCGATCACCACCAACGGGATCGTCGAAGCACAGCAGACGGCCCGGGTCGAGGTGCCCGAGGGCGGCTCGCTGCAGCTTGATGGCGGTCAGGTCACGGTGGATGGCGTGGTGGAGGGCCATGGTGCGGACCTGGCCTTTGCCACGCACCTGACCAGCGAGACCGCTGGCAGGTTGAGCGGTGCCTTACGCTTCGGTGCAGGCTCCCGTGTGGATGCCAGCGGGCACTGGATCAATGACAGTGAACCGCTCAACACCGGCACACCCGTCACGGCCACCATCATCGATGGCGGCTCCATACAGGCGGTGGCGCAGGGCGATGTGCTGGTGGCGGCAGGTTCCCTGCTGAACGTGGACGGCGGTGCCTGGCTGGCGGCCGATGGTGGTTTTACCGCGGGCAAGGGGGGTGACATCCTGCTCGAGGCCGCGGGTAGCAGTCAGACGGAAGGCTCCAGCCTGGTACTTGAGGGTACCCTGTCGGGCGACAGCTTCGGGGCAGGCGGAACGCTCAGTCTCACCAGCAATGCCATTCGTTTCGTGACGGAGGATACGGTTTCCTCCCCGTCCGGCACGGGCGGTACCGTACCCCTGCTGCTGCCGGAATCCTTCGTGCTGAACAATGGGTTTGAACAGTACCGGTTCAGCTCCAACCAGAACGGCATCCTGCTGGACAGCGGGGTGCTGTTGACACCGCAGAAACGCATCCGGGTGCTGAGTGACGCTGCCGCGCGTACCGCCAGTTACTCCGCACTGGACCAGGTCTCCGGGTTCACCAGATTGCCGGTTACCGGGCGCGCCCCCGTCGACCTGCACTTTGTGCACCACAGCCAACTGCCATCCGAACAGGATAATGCCGCGATCACCCTGAGCGCCGGTGCCCGCATTGCAGCCGACCCGCAGGCCAGTATTACCTTTGAATCGGATACCAGTGTCTACCTGAATGGCCAGGTATCCACGGCCGGCGGTCGCATCTCTGCCCGGGTGATTCCACCCACTGGGGATGAAACCGGGTTCCTCAAGGACCAGGGGATCTGGCTGGGCAGGGGAAGCATGCTGTCCGTCGCCGGCACCTTCCTGTCGACCCCTGATCCCCTCGGGCGGCAACAGGGCAGACTGGTCGACGGTGGACAAATCACGCTGCAGGCGGATCGCGGTTATGTGGTCGCCGAGGCGGGCACGCTGCTGGATGTATCCGGTGTGCGTACCCGTCGGGATATCCCGGATCCGGCGTTCACCGGTCTGGGCATCCACTATCGCCAGCAGGACATCGCTTCCAATGCCGGTGGAATCGAACTCCGCGCCGCGGAAGGTATCTTCATGGACAGTCGCCTGGACGGTCATGCCGACCGGGCGCTGGGTGCCCGGGCCGGTAGCCTGCAGGTGGAACTGAACCCGGCCAAACGTGATATCCCCACCGATGGCGTGGCGCCCGGGCAGCTGGCCTTCCCCGAAACGCCGCGGGTCATCCACGTGAGCGGAACCCCGCAGGATTCAGTATTGCCCGCTGCCATGCCCTTCGGGGGCGAGGTGCCGGACGCCGATAACGGCCAGGCCTACCTCGATGCGCACTCCCTTGCGGCGGGTGATTTCGATTCCCTGCAGCTGACCACGCCGGGCGAGATCCGTTTCCATGGTGATGTCACGCTCGCCACCGGGCGTGACATCCAGCTGGACGCACCGAAGCTCGGCTGGCAGCGTGAAACCGCCCAGGATGCCGCGGTCACCCGTATCACCAGCGACTACGTGGCCCTGGGTTCCAGCCAGCAGCGCCTGGCGGACACCGCCAGTGGCGGTGATGGCCAGTTGCTGGTCAATGCCAACCTGATCGAGTTGGCCGGTGCGACCAGCCTGCAGGATTATTCCTCCGCCATCCTGCTCAGCAACACCGACATCCGCCTGCGCGGTCGACGCATCGGTAGCAGTGACCGGGATTTCATCGGGCAATGGCAGAGCAGCGGTGACCTGTTCCTGCTGGCGGACCGGGTGTATCCCGCCACGCTCAGTGACTACCGCATCCAGGCGGATGGGGTGACGCTCGGTCACAGCGATGCGCAGCAGGCACGTGCGCTGGTCGGTGCACAACTGGGCGGTGGCTATGCAGACCAGCTGGTGCTGAATACCCTGGATGCCGGCGCCCCGTTACTGTCGGCGGCCGGCACCGTGCGCATCGAGGCGGACAACATTCACCAGGGCGGCAGTCTGCTGGCGCCCTTCGGCACCCTGGCACTGACCGCCGCGGACCAGCTGGCGTTCACGTCCGGCAGCCTGACCTCCACCTCCGCCGCCGGGCAGGTGATTCCCTTCGGCGTGACCCAGGCAGGGCTGGACTGGCTGTACCCGCTGGGCACCGCGAACCTGGTGTTCGATGCGCCGCCCGCGCAGCGCATCCAGCTGGATGCCGACCGTATCGCCCAGGCCCGGGATGCTGTCATCGATATGTCCGGCGGTGGTGACCTGCAGGCGGCAGAATTCGTCAGTGGTCCCGGTGGCAGCGACGATTTCCTGAAACAGCCGGGTGTGTTCGCCGTGCTGCCCGGAATCCAGCGCTATGCACCCTATGATCCGGGCGTATTCCCGGCCTCCGGCCTGCAGGTGGGTGACAGTATCTACCTGAGCGGCGATGCCGGTCTGCCCGCGGGGCAGTATGCCCTGTTGCCTGCCCGCTATGCCCTGCTGGAAGGGGCCTACCTGGTGATGCCCGATAGCAGCGGCGCCGGGGTAACCCCCGGTAACTTCTGGCAGCGCGAGGACGGTATCCCGGTAGTGGCCGGTTATTACAGTGTGGCCGGCCAGGATGTGGCCGACCCGCAGTGGAGCGGTTTCGCCGTGACCAGCGGCGAGTATGCGCATCAGCGCGCCCAGTATGACCTCAGCCAGGCAGGGGAATTCTTTGCAGCCCGTGCCCAGGAAAATGAAATCGCCACCCCGCTGCTGCCCAACGATGCCGGTCACCTGAGTATCGCCGCCCGGACCAGGCTCAGCCTGGAAGGTGAATTACGTGCCGAGGCGGTGGCTGGCGGTCGTGGTGGACGCCTGGATATCCAGGCGGAACAACTGGCCGTGGTGGCGCAACGGACCGGGACCGCTGCCCCCGATTTTGGGCAGCGGGTGGAACTGCTGGCGACGGATCTCAACCGCCTGCAGGTGGAGAGCCTGCTGCTGGGGGGGGTGCGAGAGGAAACGGAGCAGGGCATCCGTATCGTCACGGCTGCCCGCAATATCCTGGTGGAACCAAACGGCGATGCCGAGGCGGTCGAGCTGCTGGCACCGGACATCATCCTGGCCGCCACGGATCATATCGAGGTAGCGGCGGGGGCCACGCTTACGGGTTCCGGCAAGGCCGGGCCGCAACCCGAAGCCCTGCTGGTGAACGGGGATGGAGCCCTGCTGCGGGTATCCGCAGGCGAGCAGGTGGCTATCGAACGCAGTCCGGGTAATCCCGGGGTGAAAGGTGATATCAACATCGCTGCGGGGGCCAGCCTGTCCGGCGATCGTTCCATCACCCTGGATGCCACCCATGCCACGGTGATCGATGGCGAACTGGCCATGCAGCAGGGCTCCCTGCAGCTGGGTGCGGAACAGATCAACTTCGGTGCGGTACCGGTCGGTACCACGGGCCTGGCGCTGGATGATGCCATGCTGGCGCAGCTGGGTGCCCAGGAGCTGGTGCTGACCAGTCGCGGCAATATCAATTTCTTCGGCAAGGTGGATTTCGATCGCCAGCAGCTGGTATTCAATGCCGCGCAGCTGGCGGGGCATGGCACGGATGATGAACAGGCCAGCGTAAGCGCACAACAGATTACCCTGACCCATCGAGGCACCGGCGGTGGATACGCTGCCACCGGTACGGGCGAATTGCAGTTGGCGGCGCAGGATATCCTGCTGGATGAAGGCGACTATGCCATCACCGGCTTCCGGCAGGTGACCTTGCAGGGTACGCAGACCATTCGTGGTCGTGGCGCATCCCAGGTACGCGTGGACGGTGATCTTGTCCTGCAGGCGGGGCGCGTGACGGCGGAAAGTGGCAGTGATACCCGTATCGATGCCAGTGGTCATGATCTCGCCATCCTGGCCGGTAGCGAGGGAGACGGGACGGCGGTGGATTCACTGGGGGCACGCCTGCAACTGCAGGCCGATGCCATCCGCCATGCCGGTTATATCCAGCTGCCGGCGGGTACGCTGGACATGATCGCCAAATTGACCAATGTCCAGCTGGCAAGCGGTTCACACATCGATGTCAGTGGACGCGCCATTGATTTCGGTGACGTGCTGCGCGTGGCCTCCGCCGGTTCGGTCCAGCTGAAGGCGGAACAGGGTGCCGTGGAGATCGCGGACGATGCCCGGATCAATCTGAACGGCGCACAACGGGGTGGCGATGCGGGTCACCTGCAGGTCAGCAGTACCGAACAGGCATTCACCTATGGCGGGGATATCACCGCCGCCAGCGCATCCGGGTATGCGGGCGGCACCCTCGACCTGGATGTGTTACGCCTGGAAGGCGGGCTGGATGGCCTGCTGGATGTGCAGCGCCGGCAGGCCGAACAGGATGATCTGAACGGTGTGAACCGGGAGCTGGGCAGCCGCAGTTTCAGCGCCGGTGTTGCCGTGCGGGTGCGCGAGGGTGACCTGACGCTGGGCAGCATGGAGGTCCTCAAGGCTGGGGACGTGGCACTGACCGCCGACCGGGGCGCGGTGCAGATCATGGGTGTCATCGATGCCGCGGGTGATGTCGGTGGACGGGTGCAGATCGCGGCCGGTGATGATGTACAGGTGAACGGCAGCATTGATGCCAGTGCCCACGCCGCCGGGGAGGCCGGTGGCCAGGTGCTACTGTCCACTCTCGACAGTGACGGGGATGGCATCGGCAGGATCGATGTGCAGGGGAGTGTGAAGGTATCCGCCGGTGACCAGGGCGCCGGTGGTGAAGTGCGCTACCGTGCCCAGCGCAGTGACAGCGATCACAATGGCCAGGACGATGAAGTGGCCATCGCATCCCTGGGCACAGTGACGGGCGCGGACCAGGTGGTGGTGGAAGCGGTACGGGGCTACGAGGACGTGGCCGTGATCGATGCCGCCCGCATCGAGCAGTGGCGTACGGATACCACGAACTTCATGGCGGCCGCTGCTCCGGCGGTGGCCAGCCGCCTGGGCAGCGATGTGCAACTGCAGGCCGGGATCGAGGTACGCAATGCCGGTGACATCACGCTCTCCAGCCAGTGGGACCTGGCCAGCCGCGACAGTAATGGGGATTACCTGTGGCGCTACGGAGCGAACGACGATACCCCCGGTACCCTGACCATCCGCGCCGGTGGCCACTTGAACCTGGATGCCTCGCTCAGCGATGCCTATGGGTATGGCGAAATCGACCTGATGGATATCATCGGTCTCAACGTGCCGGTGCAGGATATGCTGCAACCGGGCCATTCCTGGTCCTACCGGCTGGTGTCCGGTGCCGATCTCGCCAGTGCCGACGTGATGGCCACCCGGGCCGGCCAGGGCGACATGACCATTGCCTCCGGTGTGAAGGTGCGCACCGGTACCGGTGATATCGACATCGCCAGCGGTGGTGATTTCCTCCTTGCCAGCGATACCGCGGTGCTCTATACCGCCGGCCGTCCCACGGACACCGGTCGCTGGGGCAGCTTCAAGGACGGCTACACGGCGTTCAACTTCTATGCCGAGTACCCGGTGGAGGGCGGTGATATTCGCATCCGCACCGACGGGGACCTGTACGGGGCCGTTACCGACCAGTTCATGCGTGACTGGCTGGTGAGCACCGGTAACTGGAGCCGCAATGCCAGCCATGCCGGGGAAACCCCCACGGCATGGGGTATCGCCGTCAGCAAATCCGAATACGGTACGGTGTCAAAGGACCCGGCCTTCCGTCAGAACATCGGTGCCCTGGGAGGGGGCGATGTGGTCATCGAGTCGGCGGGTGACATCCACGACCTTTCCGTGGTGGTGCCCACGAGTGGCAAGCAGGTCGGTACCCCGAAATCCCTCAACGATGAATTCGACTTTGATTTCCTCACCAACGAGGTGGAGATCTCCGGCGGTGGTTCGCTGCATGTCCAGGCGCAGGGCGACATCTACGGCGGCCTGTTCTACCTGGGCAAGGGAGCGGCGAGGCTGCAGGCGGGCGGCTCCCTGCTGGCCGGTAACCATGCCGGCCTGAGTCCGGTCCTGGCACTGGGCGATGCACGCTTCGACCTGCAGGCCAACGGCGACATCTCCCTGTCCGCGGTGATCGACCCGCTGGTGGTGCAGCCCAGTATTGCACCGGACCTGACCTCCTACCTGTTCAGTTACAGTGCCGATAGTGCCGTTGCGTTGACGTCCTACGCGGGGGATGTGGTACTGCGCAACAACACCGGTGACCTGCAGACCGCCGTCAACATCAACTTCAACAATACCTCGGCGGCGGCACTGAACCTCTACCCCGGTGGCCTGGACATCGCGGCCCTGGATGGTCGCATCGAACTGCAGGGCTCCATGGTGCTGTACCCATCGGCCACCGGCAGCCTGAACCTGCTGGCCAGGGATGGCATCAGTGCCGGCGATACCGGCAACCTGGTGAACTTCACCATGTCCGATGCCGATCCCACGCTGCTGCCGACGGTGTTGAACCCGTCACTAAACTTCCTCGATGCGAAGATCCGGCTGGATCACTTTGCGCCGGCCAATGCCGGCCATGCGGTCACCCCGCTCCACGCGGGGGATGCCGAGGACAACCACATCATTGCGCTGGAAGGGGACATCGGCGGTGGCGATGACCTGCTGATTACCCTGCCGAAGCGGACGCAGGTGCGGGCCGGCCACGACCTGCGCGATGTCAGCCTGCGGATCCAGAACCTGGAAGAGGAGGATGATTCAAGCATTGTGGCCGGACGGGATATCCGTTTCACTTCACCGCGCGATGAAAACGGGAATGTGAAAACCCTGGAAAAACTGATCCAGGTTTCCGGGCCCGGAAATCTACAGGTCCGTGCCGGCCGCAACCTGGACCTGGGTTCGTCCACCGGTATTGAATCCATTGGCGATACCTTCAACCCGGCGCTGGCGGACCGGGGCGCGAACCTGCTGGTGATGGCGGGGCTGGCGGATGAGCCGGACTATGCCGCTTTCGCGACCCGCTACCTGTCCGCCAGCGATGTCACGGCGGATGAGGCCGCGGCCTTTGCCGCCCTGTCGGAACAGGATCGGCAGCGCTTCCTGCTCAAGCGCTTCCTGACCGAGATCCAGGCAGCGGGTGTAGCCGCGGCCGGGGAAGGGCCGGCCGCCTACGCCGATGCCTATGAGGCCATCGATGCCTTGTTCCCCACTGCGCGCCAGCACCCGGGGGATATCAAACTGTTCTTCTCCAAGATCCACACCATCGACGGCGGTGACCTGGACCTGTTCGCACCGGGTGGCATCGTCAACGCGGGTCTGGCCAGTTCCGAGGGTATCGACAAGTCACCGGACAAGATCGGCATCGTGGCGCAGCGTGAAGGGGCGATCTCCGCCTATGCGCTGGGGGACTTCCTGGTCAACCAGTCGCGGGTTTTCGCCCTGGGCGGGGATGACATCCTGATTTTCTCCCGCGAGGGCAACATCGATGCCGGCCGCGGCGCCAAGTCGGCACTGGCGGCACCACCTCCCATCGTGAGTTTCGATGAGCAGGGCAACCTGCAGATCGAGTTCCCGGCAGTGGTGCGCGGCAGCGGTATCCGTACCGCCTCCAGTGACGCCGCGGTGGAGGCCGGTGATGTGTACCTGTTTGCACCGGGTGGTGTGGTGGATGCCGGTGAAGCGGGTATCGGAGCCAACAATATCGTCATTGCCGCCCAGGAAGTGATCGGGGCCGACAACATCGATATCGGTGGTGTGTCCACCGGGGTGCCGGTAGGGGATACCTCCAGCCTGGCCGCCGGTCTCAGCGGGGTATCCAACCTGTCCTCCTCCACCAGCAAGATAGCCGAGGATTCCGCCGGCAGTATCGGGGCCAATAGTGCCCAGGACAGTGCCCTGTCCAATACCCCGATGGGATTCCTGAGCGTGGAATTGCTGGGTTTCGGGGATGCGTCCGGTGGCAGTGACCGCAACGAAAACCGCAACGATGACCAGGACCAGGGATGAGGACGGAAATGATCAGGCGACAAGTGTCTGCAGATCCTGCTGACGTCATATCAGTGCAACAAATGCAATGGACAATACGTGAACACAAGGGCAACTCAAAATGATGACAAACATGCTGCGCATCGTACTTATCGCACTCACGGGAATGCTGCTGCCGGGGCTGGCCAATGCCTGGTGGCAGGAAGACTGGTCGTTCCGCAAGGAGATCACCCTCGATACCTCGGCCACCGGCGCCAATATCGCGCAGGACGTGACCGACGCCCCGGTGCTGGTGCGACTGCATACCGGCAACTTCGGCTACTTCCTTGATCTCAAGGACAAGGGCCAGGACCTGCGTTTCATTGCCGACGATGATGTCACGCCGCTGAAGTTCCACATCGAGAAGCTCGACCCCATCAACGAAATGGCGCTGATCTGGGTAAGGATTCCCCAGCTCAAGGCCAACAGCAACACCCAGAAGATCTGGATGTACTACGGCAATCCCAATGCCGTGGACGGCCAGGACCGGGGTGGCAGTTTCGGTACCGACCAGGCGCTGGTGTATCACTTCGATACTGATGCCGCCACGCCGCGCGATGCCACGGCCTACGGGAACGATGCCAGCCTGTTCACCGCGCAACTCAACAGTGGCTCGTTGATGGCCTCCGGGGTGGTCTTCAATGGTGAATCCCAGCTGGTGATTCCCGCCAACCCGGTGCTGGCGGTGGACGCGACCAGGGGCTGGACCTTTTCCACCTGGATCAAGATCGATCAGCCGCAGCAGGATGCCCTGTTATTGAGTCGTGGCGGTGAAGGCGGCCGGGTGTCGCTGCGCATCGATGGTCAGTCGCTGTATGCGCGGGTTGAGGATGGCTCTTCTTCCGCCATGGAAGAGACGCCGCGCAATGCCGGGCTGACCCCCGGCAGTTGGCATCACATCGGTCTGGCATTGAGCGTGAACCGTGCCGAGATCTGGCTTGATGGCGCCATGGTGGCCTATGTCAGCAGCCCGGTACCGGTGTTACGCGACTTCATCGCCCTCGGCAATGACGCCGTGCTGGGCAACGGTTTTGTCGGGGAACTCGACGAGGTGCGTATCGACAAGACGCTGCGCCCGGACAGCTGGTGGCAGCTGGTGGTGCGCAACGAGGGTCCCGCGCCCGGCCTGCTGGTCTACGGGGAGGACGGTTCCCGTGATAGCGGTGATGGCGATGCCTCCTATTTCACCACCACCCTCAAAAACGTGACCCTCGATGGCTGGGTGGTGATTGTCTTCCTGTCCATCATGGCGGCGATCAGCTGGGTGGTGATGGCCTCCAAGGGGCTGGTGATCAATCGTACCGGCAGGGACAACCAGTCCTTCCTGGAACAGTTCGCCGCGCTGGGGGCCCGGGACGTGGATAACCTGGATACGGAGGATTCCGGTACCGAGCGCGAGCTGCGTGAATCCCCGCTGATGATGGCGCTGTCCGGCCGTCACCAGCATTTCGAAAGCTCCAGTCTGTACCGCATCTATCATGCCGGGGTCACGGAAATGCACAACCGTATGCCGAAGACGATCGGTGCACAGGCGGCCGGCCTGACCCTCACACCGCAGGCCATCGATGCCATCCGCGCCACCATGGATGCTGTGCTGACCCGCGAGAACCAGAAGCTCAACAGCCAGATGGTGCTGCTCACCATCGCCATTTCCGGTGGTCCGTTCCTGGGCCTGCTGGGTACCGTGGTGGGCGTCATGATCACCTTCGCGGCCATTGCCGCCAGTGGTGATGTGAACGTGAACTCCATTGCACCGGGTATCGCGGCAGCCCTGGTGGCCACCGTGGCCGGCCTCGCCGTCGCTATTCCGGCCCTGTTCGGCTACAACTACCTCGGTTCCCGTATCAAGGAAATCTCCGCGGACATGCACGTGTTCGTGGATGAGTTCGTGGCGAAGATCGCCGAGCAGCACAGTTGATCGCGGAGACATCGAAATGAAAGCGCAGGCCGACAACGAGCCATACGACGAAATCAATATCACGCCCATGCTCGACCTGGCCTATGTGCTGCTGGTGATTTTCATCATCATGACCACGGCCGCGGTGCAGGGGATTGCGGTGAATCTGCCCAAGGCCAGCGATACACCCAGTATTGCCAAGCCGCAGACCAAGGCCATCACCGTGATGGGTGATGGCACCATCTACCTCGACACCTATCCCGTCACGCTGGAGCAGCTGGAAGCGACCCTGCGGCAGTACAAGGCCGTGAATCCCGAGTTGCCGGTGGTGGTGAAGGGGGATTCTCAGGTGCAATACCAGCTGGTGGTGGATGTGCTGGACCTGCTGGGCCGGCTGGATATCACCCAGATCGGCCTGGTCACCCAGAAGCTTGTGAAGTAGCCCGGCGGATTCGCATTGTGAGCTGGAAGAAACATCTGCCCAGGCTGCTGGGCACGGCGATCGTGATCGGCTTCGGGGTCGCGGTGGTGATGCTGATCCGCAATTTCATGGATGCGGAGCCCCAGCAGACCAAGAAAACGGTGCAGCAGATCACCCTGTTGAAGCCGCCACCGCCACCACCGCCGCCACCCAAGGTGGAAAAGCCACCGGAACCGGAGATGAAGCAGGAGAAGGTGGAACTCCCGGACCCGGAAACTCCGGAGGAGCTGCCGGAGATGGCCGACGAGCCACCGGCGGGTGACCAGCTGGGGCTGGATGCCGATGGTGGCGCCGGCGGTGACGGTTTCGGGCTGATCGGTCGCAAGGGCGGACGCGGGCTGCTGTCCGGTGCCGGTGATCCCAATGTGATGTACGCCGCGACACTGAAAAACCGCATCGAGGAGATCCTGCTGAATGCAGATGAACTGCGGCGCCAGGCCTACTCGGTGGATACCAGTATCTGGGTCGATGACCGGGGGCGGGTGCTGCGGGTAGAGCTGGCCCGCGGCAGCGGTGACCGGAAACTGGATGACCTGTTGCTGGAAAAACTCAGTGCCGCGGATATGAGCCTGCAGGCACCGCCAGCGGATATGCCGCAGCCGGTGAAGCTGCGCATCACCATGCGTCTTTAGACTTTCGCCATCGCGTCAGCGATGAAACCTGAACACACCATACCGTTAAAGAGTCCATCACCATGTTCAAGCGCATTTTGCCTGCCCTTATCGCAGTGCTGTTAAGTTCCCCGGCCCATGCGGGTGAAAAGGAGGAATTGCTCAAGCTGAAGAACACCACCCTGAATCTCATCGATGCACTGGTGAAGGAGGGCATACTCAGCCCGGAACGGGCCGATGCACTGGTGGAATCGGCGGAACAGAGTGCCGCGGCGGAACTGCAGCAGGTGGAACGCCAGGAGGCGGAGCCCAGCCCCGGCGTGGTGCGGGTACCCTATGTGCCCGACTTCGTGCGCGAGGAGATCCGAGAACAGGTGCGCGCCGAGCTGCGCGAGGATGTGGTGCAGGATGTGCTGGCCCAGGCCAAGCAGGAGCGCTGGGGGATCCCCGATGTGATGCCGGCCTGGACCGAGCGCTTCAAACTCAAGGGTGATATTCGCCTGCGGGCGCAGAGCGACCTGTTCGGCGCCGACAACCAGGACCTGAGTTATTTCGACTGGCAGAGAATCAACGAAAAAGGCGGTATCAGCAATGCCAGTGAGGATGCGTTCCTGAATACCACCGATGATCGTCAGCGTCTGCGTGCCCGTCTGCGTCTCGGTGTGGATGCGAAGATTTCCAATGACCTGAAGGCCTCGATGCGCATCACCACTGGTAATGAAAATGACCCGGTGTCCACCAACCAGACCCTCGGCAACTACCAGAATCGTTACCAGCTGGTACTGGATCGCGCCTTCCTGAAATACGATTACACCAACCTCGATGGCTACAATGCCATGACTCTGACCGGTGGCCGGATCCCGAATCCCTGGTTTTCCAGCGACCTGGTATGGGATACCGATCTCGGCTTCGAGGGCCTCGCCGCCACCTTTCATCACAATTTGTCCGGCGGCGATGACCTGTTCGAACAGGATGAGCAGGATCGCAGCCTGTTCCTCACTCTGGGTGCCTTCCCGCTGCAGGAAGAAAACCGCTACGACGACAAATGGCTGTTCGGTGCCCAACTGGGCACCGAGCTGGGCTTTGACAACCAGTCGAAGCTGACCCTGGGCGTGGCCTACTACGACTACTACAACGTCGAGGCACAGCCTAACGAGCTGGGGCTTACCAACAATGACTGGACCGCGCCGGACTATATGCAGAAGGGCAACAGCCTGGTGCGCATCAGTAACGATATCGGCGAGACCGCGGCCGATCCGCGCCGGGTGGGCCTGGCCTCCGATTTCAATATCGTCGCGCTGACCGCGGAGTATCGCCTGGCCCGGTTCGCACCAACCCACGTGGTGCTGGCAGCGGAATTCGCCAAGAACATCGGGTTCGACCGCGCCGAGATCCTGCAGCGCACCGGGGTGGACATCGAGGAGCGCAACGAGGCCTATGGCCTGGAACTGCAGGTGGGCTGGCCGGAGATGCGCAAGCGTCGCGACTGGCAGGTCTTCGCCGGCTGGAAGCACATCGAGCGTGATGCCGTGCTGGATGCCTTCACGGATTCCGATTTCCATCTCGGCGGTACCGATGCCGAGGGCTGGATTATCGGCGGCCGCTACGGTCTCGCGGAAGATACCTGGATGAGCCTGCGCTGGCTGTCCGCCGATGAGATCGACGGGCCGCCGTTGGGTATCGATGTGCTGCAGCTGGACCTGAATGCCCGCTTCTAGTGGCAGTGAACGAGGAACCGGACCATGAACCACTCCCTGCAATCCCGATGTATCAGCATGTTGCTGTTGCTGGTGTTGTCCTGCACGGCCGCGGCGGAAACGGCGCGTCGTGACGACGGCGATAATGCCCTGCGCAAGGCCCAGTACATGTTGCGCCAGCTGTCCCAGGAGAAGACTGACCTGCAGGCGACCAATGCCAAGCTGGAGGGCGACCTGCAGGTCCTGCAGAAACAGTTCGACGAACTGCAGGCGAAGCTGGACAAGACCGAACAGCACCTGGACAAGTCCCGTGACAGCAATGAGCAACTGGTGGGCCGCATCAGGCGCGACAATGAACGGCTGACCGACCTGATGGAGAAGCAGCGGGATACGCTCGCTATCCTGCAGGCCGCGAAACAGGATAACCAGCTGCTGGTCAACGCGGTACAGGAACGCGATGGCTGGATACAGGTCTGTCGTGGGCGTAACGAGGGCATGTACCAGGCCAACCTGGAGCTGCTGGACCGTTACCAGCACAAGGGCGTCCTGGATGCGGTCAGGCAAAAGGAACCGCTGACCGGTATCCCGACGGTACAGCTGGAGAACGAGGTGCAGGAGTACCGTTTCCGCCTCGAGGACCTGCAGGTCAGCCGCTTTGAACCGGAGGCGAGTCGGCGCTAGATGACCCGTGGAGTATGTCAGCTTCGGCGCCAGGAGCGGAAGCCGATGAAAGCGCGGTCAAGTTTCGTTGTTAAGCCATTAGCAGACTTATTGTTATCAGCACGTTTGAGGAATGATGTTTCAAAGCAGAACCAGCAGTATTACCGGTCACGCTCCTCAGCACAGGCAAGGCACAATGGTGCAGCGGGGCTGAAATCCAGTCGTCTCGGGTCGATAGGCTCCCCGCAACCCACGCAATAGCCGTAGCTGCCATCGTCGCAGCGCCCCAATGCCGCCTCGATACACCGCAGCTCCAGTTCCGCTCGCTGACGGTTGCTCTGTGCCATAGCCTGCTGTTGCAGGGCATCCATGCGTGAAAGACGACCGACACTGGATTGGTCGAGCATGACCGTCGCGGTGGAGGCATTGCGGGCCTCGGCCATATCCAGCAAGACTCCACGTGCGGTCAACAGCTTGTTTCTGAAGTGTTCGATATCAAGCATTATGTGACTCTGCAGGCAGCCGGATGATGCCCCATGAAATCATGGCGCTTTCGGTGTTGAACTTAGCGTAGCAACAGCACGGGCACCGAGGCATTGCGTATTACATTTGTGGTGGTGCTGCCGACCAGGAATCGGCGGATCACCGAGTGGCCGTAGGCCCCCATCACCAGCATATCGATCTTGTGCTCGGCACGGTAGTCGCACAGGCTGCGTTCCACTTCGCCCTGTACGAGCGCATTCATCACCTCGTGTCCCTTATCGGTCAGGGTTGCATGGGCCCACGCCAACTGGCTCCGGTTGGCCTCGTTGTCATCGTTCACCATCACCACATGCACCGGCATGCCTTTGAACAGTGGGCTGGCCGCCACCATCTCGACGGCCTTGCGCGTCGTGTCACTGCCATCAAAAGAGATCATCACCCGCTGTGGCGGGCTGAATTCGGCGGTGGTGATCAGGGTGGGACGGTGCATGGTACGCACCACATTCTCCAGCCGGCTACCCACATGGGCCTTGAGGTGTTCGTCATGTTTGCCCAATACCAGCAGGCGGATTTCTTCCCCCATCTCGGCGAGGGTTTCCACCAGACTGCCGTGTCGCTGGCGACTGGCAGCATTTCCGACCCCGTCGGCGATGGCGCGCTTTTCGGCGGCCTCGAGCATCAGTTTGCCTTGCTCCAGGGCCAGTTTGCCGCGTTTTTCGTCCAGTTCGGCCAACTCTTCAAGCAGGGCTTCGCGACTTCCGAGGCCGATGTTGCCGCTCAAATTACTTTTCTCCGGGTACTCTTCCTTTTCCAGTACATGCAGGAACTCCAGAGGTGCGTCCAGCCGCAGGCTGGCCCAGGCTGCGTAGTCGCACACGGCGGTGGAGACGTCGCTGCCGTCGATGCAGGCGATAACCTTGTTCATTGTGTTTTCTCCTTCGTCCTCATGCCGTCGCCGCTCAGTGGCCGCCCATCAGTTTATCGACCGCATCGGGTTTGTCGTGTACGGCATACTCGTCAACGATAGTGGCGCTGGCCTGATTCAGGCCGATGATCTCAACCTCGGTCCCTTCTCGGCGGAATTTCAATACTGCTTTATCCAGTGCCCCTACCGCAGTGATATCCCAGAAATGCGCCTGGCAGAGATCGATCACCACCTTGTCCAGCACTTCCTTGAAATCGAAAAACTCGACAAACTTGTCTGCCGAAGCGAAAAAGACCTGGCCATGTACGCGGTAGGTTCGAGTAGTGCCGTCCTCGCTCAACGTTGACTCCACATATTTATACTGTGCCACCTTGTTGGCAAAGAACATGGCTGCCAGCAGTACGCCGACAAAGACGCCATAGGCGAGATTGTGGGTTGCCACCACCACCACTACCGTGGTCATCATTACCACGCTGGTACTGGCCGGATGTTTCTTCAGGTTAACCAGTGACTCCCAGCTGAAGGTGCCGATGGAGACCATGATCATCACTGCCACCAGTGCAGCCATCGGAATCTGCGCAACCCAGTCTCCGAGAAAGACCACCATCAGCAGCAGGAAAATACCGGCGCTCAGTGTGGAGAGTCGGCCACGCCCGCCCGATTTGATGTTGATCACTGACTGGCCAATCATTGCGCAACCAGCCATGCCACCGAGCAGGCTGGTGCCGATATTGGCAATACCCTGTCCTTTGCACTCACGGTTCTTGTCGCTTCCCGTGTCGGTAAGGTCGTCAATGATGGTAGCGGTCATCAGTGATTCAAGCAGGCCTACCGTTGCCAGCGACAACGAGTAGGGGAAGATGATCATCAGAGTTTCCAGGTTGAGCGGCACATCGGGTAGCAGGAATACCGGCAGCGTATCGGGTAGATCACCCATATCACCCACGGTACGCACATCAATCCCCATTACCATCGTCAACGCGGTGAGTACTACGATGGTCACCAATGGAGAAGGGATTGCCTTGGTGATGTAAGGGAAGAGGTAAATGATGCCAAGTCCGGCTGCAGTTAAGACATAGACATACCATGTCACACCGTCGGTGGCAGGATTCAGTTCCGGAAGCTGTGCCATGAAAATAAGGATCGCCAGGGCATTGACGAAGCCGGTTACCACCGAGCGGGAAACGAAGCGCATCAAGGAGCCGAGCTTGAGGTAGCCGGCGATAATCTGCAGCATGCCGGTCAGCAGCGTTGCGGCCAGCAGGTATTCCAGCCCATGTTCCTTAACCAGGCTTACCATCAGCAGCGCCATTGCCCCGGTGGCAGCGGAAATCATGCCGGGTCGTCCCCCGGTAAAGGCGATGATTACCGCCATTGAAAAGGAAGCATAGAGACCGATCTTGGGATCGACCCCGGCGATAATGGAGAAGGCAATGGCCTCGGGTATCAGTGCAAGGGCTACGACCATGCCGGCGAGCAGGTCGCCACGAAGGTTACCAAACCAGTTACTTTTCAGAGTTCCAAGCATTGTTTTTAATCACAGTCTGTTTACAGCCGCAATATACAGAGCGGCCAAGGTGAGCTAACAGTAAGATACTTGCCCGGACGCGATGAGCATCAGGCGCAGATATTCAAAATGCATGCAAGATTCGGCGAAAAGCCGACAAGGCTTCTTTTCAGGGGGAGGGGTTGAAGCCTATGGTGGAGTGGGCATCGAAGCGTATGGCACTGGTACCACCTTAGGGAGCGGCTGCAAAAAAGAGACGGGATTCTAGCATAAACTGTGCCGGATTTCACATCGTGATTCATGGTGTGCTTTACAGGCGCGGATCATATGGCCGTGATGCGGAGTTACTTGCTGCTTTAGCCGATCAGGCAATGTACTCGGCAAAGTCGCCAGGCAGGAATAGATGCCGGCTTTGGCAAGCCTGGATCGAAAGCGTAGTCAGATGGCTGGATACAGGCGTTGATGATTCTCTGGGATTGACCGGGCAGACAGTTCTGGAAATGTAAGGCGCCTTTGTTGGTCGCGCTTGAAACCAAAGCAGGATGCATGATCTGCTCATTGAAATTCTGCTCAGTCCCGTGAGCGGATAGCCGTAATTCCATCCACCGTCATTCCGGCAACCTGATGCAGGCCGTGCCGGCTGGATGCGCGTAATCCTGGCAGCGTTCCGCGATTCGTCTGCCGATTCCCGGTCGGGGTAGATGTGTTGCGCCCATGGGGGGCAGCATTAATAGGCGTCGTATAGACGCCGGATTGTTGTGGTGCGATGGCTTGGGGTGGTTTCGCGCCAATGCCCATTTATAGTGCGACTCATGGTGGTAACGCACAGCAGTAGTGCAAGTGGGGTGCATGAGGTTTCATAAATAATTGTTTTTATTAGCTTGAAAGCCAGGCCTGATTGTTGCATTGAATGCGCCCATTTCGGGCAAATGATCGATCAGGAATACACCATGGAAGCACCGCAAGCGGGTTCAGACGTCCTATTTATTCTCCTTGGCGCCATTATGGTGCTGGCCATGCACGCCGGGTTCGCATTTCTGGAAGTGGGTACGGTGCGCAGCAAGAACCAGGTCAACGCGCTGGTGAAAATCATTTCCGATTTTGCCGTTTCCACTATTGCCTATTTTTTCATCGGTTTCTCGGTGGCCTATGGGGTCGGCTTTTTCGAAGGCGCCGACGTACTGGCACAGAAGCACGGTTATGAACTGGTGAAGTTTTTCTTCCTGTTGACCTTTGCTGCGGCTATCCCGGCCATCATTTCCGGCGGCATCGCCGAGCGTGCCAAATTCAATCCCCAGTTGGCGGCGACCTTTGTCCTGGTGGCACTGGTATACCCTTTCTTTGAAGGTATCTCCTGGAACGGTAACTACGGTGTGCAGGCCTGGATCGAGGCCAGCTTCGGGGCCGGTTTTCATGACTTCGCCGGTTCGGTGGTGGTGCATGCCGTGGGCGGCTGGATAGCGCTGACTGCAGTGCTGTTGCTGGGCGCACGCCATGGCCGCTATACCAGGGATGGAAAGGTGTCCGCCCATCCTCCGTCCAGCATCCCCTTCCTGGCTCTGGGTGCCTGGATTCTGACTGTCGGCTGGTTCGGTTTCAACGTGATGTCGGCCCAGACCATCGATGCAGTGAGTGGCCTGGTGGCGGTCAATTCCCTGATGGCCATGGTGGGCGGCATCCTTGCGGCATTGCTGGTGGGGCGGAACGACCCGGGCTTTGTGCACAATGGTCCGCTGGCCGGACTGGTTGCGGTGTGTGCCGGCTCCGATGTCATGCATCCGCTGGGGGCACTGGTGACCGGTGCCGTGGCCGGTACGCTGTTTGTCTGGACCTTCATGCTGACCCAGAATCGCTGGAAGATCGATGACGTGCTGGGTGTCTGGCCGTTGCATGGACTGTGCGGTGCCTGGGGCGGGATCGCCTGTGGCATTTTCGGGTCAGCTGCGCTGGGCGGCCTGGGCGGGGTGAGTCTGCCGGCACAGCTGGTGGGCACCCTGCTGGGCATTGTCATCGCCTTGACCGGTGGCCTGCTGGTCTATGGTCTACTGAAGATACTGGTAGGCCTGCGTCTCGATCAGGAGCAGGAATTCCAGGGCGCCGACCTCAGCATTCACAAGATCGGCGCCTCGCCCGATTACGATCGCCAGTAAGCCCCTGACCCGGTGCAGGGGCGCGATACCGCAAGCTCCCGGTCACATGGCCTGGGTTGTCCAAATGAATCCGGACTTACAGGTCGCTGTGCTGTTCGATGAAATCGATCACGAACTGATAGGATTGGGCGCTGCTGAACCGGCCCTTGAGTTCGCCATGCTGGAACAGCAGGATGGTGGGAAAGCCGCGCACCTGATGCTGGCCGGCGAGTTTCATGTTGTCCCCTTCATCCACTTCCACCTTGGCGAGCGCTACGGAACCGGCATAGTCCTGTATCACCTTTTCCAGCACCGGTGCGATGGCAAGGCAGGGGGGGCACCATTCGGCCCACAGGTCCACCAGGACCGGGCGTTCATGGGAGGCCTCGAGGACCTTGGCGTCGAAGTCTTCCAGGGAAACATCAAAGATGTGTTCGTTGCGGGTCATGGCGATGGGATCATAAACCTTTTGCAGGCTGGTCTTTAGCCCGGCCTGGCCAATCTGAACTTGTGGCCATCACAAAAAATCCGGCACAGGCCGGATTTTTGCATTCAGGAAATTTGGTCGGGCATGCAGGATTTGAACCTGCGACCCCCTCGTCCCGAACGAGGTGCGCTACCAGGCTGCGCCAATGCCCGTGTCAGTAATTCCGATTAACGGAGAATTCCGCGAGGCTGTACAGGGCGTCCTTGTACGGAGAAGGCGGCAGCGGTGCCAGGGCAGCGATCGCCAGCTCGGCTTCCTCCCGCGCGGATTGCGAAGTGTACGCGATGGCCTGGGTGGATTCAATGGCGGCGCAGACCTGTTCGATCTGCTCCAGCCCACCCTTTTCGATGGCGTTGCGGATCACCCCGGCCTGCTCTGGCGTGCCGTGGCGCATGGCGTAGATGAGCGGCAGGGTGGGCTTGCCTTCGGCCAGGTCGTCGCCCACATTCTTGCCCATTTCCAGTGCCGAGGCGCTGTAGTCGAGGGCGTCATCGATCAGCTGAAAGGCGGTGCCCAGGTGCATGCCGTAGCTGGCCATGGCCTGCTCGATCTCGGGTGGCTGCTGGCCCAGCACGGCACCCAGCTGGGAGGCGGCCTCAAACAGCTTGGCGGTCTTGTAGCGGATCACTTCCCGGTAACGTTCCTCGGTGGTGTTCGCGTCGTGACAGTTGAGCAGTTGCAGCACCTCGCCCTCGGCGATGATGTTGGTGGTGTGGGAGAGGATTTCCATTACCCGCATGCTGCCCACGCCGACCATCATTTCAAAGGCACGTGAATAGAGGAAATCACCCACCAGCACGCTGGCCTCATTGCCCCAGATGGCGTTGGCGGTCTGCTGGCCGCGGCGCAGTTCCGAGGCGTCGACCACATCATCGTGCAGCAGGGTGGCGGTATGGATGAATTCGATTATGGCGGCCAGGTGGATATGCTGCTCACCCTGGTAACCACAGGCCCGGGCTGCCAGCAGCACCAGCAGGGGGCGCAGGCGCTTGCCGCCGCTGTTGACGATGTACTGGCCGAGCTGGTTGATCAGTACGACTTCGGAGCTGAGCTGGCGATGGATATACTGATCCACGGCCCGCGCATCGCGTTCCGTCAGGGCGCGAATAACATCGAGATCATTGGTAGTGCTTTGTTTCGGAAGCGTTTCTTGCATTCGTAGGCGGGCCGTGGGGCGCATGAGCCGGGCGGGTGGCCCGGATGACTGCGCGGTCCTCAGGCCGGGATCAAAGGGGTTAGCCGGTAGACCGCAGTAGTGTACCCCGGTTCCCCGGGCCGCACCAGATGAATCGGGTTTGACCCGCGACGGGTAAGCCTATAGAATCATCGCCCTTTCAGGCTGCTGTATTTACGTTTTGGAGATTCAGCCATGTATGCGGTAATCAAGACCGGTGGTAAACAGTACCGGGTTGCAAAGGGTGACACCCTGCGCGTAGAAAAACTCAACGGCGCCGAAGGCGATTCCGTAGAACTGGACCAGGTCCTCATGGTTGCGGATGGCGACGACATCAAGATCGGCGCTCCCTATCTCGATGGCAGCAAGGTGACGGCAACCGTCAAGGCGCAGGGTCGTGCGAAGAAGGTGGAGATCATCAAGTTCCGTCGTCGCAAGCACCACATGAAGCGCCAGGGTCATCGTCAGTCCTACACTGAACTGGAAATCACCGGTATCACCGGCTGAAGCTGAGGTAATGAAACATGGCTCATAAAAAGGCAGGCGGCAGTACCCGTAACGGCCGCGATTCCGAAAGCAAACGCCTTGGCGTGAAAATCTATGGTGGCCAGACGGTCACCGCCGGCAACATCATCGTGCGCCAGCGCGGTACCCGTTTCCACCCTGGGGTGAACGTGGGTTGCGGCAAGGATCACACCCTGTTTGCCAAGTCAGACGGCGTGGTCACCTTCGTGACCCGCGGCGACAAGAACCGCAAGTTTGTGGATGTGGTTGCGAACTGATCGCAGCCTGTTTCCAGAGCGATTCCGAAAGCCCCGTCTAGTGCGGGGCTTTTTCGTTATGCAACGTCCGGAACCACGGAACCATCATTATGAAATTCGTTGACGAAGCCACCATTCACGTAAAAGCCGGCGACGGCGGCAACGGCTGCGTCAGTTTCCGCCGCGAGAAATACATTCCCTTCGGTGGCCCGGATGGTGGCGATGGCGGTGACGGCGGTAGTGTATTTCTGGTGGCCGAGGAAAGCGTCAATACGCTGGTGGATTTTCGCTATGAGCGTAACTACAAGGCGCAGCGCGGTGAGAATGGCTCCGGGCGTAATTGCACTGGCAAGAAGGGTGATGACAAGGAGATCCGGGTGCCCGTTGGCACCATGGTCTACGATGTCGATACCGAGGAACTGATCGGTGACCTGGTAGAGCCAGGCCAGCGCCTGCTGGTGGCGCAGGGCGGTTTCCATGGTCTCGGCAATACCCGCTATAAAAGTTCCACCAACCGGGCCCCGCGCCAGTCCAAGCCGGGCACCCCCGGGGACAAGCGTGAGTTGCGCCTGGAACTGAAGGTGCTGGCGGATGTCGGCCTGTTGGGCAAACCCAATGCTGGCAAGTCCACCTTCATTCGTGCCGTATCCGCGGCCAGGCCCAAGGTGGCAGATTATCCTTTCACCACCCTCTATCCCAATCTCGGCGTGGTGCGCGTGGCGCCCTACCGCGGTTTTGTGGTGGCGGATATTCCCGGTCTCATCGAGGGCGCCTCCGAGGGAGCCGGGCTGGGTATCCAGTTCCTCAAGCACCTGGCCCGCACCCGTCTGCTGCTGCATCTGGTGGATGTGTTGCCGCCCGACGGCACCGATCCCGTGGCCGAGGCGCAGGCCATTGTCCAGGAACTGGAAAAATACAGCCCGGAACTCGTTGCCAAGGAGCGCTGGCTGGTACTGAACAAACTCGATCTCATCGCAGAGGATGAGCGCGATGCCCACTGTCAGGCGATTATCGATGGTCTGGGCTGGAAAGGGCCGGTGTTCCGGATTGCGGCACTGAGCAAACTGGGCACCGAGGCGTTGGTACATCGCATCATGGCGCACCTCGAAGAGCGGGGTTTTGGTGAGGGTTGATTTCCGGTTACCGCGCTCGCACGGAGGCCCTTCATCCCGTGTGCCACGGTCTGTCCATCTGGCGTAAACCCCCGATTGCCGGTATCTTGCTCACCTTTATCGAACACATCACCTTCATGAAAAACCGCCAGCAACTCGGAGCCAGCAAGCGCTGGGTCATCAAGGTCGGCAGTGCCCTGGTAACGGCCAATGGCCGGGGCCTGGATCAGGCCGCCTTCAGTGCCTGGGTGGAGCAGATCGCCGCCCTGCGTGCGACGGGCAAGGAAGTGGTGCTGGTGTCCTCCGGTGCGGTGGCGGAAGGTATGAGCCGACTTGGCTGGACCCGGCGCCCCCGTGCAGTGAATGAACTGCAGGCGGCAGCGGCGGTGGGGCAGATGGGGCTGATCCAGGCCTACGAATCACGCTTTCAGGAGCATGGTCTGCACACGGCGCAGATCCTGCTGACCCATGAAGACCTGGCGGATCGCCAGCGTTATCTGAATGCCCGCAGTACCCTGCGTTCCCTGCTGGGGCTGGGGGTGATCCCGGTGGTCAACGAGAACGATACCGTGGCTACCGACGAGATCCGCTTCGGTGACAACGACACCCTGGCGGCCCTGGTGGCCAACCTGGTGGAGGCGGACCTGCTGATCATCCTCACCGACCAGGAAGGCATGTACGAGGCGGACCCGCGCGCCAACCCGGATGCGGCCTTCATTTCCGAGGCCGCGGCCGGTGATCCCCGGCTGCTGTCCATGGCCTCCGACACCGGCGGTGCGCTGGGGCGTGGTGGCATGGCCACCAAGGTGAAGGCCGCGGCCCGGGCGGCCCGTTCCGGAACGGCCACCCTGATTGCCTCCGGGCGTCAGGATGCGGTGCTGCAGGCCATTGCCGCAGGACAGTCGCTGGGTACCCTTCTGCATCCACAATCGAGCCCCATGGCGGCGCGCAAGCGCTGGTTGGCAGGGCACCTGCAGGCGCACGGCCGGTTACTGCTGGACGCGGGGGCGGTGCGGGTTTTGCGTGAGGCGGGCCGAAGCCTGCTGCCGGTTGGGGTGTCGCGGGTGGAGGGTGGCTTTCAGCGTGGCGAACTGGTGATCTGCCTGGCTGCCGATGGCAGCGAAGTGGCACGCGGACTGGTGAATTACAGTGCCGATGAGGCGCGCAAGATCATTGGCCAGCCCAGTGACCGCATCGAATCACTGCTCGGTTACGTGGACGAGCCGGAACTGATTCACCGTGACAACCTGGTGTTGAGTTGACGGTGATCGTAGTACCTCCTGCCGGTCCGAATTCATCCTTTGTCCAAATGTATTCGGATTTGCAGGGGGTGCGGTCGAGGGGGCAGACAATAAAAAAGCCGGTCCAGGACCGGCTTTTTCAATCCCCAGCAGGGAGCAGTCCGTCAGGCCGACAGACTGCGCAGGCGCTGGTTCAGGCGGCTCTTCTGGCGAGCGGCCTTGTTCTTGTGGATCAGGCCCTTGCCCGCCATGGCATCGATCACCGGAACGGCCGTCTTGTAGGCGTCCTGTGCAACGCTGGCTTCACCGGCGTCCGCAGCCTTGACCACCTTCTTGACGTACGTACGCAGCTTCGAGCGCAGGCCGGCGTTGTGCTGGCGGTGTTTTTCTGCCTGGCGGGCGCGTTTGCGTGCTTGTGCCGAGTTAGCCAAGGTACGACTCCTGTTAACCGTAAAATTAAAGATCGCGTACTATGCGGATTTTTGGCCTGGCTGTCAATGCCTGTGCTGGCGTGTTCCTGAGACTGCGAAAAGAGCCCCGCATCCTCCCTCGGGGAGAGGGTTGGGTTCCTGTAAGGTAAGGTATGAGTGCAAAACTGTTTAAAAACACCGCCACAGTGGGGGCGATGACCCTGACCTCGCGGGTGCTGGGACTGGTGCGGGACATGGTGTTCGCCCGGTTTGGCGTCGGGTTGGGTATGGATGCCTTTTTCGTGGCCTTCAAGATTCCCAATTTCATGCGCCGTCTGTTCGCCGAGGGGGCCTTTTCCCAGGCCTTCGTGCCGGTACTCGGCGAGTACAGGACCCAGCGCAGCCACGAGGAGGTACGGTCCCTGGTGGACCGGGTGGCCGGCACGCTGGCGGGGATATTGAGCCTGTTGACCCTGCTCGGGGTACTGGGCAGCCCGGTACTGGTGACCCTGTTTGCACCGGGTTTTCTGGACGACCCGGCCAAGTTCAGCCTGACTGCCGAGTTGTTGGGGATTACCTTCCCTTATCTGCTGCTGATTTCGCTGGTGGCCTTTGCCGCCGGCGTGCTGAATACCTATGGTCGTTTTGCCGCGCCAGCCTTTGCACCGGTATGGCTGAATGTGGTGCTGATCGGGGCGGCGTTGTGGGTGGCGCCACGCCTTGATGAGCCCATGCTGGCGCTGGCGTGGGGTGTGTTTCTGGCGGGCATCGTGCAGTTGCTGTTCCTGTTGCCATCCCTGGCGAAGCTGAAACTGCTGCCGCGGCCGCGCTGGGGCTGGCGGGATTCCGGGGTGCGCAAGATTCTCCGGCTGATGGGGCCGGGCATCCTCGGTTCGTCGGTGGCACAGATCAACCTGCTGTTCGATACTCTGATTGCCTCGTTCCTGGTCACCGGAAGCGTCAGCTGGCTGTACTACTCGGACCGGCTGGTGGAGTTTCCGCTGGGGATCTTTGGCATCGCGCTGGCCACGGTGATCCTGCCGAGCCTGTCCCGGCACCATGCCGAAGCGAATCCCGAACGGTTTTCCCAGACCCTGGATGCCGGTTTGCGCTGGGTACTGCTGATTGGTCTGCCGGCTGCGACGGGGCTGGCACTGCTGGCGGCCCCGATGGTCGCCACCCTGTTCCTGTACGGGGACTTTGCGCCGCAGGACGTACGCATGTCCGCGCTGAGCCTGATGGCCTACAGCCTGGGATTGCCCGGCTTCATGCTGGTGAAGGTGCTGGCGCCGGCCTTCTATGCCCGCCAGGATGCGCGTACGCCGGTGAAGGTGGCGGTCACCGCCATGCTCAGCAACATGGTGCTCAATGTGCTGTTCACTGTACCCATGGTGCTGCTGGCCATACCCGGGCCCCATGCCGGGCTGGCGCTGGCGACCTCCGTCGCGGCCTATGTCAACGCGGGTCTGCTTTACCAGCACCTGCGTCGGCAGCAGGCCTATCAGCCGATGGCGGGCTGGGGTCCCTGGCTGGGACGTATCCTGTTTGCCACCCTGGCGCTGGCGGCGGTGGTCGCGTTTGGTTCGGCACCCCTGGCGGAGTGGGTCGGTTGGCCGGCCTGGCAGCGGGGTGGCTGGCTGCTGGTGTGGGTGCTGGCCGGTGTGGCTACCTACCTGCTGGCACTACGCCTGTCCGGACTGAAACTGAAGCATCTCTGGGCACCTACCCGTATGAACCCATGACAAGCGCGCCGTCATCCTTATAATCAACTCCTTTTAGGTACGGCCTCGCGCCCATGGAACTGATCCGCGGTCTTCACAACCTGCGCCCCCGGCACCGGGGCTGCGCGGCCACCATCGGCAACTTCGACGGCGTGCACCTGGGCCACCAGGCGGTGCTCGGTCAGACGGCGGAGCGGGCCGCGGAGCTGGGGCTGCCCATGGTGGTCATCACCTTTGAGCCCCAGCCCCAGGAGTACTTTGTGCCCGAGCAGGCGCCGCCGCGGCTCACCCGGCTGCGCGAGAAGCTCGAGGCGTTGCGGCGCTATGCGGTGGAGCGGGTACTGTGCCTGCGCTTCGACCGCCGGCTGGCGAGCCTGAGCGCCGGGGAATTCATTCAGCGTGTGCTGATCGACGGGCTGGATATCCGCTACCTGGTGGTGGGGGATGACTTTCGCTTTGGCCAGGGGCGCAGCGGGGATTTCCGGCTGTTGCAGGAAACCGGTGCCCGTCAGGGATTCCAGGTGGTGAACATGCACACCTTCGCCATCGGCGGCGAACGGGTCAGCAGCACGCGGGTGCGCATGGCCCTGGAGCAGGGGGATCTCGCCGCGGCGGAGGCCCTGCTGGGTCGGCCTTACCGCATCAGTGGTCGGGTGGCGCACGGCGACCAGCGCGGCCGCACCATCGGTTTTCCGACGGCGAATATTCACCTGCATCGCAGCAAGACGCCATTGCAGGGGGTCTATGCCGTGGAGATGTTCGGCCTTGACCGCGAACCGGTGGCCGGCGTCGCCAATCTCGGCCGACGGCCGACGGTGGGTGGCACCCGCCTGCAGCTGGAGGTACACCTGTTCGATTTCGAGGAGCAGATTTACGGTCGCAATGTGCATGTGCATTTCCTGCAGCGTATCCGCGATGAACGCAAGTTCGAAAGCTTTGCCGAGCTACGCGAGCAGATCGAACTGGATGCCCAGCAGGCACGGGCATTTTTCGCCACCCGGGGATGACGGGTATGCATGCCGTTTATCGCCGGTCGAATAAATCCGCACCTATGGGTGGAATATCGCCACCCCTTATACATGAAGGCAAATTTGTGAGTACCTAATGGCAGATTACAAGCACACCCTCAATCTCCCCAACACCGCCTTCCCCATGAAGGGGAATCTCGCACAGCGCGAACCGGAAATGCTCAAGCACTGGGATGCAGTCGATCTGCAGGCCAAGATGCGCGAGGCCGGGGAGGGGCGTCCGCGCTTCATCCTGCATGATGGACCGCCCTACGCCAACGGCGACATTCACATTGGTCATGCGGTGAACAAGGTGCTCAAGGACATCATCGTCAAGAGCAAGACGCTGAGTGGTTTCGATGCGCCCTACGTGCCAGGCTGGGACTGCCATGGACTTCCCATCGAGCTCAACGTGGAGAAGAAGGTCGGCAAGGCCGGTCACAAGGTGGATGCGCCCACCTTCCGCAAGGCCTGCCGTGACTATGCTGCCAAGCAGGTGGATGGCCAGCGCAAGGACTTCATTCGTCTCGGGGTGCTGGGTGATTGGCAGAATCCCTACCTCACCATGGACTACCGGTTCGAGGCCAACATCATTCGCGCCCTCGGTCGGATCGTTGAGAATGGCCACCTGCTCAAGGGCTACAAGCCGGTGCACTGGTGCACTGACTGTGGTTCAGCGCTGGCGGAAGCGGAAGTGGAATACGAAGACAAGACCTCGCCCGCCATTGATGTGCGCTTCGCGGTGCTGGACGAGGAAGCGCTGCTGGCTCGCTGTCGCCATGTGGAAGGGGCCGAGGGCAAGGGTCCCATGTCGGTGGTGATCTGGACCACCACACCCTGGACCCTGCCGGCCAACCGTGCCGTCGCCCTCAATCCCGAACTGGAATACGCCGTGGTGCAGTGCGAGCTGGAACACGGCCCGGAGCGGCTGCTCATCGCCGAGTCCCTGCTGAAGAGTGCCATGGGCCGCTTCGGCGGCGAGGAACACGAGGTCATCGCTTACTGCAAGGGCGCAGAACTGGAGCACCTGAAACTGCAGCATCCTTTTTATGACCGGGAAGTACCGATCATCCTTGGCGATCATGTCACCACCGAGGCGGGCACCGGTGCCGTGCATACCGCGCCCGGTCATGGCCAGGATGACTACGTGGTGGGTTCCCGCTACGGTCTTCCCGTGGACAACCCGGTGGGTGGCAACGGCTGCTTCCTGCCCGATACCGAATTCTTCGCGGGCAGGCATGTATTCGCCGCCAACGACGAGGTCATCGATCTGCTCAAGGCCAAGGGTGCCCTGGTGCACCATGAAAACCTGCGCCACAGCTACCCCCATTGCTGGCGGCACAAGACGCCTATCATTTTCCGCGCCACTCCCCAGTGGTTTATCAGCATGGAACAGAATGGTCTGCGCGCGACCGCGCTCGACGCCATTCGCGGTGTGAAGTGGATGCCCGACTGGGGTCAGGCCCGTATCGAGGGCATGGTGGACGGTCGTCCCGACTGGTGTATCTCCCGCCAGCGCACCTGGGGTGTACCCATTGCCCTGTTCATCCATAAGGAAACCGGCGAGATGCATCCGGAAACCCCCTCGCTGATCGAGGAGGTGGCGTTGCGGGTGGAACGATTCGGGATCGATGCCTGGTTCGATCTGGATGCCGCGGATCTGCTCGATGAGCCCGATCAGTATGAAAAGGTCACTGACACCCTGGACGTCTGGTTCGATTCCGGCACCACCCACAGTTGTGTGCTGGAGCAGCGCAAGGAACTGGGGTTCCCGGCGGACCTGTACCTGGAAGGCTCCGACCAGCACCGTGGCTGGTTCCAGTCCTCGCTGCTGACCTCGGTGGCCATGCGCGGCGTGGCGCCCTACAAGGCCGCACTGACCCACGGCTTCACCGTGGATGCCAAGGGCCAGAAGATGTCCAAATCGATAGGCAACGCGATCGCACCGCAGAAGGTGGTAAACAGCCTGGGCGCCGACATCCTCCGCCTCTGGGTGGCGGCCACCGATTACCGCGGTGAGATCAGCGTTTCCGACGAGATCCTCAAGCGTACCGCCGATGCCTATCGCCGCATCCGCAATACCGCGCGTTTCCTGCTTGCCAACCTCAATGGTTTCGACCCCATGGAACACGCCCTGGCGCCGGAACAGATGCTGGAACTGGATCGCTGGGCGGTGGAACGTACCCGTCTGTTGCAGGAGGAGATACGCAAGTCCTACGACAGTTACGAGTTCCACCAGATCTACCAGAAGGTACATAATTTCTGTGCCGTGGATCTGGGTGGTTTCTATCTCGACATCATCAAGGACCGGCAGTACACCACCCAGGCTGACAGTGTGGCGCGACGTTCCTGTCAGACCGCCCTGTATCTCATCATCGAGTCCATGGCGCGCTGGCTGGCACCGATCCTGAGTTTTACTGCTGACGAAATCTGGAAACATATTCCCGGTGACCGCGAGGAATCGGTGTTCCTGGAAACCTGGTTCGAACTGCCGGAGATGTATCTCCAGGGAGAGACCGAGCGCAGTGGCTTCGATATGGCGTTCTGGAATCGCATCCTGGCGGTACGTGAGGTGGTGGCAAAGGAACTGGAGAAGATGCGCGTGGCCGGTACTATCGGCTCGGCACTGGATGCCGAGGTGGATCTGTACTGCGATGGTGAGTTGTTTGATTCCCTGACGCGACTTGAGGATGAGCTGCGTTTCGTGCTGATTACCTCCTATGCGCGCGTACATCCCTTGGCAGACAAGGATGAACTGGCCATCGAGGCCCCCACCAGGGCCGGTGCGCTGTGGATTCGCAGTGCGGTTTCGCCCCATGACAAGTGCGTACGCTGCTGGCATCACCGTGAGGATGTGGGTACCCATGACGAGCATCCTGAGCTTTGCGGACGCTGCGTGGCCAATGTCGCGGGCGAGGGTGAACCACGCAGCTTCGCCTGATTTGGTGTCACCTCGCATGCCTTCTGCCTGGGAGAAGTGTCACGAACCCCCTCTCCCTGACCCTGCCCCCTGGAGGGGGTAAAGGGATGGCGAACGGACGATGATGGGCCGCGCGGGTTTGCATGGATTCTGGTAGGCCCGAATTCATTCGGGCCTACCAGGGCCACAAGATATTCTTGAGTAGAATTTATCAGGTAAAACATGCTGAAATGGTTATGGGTTTCTTTTGGGGTGCTGGTGCTCGACCAGGTCACCAAGCAGATGGCGGAACAGCTGCTCAGCTGGGGGCAGCCGATGCCTGTGTTGCCATCCTTCAACCTGACACTGCTGTATAACACCGGCGCTGCATTCAGTTTTCTCCACGATGCGGGCGGCTGGCAGCGTTGGTTTTTTATCGTGTTGGCACTCGGCGTGAGCCTGGTGCTGGTGAACTGGTTACGCAAGTTGCACCCGGACCAGCGGCGCATGGCACTGGCGCTGGCGCTGATCCTGGGTGGTGCCATCGGCAATGTGATCGACCGTATCTGGCTGGGTCATGTCATCGACTTCATCCAGGTCTATTACAGTGACTGGTATTTCCCGGCATTCAATCTCGCCGATTCTGCCATCAGTATCGGTGCCGCACTGCTGATCTGGGATGGCCTGTTTGGCAAGGCCGAACATCACGATAAGGGGATAGTTTGATGTTGTTATATCCAGGCAGGATACAACCGGGCTCGAAGGTGACCATGCATTTTGCCATCCGTGCCATCGATGGTACGGAGATGGAAAGCAGCTTTGGCGGTGAGCCGGAAACCTTTGTCATGGGGGATGGCAGCCTGATCAAGGGCTTCGAACTGGCATTGGTGAGTCTCAAGGCCGGTGATAAACAGACTATCACCCTCAACCCGGAACAGGCCTATGGCCAGCGGGACCCCGACGCGGTGAGCGTCATGCCGCGCGCACGATTTCCCGAAGATCTGCCCATCGAGACAGGGGTCACCGTGGGCTTCTCCTCGGCGGAAGGTCACATGGTGCCGGGCACGATCCTGAACGTGCAGGGCGATGCAGTGGAAGTGGATTTCAATCACCCACTGGCTGGCCAGGAGGTGGTGCTGGAAGTGGAGATCCTGGCAGTCGAAGACCCGCTCATCGACGAGGAGGAATAACCCCAGGGGTTTTCCCTGTTATGCTCCGAAACGACCCTCATACCGCTATACTCGATGTGCGCCGTTTGTATGAATCCGGCCTATGAGTCGCTGATGCATTCATTACTTCGTTATTGCGAGCGTGGCGAAGCAATGACCGGGTAAGCCTTTCCTCGTATATTTGTAGAGTCCTGTTATGCGTGTACTACTAGCCAACCCGCGTGGCTTCTGCGCCGGCGTAGACCGGGCCATTGAAATCGTCGATCGTGCACTGGAGGTCTTCGGTGCCCCCATCTATGTGCGCCATGAGGTGGTGCATAACCGCTATGTGGTCGAGGACTTGCGCCAGCGTGGCGCAGTATTCGTGGAGGAACTCAACGAAGTACCTGATGGTGCGACGGTGATCTTCAGCGCCCATGGCGTATCCCAGGCGGTGCGCCAGGAAGCCGATGCGCGCGGTTTCCGCGTCTTCGATGCCACCTGCCCGCTGGTGACCAAGGTGCACCTGGAAGTCGCTCGCGCCAGCAGGGACGGCAAGGAATGCGTACTGATCGGTCATGCCGGTCACCCGGAAGTGGAGGGCACCATGGGGCAGTATGACGCCTCCCGGGGCGGCGCCATGTACCTGGTGGAAACGCCGGAGGACGTGGCCGGCCTGCAGGTGAAGAACCCGGCCACCCTCAGCTATGTCACCCAGACCACCCTGTCCATGGACGATACCGCGCGGGTGATCGAGGCGCTGCGGCAGCGTTTCCCCTCTATTGCCGGGCCGCGCAAGGACGACATCTGCTACGCCACCCAGAACCGCCAGGATGCGGTGCGCGAACTTGCGCGCCGCTGTGATGTGTTGCTGGTGGTGGGCTCGAAGAACAGCTCCAATTCCAACCGGCTGCGCGAGCTTGCGCAACAGCAGGGAGTGGAGGCCTATCTCATCGATGATGCGGAGCAGATCCAGCGGCAATGGCTGGCCGGGAAGGAGACCGTCGGTGTGACCGCCGGCGCTTCCGCGCCGGAGGTGCTGGTTGAGCAGGTTAAAAGTCGGTTGGTGAGCTGCGGTGCGGAGATTCCTGAGGAAATAACGGGGCGAGAGGAAAATATTACCTTCTCATTGCCCGTGATTTTGCGCAGCACTTAAGTTTGAGGTGGGAATACCGAGCGGACGAGGGGGGAACGATACCTAGTCCACTCGGCGGAATAAAGCCTATTTTTTACGTCGACGGATAAAAGAGACTACGCCATAAGCTATGCCAGCCGCTCCCAGTAAGCCGATAACGCTGGGTTCCGGTACTGTTGCGACAGGTGGGATTTCGATCGCGGATGCATTGGTTGTAATTAACATGAGAGTACTTGCAGTTACTGACATGCGCATGATCATCTGTTTCATGGTCGTCTTCCTGTGTCGTTTGTAATTTTAGTTACTAAGAAGGGTGACGGTGTCTTTACGACTTATCCGATGAAAATTAAAGCTATATCCCTACAGTTAAGACATACCCCATCCTCCTCATAATGTTACCAAATACCGTTGATCATTACTGAGTTTTTGGGAAATCGGCAGTTCTTGGAGCGGGTGATATCAGCGGAATAGATGAAATTCTCTTCGTAACACTATGAATATTTTATGTGATTTACGCGTGATTATAGTTTATGTGGGGGTTGCTGGTATGTGTTTTTAATGAGGTTTATGCCGCATAAATGGAAGCGTGATGTCAATAATATTTACAGTTTTTTGTTGGGTTCAATGCTGAAAGTGGTTGCAGGACTCAACAGGGCATCCAATAAAAAGGGGCGCAATATCGCGCCCCTTAAGGTATTGGGTTAGAAATTTCAGTACTACCAGCACGCTGAGGTAGTCCCGGTATCCCCTGTATTACTCAACGTCAATGGTGTGCATGCGGTGTCACCTGCCTGAGCACCGATGGCTGTAGCCGTCATGGTGAAGCAGGAGTAATAGTCGATACCACTGACGGTGGTTTTGCACCCGTCCTGGCCAGTGACGGTGATTGTGTAATAACCGTCAGGGCTGGCGCCGCCGCCTACTTTTGTTATGTCCGAGGTATAGCTATTTTGGTCCATGTAGATCTTTTCCTGTAGTGCCGCGGCGCGGGTAAGTGCAATCTTTCCATCCGCTCGCCTGGATTTACGTACGCTATCTTGGTAACTCGGATACGCGATGCTGGCAAGTATCGCGATGATGGCAATTACGATCATGAGTTCGATGAGCGTAAAGCCACTATGCTTCAGTGTATGCATGTGATATCCAGCCATTCTAAGTTAATTGATGTCGATTTCGCGCCAGGACCGTCTACCACTGGCAACGGGTTCGGTGGTGACCTCTGTGTCTTGGTAAGCACCCGTGCTGGTACCACTGCCCGCTTTGAGTTGGTCACCACCGAGGCCATCACCCATATAGGTCTGGATTTCACCTGCGGTCCCATGTCCAAACTCAATAGATTCATCTGAAAGTAATGCTGAGTTGTTGGTGATACTGGAATCGAAGCCAATCGCACCATGAGGCAACGCAGTACCGGTCTGGAAGTGGGCAACATGAAGGTAGCTGGTTCCTTCCGGGTCGCAGATATTGGTTGAAGGAAAATAGGATGTATACAGTAACAATGTGCGGAAATTCACCGATTTGGTGATATTTCGCTCACCGGATGCAGAGAAGTTCCGATACCAGCCATCCTTCTGCGTCATGGCACCGACGAGTTCTGTGAAATTGGTGACACTGGTAGTGCCGACTGTAGTGGGTGAAGGCAGTATGCTTCCATCGTCGAATACCTGGATGTTGGTCACATTCTGTAGGCCAGAAATATTTACGGTGGCCCAGTTTGGTGCGCCCGTCGATGAGTCAACAGGCTCTTTCACCCCGTAAAATCCTTGTTGAGCAGTACTGGAATTATCGCTTGTGTCAAAAAGGCGCCCCGTGCCTGCGTAGACCCAGCGACGCCCAAGGGTATCTGAAGTGAAGCTGGGCGCTGATATAAACGGGCGACCAGGATTCAATAGGTCAGTTCGAGTTGCCGAGGTGATGACATTGGCCGGCGTGGCAGTATCCAGTTTCAGGCGTACAATCTTGCCGCTTGGGCTAGCGGTTGTTCCGCCTACGATGCCGAAATAGGCTCCATCATCAATGTAGTCAAGGTTCCAGTCGCGAGTAGCGATGTCACCTACAAAGCTGTTGGATTCATTCAGATCAAGCGGGGAGAATCCAGATTCAAAACTCCTGGTCTTGAGGTTGTAGACATAAAGTTTTGCGGTTCGGTCGCTGGTGACTGTGCCGAGAATATTGGGACCCGAGCCGAACACCAAGTGCCACTCACTGGTGCCGCCGGTCCAGAGTCCGGCAGTCGTAGGCACGTTGGATTTGATGACTGCCGGCTTGCTGGTGGTGAAGCCAAGATCGGGAGCTGTAATTTCTGCAAGCAGACGGGTTTTCGGGTCCGCTTCCGGGTTGGTGATATCCAGAATGACATAGGCGGAGCGCATGACGGTGTCGTTGACGCTATCACCATCAGTGTCGATGGAAAAGTCACCGCCCCCCAGGCGCATGCCTACGACCAGTACGGTACCCCATCCTCCAGGGTGATCAGTGTCGTCGGAGAAAATGCGTGCGTCAAACACTAATGGTGGTCCATCCATGAAATAGACATGATTGTAGTTGGTGTCTTTCAGCCATTGCAGATGTGGGAGCAGGTTCTGGGGGACATAGGCCCACATTTCTCCTCCCAGGGCATGGGCGGGAAGAGTGCCGCTGGTTGTGTCGAATGACTTATTAGTCTCATTCCAGAAGCCACCATTAAAGGCGTGTAGCATGCCGTCATTGGCGCCAACATAAATCATTTGTCGGCGATTCGCGTAGGCTGCCTTGAAGGTAGCATAGCTGTTGTCCCCATAGAGGCTTGAGTATGCTTCGTTGGGTGCCCCCACAACGACCGGTGACGAGTGCACTATATCGCCAAGACGCCAAACTTCATCAGTACCATCTTGGTCATAATCTATGGTGCGATTGCGGTAACCGGAGATTTCTTTGCCACGTACATAGTCTACAATGTTGTCCGCATCGGTTTCTGAGCTAACACCGAGATAGCGATAGTTGCTGGCTGAGATGGTGTTGTTCGTGAAATCGATGACCTCGGACGAATCCACGCTACCAGATATCCCGGTAGTATCATTGTCAATCCATGTAAATACATAGCGGTCTCCTGTTGATGTGTTGCCAGGGTTCGCTGGATTTGAATAGGTGCGTTGTGTGGTCAGGTTGTTATATGCGGAAAGCTCATCACGGGCATTCCATAGCGTATTTAACTCATCCACTTCAACAGGCGGTTCATCAGTAAGGCCGGTTGGAGTGGTGGAACTGGTGCTGTTTCGCCGAACTACTTGGGTACGTCCAACGCCGGGCATATATTCCAGTTTGACTATCTTGTCTACATCATAGCCATCCAGTTTGTGATCTCCATCGCTATCTTCGCGAAGATAGCCATAGTCATCCACAAATAGGGAATGTAGAGTGCCAGTCCAGGTGACAGTAGAGCTGACATTTGTAGATGCGTTGGTTAATTCAAGACGTGGGGTGTATAGCGCCTGAAAGAAGGCGCCGATGCCGGTGGAGCTATTGGACACCACGGAGGCGGTGCTGGCGGCTGAGGTGCGGTTTAGTACATCCAGGAAAATGTGCTGCAGTGCTGAGTTCAGGCTCGCACTATCGGAGGCGGAAAAGGCGGTGCCTGTGCCGCCTGCAGATGCAACATCATCCAGGATAGTGGGTGAGACGCCTTCCGGCAGGGCAAAACCAACTACATAGGTCCGTACGCCTGTAGCCAAGAGGTCTGCAGCAGCCTGTGATGCAGCAGTAATTGCTGTGGTGGTATCCGAAATTGTATTGCCATCCTTATCCGTCGAGGGCAGTCCATCTGTTACCAAGATTACATAGTCTTTGTTGGCGCAGCTGTTTGCAGGGGGGGCTGTTGTGGGGCCGCCTTCATCATTGGCTAAGCTGGTGCCGGCGAAATAATCTTTCGCGGTCAGCAGGGTTCCTTCAATAGGTGTTAGTCCGGCATTCCGCAGCGGAGTATCTGTGTTGGTGGAAAATTGTGAAGTAGCCAGCTTGGCATTCAATAGGCTGGCTTGTGTTGCATCAAGATCGTCAATGGGGACATGGAGATAGCCGCGGCCGGGTGAGCTATTGGAAAACCAGGTGGAGCCGACATGTTGCCAGGTAAGGAAGGTGCCGAAATCGAGAATATTCTGCGCCAGGTCAGAGTCAGTTGGTGAGAATGAAAAACTACCGATTAAGCCGCTGTAGCCGGATGAGGTTTCCTGTCCGGAATTGGTTGGTAATGTGTCAGATGTTCCTGTCTTGGTGGTGAAGCATTTGTAGGTGTCCCAGGGGCCTGCGGGATAGGTTTCAGAACCGTTGTCAAAGTCGGCGGTGCTGGAAAAGCAAAAGGCATTCCCCTGGTTGGATGAGCTGTAAAAAGGCAGGCTCACATTATAATGAAGATAATTTCCAGCTGAAGTGGGGTTGGGTACTCTGTATTTTTTGGTGCCGGAATCGCGATTGGCGGTGGAGTCGGCGTCGTAATTTGCGGGGTCGTAGCTCATGTCATACTGCGAATCATGCAGATGTCGTGATTGGATACCGGATTGCTGATAGGCCATCAAACCCATGCGGATCTTGCCGGTGAAGGTGGTGATCAAGCTTTTTACCGCGCCACGGGCAATTTCCGATTTACTTCCAGGATTGTCACTTCCTACGGCGGCACCCGTGGGGGCTTCATCCATACTGTTGGAATTATCCAGAATGACCAGAATATTGGCCATGTCGCCACTGCCCGTGGTGGAGATAGTGGGTGGAATTGCGGTGTAGTCGGACATGTTACCATCGGCTGAGGCTAATGGCGAAATCAGTAGCGGGCACACAAACCCAAGAGTGATGGCCATAAGGCGCTGGAGCGGGAGGCGCTTATGTTGATCAGAAAAGTATCGAGTGCTCATAATGCAACTCCTGGGTATATGATTTCGACAATATGGCGTCGAGTGTAATTATTTGGGATAGATAGTGATTTGTATAAGCTGGTTGTGCTTGTATTCCAAAACCACATTGGGTGCATCCTGCTCGCGAAGAGATTTCCCCTGTAGTCCAGCATGATCGTTTACATACACATTGCTGGTGCTGATTTCGCCGATAGTGGTTGTCATCTGATCACCGATCCAACTGAGCGCCAGGCCGCGTTTGAAGCTGGAACTGGAAGTGTGAGCGCTGGGTGCGGCTTGTCCGTGGTCAATTTCAAAGGCGCTCACCAGGGATGGTAGGCTGCTCGCGCTGGTGAATGCGAGGAGGATCATGCTGTATGTGATATGTGTTTTCATGCTGCGGCTCCCGGGAGCATTATATAATTAGGGGCTTTTCTGGTAGGTGGACTGCAACATCACGCGTGCATTGCTGCTACCACCTGTGCCCAGTGCAGTGATTCGGAACATGATGGGATCTCCCGGCCCTGCGGAATATGGCGGAGTGGTTCCTTCAGGTGGGACATAGTCCATCCACTCTATAATATATTTGGGCGGGGTGCGTATGTCTGTATTGGTGTGTTGATAGGTTTTGTGCCGAGAGCCGGTATCCCAGACATCCAGGGTGGTGTCACGCCAGACTTCAACTGTTCCACTGGGGCGCTCGCATGTATCTAGATCCGCAGTACAGCCGGCAACCAAGCAAAGCCCGTTGGTGCAACTGGCATCGAAATTCGTACCATCGAGGGTGCTTTCTTGAACGAATCGCTCACCTTCCCGAAGTGCGTATTCGGCAGCCTGGAATGCAAGTTCTCGGTCTCGATGGTTGGCGGCCATCTTTTCCTCCAGGGAGGAGGTACCAATTCCGGCCACCCCGATCAATGTCATCACCAGCAGAATGAGTAGACTGACAACGAGTACGGCACCACGCTGATGGTATGCTGAGTGACCATTCATTATCGGTCTCCCCGGTTGCGGACTTTGATGGTGGTGCTGACAACCCTGCGGATATATTTATCAGTGGGGGTATAGGTGGCGTTGTTGTAGCTGAAGGCAGCCTGTACAGTAGGGCTCGCCTGGGCCCCAGACCGGGCCAGCAAGTGTATGCGTACGGAGGTGACATCAGCCCAGTCATAGGTGGAATCGATTACATTTGCGGTAGCATACCGATTTGGAATGCCATCCTTCGTGGCGTCGGTATCCACGCCATATTCGATCTGCATGTTTTCAATGCCTTCCACCAGTTCCTCGGCAGTAGTGGTCAGTGTGGTGGTGGTTGATGTGCCATTTACCAGTTTTCGACGATATAGAGATGGCACCCCATTACCGTTATTGGCAATATAATAAGCGCTTGAGCTAAGTCGCATGAGGGCGGCATCACCACCAAACGAATATTTGAAGGTTTGAGATGTATCAGTGCAGTCCGAGTAGGGCACAAGTGATCCCAGGGATTTTGTGCAATTGCCTGGGGTGACCGTATTGCCGGTATTGTGGTCCACTACACTGATGGTGTTGTTGTTGTTGGTGTTGGTCTGCTGAAATAATGAGGCCTGCTCACAATCAGTGATCAGCAGGATCTCGCCTTTTTTCAGATTGTGATTGGCGGTTAGGTGTATGGAAGCAGCATTTGCATTATGTTTCGATACCACATATTGATCATCCGTGTCGCCGCGCAGAACCACGATTGCATCCGTTCCGGACAAGGCGCCGGAAATTTCACTTGGAAACGTGCTTACCCCACCTTCGTAGCCTCGTAGTGGGGTGCTGATATCGATAATCCAGGATGTAGAGCCATTGTTCAGGGTATTGGCAAGTCGGGTGGATTCCGAATAGCAGCCCAAGTAGCCTGCCATGCGGATATCCTTGTTCAGGTAACTGCTGGAAAAACGTATGGATTCCTGGATGCGGGCTGTTTCATCGTTGATCCGATAGGACTGCTTCGAGCTTATGTAGACCTGGATGACGCCGGCTAGCAGAATCATACTGATCAATATGGCTACCATCAGTTCGACAATGGACATGCCAGTCTGGGATTTCATGCAGGCTGGTGTGTGTGAGGAAGGTTTCATATTTCACTCCTCACGGTAATGGTTTGATCTGCACGAACCAGACCTTCCTTTGCATTCTGTGTGTTATCCCAGGAGATGTCGCTCCAGCGTACCTCGATGGTGTACAGGCGGGTAGTGCCGATATCGACATAGCTGACGCCTCCTGTACCGTTGGGCAGTGTCTGAGTTAATGCCGTTCTCCATTGATAAATGTCGAAAGCGGCCAGTTGAGAATCAGTGCAGTTGGTGCTATTGCAATTTGTGCCTGCAGAAGGTGTGCTGGCTGTTGTGTCAATATTGTAAGTAGAACTGCTCATGGCCTTGGTGCGGTTGGCGCGCATGCGGTCCAATATGTCATAGGCCAGTAAGGTTGCCTGGCTACGTTGATAACCGGAATGGTTGAATTTGAGTGCAGAGGTCTGGAGTGCAGCTAGGCCCAGCAGACTTATGGATAGCACAACCAATGCAATAAGGACTTCAACCAGCGTGAACCCCCTGGAACTATGCCGCATTTTCCTGACTCTAGTCACTGTTGAACCTCTATATTGATTAGCAGCCATAAGCATTGGAACTGATCCTGCCCGTACTGCTGATAGCAATCTGGGTGCCGGTTTCACCGGTCCGGTTGCTATCGCATATGGTGTAGGTTACAGATGCGCTAGCAGCGCCAGTGGAAGTGAAATTGACGGAGCTTCCCCCTGACGAAGTGATGGTGATGGAATTAGTGATACCTTTTCTAACCTGAAGAATTTCATCAGTATCGACTGTACCGTCGCCATCCACATCCGACCAGATTTTCCAACCATCGGCCCAATTGCTACCGTCACAGCCATCTGTGCCAAGATTGTTGTCAATGCATACCGTAACGGTGCGGCTTTGCTGTATGGCTGACATCCGCGCGCTTTGTAGCATTGCCACCAAACTGTTGGAGGAGCTGATGAGTCGATTGTTCGAAATCAGTTCTTTGAAGCTGGGGATCCCAATGGTCAGCAATATAGCTGCAATCACGATAGTGATCATGAGCTCGATGAGTGTAAAACCGCGTTGTTTTCTCATGGTCCCCACATTTATCCAGATGGCAGGTCAAAGTAAATCCGCTTCCGATGAACGGTTCGATTCTTCAGATAAACGGTAACGGCTTGATTTTTAATCCCGCAAGGTGGGGTATTGGCAGCGGGGCGGGAAACTTTAGGGGCTTGGGCTGGAACTGAAAATGCGTGCGGATTGTGCCGGATCGGTGGCGGGGATGATGGTGTCGAGGGCGACCTGGTGGCTTCCCTCGCGATCCTGCCAGTGGCTGGTGACACGGATTCGATAATGGCTGCCCAGGGTGGCAGGGGTGATCTGCCAGTCGAGATCAAACCGGGCATTGGTACCGGGGATGTCGTTGGTGGCGCCGCTGTCCCCTGCCGTATAGGGGGAGGGGCGGTTGATGATGCGCAGGGCCTCGAGTTGCCCCTCGGCCAGGGCCAGTGCTTCGGTACGGTGCCGGGTCTGTCCGGCGGCCCGCAGCAGTTCCAGTTGCAGGCGGCTAACGCCGGCAAGGCCGATGGCGAGGATGAGCAGGGTGATCAGCGATTCGATGATGGTGAAACCGCATTGCCTGTGTGCAGCCCGGTGCATGGTCAGAAATCCCGCCAGGTGCCTGGCAGACGGGCGGCGCTGATGGGGTTGAGGTTGTCGCGCAGGTTGCCCTGTTCGGTATGTGTATATTGATAGAGTCGGCTACCGCCGCTCAGTTGCAGCAGATCCCCTTCCACCAGCACGCTGCCGTATACCGCGGCATTCCCCCAGCCGCTGGCATCACAGTTGCCGGAGGCGCCGGTTTCGTAATAAACGATGCCATAGATGGTGATACCGCTGGGCAGGGGCGGGCATTCGGCGCTGGCCGCGAACAGGATCCAGACCGGGTGTCCGGGGGAGCCGATGATGGGCAGGTGCGGTACCCCTAGGGATTCATGCCAGGTCCCGCCGGGATCATTGATCCAGTAATAACTACGCTCAGCTGCATCCAGTTCGCCGGTTTCGATGGCCGCCTGTTCCTGTGCCGAGCGCTGGATGAGTTCTTCCTTGCCGAGGGAGAACAGGGCATCCCATAGTGCTCCCGCCTGTGCAAACTGCTCGGCTATGTCTCCCCCCTCCAGATACAGACCGTCGGTCTGCAGGCAGCCGGCGGGAGGATGGGACAGGGTGGTGGCCAGGGACGCCTCGCCAGGCTGGGATGGGAATAATTGTGTACTGCCACTGCCGCTGCTGATGCAGCCATCGACGACCAGGGGTGGCAGTGTCTGTGACAGGGGCCATTGTGGCTGAATGTATTCCCGCAGGGTGGCCGCGATATCGGCCTCGCTGCGGGCCTCGGCAATCACTTCGATGAATTCCGGAGTGGCGGCCGGCCGTTGCAGTTCGATGCGGTATTGATAGTCCTCGCCACTGGAAGAATCGGGAAGTGACAGATGGTCGATGGTCAGTTCGGTGGTGAGCCGCGTGGCTGATGGCGTGGGCAGGGACCAGTCGGTCTCGGGGATGCGCATCCGCGACAGGATCGTAATGCCCTGCTCCAGTGCCGCCTCGGCTCGGTGCAGTGCTTCGGTGGCGCGCAGTTCGTTGCCCGCGATGCGCTGCTCCAGGATATCGGTCCGGGCCAGACTGAAGCTCATGATGGTCGTGGCGATGAGCAGGATCAGGGCCATGGCCAGAGTGGCCATGCCGGTTTGATCGGCAGGGTTTGGTGTTTGCTGTGCTGCGGTCATGGGGCATCTCCTATGAAGGCGGAAGGGCCGCGAGAAAACGGTCATTACGCAGGCGTACCTGATCGCCAAGCCGCAGGGTCACATTATGGTCGGCCCGCAACCGGCCGGCCAGTTCGATGGTGACGGCGCGGATATACAGGCAGGGCTCTCCCGGTTGGCAGGCACCAACCCCGTGTTCCGGATGCAGGGCGGTGCTGTCGAGCTGGAATACCAGGCGGGTGATTTCGATACCGCTATCGGTCAGGGCGCTCCAGCTGCCGTGACTGCAGTCGAACGTTGCTCCGCCGTAGCGCATTTGCAGACTGCCGTTACGCAGTCGGAAGCCAAAGCGTTCCATGCCGTTGCCGCTGGGGGTCAGGCTGCCGTCGGTATCAAGGTCATAGCTGTACAGAATGCAGGAGTCATCTGCTTCGCGATGGAAGGGATTCATGCGTTCATAGTGACCGGTGCGGATATCGTTGCGCTCAGTAGCGGGCTTGAGGGGATCATCGGCATCGGTGAAGGGATTGCTGCGCAATGCGTTCAACCCGGTGTCCGGTGGCTGACCGTAGTAACCGGCACGGCGCAGATCATGGCGCATGATTTCCAGGGTGGCGCGCAGTTGCTGTTGCAAATGGGCCAGCCGTAGCGCATCACCACTGCTGGTGACGATGCGGGTGTAAAAGGTCAACAGCCCGGCGAGTATCATCAACCCCAGCGTGCTGCCGATCATGAGTTCGGCCAGGGTGAAACCCCGTTGTCGCGCGGGTGTCATCCGCATTGTGGATAACCATGCAGGTAGGCATTGCGTGGCGAACACAGGCGCGCCCGACCCAACGGGCTCAGGACCACGCGTAGCTCACGGTGATTCCGGAAGCTGACATGTCCGGATCTTGCGGTGCCGCGCACGGGGTTGAACCAGGTATCGTTGCCGGCGCCGAAGGCGACTTCCGACAGGGCGGTGCCCGGGTATTCCCGTGCGGAAACGGTCTTCAGCACCTTGGCGCCGGCGAGTTCCAGCGTGCAACTGGCGGCATTGTCGAGGTCGTCGAGGCGGCAATCGCAGTTGCTGCCACGGTGCAGGCCAAAGCACCAGTCCGTGGGATCGTGCGGGTTGCGGTGGAAACTTACGTGGACCTGTTGTCCGGCTGCGGGCCGGGCGATGGTTTCCGCTCGTGCGGTGTGCAGGGTGAGTGCCAGTGCCTCGGCGGCACTGCGCAAGCGGTTGTGTTGCAGGAAGCTGGCCATGGCCGGCATGCCAATGGTGATCAGTATGGCCAGCACGGCGATCACCGTCAGCAACTCGACCAGCGTCAGTCCCCTGGATAAATGCCCGTCCATGGCCATTACCTCAGGTAGTAGTCGCTTGTGCTGTTATTGCATCCGAATTTCCGATCGGGCGCGCAGCGATTATACTGGCCGGGGCAGGATGCCTATACGGTCATTGGCTGATTTTGTCATTGACCTCGTCTTACAGGAGTGAGCATTTCACTATGAAAGAAAACACCACGGAAGGTTTTACCTTACTGGAAATGCTGGTGGTGCTGGCCATTGTCGCGGTCCTGGCGACAATGGCGATCCCCGGTTATCGCGATGCGGTTGCACAGGGACGCCGTGCCGATGCCATTGCAGCCCTGCTGGGGCTGCAGCTGGCGCAGGAAAAATGGCGTATCCACCATCCCCGGTATGGAACATTGAATGAACTGGGTCTGCGCGCACGATCACCCGATGGGTACTACGCGATTTCCATAACCGGCAACACGGCAGCGGGTTATGGTGCGACTGCCGTCCCGGTGGTGGATGGCCCGCAGGCACAGGATAGCTGCGGTACCTTTGCCGTGAACCAGGAGGGCCCGGATCACCGGGCCACCTATGCCGATGCCCGTTGCTGGAAACGCTAGCGGGCTTGCCGGCGCCACAGCATAAACGCTGTGCAGTGAGACGAAACGAAAACCGAAGGCGGTACGGGTGACAGAGATTGTAGTGGTAGGGGCCGGACTGATCGGCATGATGTGCGCACGCGAACTGGCGCAGGAAGGCATGCAGGTCACTCTGGTGGAGCGAGGGAAAGCCGGTGGCGAGGCTTCCTGGGCCGGCGGTGGCATTCTGTCGCCACTCTATCCCTGGCGCTATCCCGATCCGGTCAATGTGCTGGCGCACTGGAGTCAGCAGATCTATCCGGCTCTGGCGGAGGCGCTGCGCGAGGAGAGTGGTATCGATCCCGAATGGACCGGTAGTGGGCTGTTGGTGCTGGAAGCGGAGGAAAAGGCCGCCGCACAGCAGTGGGCGGCGCAATTCCATACGCATCTGGAAATCTGTGACCAGACACAGGTGCAGGCGCTGGAACCGGCGCTTGGTGTGGCGGTGGATGAGGCGCTCTGGTTGCCGAACGTGGCCCAGGTGCGTAATCCCCGGCTGATCCAGGCCCTGCGCGGTGCCGTGCTGAAGGCCGGTGTCAGGCTGCGGGAGCATACCGGCGTGAATGGCCTGCGCATCCATGCCGACCGGGTGCAGGGCGTGGAAACCACGCAAGGCTTTATCGCCGCCGATAGGGTACTGGTGGCCGGTGGTGCCTGGACCGCGGGTCTGCTGGCGGCCACCGGCCTCGCAGTGGCGGTGGAACCGGTGCGCGGCCAGATGCTGTTGTTTCAGGCTGCCTCGTCGCTGCTGCAACGCATCAGCCTGTATCAGGGGCGCTATGTCATTCCACGTCGGGATGGGCATATTCTGGTGGGCAGCACCCTGGAGCGGGTGGGGTTCGATAAATCCATCACCGCACCGGCCCGTGAAGATCTCTACCAGGCCGCGCTGACGCTGGTTCCGGAACTGGCGGCATGCAGCCTCGAACGGCAGTGGGCCGGCTTGCGGCCGGGGTCACCCGCAGGCGTTCCCTATGTGGGGCCACACCCCCATTGCGAAGGCCTGTACGTCAACGCCGGGCATTACCGCAATGGTGTGATCCTCGGGCCTGCCTCGGTGCGACTGCTGGTGGACCAGCTGCTCGAACGTGCCAGTTTCACTGACCCAAAGCCATATCATTTTGAAAATGCAATGAAAAATACCCATACGCCCCGCACGTAGACTTTGTCTAAAAGCTGGGCGTATACTGATCGGCATGGTAAAAAACCTACTCACACAACCGCTTAGCGAAGAAGCCATCGGCGAACGCCTGCGTGCGCAAAATATCCTGCCGACACAACAACGTCTGCAGATTGCCGAAGTGCTGTTTTCGACGCACCGGCACCGGTCTGCGGACCAGGTGTTGAACGAGGCCAACGAACGTGGCTACCGGGTGTCCAAGGCCACGGTTTACAACACTCTGGGCTTATTCGCGCGGGAAGGCCTGATCCGCGAAGTGATCGTGGACCCCAGCCGGGTGTTCTACGACCCCAATGTCGAACCCCATCACCATTTCTATAACGTGGACACCGGGGAACTGATCGACGTCGACCTGGAACAGTTCCCCATTCACACCCTGCCAGACCTGCCGGCCGGTACCGTGGCCGACGGCGTGGACGTCATTATCCGGGTGCGCAACCAGTAAGTCCGGTTGTCACTGCCCATACCTTTATTTATACTCGCCCGCTCCCCGCGCCGGAGTAGCTCAGTCGGTAGAGCAACTGATTCGTAATCAGTAGGTCGGAGGTTCGATTCCTCTCTCCGGCACCATTTCCTGTTTTCCTCAGGATGTTTTCCTAGCGTTTCGTTTCCGCTGCCAGCGCCGTTTGTGCCGCCTGTTTCATGCTGCCCGTCTCGCCGATGAATCCTGCCGGCAGTTTCGGCAGCGCGCTGATGATCGAGACCAGCAACGCCGAGGCATAGGGGATACCCTGCAACAGCAGCATGATGGACCACATCAGTCGGTCCAGGGACATCGATTCGGCGTCGAGCTGGGTGATGATGGCCCAGGAGGCCAGCAGCAGTGCGATCAACAGCAGGGTTTCCTCCCGTGCGGCCTGCAATGCCTTGAACAGGGCTTGTTTGCTGGCCTGCTTGGGGGTGCGGAAGAAGGGCAGGCCGCTCTTGAAGAAGCCCGTCAGCATGGCGATGCCGATGGTGTGGGTCAGCGCCAGACCGGTGAAGGCGGCGGCGATGGTCTGCATACTGTTGGCACCGACCCGGGTCTGGTACAGGTAGGCCAGTTTGCCGATCTTGAACACGAACAGGGCCAGTGGCAGGATCGAAAATACCAGCAGCGGTGGGTCCACCTTGGTGGGCGCGTAGAGCATGGCCGCCGACCAGGCCAGGGCGGCGAAGTTGAACACCAGGTTGATACCATCGGCCAGCCAGGGCAACCAGCCGGCGAGGAAGTGGTAGCGTTGTCCCAGGGTGAGTTTGCCACGGCTGCCGAACAGCAGGGTGCGGGTATGGCGGCGCATGATCTGTACTGCGCCATAGGCCCAGCGGAAGCGCTGTTTTTTGTAATCGATGAAGGTGTCGGGCATCAGGCCGCGACCATAACTCCTCGGAATATAGGTGGCCTCCAGGCCCTGTTCGAAGATGCGCAGACCGAGTTCGGCATCTTCGGTGATGCACCATTCCGCCCAGCCATTCACCTGTTCCAGCACCTGGCGACGCACCATGGTCATGGTGCCGTGCTGGATGATGGCGTTGCGTTCGTTGCGGGTGATCATGCCGATATAGAAGAAGCCGCGATACTCGGCATAGGCCATGGCCTTGAAGGCATTCTCGTGGGCATCGCGATAATCCTGCGGCGCCTGCACGATGGCGATGTTGGCTTCCAGAAACTGGGGGGCGAGGTCGCGTAGCCAGCGTGGATGTACTTTGTAGTCGCTGTCGATGACGGCAATGATCTCAGCTTCCGGTGCGGTCTGCTGCAGGGCGAAGTTCAGCGCACCGGCCTTGTAGCCCGCCAGCGGGTCTTCATGGAAGAAGCGGAATTGTGCACCCAGTTTCGTGCAGTGCTCCTGCACGGGTTTCCAGGTCGCTTCATCCTTGGTGTTGTTATCGATCACCACCACTTCGAAACGGGGATAATCCAGGGCCGCCAGGGCATCCAGCGTCTCGATCATCATGTCCGGCGGTTCGTTGTAGGCTGGCACATGGATGGAGACCATGGGCAGCTGTGCGTCGGGTACGGGGGTGGGGGTGAACAGGCGCCGGTGTTCATGCAGCCACAGGGCTTCAGCCCATTCGTGGGCCTCCGCCAGCAGTACCGCGATTACCCCGATCATGCCGAAGATGAGCAGTATGCCGACTACGATTGTGGTCAGGTCCAGGTACTGGTGGCTGTAGTCGTAGATGATCCAGACCGCCGCGGTGGCGGCGGCATAGGCGATGAGTGCGAGGAAGCCGCGGCCACGTTTGCGCAGGTGACGGCTGTCGATCAGCAGCAGTGCAAAGGTGACCAGTGCGACAATGACGGAAATCCCGGCCAGGATCGGCCAGTCGGGAATCTCTACAATGGGCTGGTCAAAGGTGAACTTGGGCTGGCGTTCAAAGTTGTATACCCCCCAGTAGGCGCCGACCGATCCTTCGGTTTCCTGCTTCCAGGGCTGGTCGAAGGCCTCCATCACGTAATAGACATAGTTTTCCTTATGGGCCAGTTCGAGAAAGCGGCGCAGGAAGATGGCTTCATTCGCCTCCGAGGCCACGGCCTCCTTGCGGGTACGGCCATTACTGGGCCAGCCCACTTCGGTGATGACAATGGGCTTGCCAGGGAACAGACGCTTGAGGTCGTTCATGCGTTCGATGACATGGTTAACAGCAATATCCACGGACAGGCCTTCCCAGAAAGGCAGCATGTGCACGGCGATATAGTCCACATGCTCCGCCAGTTCCGGATATTTGACCCAGATATGCCAGGGTTCGGCCGTGCTGACCGGAATGTCGATCTCCGAACGCACGTGATCCAGGTGGCCGATCAGCTCCGCTAGCGGAAGATCGCCGCGCAGCACCACTTCGTTGCCGACGAGTATGCGCACCACGTTGCGGGCATGGGCGGCAATCTTCAGCAGGCGGTCGATTTCCCGGGTATTCCATTCCCGGTTGCGATCCAGCCAGGCGCCCAGGGCCACATTGATGTGATGCTTGCGGGCCAGTTCCGGAATATCCGCGAGGGTGCCGTCCACGCTATAGGTACGCACGGCATGGGTGCGGCCGGCGAGCAGCGCCAGGTCAGCGTCGATCTGCTCGCGGCTGGGGTATTTGCGGGTGATCGCCGACTGCCCCTCGTGGTAGGGCGCCAGGGAAAAACCCTGGATGGTGGTGGGCCAGGCCGGTTCTATTTCGGGGCGGTTCAGCAGAGCCCAGAACATGATGGTCAATGCGGCTACGGCGATAGCGATAATGAAGCTGTCTTTATGCATACGAATGCTACGGGAGGGTATCCTGCTCGGCCGTGACGCCGTCCGCCGAAGTGTGGGACGGAACTGTGGGTGCCTGGCGAAGAGGCGATCCCGCGGCAGAGTATACAGGCCGTCCCCGGGCTGTCCAGCGAAGCGGGGGAATGTCCAGGTGAGCTGCCATGTCGAATCTGCTACCCTCACGTCTGATTTTACAGACCGTACAGAACAAGGTGTTCAGAAAGATGGCCAAAAAGGCAAACAAGACCAAGCGCGAACGTACCCATGCCCGGCAGGCGGCCGGTAGCGGAAAACCCCGGGCGGCCGACCTGGCGGACCGTCATCGCCTCTATGAACAATCGGTGCAGAATGTCGAGGGGGAGTTCGAGTTTGTGGACGGTGCCTTTACCCGGCTGCGTGGCCGCCAGGCTGTCACCCTGCGCGAGGATTTCTGTGGTACGGCGGCCATGGCCTGTGAGTGGGTGCGGCGTCGCAAGCAGAATCGTGCCTTTGCCGTTGATCTCGATGCCGAGGTGCTGGACTGGGGACGGGAAAACAATGTCGGAAAATTGAAGCCGGCAGAGGCCAGTCGGGTGGAACTCATTCAGGAAAACGTCTGCACCGTGAAGACCGAACCGGTGGATGCCATCCTGGCGATGAATTTCAGTTACATGATCTTTGAAACCCGCGACAGCTTGCGTAACTATTTTGCCAGGGCGCGCGAAGGACTGGTGGAGGACGGTGTGTTATTCATCGATGCCTTCGGTGGCTATGACGCCTGCAAAACCATCAAGGAACGCACCAAGCACGACGATTTCACTTACATATGGGAGCAGGCCAGCTATAACCCCATCAATGGCCACATGGTCTGCTACATCCATTTCAGCTTTCCCGACAAGTCCAAGCTGAAGCGTGCCTTCAGCTATGAATGGCGCATGTGGTCACTGCCGGAACTGCAGGAACTGCTCACGGAAGCCGGGTTTTCGCGGGTCACCGTGCACTGGCAGGGCTGGGATGAGGACGATGAGCCCGATGGCGATTTCCAACCCGCCACGGAAGTGGAACAGGATCCAGGCTGGGTGTGTTTCATTTCCGCCGAGAAGTGATGAAAGATACGGTTTGCCTGCCACCGGCATGTCCGAATGAATCCGGATGTGTCTTCAGGCGCTGGCCGCCGAATCCCCATTCAGTTCCAGCAGTGCTTCGCTGAGCGGGGCCGGAGCGTGAATGCCGAATCCCTGGCCGAAATCGACGCCCAGTTTCCGTAGCAGTACGGCAATCTTGCGGTTTTCCACGTATTCGGCCACGGTGCGAATTCCCATGACATGCCCCACCTGGTTGATGGCGGTTACCAGCGCAAGATTGATTTCATTGTGCTGGATGTCCCGAACAAAGGCCCCGTCAATCTTTACCAGGTCGACGGGCAGGTTCTTCAGGTAGGCGAATGAGCTTACCCCGCTACCGAAATCGTCCAGCGCGAAGCGGCAGCCCTGGTCCTTGAGGTGCGTAATGACTTCGATGGCCCGCGCCAGGTTGGCGATGGCGGAGGTCTCGGTGATCTCGAAACAGAGCCAGGCGGGATCGATGGCGGAGTCTTTCAGTTGTTTCAGTACGAAGCTGAGGAAACTTTCATCGCAGAGAGATTGTGCGGATAGGTTGATGGATACCCAGTCGCCGTCTTTCAGAATCGGTGCCTGTCGATGGGCCAGGGTTTCGATGGTGGTGCGAATCACCCAGCGATCGATCTGGTCCATCAGATTGTAGCGTTCCGCGGCGGGAATGAAGGCCATGGGTGGCACGATGTTTCCATGCGGATCCAGCATGCGTACCAGTATCTCGCCGCAGCGCTGCCGGTTACCGCTGGCAAGCGGCACAATGGCCTGGTAATACAAGGTGAAACGGTTTTCTTCCAGTGCGCTGGTGATGCGGTGTACCCATTGCATCTCACCATCCCGCCTGGCCATGGCGGCGTCGTCCAGTTGATGCAGGTGAACGCGATTGCGGCCACCTTCCTTGGCCAGGTAGCAGGCGCTGTCTGCGGTACTCAGGACTTCATAGAGGCTTCCGGCATTCCGATTGATCGGCACCAGGCCAATGGAGGTGCTGGTGCCGAATTTCTTGCCTTCCCAGACAAAGGGCATGGCCTGTATCTCTTCACGAATGCGCTCTACCATGTGCAAGGCGTCGGCTTCATCGCAATGATGGATGAGGATGGCAAATTCATCTCCGCCCAGTCGGGCCACCAGGTCCCCATCCCTCACCCGGCTGCACAGGGTGGCAGCGACCTGTTTCAGTAGTTCATCTCCGGCGAGGTGCCCACAGGTGTCGTTGATGATCTTGAACTGGTCCATATCGATGAAGCAAAGCCAGGATTCATGATCATATTGGTGAGCCTTTTCGATTGCGCGCGTTACACAGGTCTCGAATTCGCGCCGGTTGATCAGGCCGGTCAGCCCATCATGGCGGGCGTGATACGACAACTGGCTGGACAGGACTCGCATCTTGGTGACATCACGGAATACCAGGATGGAGCCCAGTAGCCGGTTGTCGCGATCATGGATGGGCGAGGCGGTGTATTCGACCGCCAGCTCCATTCCGTCGGGTCGATGCAGGATGGCGTCTTCATCGGAGGTCACCAGGCCGCCGCCCCGCAGGACCTGGGCCACCGGGTCCAGCCTGCTGGTGGGCTGCCCTTCGGGGGATAGTCTTAATACCTCGGTGATCGGTTTGCCGATGGCCTGCAGGTTCCTGAGGCCGACCAGTGATGCGGCGGCACCGTTCAGTTCTTCCACTACTCCCTGCAGGCTGGTGCAGATCACGCCCTCGCCGATGGAATGCAGGGTGACCTGTGCATGTTCCTTGGCATTGAACAGGCGACGTTCCGAGTCCAGGGTCTGACGCTGGACATAACGTGCGATGAGGATGGTCACCAGCATGAAACCGGCCGCCAATCCCAGCATTTGTATCAGGGTACGATTGAATTCGGCACTGGCCTCATCGGCCGCCCTGCGGGCCATGTCCTTTTGATACTGGATCAGCTCCGAAAGCACTAAAAACAGGCGGTCCTGACCGGGCAGTATGGTTTCGAGCAGCAGCGTCTTGGCCAGGTCAGTCTGACCCTGGTTGATCAGGTCTGTGACGGAGCGCTGGTGGGGGGCCACCATGCTGGTTAGGGACTGTTCCAGTTCCAGCAGGCGAGTCTCCACCGGGCTCAAGGGGAGTTCGAGAATTCGTTGCCGGGCCTGGACAAAATCATTACCGAATTTATTGAACTGCATCCACACATCATCCCGGGCGAAGGCGTCCTCCAGGTGCAGCATCTTGTTCACACAGATGGTGCGTTCCCGTGCGGCGGTGCGCATGTCCGAGATGAGCTCGATCTTGAGATTGTTGATGTGGACGACCTGGTTCAGGCGCTGCTGACCATTTTCCACCATGCGCACACTGATAAGGGCGAGGGCCAGCATGAGCATCACCACGACCGTAAAGCCGATGGTGACGATGTTCTTGGTATTGAAGGCGTGACTGAGTTTCATTCAGTTGGCGCAGTCCGGTGTTACCGGTTCATTCTTCCCCAGACTCTTCCCCTGCAGAAGCTAGCGGCGGTCCGGCCTCGGGCTTAAGTGGCGAAAATAAAATCATTTTTAATGTAATTCAATATATTGCGGTTTCGCCATTACAGCATCGATTTCCAGGAGGGCATTTTCAGGACACGGTCGCGGGGTATGAGTGCCTTGCGCACCTGGGTTATGGCGTGGTTGGACCTGTTATATCCGGTCCGGCGGGCCGGGCGGCATCCGCCTGCCTGGACTGGCGTGGGGTCGGCATCCATGCCGGCAGGTTGCGGGGGTATTCAGCTCATGCGCCGCAGGCTGGCATAACTCTGGCACTGGTTACGGCCGTTCGCCTTGCCGAAATACAAAGCCTGGTCGGCCTGGCGCAACAGGCGTTCAAGACGGTCCGGCTGCTTGTCTGCACGGTCCTGGTCGAGACAGGCGATACCGATGGAGGCGGTGACCGGGATGACCTGCCCGTCGGCATTGAACTGCAGGGTACGCAGGGATTCCAGGATGCGATCGGCCATCAGTTTGGCGCCCTGGTCATCGGTGTTGGCCAGGGCCAGCACGAATTCCTCGCCGCCAAACCGGGCCAGAATGTCACCATCGCGGATCTGCGCCTTGAGCAGGGCGGAGGTGATCTGGAGCACCCGGTCACCCATGGCGTGACCGTGGGTGTCATTGATGTGCTTGAAATGATCCAGATCGATCATCAGGATGCTGAACGGATGCTGGTGACGGGCGGCCAGTGCCAGCGCAGTGCCGGCCTCGGCAAAGAAAAAACGGCGGTTATGCAGCCCGGTCAGTTCGTCGACGATGGACAACTGGTGATAACGACGCTTGAGTTCCTCGGCTTCCGCCAGCGCCTGTTCCAGTTCCTGGGTGCGACGGCGGATTTCCAGTTCCATCTGGTTGTAGTACCGCCAATTGGAGAGGATCTGGCCCAGGAAGCCGGCGAACACCTGCAGCAGGCGTTCGTGGGCCTCGTTGAAGAAGCGGGGTTGAGGATGGGAGACATTGACTACACCCAGCACCTTGTCGTTGAGCAATACCGGTACACAGATCAGGGACCCGATCTGTGCCGAGGCGAATTGCTTGTCCGGTGGCAGGAAGCGGCTTTCCGTGGGACAGTCGTGGCAGTGTTGCATACGGCCGGTTTCTGCGGCCATGCCGATAATGCCCTGGCCGACCTGGAAGGTCATCGGGCTGCGGGCGGACCGTTCCCCGGAGCGCTTGCCGAGGATGTCGTGCCAGTCCAGGCCGCTGGCACAGACCAGTTCCTCACCTTCCATCAGGAAAATGGAGCAGCGTTCCAGGTCGTGGTTTTCCATCAGCACCTGCATGGCGCCACGCAGCAGCATGGTTTCATCCGGATGATGCAGATCCATGGTGGACAGGGCGCGCAGGGCAGACAGGTCGTCCACCAGGCGCATAAAGCGCTGGCTGAGTTCCTGGTAGGCCTCAACAAAGGGTGCGCTATCCACCGTTGTGGTCTCCATTGGCCAGTGCCCGGGCCAGGGCCAGGGTCTGTTCATTCTTGCTCTGCAGGCGTTCCACTGCTGCCATTACGGCATTTTCCGGCAGCTGCAGCACATTGTGCTCGGCGAGTTGCTCCTCACTGGGTGCCGTTCCCTCTGCGCAGTAGCCCGCATCCACCAGGCGGCTGCAATAGCCGATCAGGCACACGGTGCGCCACTCCTGGTCGCGGTACTGGGTGTTGTGGTGATGTTTGAGGATACGCGTCACCTTTTCGGGGAGATGCCATTTATGGCTCAGGGCCACGCCAGCCTCGCAGGCATTGAGGCCGATGATGTCCTGTTGCAGTTGTGCCAGTGGCTTGTCCTTCTGGAAATGTTTTTCGCGTAGCACTTCCTGTACTTCCGTCGGGAAACAATGGGCCAGTACCAGTTCCCCCAGGTTGTGGAGCAGGCCACCCAGAAACAGGTACTCGGTGGCACCGGGTTCCAGCCGGGCCTGGGGTGCGAGCTGATTGGCCAGGGTGGAGGTGAGCATGGCCACGTACCAGTAGCGATCGAGTTCAAAGCCCGGGCAACGGCTGAGATCAAACGGTTTGCTCAAGGCGATACCGAGTGACAGGCTTTTCACCAGGTTCAGTCCCAGGACGCGGATAATGGCGGTGGACAGGTCGTAAATGGGGTCACGCTGGCTGAAATAGGCGGAATTCGCCACCCCGATCAGGCGCGCGGTAAGGCCGGGATCCTTCTCGATCACCTGCGCCAGGCGGGGGATATCGATTTCCTCCTGTGCCAGTTCCCGCAACAGTTCCTGTGCGACCGGTGCCAGGGGAGGCAGGTGCAGGAGTTCCTGGATCCTGGCGCGTGGATTGGATGGCTGGTCGTTTACGTCCATGGTGTCTATGGCGGCGTTTCCGGAGGTGTCTCGCCGCTTTGATAGGTTTCCTGCTGTTTGGGTGTTCTGGGGTAATGGATGCAATCCAGCCGCCTGGTCCAAAAATCACCTGATTCAGTTACCAACTGTAGCGTCCGTTGGTGGCAAAAATTTACATAATGGATAACCAATGAATCGTAAGCTCCCTGTTTCCCCGAAAGGAGGGAGGGTCAGGATGCAAAACGAGCGCTGAAACCGCTTTAGTAACTGATTTTCCAACTCTCTTCCTGCCTTCTCCCGGATCTGGGAGAGGAAAACCCACGGCCCATTCGGCATTCCGGCTCATGTCCAATGGCGGGTGCATGGGGCCGGCTGCGAGTCAGGTAATGCCATTCACTATGGCCCGAAGTACTGGCGGTATGGGAACTCAATCGAAGCGGAAGGAGAGGTCCAGGGCGTGCAGATCCTTGGTCAGGCCACCGACCGAGATATAATCCACACCGGTGATGGCGATGGCGCGTACCGTCTCCAGGTTGACGCCGCCAGAGGCCTCCAGCCGGGCCTTGCCGGCATTTAGCGCCACGGCGGACTCCAGGTCGGTGAGGGAGAAATTGTCCAGCAGCAGGATATCGGCACCGGCGGCCAGGGCCTCGCGGGCCTCGTCGAGGTTTTCCACCTCCACCTCCACGGGCAGCCCGGTGCCCAACTGACGGCCCGCAGCCACCGCCGCAGTGATGGTGCCGGCGGCGGAGATGTGGTTCTCCTTGATCAGGATGCCATCATACAGTCCCGTGCGGTGATTGTGGCAGCCGCCGGTGCGTACGGCATATTTCTGTGCCAGGCGCAGGCCGGGAATGGTCTTGCGGGTATCGAGGATGCGCACCGGCAGGCCGGTCACGGCATCGGCATAGCGGCGTGCCAGGGTGGCCGTGCCGGACAGGGTCTGCAGGAAATTGAGCGCGCAACGCTCACCGGTGAGCAGGGCCCTGGCCGGACCTTCCAGCTGGCAGAGTCGCTGGTCGGGTGCGACCCGGTCGCCATCCTCGACCGCCCAGTGGATCCGTACCCGCGGGTCCAGTGTCTCGAACACGGCATTGAACCAGGCGCTGCCACACAGCACCGCATGCTCGCGGCTGATGACATGGGCCTGGCCCGTGGTCGCCTCGGGGATCAGCGTGGCGGTGAGGTCGCCATTGCCTACATCCTCCGCCAGCGCGATGTGCACCGACTGCAGGATCTGCTGTTCCAGCGCCTCGAGTTGCACTACTCGGAAATCTCCAGCAGTTCCACTTCGAAGACCAGGGTGGCGTTGGGCGGGATCACGCCTCCGGCTCCGGCCGCGCCATAACCCAGCTCCGGCGGGATGGTGAGCTTGCGCTTGCCGCCAACCTTCATGCCCTTGACGCCCTCGTCCCAGCCGGCGATGACGAAACGGCAGTCGAGGGGGAAGCTGAACGGGTCGTCGCGGTCACGACTGGAGTCGAACTTGCTGCCATCGGTCAGCCAGCCGGTGTAGTGCACGGTGACGGTCTGGCCGCGGCCGGTGGCTTCGGCGCCGTTGCCGATGTTGACGTCTTCATACTGCAGGCCGGAAGCGGTGGTGATGGTATCCGCCATGGGGATCTCCTGTGTGGATCATCGAGATGCCGCGCGGATCAATCCGTACGACGATGGGGTCGGGAAAAATAATCGTTTTTGAGCCGTTTGACCAGCCCCGCCAGCAGCCACAAGGCCAGCAGGTTGGGCAGCGCCATGAGGATGTTGGTGATATCCGCCAGATTCCACACCAGTTGCAGTGGCACGGCGGCGCCCACGACCACCAGCAGGGTGAAGATCACCCGGTAGGGGAGCACGGCGCGTTCTCCAAACAGGAAATAGGCGGAGCGGTCGCCGTAGTAGGACCAGGCGATGATGGTGGAAAAGGCGAATAGTGACAGCCCGAAACCCACCACCCAGGCACCGCCGTCCCCGAGGGTGTTCTGAAAGGCGTGGGCGGTCAGTGCGGCGCCCACCAGTTCCTCGCTGCGGTCCACGTAGGCGCCGGTGACCACGATCACCAACCCGGTCATGGTGCAGATCACCAGGGTGTCGATGAAGGGTTCGAGCATGGCCACCAGGCCCTCGCGCACCGGTTCGTTGGTACGCGCTGCGGCGTGGGCCATGGGCGAGGAGCCGAGGCCGGCCTCGTTGGAGAACAGCCCGCGCGCCACGCCCCAGCGGATCGCTTCACCCACCGCCGCGCCGCCCACGGACCAGGGGTTCAGGGCATGATCGATAATGGTGGCGAAGGCAGCGGGAATCTCGCCGAGGTGATTGGCCAGTACGAACAGCGCGGCGGCCACGTACAGGATTGCCATGAAGGGCACGATGGCGCTGGCCACCTTCGCAATGCGCTGTACCCCACCGAGAATCACCAGCCCCACCAGCGTGGCCATCAGCACTCCCACCAGCCAGCCATTGGTCTTCAAGTCCGGGAACACATAGCTGAGGCCATCCACCACCGAATTGGCCTGCACCATATTGCCGATGCCGAAGGATGCGATCAGTGCAAAGCTGGCAAACAGGGCGGCCAGCTTCGGCTTGTGGAGGCCATGCAGCAGGGTGTACATGGGGCCGCCGGCCACCTCGCCGGTCTCGCTCACCTGACGGAAGCGGATGGCCAGGGTGCATTCGGTGAACTTGGTGGCCATGCCCAGTAGCGCCGTGACCCACATCCAGAACAGGGCGCCGGGACCGCCGAGGGAAATGGCCGCGGCCACGCCAGCGATATTGCCGGTGCCGACGGTGGCCGACAGGGCGGTGGCCAGTGCCTGGAAATGCGATACCTCGCCGACATCCTTGTGACTGCTGTAGCGGCCGCTGACCAGGGCCACCGAATGGCGGAAGCCGCGTACCTGGATCAGGCCCATGCGCAGGGTGAGATACAGTCCGGTGCCGAGCAGCAGGATCAGGGTAAGCGGGCTGCCCCAGAGCAGACCGGACAGTTGTCCGGTCCATTGGGTGAGGGTGTCGATCATGGAGGTGGTATCCCGTTGTTATTGGCCCAAACGGTAACCGGATTGGATGTGGGATGCCAGTGGGGAGGTAGGCCTGAATTTATTCAGGCAGGCGATTGCGTCATCCCCCTCTCCCTGGCCATCTCCCGGGTGACGAAAGGGATGGCAGGGGTTCCGGGTCATTCGTCTTCCGGGTATTGCCGCAGGAGCAGGGTATCCCCGCGCTGGGTGAACTCCAGCCGCTTGAGCACACTCATGCCGAGCAGGATGCCGTTGCCCTGCATGGCGGGGTTGATGCTGGCGCGCACATCCCGCAGCAGGATGTCGCCGATGCGCAGTTCATCGAGCCGGGTGGTATAGGCGGTGATGGTGCCGTTGGCGGTCTGGTAGTAACGCGGCGCGCCGGGTTGCAGCTGCAATGTCTCGGCAACAGCCGCCGGAATCGAGACGTCGCTGGCGCCGGTATCCAGCATAAACTCCACCCGCTCGCCATTGATGCGGCCACTGGTGAGGTAATGGCCGAAGTGGTTGCGCTGCAGCATCACTTCGCGCACACCCTCGGCATCGATGCGGGTCTGCAGGGACTGGTTGGGATTGCGCTGCCAATCCAGAACACCGCTGAAAAACCAGGTCAGCAGGGCCAGCAGGATCAGCCAGGCAGCCCAGATGAATACCTTGCCGAGTTGGCGGGTATCGGGGGTGTTGTGGGGAGATTGCACCATGGTGCCAGTATACCGGTTTCCCTAACGATGGCGGCGCAGCCAGGCCTTTTCCAGCTCCACCATGAGGAAAACCACCAGACCCACGCCCACGATCAGCAGCCAGTGCAGGGGTTCCAGCGGCCGGGTGTGGAACAGGGCCTGCATCGGTGGCGCATAGGTGAACAGCAGCTGGAACAGCAGCACGATCAGAGTGGCCATGAGGGCATAGCGGTTACCGGTCAGGGCCCGCAGGTTCAGCGAGGAGGCCACCAGGTAACGGGTATTGAACAGATAAAAGGCCTCACCCACCACCAGGGTGTTCACCGCCAGGGTACGGGCCAGTTCCACGCTCATGCCCTGGTCGCGTGCCCAGATAAACAACCCGAAGGTACCGATCACCATCAGCACCGATACCAGCAGGATGCGCTCCACCAACAGGCCCGACAGCAGAGGTTCATCGGGGCGCCGGGGCGGGCGCTGCATGACATTCTGTTCCGCCGGTTCAAAGGCCAGCGACAGGGCCAGGGTGACGGCGGTGATCATGTTCACCCACAGAATCTGTGCCGGGGTGATGGGCAGTATGCGTCCCAGTACCACCGCGGCCATCACCACCAGCGCCTCGGCACCATTGGTGGGGAGGATGAACAGGATGGATTTACGGATATTGTCGTAGACGGTGCGGCCTTCCTCCACGCCGGCCACGATGGAGGCGAAGTCATCGTCGGTGATGACCATCTCCGCCGCTTCCTTGGCGGCTTCGGTACCCTTGCGGCCCATGGCCACGCCCACATCGGCGCGTTTCAGTGCCGGGGCATCGTTGACTCCGTCACCGGTCATGGCAGTGACCTGGCCGCGGGCCTGCAGTGCCTGCACCAGGCGCAGCTTGTGTTCCGGGCTGGCGCGGGCGAACACATCGGTGTCGACCACCGCCTGCTGCAGGGCGGCATCATCCATGGTTTCCAGTTCCTGGCCGGTCAGTGCGTGTATGCCATCACCGATGCCGAGCTGGATGCCAATCGCGCGTGCGGTGGTGGCGTGGTCGCCGGTGATCATCTTGACCTGGATGCCGGCGCTGCGGCAGTCCTGCACGGCGGTGCGGGCATCCTCACGCGGCGGATCGGTGAAACCGTACAGGCCGAGCAGGGTGAGCCCCTGCTCCACATCGTCAAAGGCGATGCAGCGGTGATCCTGGTCGGCACGGCGAAAGGCCACCGCCAGCACCCGCTGTCCCTGTTTGCCCAGTGCTTCCTGCTGGCGGTGCCAGTAATCGAGATGGATGGGGCGGTCCTCGCCGGCATGGCGTTCCCATTCACACATGGCGAACAGCCGTTCCGGTGCGCCTTTGATGTACATGAAACCATGGCCGGCGTGGTCGTGATGCAGGGTTGCCATGAAGCGATGGGCGGAATCAAAGGGAATATTGTCATCCCGGGGCCATTCGCGATGTTCGAATTCATCCTCCAGGCCGGCCTTGCGGGCCAGCGCCAGCAAGGCTGCATCCATGCTGTCGCCCTGTGGCTGCCACTGGCCGGCCTCGTCGCGCTGCAGTTCCGCGTCATTGCACAACAGGCCGGCGCGCATGATTTCCAGCACGCCCGGATAGGTATCGAGGTTCACGGGCGCCCCTTCCAGGCGAAACTCGCCGTGAGGGGCATAACCGGCACCGGTGACCTCGAAGTCGTAGGCGGAAGAGATCACGCGGGTCACGGTCATTTCGTTACGGGTCAGGGTGCCGGTCTTGTCGGAACAGATCACGGTTACCGAACCCAGGGTTTCCACTGCCGGCAGGCGGCGAATGATCACGTTGCGCCGTGCCATGGATTGGACGCCGATGGCCAGGGTTATGGTGATGATGGCGGGCAGCCCCTCGGGGATGGCCGCCACGGCCAATGCCACACCGGCCAGGAACATCTGGTCGAGGGGCTGATCATGCACCAGTACACCGAACAGGAAGGTGAGCAGGGCCAGGGCCAGGATGACGAGGGTCAGTACACGTCCGAAACGGGCGATTTGGTTGAGCAGTGGCGTGGTGAGGGACTGTACCGAACCCAGTAGTTCGCTGATATGCCCCACCTGGGTCTGTTCGCCGGTGGCAACCACCAGCCCGTGCCCCTGGCCGTAGGTAACCAGGGTGCCGGAATAGGCCATGTTGAGTCGGTCGGCGACGGGGGCCGTGACACTTACCAGCGCCAGTTGCTTATCCACTGGCACCGACTCGCCGGTCAGTGGCGCCTCGTCGATGCGCAGATCCCTTAACCGTAACAGGCGCAGATCGGCGGGCACGCGGTCGCCGGCCTGTAACTGTACCAGGTCACCGGGTACCAGTTCATCGGCGGGGATTTCCCGGTAATGGCCATCGCGCAGCGTCATGGCCATGGGGGCGAGCATGTTGCGGATGGCATCCATGGCCTTTTCCGCCTTGCCTTCCTGCAGAAAACCGATAATGGCGTTGATCACCACCACACCGAAAATCACGCCGCTGTCCACCCAGTGGCCGAGCAGTGCGGTGATCGCGCCGGCCGCCAGCAGGATATAGATGAGCACATTGTGAAACTGGCCGAGAAAACGCAGCCAGGGGCTGCGGGTCTGTGGTGGCTTGAGACGGTTGGGTCCGTACTGCTGCAGCCGTTGTGCCGCCTGCTCCTGTGTCAGGCCGTGCAGATTGCTGTCCAGCAGGCGCAGGCATTCCCGTTCGTCGATATTGTGCCAGTGATGATTGGTCATGGTCGTCTTTCCCTGCTGACTGTACTGTAAACCTGCCTGAATGAATTCGGACCTGCAACGGAGACATTGATTCATTGTAGGTGCGAATTTATTCGCATTACCACCATACCCGCAGATGGCAATACGAATGAACTCGCACCTGCAGGTGTCGTTGATTCGTGGCTATGGAGAATTGCCCTGCAGACTCGATCAATGCAGGTGTGAATGGATGCCGCAATACGAATGAACTCGCCCCTGCAGGAGATTTTGTTCAATACGCCAGGCGCAGGCCGGCGAAGATATGGCGTTTGTCGGCCTCGTAGAAATTACGAAAGCTGGGTCGTTTCAACCATGGCTGGGTATACAGGCTACCACCGTGCAGGGTGTGGTGTCGGCCATCGAACCAGGGCGTGGAGTACTCGTCATAGGGAAAGGCGCGGAAGCCTTCATAGGGCGCGAAGGTATTGGCGCACCATTCCCAGACCCGACCGGTATCCTGCAGGATACCTATGCGTGAAGCCACTTCCCACTGGTATTCGTGGGGCAGCTGTGCCCCCGCCCAGCGGGCGAAGGCATCAGCCTCGTGGAAGCACAGGCCCATGACCGGTTCATCGGCGATCAGTTCATAGGCACCCCGCACCCCGATGCCGTACCAGTGGCCCTCACGATTGCGGCGCCAGTGGTCGGGGGCATGGATCTCCTGTTGCCGACGCCATTGTTCACCTGCAGGGCTCCAGAGGTCCGGGCGTAGATAGCCGTTCGTTTCCATGAACGCGAGATATTCGGCATTGCTGACGGGATGCAGGGCAAGGGCGAAGGGCCCCAGGGTAGCCTGCTGTTGTGGCAGCTCGTTATCGAAGGCATTGGGGGTGGTACCGCCGATGCGGTAATGGCCGCCGGGAATAGACTGTGGCTCGGTGCGCAGGGGTTGGGCCTGCAGCACCCGGGGCACGGGGTAATCCGCCGTGGCTTCCGACAGGGCGCGCTGGGTCAGCGCCATAATCATGGTTTCGTAATGCTGGCTGTGGTGCTGGATCAGGAAGCGCGGCAGGTATTCATCGCGCATCAGCTCGTGATCGGCCCACGGTTGTTCGGCGCTGGCCAGCCAGTCGCGGTTGAACTGTTGCAGGCTGGCTACCCAGTCGAGTAGTTCCGGCTTGGCGGGGATGCGGTAGCCACGCTCGGGTTTGGGTGTGATGGGTGGCACATACAGCTCGCGCAGGGGCTGGGTGACGCTGCCGTCGCCGCGTACCACTTCGTGCAGCCAGTAACATTCAATATAGGTGCAGTGGCCGAGATGCCAGCCCAAGGCACTGAGATCGGGATGAAACTGCTTGCGGTAGCCGTCCTCGTCGAGGTCTTCGATGAGGGCGAGCAGCAGGGTGTGGATGCGCTCCAGTTCGCGCAGGGTGGCAGAGGTAATCACAGGGCAATCAGTTCCGGGGGTTCGTGGCGATCAAGGATCAGCAACTGGTGTTCAGGCACCGGCTGCCAGTATTCCGCTTCGGTGAGTCGTTCCGAGGCGATCAGCTGGCCATTGGGAAAGCTGTCGTCATCGGTGGTGTAGTACAGCGACGGGCAGTCGTGATTGAGGGCATGGCGTACGGCATACAGGCGTTCGCCGTCGCTGAGTACGAAATTGAGCAGGGCCTCGGTGCCCTCCAGCCAGTGCGCCAGCCGCGAACAGAGGGTCAGCAGGCCACGCTCGATGGTCAGCTCCGCATCCTGACTGAGCATCTGGCGCAGCAGTGCGAACAGGTGTTCGGAATCGGTATTGCCCTGGATGTCGGCCTGGATGACCGGCGTCAGTTCACGTTCGATCACGGGCCGCAGTCCGGCATGGAAGTTGGTGATGTAGCCGTTGTGGGTGAACAGCAGTTCCTGATCGCAGAACGGCTGGGTATTGGCCTGGCTGACGGGGTTGCCGACTGTGGCGCTGCGGATCATGGCGACATACAGGCTCTGTTCCAGGCTGCGGCACAGCGGATTCAAATTAGTGTCATTCCAGATCGGCAGAATATTGCGATAGGTCGCCGGTTTGCCGTCACGGGCATACCAGCCGATACCGAAGCCATCGGCATTGAGCTTCGCATAGCGCAGTTCCCGGGGCGCCCAGGACTGGACCATCAGGCTGTGGGGCGGGTCGAGGAGGAACTGTTGTAGCGGGACGGGGTCACCCAGATAAGCGGCTAGACGGCACATGAAGCGACTATTTCCTTATCAGTCTGTTGGTTTGCAGACAATGACCCCGATGGTAGCCTAAGGTTACTGCAGGTCCAAGGCCAGGCACATAAGGACACGAAACCGGGCCCGTCACGTCATCATAGCCAACCCATCGGAAAGGAGACGGAGATGTTTCATACCAGGATGCAGGATTCCCGTCTGGATTGCCGGCCGGTGCAGCCGGCGCGCGCCATGCCCGGACTGGCGGAGGATGTACTGGCGGGGTTGTTGCACCCACCGCGCTCGCTGCCACCGAAATATTTCTATGATGAGCGCGGCTCGCAGCTGTTCGACGCCATCTGCGCCACCCCCGAATATTACGTAACCCGCACCGAAGACGCCCTGTTGCTGGCCTGTGCCGCTGACGTGATCGACGAGGTGTGTCCGGCGCACATCATCGAGTTCGGTAGCGGTACTTCGCGCAAGACCCGCCATCTGTTCGACCAGTGCGCAGCCGCGGGGCAGGCGGCGGCCTACTGGCCCTTTGATGTCTGCGAGGAGATGTTGCTGCACAGCGGCCGCCACCTGCTGCAGCAGTATGACTGGCTGCAGATCAACGCCCTGGTGGGCGATTACCTGGCGGGCCTGCATCACCTGCCGCGGCCGGACGGAAATTGTCTGTACCTGTTTCTGGGCGGTACCATCGGTAACTTCAGTGCCGATGAGGCGTTGCGCTTTCTGCGTGAGGTGCGGGCCGGCATGAGGCCCGGTGACCGCCTGTTGCTGGGTGCGGACCGGATCAAGGATCCAGCAGTCTTGCATGCGGCCTACAACGATCAGGCCGGCATCACCGCCGAATTCAATCTCAACCTGCTGCAAGTGCTGAATCGGGAACTGGATGCGGAGTTCGACCCCGAGGGTTTCCGGCATGCCGCTGACTATAATGAACAGGCCACCCGTATCGAGATGTACCTGATTGCGCTCGCCGATCAGGAGGTGACACTGGAGCGGCTGGGTTGCCAACTGTCCCTGAGGGAAGGTGAGCGCATCCTCACGGAAATCAGCCGCAAGTTTTCCCTGGCCGGCCTGCAATCCCTGCTGGCGGATGCCGGGTTTGTGATTGAGCGACATTTCGAGCCGGAGAACGGTTATTTTTCGCTGCTGCTGGCCGCCCCCGCCGAGTGAGCCGGCGCTGGCGGGATGACCGGAATGTGACCGTCGTGGTTCGCTGCAACTGGCTGATTCCACAATGCATCAAGCGCGGTAGCGGGGCATTGTCGGGGGGTGGGGAGCGTCCTGTCATGGAACGGTAACATTGGTACGCTTTAATGGCGCCACTGTATTACCATCGTGCGCCATGAACAATCGCAACATTCTGATCATTGAAGATGAGCCGGCCATTCGTGAAATGGTCTGCTTCGCACTCGATCGCGCCGGTTTCGACTGGTCGGAAGCGGGAGATGCCGAGGAAGGGCAGGCCTGTATTGCGGACCGGGTGCCGGATCTCATCCTGCTGGACTGGATGCTGCCGGGCATGAGCGGCGTCGATCTGGCCCGGCGCATGAAGCGGGAGGAGCTGACCCGCAACATTCCCATCATCATGCTCACTGCCAAGGGTGAGGAAGCGGATCGGGTGCGCGGCCTGGAAGTGGGCGCCGACGATTATGTGGTCAAGCCCTTCTCCCCGCGCGAACTGGTAGCCCGTATCCACGCGGTGCTGCGGCGTACCCACCCCGAGGAACAGCAATCCGAGCTGGACGTGCAGGGGCTGGTGCTGGACCCGGTCGGGCATTGGGTTACCGCCAACGGGGAGCGCCTGGAAATGGGGCCCACCGAATTCCGCCTGCTGCACTTTTTCATGACCCATCCCGACCGGGTGTTCAGTCGCGAACAGCTGCTCGACCGGGTCTGGGGGCGCAATGTGTATGTCGAGGAACGGACCGTGGATGTGCACATTCGCCGCCTGCGTAAGGCCATCGAGGCGCATGGCCATGATAAACTCATCCAGACGGTGCGTGGCGCCGGATATCGTTTCTCGACTCGAGGCTGAAGGCCTCTACACCCCTATGGCAAGGCGACGGAGGTCTGGCTGTGCCCAACCCATGGTTACAGGAAATGTGGCGGGTGCTGGTCATGTTTGCCGCACTCCTGGTGCTGGGGCTGGTCATTGGCGCCGTGGCCTTGTCCCTGCTGCTGGGCCTGCTCATCTACCTTGGCTGGCACCTCTATAACCTGCAACGCCTGCAGCGCTGGCTCAACGAGGGCAAGCGCTTCCATCCGCCGGAATCCCGTGGCGTGTGGGACGATGTGTTCGAGCGTATCTATCGCCTCCAGCAACGCAACCGCAAACGTAAACGCAATCTTGCCAGTATGCTCAAGCGCTTTCAGAGCGCCACCGGGGCTCTGCCGGATGCCACCATCGTGCTGGGGCCCACCAAGGAGATCGAGTGGTGGAATGCCTCGGCTCGAGAAGTGCTGGGCCTGCGTTCGCCGCGTGATATCGGCCAGCGGATCGATAACCTGCTACGCCATCCGAATTTTATCGAATACCTGCGCAAGGCCGATTTCAGTTTCCCGGTAACCATCCCGTCGCCCCTCGACCACAGCATCAGTCTGGCGGTGCGGGTGGTGCCCTATGGCAATAATCAGCAACTGGTAGTGGCGCGTGACATTACCCGGCTGGAGCGGCTGGAGCAGGCCCGCCGCGATTTCGTCGCCAATGCCTCCCATGAACTGCGTTCTCCACTCACCGTCGTGGCCGGTTACCTGGAGGCCCTGCTCGAGGAGCAGGCAGAAGATCCAGTGTGGGGTAAATCCCTGCGCACCATGGTTAAACAGACTGAGCGTATGCAGCACATTGTCGATGACCTGCTGCTGCTGTCCCGGCTCGAAACCGGCCCGCACAAGGATGACTGCCAGCCGGTGGATATACCGGGCATGCTGGCCCAGATCATTGAGGAGGCGGTGCGCATCAGTGGCGATCGCCAGCATCGTTTCCAGAAAGAAGTGGATGCGCAGTTGTGGCTGCGTGGCAATGAAGGAGAATTGCGCAGCGCCTTTTCCAACCTGGTGTTCAACGCCGTGCGCTACACACCCAAGGGCGGGTTGATCACGGTGCGCTGGCAACTCGGCAGCGAGGGGGCCTGCTTCGAGGTCGAGGATACCGGTATCGGTATCGCGCACCATCATATCCCGCGCCTCACCGAGCGCTTCTACCGGGTGGATGCCGGCCGTTCCCGCAGCAGCGGGGGTACCGGTCTCGGCCTGGCGATCGTGAAACATGTATTACTGCGCCATGACGCCGTACTCAGGATCGAGAGCACGCCTGGCAAGGGCAGCAGGTTCTGCTGTTATTTCAGTGAGGAACGCCAGGCCCGGTTGCCGGAAACGGCCTGACCACGCCGGTGTCACGTAACTGTCATATTTCAGTCATACCTTTGTAATCGCCATACCTCACCATGTCGTCAGGTTGTAAACAGTCAGTACCCGCGTTTTCCGGTGAGTTCCGGTTGCGCAGACCCATTCCAGTCACCGTATATGAAGGAGTACATCTGGATGAAACCCATCAAGTCCCTGATCAGCGCCATGACCCTGGCGGCGGCTGTCGGCGTTGCCCATGCCGATCTTGACCCCAATATCGCCGAATACACCCGTTCCAGTGGTGTGTCCGGTAACCTGTCCAGTGTCGGTTCCGATACCCTGGCGAACCTGATGACCCTGTGGGCCGAGGATTTCAAGCGCGAATACCCCAACATCAACATCCAGATCCAGGCTGCGGGTTCCTCCACTGCACCGCCGGCCCTGACCGAAGGCACCTCCAACATCGGCCCCATGAGCCGCAAGATGAAGGACAAGGAAATCGAGTCCTTCGAACGCAAGTATGGCTACAAGCCCACGGCCATCCGTGTTGCCATCGATGCGCTGGCGGTATTTGCACACAAGGATAACCCCATCGAAGGGTTGACCATCCCGCAGGTGGACGCGATCTTCTCCTCTACCCGCAAGTGCGGTGCCTCGTCCGACGTGACCACCTGGGGTGATCTGGGTCTCACCGGCGCCTGGCAGAATCGTGCCATTCAGCTGTATGGTCGCAATTCGGTGTCCGGTACCTATGGGTATTTCAAGAAGCATGGCTTGTGTAAGGGTGACTACAAGAACACTGTGAACGAACAGCCGGGCTCCGCTTCCGTGGTGCAGTCGGTTTCCGCTTCCGTCAACAGCATCGGTTACTCGGGAATTGGTTATGTGACCTCCGGTGTGAAGGCAGTGCCGCTGGCCAAGGCTGAAGGCAAGCCGTTCGTGGAAGCTACCCCGGAAAATGCCGTCAAGGGCGAATATCCGCTGTCCCGCTTCCTGTACATCTACGTGAACAAGCACCCCAACAAGCCGCTGGCCCCGCTGGAGCGTGAGTTCCTGAAGCTGGTGCTGTCCAGGCAGGGGCAGCAGGTGGTGGTGAAGGATGGCTATATCCCGCTGCCCGTCAAGGTGATCGAACAGGAACTGGATAAGCTGTAAGCATCACTTCCGAACCAGTACGTCATAATCTCCTCCTGAGCCCCCGCAATGCGGGGGCTTTTTTGTGTTGCCGGTTTGCGGTGATTGTAAGAAAAGCTTCATTGATTCGAAAACTTGCCTTAACTGAAGTCTTCCTATCATGGCGCACGTGACCAGATGGACACGCAGTTCCTCCATTCCTGTTTTAGGCAACCAAGATTTCGGAGTATCAAACGTGATGATTAAAAAGAGTGTTATTGCCGGCGCAATCATGGCCGCACTGACCGTTTCCGGCGCTGCATTTGCGGACAAGGAGCATGGGGATCATGGCAGCAAGAGCGGCCCCTTCGGTTTCAAACCGATCGATTCCTCCGCAAATTCCGCTGATTGGGATCCCGCCGCACCCTGGAAGATACCGGAAGGTTTCATCCAGTATGTCGTGTCCGACGAAACCGATCTCAATGTCTATGATGGCGGTCGTGATGACTGGAACGATATGAACGTGGTCAATGAAACCGGCAAAATGGCTGGCCGTTTCCTGTACCGTGCCCATGAACTACGCTTCCCGGCCAACCAGCCGGAAGGTGGTTCCGTCTCTGTGGTGGATCTGAAGACGGGCGAAACCAGACTGCTGGCACAGGATGTCAGCTACGATGCCGTCGACGGCATTCGCTGGACCCCGTGGGGCACGGTGTTGTTCGCCGAAGAGAAGGAAGGTGGTCGTCTGTTCGAGATCATTCTCAATGACGACATGATGTCCGCTGCTGAAATCATCGACCGGCCGGCGGTTGGGCGCGTAGCCCATGAAGGCATCGACCTGGATCAGGATGGCAACATCTATATCGTCGATGAGCACCGGGGGCGTTCCCAGGGTTGTAATGGTGTTGTGCCCTGCGGCGGCGGCATCTACAAGTTCGTGCCCGATGTATACGGTGACCTGTCCTCAGGCTCTCTGTATGCCCTGAAGGTGACCGGTCCCGATGGCACAGGCCAGGGCGAATGGGTGGGCCCCATCGATCCGCTGACCGCCCGTGAGTCCGGTTCCGCTGCCGGTGGCCAGAGCTACCAGCGTCCGGAAGACCTGGAGATCATCGACGGTGTACTGTACGTGGCCATTACTGAAGGTCCCCGCGATGAAACCGGCAAGGAACTGTATGAAGGTCGCGTCATCTCCGTTGATCTGAACAGCATGCGGGTGGCCAACTTCGTCAAGCCCGGCGTGAACGTGGATGTGGAAATCGGCAAGCCAGGTCAGGAAGGCTTCCATACCGGTTTCGACAGCGTGGACAACCTGGCGGAAACACCCGATGGCAAGCTGGTGATGATCGAGGATAACTCGCCCTCCGATATCTGGATCGCCACCACCGAAAGCAATGAATACGGTACCTCCAGGGGTGTCTGGCTGTTCGGTTCGCTCACGGACCCGGGCGCGGAAGGTACGGGTATCTATTTTGGCAAGGACCCGAGCACCCTGTTCGTTAACGTGCAGCATTCAGCGGCCGATGACGGCGATGCCACCTGGGCCATCTCCAATGTGAAGGGGCGTGGACATCACAAGCAGGATCACGACAAGAAGGGCCGTCGCTAAGCCAACCTCTCCTCTACAATAACAGGTTGTACCATCAGCTTGGGGCCGCATCATGCGGCCCCTTTTTTTTGCAGCACGAAAACCGGTATGGATTGTTGTGGTGAGACCACATGATTGTGGCATGTAGCCAAAGCTTCATGTTGGCGTCATACGAATGTAATCCTGTCTTCCTACACTCAGCTCCCGTACAGACTTCATGTGTTTCTTTATACCTTATCAATTAACAGGAGCTTTTCATGTCCAAGCGTATGCTTTCCCTGGCCATTGCCAGCGTGCTGGCGGCCGGCAGCCTGCCCGCATTCGCCGGTGTCACCGTTTACAAGGATGACAGTGGTAAATACGTCAAGATCGGCGGTCGTATCCAGCTACAGTATCATCAGGTAGACCCCGACAACGGTTCCAGCGAAGATGATCTCGCGTTCCGTAGGCTGCGTCCCTACATCGAAGGCAGCCTGCACAAGGACTGGCTGGGCAAATTCCAGTGGGACATGGGCGATGCCGCAGGCGACAACGAGATCGCCATCAAGGACGCCTACATGCAGTACAAGGGCTTCAACAACATGAAGGTAACGGTCGGTAATGCGAACTTTCCCTTCTCCCGGGAACTGCTGACCTCCTCCAAGTACCAGCAACTGGTGGAGCGCACTTTCGTTGGTGACCATAACTACGGTACCCCGGACCGCAACCTGGGTATTCACCTGACCGGCCACAGTGATGACAAGATGGTTACCTGGGGCGCTTCCTTTGCCAGTGCTTCCATCGATCCCGATGCCAGCAAACTGGATTTCGATACCCCGGTGAACAAGAATTCTGACTTCAACGAAGGCTGGATGTACGGTGCACGCGTGGATTACCACCCCTTTGGCAATCTGAAATTCTCCCAGGGTGATTTCGCCGGTGATACCAAGGCTACCATCGGTGTGGCGGCCTTCTCCTGGAGCAATGACGATGACATTAATACCTACACCACTGCCGGGGTCAGCACCAGCGGCAGCAAGGCCGACGTCGACAGCGTGACCGGTTTTGAAGTCAGTGGTGCCTTCCGCAGTGCCGGTTTCTCGGTGGATGCCGAGTACAACCGCTTCAACGCGGAAACCATTGACAGTGCTTTCACTGGCGGCATGTACCGGAACGGGGAAACCACGCTGGAAAACTGGTCTGTCGAGGGTGGTTACATGGTGGTGCCGAATACGCTGGAAATCGTAGCCGGCCTGTCTTCGCAGGATGCCGACAACTACGCTACCGAATGGAATCGAACCGAGCTGGGTGCCAACTGGTTCCTGCACAAGCATGATGTCAAGGTGCAGTTCACCTACCGCATGAACGAAGACAAGAACGGTGCCGTGGGCAATGACGAAGACGAGATCTTCGTGCAGACCCAGTACGTGTTCTAGGTAATAGAGAGTCGCCGGGCCTGGGTGCGGATTATCCGGTCCTGGCAAAAGCGAAGGGAAAGCCTCATCACTGCCGTGGTGGGGCTTTTTCTTTGGACGCGGAGCGCGTCAGCCGGCGCGGAAACAGCAGCATCTCTCCTCCCTGGGGAGGAGGGCCGGGCAGCTCAGGCAGTCGCCACCTGCAATCAGGCGGCGTTGAGCATGTAGCGCAGGGCGTCGAATTCGTGATACCCCACATGCTGCAACATCAGGCCAATGCCGCGATCGTGGGAATGCACCACGTATGCGGGCAGGCGGTACACTTTTTCCTCACCACCGTTACGGGTCGTGAAGGCGACTTCGAGGCGTGCCTGGCGGGGGATGTCCGCACCATCCATTTCCACGTACATGCCTTCCAGACTGATATTACGGGTCTTGCCTTCAATCGTGCCGAGCGGTGGATAGAACAGATTCACTTCCAGCGCAATCGGTTTTCTCGGACTCCATCGATGTTCAACGGGCATTATGTACCCCCCCATCGTCAAAAAAATGTTCGGTTTCTCGGTATACTCCAGTAAAGCAATCTCCATGCCAGAACTGCCGTGGTCCGCTTCGGGTGGTCTGAAGTGGGTCTCACTGGTAGAGTTGCGCCCAATATGATCACCCCACTAACAGTGTAGCTATAACCCGCCTGTGAATGAAAATTTCCCTGTAAACGAAAACACTCTCCCGGAAGATACCCTGGCGGCCGTTGATCTTGGCTCCAACAGCTTTCACCTCATCGTGGCCCGCTTTCAGCAGGGCCAGCTGCACGTGGTGGACCGTTTGCGGGAATCGGTGCGCCTGGCTTCGGGGCTCGACGGTAAGCAACGACTCCAGCCTGAGGCCCATGCCCGCGCCCTGGCCTGCCTGGAGCGTTTTGGCCAGCGGTTGCGCCACTTGCCATCGCGTAATGTGCGCATCGTCGGTACCAACGCCCTGCGCAAGGCGCGTGCCACCGGGCACTTTCTGCGTGAGGCGGAAGCGGCTCTTGGACATCCCATTGAAATCATTTCCGGTGTGGAAGAGGCGCGCCTGATTTACCTGGGGGTGTCGCACAGCCTTCCCGATGCGGGTGGCCGTCGCCTGGTGGTGGATATTGGCGGCGGCAGTACCGAACTCATTGCCGGGGAGGGCTTCGATGCGCTCAATCTGGAAAGCCTCTACATGGGCTGCGTGAGTTTCAGTGAGCGCTATTTCCCCGACGGGGTGATCACCAAAGAGCAATGGCGCGCTGCGGAAATTGCCGCACGGCTGGAATTGCGGCCGGTGAAGAATCTGTTTCGGCGCCTGGGCTGGGAATCGGCCGCCGGGGCCTCGGGTACCATTCGCACCATTCGCGAGGTGCTGATTGCCAATCAGTGGTGTCAGGAGGGCATCTGCCAGGAAGGTCTGCAGAAATTGCGCAAGGCCATACTGCAGGTGAACAATACCGCTGAGCTGAATCTGTCCGGACTGCCGGACGAACGCAAGCCGGTGTTTCCGGGGGGCGTGGCGATTCTCTGCGCGATATTCGAAACCCTCAAGATCGAACACATGCGGGTTTCCGATGGCGCATTACGGGAAGGCCTCCTGTATGACGCCATTGGTCGCATTCAGCAGGTGGATGTACGCGAACGCACCGTCAATTCCCTGATCGAACGCTACCACGTGGACCCTGCGCACGGTCAGCGGGTCGAGCAGACCGCCCTGGGCTTGTTTCAACAGGTGAAGGATACTTGGAAGCTCAATAAGGATGAGCATTCCTGGGTGCTGCGCTGGGCTGCGCGTCTGCACGAGATCGGCCTGGTGATCGCCCACAGCGGGTACCAGAAACACGGTGCCTACCTGCTGGAGAATTCGGATCTGCCGGGGTTTTCGCGCCGTGAGCAGAGCCTGCTGGCCGCGCTGGTGCGCGGGCACCGGCGCAAGTTTCCCCTGTCGGAGTTCGAATGCCATGGCAAGGCGGCGCAACGCCTGTGTATCCTGCTGCGGCTGGCGATTCTGCTGCATCGCAGCCGCGCCCCCGGGGAACTGCCGGAGATCCAGGCCCATGCCAGTGGCATGAGTATGGAGCTGGTATTCCCGGAGGGCTGGCTCAGCCAGCACGCCATGACCGAGGCGGACCTGGCTCGCGAGACAGAGTACCTGAAAGGGGCGAAGTGGAAGCTGATGGTGCGCTGAGGGTGGGCGGGTGCTGAAACAGGGCCTTAACCCTGATGATACTCCGCCAGTTTCTCCAGCAGCGCCAGTTGTGCCGTGCGGGTTTTCTGGTTGCTGGCGGGCTTCAGACGCTTGTATTCCCCGTTACTCTGCAGTGCCCAGGCCTGGCTGTTGTCGCTGAGATACAGGTCCAGGGCTTCCTTGCGCATGCGTTCCCGCAGGCGTTCTTCCTTGATGGGAAAGCAGGTTTCGACACGGCGGAAGAAGTTGCGGTCCATCCAGTCGGCGCTGGAACAGAAGATTTCATAGTCGCCATCGTTGTGGAAATAGAATACACGGGTGTGTTCCAGGAAGCGGCCGATGATGGAGCGCACGCGGATATTGTCCGACACACCGGCGATGCCGGGGCGCAGGCAGCAGATGCCGCGAATGATCAGGTCGATCTTCACGCCGGCCTGGGAGGCCCGGTACAGGGCCTGTATGGACTGCGGCTCAAGCAGGGCGTTGGCCTTGATGATAATGCGTGCATCCTTGCCGGCGCGGGCGAATTCCGCCTCCCGCTCAATCTTCTTGAGTATTTCCTTGTGCAGGGTGAAGGGCGACTGCAGCAGTTTCTTCAGCGGTTTTACCTTGCCCAGGCTGGTGAGCTGCTGGAAGATGGCGCGCACATCCTCGCCGACGGTCTTGTCGCAGGTGAGCAGGCCGTAGTCGGTATAGAGGCGGGCGGTACGGGCGTGGTAGTTGCCGGTGCTGAGGTGTACGTAGTGGCGCAGGCGATGGCCCTCGCGGCGCGTGACCAGCAGCATCTTGGCGTGGGTCTTGAACCCCACCACGCCGTATACCACGTGGGCACCGGCTTCCTGCAGGCGGTTGGCGAGCTGGATGTTGGCCTCCTCGTCGAAGCGAGCGCGCAGCTCGATGACCACGGTCACTTCCTTGCCGGCCAACGCTGCGGACACCAGGGCATCGACAATGGCGGATTCCGGGCCGGTGCGGTACAGGGTCTGCTTGATGGTCAGCACCTGCGGGTCGGCCGCGGCCTGGCGAATGAAATCGATCACCGGGGCAAAGGATTCAAAGGGGTGATGTAGCAGCAGGTCGCCGTTGCGGATCACCTCGAAGAGATTTTTTTCCCCTTTAAGGCGTCGCGGAATCCCCGGGGTGAAGGGCGGATACATCAGGTCTGGCCGTTCCACCAGGTCGGGCACCGCAAACAGCCGGTTCAGGTTGACCGGGCCGTTGACCTGGTAGAGGTCTTCTTCCGTGAGATTGAACTGGTTGAGCAGGTACTGGGCCATTTCCGGCGTACAGTTGTCGGCCACTTCGAGACGCACCGCTTCCCCGTACCGGCGGGATAGCAGCTCCCCTTCCAGGGCGCGCAGCAGGTCATCGATTTCCTCCTCGTCCACGAACAGGTCGCTATTGCGGGTGACCCGGAACTGGTAGCAGCCGGTGGCGCTCATGCCCGGGAACAGGTCCGCCACATGGGCGTGAATGATCGAGGACAGGAATACGAAATCCTGGCTGCCATTGCGGGAGTGTTCCTTGGGCAGGCGGATGATGCGGGGCAGGGTGCGCGGTGCCTGCACCACGGCAAAGGCGCTGTTGCGGCCGAAGGCATCTTTGCCCTCCAGCGAGACGATGAAATTCAGACTTTTGTTCAGGGTGCGCGGAAAAGGGTGCGAGGGGTCCAGGCCCAGCGGGCTCAACAGGGGCAGCAGTTCCTGGGTAAAGTAACGGCGTATCCAGGCGGCCTGGCTGGCATTCCAGTCGGTGCGGCGCAGGAAACGGATGTTCTCCTTTTCCAGGGCGGGGATCAGCACCTCGTTGAGAATCCGGTACTGGTTGTCCACCAGGGTGTGGGCGGTGGTGCTGATCTGCTGCAGCAGTTCGGCGGGCCGCAGGTTGTCGGCGCTGGCCTGCACCGAGCCGGAGGCGGCGAGCTGCTTGAGGCCGGAGACCCGCACTTCGAAGAATTCGTCCAGGTTGGTACTGGCGATACAGAGGAATTTCAGTCGTTCCAGCAGCGGGGTGTCGAGGTCGGTTGCCTGATCCAGTACCCGCCGGTTGAATTCCAGCAGGCTCAGTTCACGATTGATGTAGAGTTCGGGTTGGGCAAGGTCGGTGGCATCCATAGCAGTCGTCTGGTCGCGATAATCGGGATATTATGCATGAGTTTACGGCTGAAGATGCGGTTGTAACAAAACTGTCATCTAAGCTTTATATCCTATAACCCATCCTGCCAACCCCGTATGCACCGGAATCCCTGTCCGCCTATGTCGCTGCACTCCACCAAACGTCACCAATGGCGCCTGTTTAAGGATAATCTGGCCCGTTACGCCGTCGGCCTGGGTGGCAGTAGCGTTATATTTGCCATCCTGCTGATTTTCTTCTACCTGTTATACGTCGTCATTCCGCTGCTGAAGCCGGCCGATATGGAGGTAGTGGCGGAATATGCCGTGCCGGGCGGCGCGAGTGAGACCCTGTATCTGGCCATGGAGGAGCAGGCGGAAATCGCGGTGCGCTTTGAACAAAGCGGAGCGGTTACCTTTTTCCATACCGGGGATGGCACGTCGCTGGGCACCACACAGCTACCGCTGCCAGCGGATGTGCAGATCACCAGCTTTGCCGCCGCCGAGCCGGGCACCGGTGTAGTGGCTATGGGCCTGTCCAACGGCCAGGCGCTGGTGGTGCGGCATCGCTACCGGGTCAGTTTCCCCGATGACCGGCGCAAGATCAGCCCGGAACTCGAGTACCCTCTGGGAGAAAAACCCGTCATGGTGGACCCGCAGGGCCAGCCGCTGACCCGGTTGACCATCCAGAGCGGCGAGTCCACCACGCTGGTGGCCTATACCCGGGACGGACGGTTACCCCTGTTGCAGATCAGGCAGGAAGAGTCCTTCCTGAGCGATGAAGTGACCCTGGAACGTACCGAGAGCGAGCTGCCGCTGGGGCTGGAACAGGTGCGCTACCTGCTACTCGATGCGGCCCAGGAAACCCTTTATGCCAGCGACGGCAAGGATCGGGTTTCCCACTACGACCTGCGTGACAAGGAGGCCCCGGTGCTGGCCGAACAACTGGTGGTGGTGAGCAGTGGCGCCCATATCACCAGCCTGTCCTACCTGGCCGGCGGTCTGTCGCTGCTGGTGGGCGATTCCCGTGGCCATCTGAGCCAGTGGTTCCGGGTCCGCGACGAGAGTGATCATTACAACCTGCACAATATCCGTTCCTTCGACGGCCGCGACAGTCCGGTGCGGGAGATTATCCACGAATACAATCGCAAGGGATTCCTGGTGGGCGATGCCGATGGCTGGCTGGGGATTTACCACGCCACCGCCAATCGCACCGTGCTGCTGCAGGATATCAGCGAAAATCCGCTGGTGAAGCTGGCGGTAGGGCCGCGCGCCGATGCCCTGCTGGCGCTGGACGCACTGGGCCAGATGCGCTTCGCGCGCATTCATAATGAACATCCGGAGATTTCCTTCTCGTCGCTGTGGGGCAAGGTCTGGTACGAAAGCTATCCCGAGCCGGCCTATATCTGGCAGTCTTCGTCGGCCAGCAACGATTTTGAGCCGAAATTCAGTATCACACCACTGGCCTTCGGCACCCTCAAGGCGGCGTTTTACGCCATGCTGTTCGCCATGCCGCTGGCCATCCTGGGGGCGATCTATACCGCCTATTTCATGGCGCCGCGCATGCGCCAGATCGTCAAGCCGACGATCGAGATCATGGAGGCACTGCCCACCGTGATCCTGGGTTTTCTGGCCGGTCTTTGGCTGGCGCCCTACATGGAAGATCATCTGCCGGGCATCTTCACCCTGCTGATCGTGCTGCCCCTGGGGGTAGTGTTGTTCGCCTACGCCTGGCATCGCCTGCCGGCAGCCATCCGCAATCGGGTGCCCGATGGCTGGGAGGCCGGCCTGCTGGTGCTGCCGATCATTTTCCTGACCTGGCTGTCCATGGTGCTGAGTGCGCCCATGGAGGTCTGGTTGTTCGGTGGCGACATGCGCCTGTGGATGAGCCACGAGCTTGGCATCGGTTTTGATCAGCGCAACTCCCTGGTGGTGGGCCTGGCGATGGGTTTTGCGGTCATCCCCACCATCTTCTCCATCGCCGAGGATGCCATCTTCAGCGTGCCCAAGCAGCTCACCTTCGGGTCTCTGGCGCTGGGTGCCACCACTTGGCAGACCCTGGTGCGGGTGGTGCTGCTGACCGCCAGTCCGGGGATCTTCTCGGGGGTCATGATCGGGCTTGGCCGCGCGGTGGGTGAAACCATGATCGTACTCATGGCCACGGGCAATACCCCGGTCATGGATTTCAGTATTTTCCAGGGTATGCGTACCCTGTCCGCCAACATTGCCGTGGAGATGCCGGAATCGGAAGTGGCCAGTACCCACTATCGCGTGTTGTTCCTGGCGGCCCTGGTGCTGTTCCTGTTCACCTTTGTGTTCAATACGCTGGCGGAGATCATCCGTCAGCGCCTGCGCAAGAAGTACAGTAGCCTCTAATGAATCACGGAATCAAACACTGGGTAAACAGCGGCGCTCCCTGGATCTGGCTCAATGCCGCGGCGGTGTCCACCAGCATCCTGATGGTGGCGGGGCTGCTGATGCTGATCGCGGTGCGGGGGCTTGGTCATTTCTGGCCGGCCGACCTTCACCAGTTGCAATACCAGGAGCCGGATGGACGGGTGTTGCGACTGATCGGTGAGATTCACGATAGCGAGATCGTCCCGGCGGAACGGCTGCGGGCCAACGGCGTGGTGGTGATGGAAGGGGTGGAGGAAGTTACCCGTTACCTGTTCAAGACCGGTAACCGCGATGTCTCCGGCCTGGATTTCCGCTGGCTGCTGGGGCCGTCGATCCAGCAGGATCTGCAGCCGGAAAAACTGATGGCCGTAGAGCGCCGGGAATGGGGCAACCTCTATGGTTATCTGCGCAGCGTCGAGGAAAACGGCCAGCAGGTGGCCGATGGTGAAGACGCCTGGGCCGTGCTTCAGGAACGTATTGAGCGTGCCCAGCAGATCCATGAGCAGATCCGCCATATCGAGAAGGGCGATATTGGTGCCGTGAACTACGGGCTCGAACAGTTGCGCCTGCGCGAGCGTTCCCTCGAGTTGGAGGGTATCGATGACCCGGAACAGCGTGCGGTGATCGAGCGCGAGCGCCAGGCGTTCAATGAGACCTACCAGGAACTCGAGACGCAGCTCGGCAAGCTCTACCAGCAAATCCGCCGTGACAGCTTTACCGCCGAGGTGATGGATGGGCGTACGGTAACCGTCGGTCTGGACAAGGTGGTGCGCGCCTACCAGCCCAATGCCATGGGGATTTTCGGAAAGCTGGGTTTCTATGCCGCCAAACTGTGGGAATTCCTCAGCGACGAACCCCGCGAAGCCAATACCGAAGGCGGGATCTTCCCGGCCATCTTCGGCACCGTGATGATGGTCATCCTCATGTCCATCCTGGTGACGCCCTTTGGAGTGATTGCCGCGGTGTATTTGCGTGAGTATGCCAAGCAGGGGCCCCTGACCCGCCTGATCCGCATCGCCGTGAACAACCTCGCCGGCGTGCCCTCCATCGTCTATGGGGTTTTCGGTCTCGGTTTCTTCGTGTATTTCCTGGGTGGGAATCTTGACCGCCTGTTCTATCCCGAGGCCCTGCCGGCGCCGACCTTCGGCACCCCGGGCATCCTCTGGGCCTCGCTGACCCTGGCGCTGCTCACTGTGCCGGTGGTGATCGTGGCCACCGAGGAAGGTCTGTCACGTATTCCACGTGCCATTCGTGAAGGCAGCCTGGCGCTCGGCGCCACCAAGGCGGAAACCCTGTGGCGCACCGTGCTGCCCATGGCCAGTCCGGCCATGATGACTGGCCTGATCCTGGCGGTGGCCCGTGCCGCCGGTGAGGTGGCACCGCTGATGCTGGTCGGTGTGGTCAAGCTGGCGCCGTCCCTGCCACTGGATGGCAATGCGCCCTATCTGCACCTGGATCGAAAATTCATGCACCTGGGCTTCCACATCTACGACGTCGGTTTCCAGAGTCCGAACGTGGAGGCTGCGCGGCCGTTGGTGTATGCCACGGCCCTGTTGCTGGTGGTGGTGATCGTGCTGCTGAATCTGGCGGCCATCGCGATTCGCAACCGCCTGCGTGAGCGCTATCGCTCCATGGAACACTGATCGACCTGTCGAGGCCGGCTGAATACCGGAATGAATCATGAACAGTACAACTGAAGATAATCGTGTAAAAACCCATGCCATCAATCCCGGTATGCTGGGTGGCTCCTCGGGTTATAGCAGTATCACGGATGAGGATATCTGCCTGGAGGTAAAGAGTCTTGATCTGTACTACGGCAAGACACAGGCCCTGAAGGGCATCAACCTGTCCATTCCGCGCCAGCGTGTGACGGCCTTCATCGGTCCCAGTGGCTGTGGAAAATCGACCCTGTTGCGCTGCTTCAATCGCATGAATGACCTGGTGGATGGAGTTCGCATCGAGGGAGGTATCGAACTGGATGGCAACGACATCTACGCCAAGTCCGTGCAGGTGGCGGAACTGCGCCGTCGGGTGGGCATGGTGTTTCAGAAGCCCAACCCGTTTCCGAAAAGCATCTACGAGAATGTGGCGTACGGTTTGCGACTGCAGGGCATGAACAACCGCCGCATGCTGGATGAGGTGGTGGAGAAGGCGCTGCGCGGAGCTGCGCTCTGGAGCGAGGTCAAGGATCGCCTGCATGATAACGCCATGGGCTTGTCCGGTGGTCAGCAGCAGCGTCTGGTTATCGCCCGTGCCATCGCCATCGAGCCGGAGGTGCTGTTGCTGGACGAGCCGGCTTCGGCGTTGGACCCGATTTCGACGCTCAAGATCGAAGAACTGATCTATGAACTGAAGTCCAAGTACACCATCGTGATCGTCACTCACAACATGCAGCAGGCGGCACGTGTTTCCGACTATACGGCCTATATGTACATGGGGGATCTAATCGAGTACGGGGATACCAATAGGCTGTTCACCAATCCCAGTGAAAAGATGACGGAAGATTACATTACCGGGCGTTATGGATAAGATATCGGCTCCGCTGTGTTGGGCTGGGCGGATAAACAGGGGTAGGCGTTATGACTAATATGAATATCGGGCATCATATTTCACAGCAGTACAACGAAGAGCTGGAAGCGATTCGCAACCGTGTGCTGTCCATGGGGGGTGAGGTCGAACAGCAACTCGCCAATGCCGTCACCGCGCTGGTGGAAGGTAATGGCGAACTGGCGGAATCGGTTGTCAGTAGCGACTACAAGGTCAATGCCCTTGAAGTTGCCATTGATGAGGACTGCAGCCGGGTGCTGGCGAGGCGACAGCCGGCCGCCGGAGACCTGCGCCTGATCGTGGCGGTGATCAAGACCATCACCGACCTGGAGCGTATCGGTGACGAGGCCGAGCGCATTGGTCGCATGGCGCTGCATCTTGGCGATAATGCTGCTACAGATAAACATTACACGCAGATCGAACATCTGGGTAATCACGTGCGCGCCATGATGCACGATGCCCTGGATGCCTTCGCCCGCATGGATACGGAACAGGCGGTGCGTGTCTGGCAGGAAGACCGCAAGGTGGACCAGGAGTATGAGGCCATCATGCGTCAGTTGATCACCTATATGATGGAAGACCCGCGTTCCATTCCCCAGGTACTGGATGTGATCTGGTCCGCACGTGCCCTGGAACGGATCGGTGATCGCGCCAGTAATATCTGTGAGTATGTGATCTACCTGGTCAAGGGTAAGGATGTACGGCACACCAGCCTGGGAAAGATGGATGATGGAGCCGGTACGGACGGTTAGTTACCCACCTTGCACGCCAGACAAAAAGCCCGGCATTGCCGGGCTTTTTGTCTTTTTCGTCCCCGGGTCCTTGAAACGGAAGGGAGGATTGGCGTTCAATGGTCCCCGTGAGGCCATTTCTCGCTATGAGAAGGAAAAATAATATGAATAATCACTGGATGCTGGTGGTATGGCTATCGCTTGGGGTTGGCTGGACGGGAACCGTGCTGGGGGACGAACTGAGTCCGGAAAAACGAGCCGATATCCACCAGTTGCTGGATATGACCGGTTCCCTGCAGTTGGGGAGGAAGATGTCCGATGCCGTGACGGCCGAGATGACACGAATGCTCAAGGAAAGCCGGCCGGATATCGATCCGGTCCTGTTCGATGTGTTGCGTGAAGAGGTTAATGATGCGGTCAAAGCGAGTATGCCACTGTTCGCCAAAATGATGATTCCGGTTTATCACCAGCATTTCACTCATGATGAGATTCGTGGTCTGATTGTTTTCTACCGGACGGATCTGGGGCGGAAAACCATTCGCGTCATGCCGCAGGTGCTGCAGGAAAGTATTGCCATTGGTCAGCAATGGGGTCAGGCACTGGGGCCTGAAATCCAGCGGCGCGTAATACAGCGATTTAAGGCCGAAGGCGTGGATCTGGCGGCATGAGCAGGGCAGGTGGATGATGGCTTGTTGCAGTCAGACATCGGTATCCCGAACCAGGCGGGGTGTCTGCCCCGTAAACGGGCAGTCATATCGCCAGGTGTCCGTGCGTACGCTGCAGCATCACCTGAGCCGGCCGTGGCAACGGGAGTTGCCGGACCAGGTCTATTTTTTCTGTACGGACCCGGACTGTGAAGTAGTGTATTTTGGAGACGATGGGCGGTGTTTTTCCCGCGATCAGGTGCGTACCGATGTGGGGCAGAAGGTGCGCTCCGCAGCAGGCATGCTCTGCTATTGCTTCGATATCCGTCGTCAGGATCTCAAGGGTGCCTTCGCCATGGGGTTGCGGGAGTATGTGTTGCGCCAGACCCGTGAGGGCAGGTGCAATTGTGTTGTATGCAACCCTTCGGGACGTTGTTGCCTTCAGGATTTCCCTCCCGGAACGGGAAAGTAATTATGGGATTCCGATCACCGGCGTGTCTCCAGTCGGCAGGTGTTCTCTTCTATGAATGATGTTTCCATCCAGAACCGGCAACACCATCATAACTTTGTTGTGATTCATGAACAGGGCGAACGTCGCACCCTGCAGGTGTTGTGGTTGACCGCGATCACCATGGTGGTGGAGATTGTGGCCGGAGTGACCTACGGTTCCATGGCGCTGCTGGCCGATGGCTGGCACATGGGTACCCATGTGGCGGCATTTACCATTACCATTTTTACCTACCGGTATGCGCGTAAGCATGCCGCCAACCCCGCCTTCAGTTTTGGTACCGGCAAGGTCAGCGTGTTGGGGGGCTTCGCCAGCGCGGTGGCGCTGGCCGTGGTGGCACTGGTGATGCTGGTTGAATCCCTGTACCGCATGCTTGACCCACAGCCGATCCAGTTCAATCAGGCGATTGGTGTCGCGGTGCTGGGCTTGCTCATCAATCTGTTAAGCGCCTACTTGCTGCAGGATGGGCATCATCACCATCACGATCATGACCATCATCATGATCATAATCTCAAGGCCGCCTACCTGCATGTGCTGGCCGATGCCATGACCTCGCTGCTCGCCATTGTGGCGCTGGTGTCGGGGAAGTATTTCGGCTGGGCATGGATGGACCCGGTCATGGGTATAGTGGGTGCGTTGATCATCACTCGCTGGGCCTATGGCCTGCTGACCGAAACCGGCCCGATCCTGCTGGACGGCAGTCTGGAACAGGAGCGGATGGACGCCATCCGGAAGTGTATCGAGGCGGAGGCCGATAACCGGATCACGGATCTCCATGTCTGGGAAGTTGGGCCGGGTCACCATGCCGTGATCCTGTCTCTGGTCACCGCGAATCCTCGTCCGCCCGAACACTACAAGGCGCTGTTGCAGGAATTTGCGGGACTCTCCCACATCACCGTCGAGGTCAATTGCGGGCCCCACACGCCCTGAGCATGGCCATCCGCGGGATGAGCGCTGTTATACTGTGATGGTCACCCACCCGTTATCCGTGGATATTTTTCGAGTACAAGACATGTTTTCCTGCGATCTTTCCCTGTCTGGTCGTGGCCTGTGGCTGGGTCTGGCCCTGTTGTCTCTGCCGGTGCATGCCGAATCCGATCCCTTCCTGCAATGTGCGGTCATTGCCGAGGATGTGCAGCGCCTGGCCTGCTATGACGCATTGGCAGACGTGGTGGGGGAGTCGGGCCCGAAGCTGGAACCGCCCGCCACGGCCACCCTGCCGCCGCCCGAGCAGGCGTCGGCGGTGGAGGAGCGTATTCTGCAAAGCGAGGCGGCGAGCCGGAACTGGTTTGCGATGACGCCCTACCGGCCCAACTATTTTCTGCCGCTGACCATGAATAGCAGCCCCAATAACGCCCATATCGATAGCACCGGCGGCGAGCCGGGGATCGATCATGCCGAGGCCAAGTTCCAGCTCAGCCTGGAATTCGATATCTGGCGCAAAATGTTCGAACTGCCCATCGACCTGTATGCGGCCTATACCCAGGTGGCCTGGTGGCAGCTCTATAATACCGACGACTCCTCGCCATTCCGCGAGGTGGATTACGAACCGGAGTTGGGGGTCATCCTTCACCCCGACCTGGATTTGCTGGGTTTTCATAGTAGGCAGATGCGTGTCGGCGTGGTGCATCAATCCAACGGACGGTCGGAGCCGCTGTCCCGCAGCTGGAACCGGGTCTATGCGACCTTTATGGTGGACAAGGGGAATTTTGCCTCGGCCTTGCGACTCTGGGCGCGGATCCCGGAAGATGCTGATCAGGACGATAATCCGGATATCGAGGATTACCTGGGTCACTTCGAACTGTATGGTTTCTATAAATGGAAACAGCAGACCTTTAGCGTCATGCTGCGCAATAATCTCAAGCAGGACCATAATCACGGTGCCATTCAGCTGGACTGGAGTCATCCCATTTCGGATCGCCTGAAATTCTATGTGCAGTATTTCAATGGCTATGGGGAAAGCCTGCTCGACTACGATGACTCCACGAACCGCCTGGGCATGGGGCTCATGCTGACCGACTGGCTGTAGATGATAAACGGAATAGGAGACGAGTATGCAGATGGAAGTGAATGGCCTGCTCGGGCTGTTGTTACTGGTAGCGGTGGTCTATGCCCTGATCCAGATTGTGCAGAGCGCCGCGACCACGGGCAGCAAGGTACTCTGGTCGGTACTGGTGCTGCTGTTTCCGGTGTTGGGTGTGCTGATCTGGTTTCTGCTCGGGCCCCGCAAGGGCGCCGTGTGAAGCGCTAGTCAGATGTCCACTACACTGTTTTCCATTATGGAGTCTCCCCGGCATCCGGATTTTTCTGCGCTCTATCGTCGCCTGCAGATCGCCGAGGTGCGTCTGACCTCCATGCGCAAGGCCATAAGCCAGGTAAAGAAACAGGCGCCCGACATGATTGTCGCCGAGTTCTTTTATGGTTATGGAAATAACTATGCCGGCGTGAATATCAGCAATCTCGATGTGCTGCTCTATTCCCTGCAGAAATACGCGCCCGAGGCCAGGGTTATCGTGCTGGTTGAGAAAGCCGAACGGCGCTATGTGGACAAGCTTAACGACATCTTTCCGCTGCATGCCGTATTGCAGCAGCCGGTCACTATGACGGAGCTGGAACCCCTGCTGCAGCAGAAGTAAGGGGCCGCTGGTTCCTTCATCCTTCCGGGGCAGACCCGGCCTGTCCCAAGGGTACTCCGGGTTGGTTTATTGCCTGGTTCAGGCGCGCTGGAACAGGCAGTACTGGAATGCCTGTTCGGCACCCCCGGGCGTACGGTGGATTTCCGCTTCCGCACGCAGCAGCCTGAAACCTTCGCCTACTTCCCGGCTCAGCGATTCGGCATCGTATTGCACGATATCCAACCCGCTGCACTTGCGGGGGCCGCTTTTCGTGAAGCTGGCAATAATCAGGTAGCCTTCGTCGTGCAGGCTGTTTTCGAGTGCATCAAGGTAGCCGCGGCGATCCGCAGCATCGGTCAGGAAATGAAATACCGCGCGATCATGCCAGAGCTGGTAGCGCTGGGGTGCCTGGAAGTAGCGGATATCGCATTCCAGCCAGTGGATCCCACTTGCGTTGGCCCCGAGCCGCTGTCGCGCTATCTGTAATGCCTGGCCGGAAATATCGAGTACACTCAGGTTGCGATGGCTGCGCGTGAGCAGCCGATCCACCAGTGTGGAGGCACCGCCACCGATATCGATGATCGCGGCATCCGGTGCCAGGTGGCAGGCCTCGATGAGTTGCAGCGACAGGACGGGTTCCGGCTGGTACCAGCTGACTTCATCATGCTGCCGCTGCCGGTAGACCTGTTCCCAGTGTTGTTTGCGATCCATGGGCTGCCTTTTGTTAGCTGCTCGTCAGTGTAGGCCGGTTCCATGGTAGGGGCTACCAGGCCGGGTGATGGTCTTGATCCGGATCAAATACAGCCGGGTATACAGATGGAGATACTATGCCGATGATCCCATCTTTCATGCCACGCAGGATTGCCGCGATTCTTTCCCGCCCACTCGGCATGATGCCGGTGTCGACACACAGCCGCGCCCTGGCGCTGGTCTGCAATCGATTGTTCGCACAACCGCTGCGCGAAGGGGAATGTGAGTTCCTGCGCGGCAGGACACTGGAGATCCAGGTCCGCGATCTGCGGGTGTGCTGCCGTATCAGCCTGGATGACCACGGCTTCTGCATTTCACGGGTGTCTGCCGCCGATGTGTCGATCGAAGGTGGCTGGGCGGAATTCCTGCAGCTGGCCAGCCGGCAGGAAGATCCGGATACCCTGTTTTTCTCCCGTCGGCTGCGTCTGCAGGGGGATACCGAGCTGGGCCTGCAGGTGAAAAATTTCCTCGATGCCCAGGAGCCGCCGTCGGCCCTGCTGCATCTGTTGCAGCGTATCAATGATCAGCTGTCGCATTCCGCCTGATGCTGGATTCCGGCGCCACCGTACCAATAGCCATCACAGTCTTGATCGGGGCTCAGGCCCTGCAGGGTTTCGATGCCCGGCCCGATAGCGTCGGGATGGTGCAGGCAGCGATGGAAAGTTTCGATTACCCGCTCCGTATGGCGTGATTGCGGACTGATACGCAATACATCCACCCCCAGTCGGTGTAATTCGGGGATCGCGGCGAGCAGGTTGCAGCGGCTGGCGGACTGGGTCTGGATGCCGTTGAGGGACAGGAAGGGTTCCTGCTCCTGGGTACGCAGGGTCAGGCCGTCACTGTAATCCAGGCAGCGGAACTGGCAGTCATCCTTGGGCAGGTTGTGGGCACGGGCGGTGAAGCAGCGCGCCGAATAGGCCAGCGGCATACGTCCGTAGACAAATACCTCTACTTCCAGCCCGGGGTCCCGTTCGCGCAGCAGGTCCGCCAGGGTGTCGTGCGATAGTTCCAGTGGCAGTACCCAGCGTTGCAGGCCGAGCTTGCGCAGGCGCTGCAGTGCGCGGTGATTGTAAAGGTTGATACTGGGGCCGGTGACGAAGGGGCGGCCCTGCAGGTGCTGCACGGCAGCCAGATCATTGGCCTCCACCGGGAATTGGCCGTTGTCGCAGATGCGTTGCAGATAACGCAGTTCCGAATCCGCCTCGATCAGGGTGAGGGTGGAGAGTACCACCTCCTTGCCCGCCTGTTGCAGGCGTTGCGCCAGCGCCAGCCAGTCTTCCCAGCGCAGGGCGCGGCGTTTACTGCATACGGTCTCGCCTAGATAGATGATGTCGACAGGACTGTCGGCCATCTGTTCATAGAAATCCAGCAACTGCTGGCGCGGCCAGTAGTACAGCAGGGGACCAAGGGACAGGCGCGGGAGACGGGTGCTGTTCATTGCCAGGGACGGTGATAGGCGCCAAGGGTGGTCTGGGCGCCTTCGGACACCCGGCCGAGTTCCTGCAGCCAGTTTGGGTCGGCATGGAACCGGGCGGGGTCACGGTGCAGGGCATCCAGGGCGGCGCGCCAGACCCGTGCCACCCGGGCAATATAGGCCGGGCTGCGCTGGCGTCCTTCGAGTTTGATGGCCTGCACACCGGCCTGCAGCAGTTGCGGCAGCAGCTCCAGGGTATTGAGGCTGGTGGGCTCCTCCAGTGCGTAGTAGGTGTGGCCGCCGGCCTCGAAACGGCCCTTGCACAGGGTTGGATAACCGGCCGGTTCACCATTGGCATGGCGGTCGATGAGGATACCGCCGAGGCGGGTTTCCAGGTGTGTCCCGGTTTCCCGCCATTCCACGTAACGGGCCGGCGAACAGGCGCCGCAACTGTTGGGGGATTCGCCGGTGGCATAGGATGACAGCAGGCAGCGGCCTTCCACCATCACGCACAGGCTGCCGAAGCCGAACACCTCGATGGCCACCGGGCTCTGTTTCACCAGGCTGGCCACCTGGCGCAGCGACAGCACCCGTGGCACCACCACCCGCTGAATGCCGAACTGCTGGTGGTAGAAGGCAATGGCCTCGGGATTGGTGGCGGAGGCCTGTACCGACAGATGGCGGCGCAGGTCGGGCCAGCGCTCGGTGGCATAATCGAGTACGCCGATATCGGCGATGATCAGTGCATCCACCTGCAGTCTTGCAGCCTGGTCCACCGCCTGGCGCCATTGCGCCCAGCCCGCCGGTTGCGGATAGGTGTTGATGGCAATGAAGACCCGGGTGCCGTGCTGATGGGCGTAGTCGATGCCCTTTTGCATATCCGCCAGGTTGAAATTGAGGCCGGCGAAATGGCGCGCATTGGTGGCATCGCGAAAGCCGATGTAGACAGCATCTGCTCCCTGGTCCACTGCTTGCTTCAAAGCCGGCAGATTGCCGGCGGGACATACCAGTTCCATTTTGTCCGGCAACGCAGACATCAGTGTTTCAGTCTCGCTTCGATGCCGTTCAGCACCGCCCATTTCTTGTGGCACCAGTCCGGAGCCAGCAACAACTGTTGCGATGCGGTACCGGTGACGCGGTGATACACCACCTCGTCCGGTGTGTTGCGGATGAGTTCGGCGGCGATCTCGATGTAGGTGTCGAATGCCAGCGGCCGGTATTCACCGCGTCGCCACTCGTTGGCCAGTTGCGTGCCCTTCACCACGTGCAGGGGGTGCAGCTTGAGGCCATCCACGCCGAGGTCCAGCACCTGTTCCAGGGTCTGGCGGGCATGCGCCATTCCCTCGCCCGGCAGGCCGATGATCAGGTGGGTGCAGACCGGGATGCCGCGCCGGCGGGCAGCAAGCAGGGTGTCACGATATTCGGCGAACCCATGGCCGCGATTGACCCGTTCCAGGGTGGCGTCAAAGGCCGACTGCAGGCCCAGTTCCAGCCACACCTCGTATCCCTGCTGTTGATATTCACACAACAGGTCAAGCACCTCCGGCGCCACGCAGTCGGGCCGGGTACCGACGGACAGGCCGATGACATCGGGTTCCGCCAGTGCCTGATCGTATTGCCTGCGTAGCTGGAGCAGGTCGGCATAGGTGTTGGTATAGGCTTGAAAGTAGGCGATGTAGCGTTGCGCGCCGGTGCGTTTTCGGATCACGCTGCGACCGCTGGCGATCTGTTCGGCAATGCCGGGAGCGGCACGGCCGCCGGGAGTGAAGGAGGCGTTGTTGCAGAAGCTGCAGCCGCCTACACCCTTGCTACCGTCGCGGTTGGGGCAGGTAAAGCCGGCGTGCAGGGCGAGCTTGTGCACCCGCTCGCCATAGCGTTGCAGCAGGTCCTGCCCGTAGGTATGCACAACATCGCTCAGGGCCATGGTATTGATTACGCCGGTTATTGGTCGGAATTTTCGAACTATGACACAGGTGCAGCGGGAACGGCTTGATGCGGATCAAGGTGATGAATGGCGGCTACTGCACGGTGGCGGCAGGTAAACCCGATACCTGTTGGCCACGGATCGACGGGGCCTCGCCTGAAGCGCCGGGTGTCGCATCCAGATTCTTCATCGAAATGAGTCATCTCACCGTAGACATCAAATGCATCGGATACAGGGTCTATACTTTCCCTTCATCTGGCTTGGATCACAAACACTGCGATGGCAGGTCAGTGGGAAGCCTTGCCCAATGGGGCGCCCGTAGCCACTGATAACGCCGGGTAACCGGATTGAATGGGGTGATCCGGCGTCCAGTCATGGCAGCGCCGTATATTTTTCTGTCGCAGGTGGCAGGTAACGTAGTGGAGGACAATATTTATGAACGCGAAAAGCGCATTCTATCCTGCGCTCCTGTTGATTGGTGTCACGCTTGCCGCACCAATATCAGCGGCGGAGCCCAGTGCCAAGATGCTTGCCAACACCTGTTCCATGTGCCATGGCACGGACGGCAGGAGTTCTGGATCTATAGAAAAACTCTATGGTATGGCCAGCGAAGACTTTATCGATGAAATGCAGGAATTCCAGGGCGAGGGAAAGGGCCGCGTCATGCAGCATATTGTCAAAGCGTATACCCCGGAACAGATTCGTTTGATGGCGCAGTACTTCGAATCACTGCCGCGCAATTAAGGAGAGTGCCAGATGAAAAATATGAAACGTAGGGATTTCATCGGTTGGCTGGCAAGTGGCGGCGCGGTGATGACGTTGGGTGGATTAGGCTTTCCAGCGTCGATATTCGCACAGGCAAAAGGACAGCGCGTCGTTATTGTCGGCGGCGGCTTCGGTGGTGCTACCGCCGCAAAATACCTGCGACGTGCAAACCCTGACATTGCTATCACGCTTGTCGAGCGCGAGGAAAGCTATGTTACCGGCCCGTTCAGCAACACTGTTCTGGCCGGCATGAATTCACTCGAGGATATTACGCTGGGGTATGGTGACCTGCGCCAACACTACAAAATTGATACCGTACGCGGCAATGTGGTCGACATAGATGCAACTGCCGGAAAAGTCATGCTCGAAGGCGGTGATAAGCTTGCTTACGATCGGCTCATCGTTGCCCCTGGTATTGATTTTCGCTACAGCGACTTGGAGGGGTATGACGAAGCGGCAAGCCAGAGTATGCCCCACGCCTGGAAGCCGGGCGCACAAACCCTCTTGTTACGCAGCCAACTGGAAAGTATGGCTGATGGCGGCACCGTCATCATCAGTGTGCCGCAAGGCCCCTATAGATGCCCGCCCGGACCTTATGAGCGTGCGGGCCTGATTGCCCATTACCTGAAACTACACAAGCCGAAATCAAAGGTTCTGGTGCTCGATGCCAACGAGAAATTCCCCAAACAGGAATTGTTTATGGAAGGCTGGGCCGCGCATTATGGAAACATGATTGAATGGGTGCCAATCTCCAAGGGTGGCCGTGTGATGGCGGTCGATAGTGGCATGATGACGGTCGAGACGGATGGTGGCCGACAAAAAGGTGATGTGATCAACATCATCCCGCCACAAAAGGCCGGCGCGGTAGCGGAAAACGCTGGTCTGACAGACAGTAGTGGCTGGTGCCCGGTAGATCAGCGCAGTTTCGAGTCGAAAATTCTCACTGGCGTACATGTCATTGGTGATTCAGCGATCGCCGGTAAACTCCCCAAATCGGCGGCTGCTGCGAATTCAGAGGCGAAAGTTTGCGCCATGGCGGTGATCGCCACACTCAGCGGCCAATCCATGGATGAGCCCTCATTTATAAATGCCTGTTACAGTTTGATTGCGCCGGACTACGGCATATCAGTGGCCGGCGTCTTCGAGCTTACCGACAAGGGAATTGCGGTGGCAGGCAATGCCTCGGGTACCAGCCCACTTAACGCCTCGCAAAAATATCGCCGCAAGGAGGCGCGTGATGCTCAGGGGTGGTATGACAGTATTCGCGCAGATTCATTTTCATGAATTGAGACAGACGTGAAGTTACGCCTATATCTTGTTTTTCGCGTGGGGCCTGTGCGTTGATAGCCACTGCCAGGCGGGATAAGGGGGTAGCGGGCCAAGGTATCCGGTGAACATCGAATACCCGCCTGATTTCATCCGTGGCGGATTTTACCGGTTGCGGGGAGAACCACCTCAGCGCATCAGGAATTCCAGCAAGGCCTTCTGGGCGTGCAGGCGGTTTTCCGCCTCGCTCCATACGACACTTTGCGGGCCGTCGATGACCTCTGCGGCGACCTCCTCGCCGCGATGGGCGGGCAGGCAGTGCATGAACAGGGCATCCGGGTCTGCCTGGCGCATCAGTTCGGCACTGACCTGGTAATTGGCGAAGATACGGGCGCGTTCCCGTTGTTCATCTTCCTGGCCCATGCTGGCCCACACATCGGTCACGATCAGGTGGGCGCCGCTGGCGGCCTCCATCGGATCGGTGAAGATCTGTACCCGGTCGCTGGCTTCCTGCACCAGCCGGGGGTCGGGCTCATAACTCCCCGGGCAGGCGATGCGCAACTGGAAGTCATACTGTTGGGCCGCATTGATATAGGACTGGCACATGTTATTGCCGTCGCCGACCCAGGTCACGGTCTTGCCCTGGATGCTGCCACGGCGTTCGTAATAGGTCTGCATGTCCGCCAATAGCTGGCAGGGATGGAACATGTCCGTCAGGGCGTTGATTACCGGCTTGCTGGAGAATGCGCTGAAACGTTCCACCGTCTCATGGGCGAAGGTGCGGATCATGATGATGTCCACCATGCTGGACATTACCCGGGCGCTGTCTTCCACCGGCTCACCGCGCCCCAGTTGGGTGTCGCGTGGCGAGAGGAACATGGCATGGCCACCGAGTTGGGCCATGCCGGTTTCGAATGAGACGCGGGTGCGGGTCGAGGATTTCTCGAAAATCATCGCCAGCACCTTGTTGCACAGGGGTTCGTAGATTTCACCGCGCTTGAGCATGGCCTTGAGCTCGATGCCGCGCTGAATCAGCTGCTGCAGTTCCTCCGGTGAGAAGTCCTGGAGGGTAAGGAAGTGGCGTACTGTCATACTCAGGCCTGCTGCAGGAATTCCTGTACCAATGTGCTGACCTTGGCGACGATTTCATCGGCCTGCGTATCACTGATGATGAGCGGCGGCAACAGCCGGATCGAACGCTCGGCGGTGACGTTGATCAGCAGGCCCTGCTCCAGGGCGCGGCCCACCAGTTCGCTACAGGGTCGATCGAGTTCGATGGCCAGCATCAGCCCCTTGCCGCGGATCTTCACTACGCCCGCCACGTCCTGCAAGGCGGCCTCGAAATCAGCCCGCATGCGTGTGCCCAGGGTTTCGGCGCGCGGAATGAGCTGCTCCTGCTCGATGGTGTCGAGCACGGCCAGCGCGGCGCTCATGGCCAGCGGGTTGCCGCCAAAGGTGCTGCCATGGTTGCCGGGCTTGAACAGTTCTGCGGCGGCGCCCCGCGCCAGGCAGGCGCCCACGGGCATGCCGTTGCCCAGGCCCTTGGCCAGGGTCATGACATCGGGCAGCAGACCGCTGTGCTGGAAGGCGAACCAGTGGCCGGTGCGGGCGAGGCCGGTCTGGATTTCATCGAGGATCATCAGCCAGCCTTTTTCATCACAGAGCTGGCGGATGCCGGCGAGATACTCCGCATCGGGCACGTTGATGCCGCCTTCGCCCTGTACCGGTTCCACCAGTACGGCGGCGATGCTGTTGCTGTTGTCAGCCACGTTGCGAATGGCATCCAGGTCGTTGTAGGGCACACGGATAAAGCCCTGCACCAGCGGTTCAAAACCGGCCTGTACCTTGCGGTTGCCGGTAGCCGACAGAGTGGCCAGGGTACGGCCGTGGAAGCTGCCTTCGGTGACGATGATCTGCGGTGCCTGGATATCCTGCCGGTGGCCGTGCAGGCGGGCCAGCTTGATGGCGGCCTCGTTGGCCTCGGCGCCGGAATTGCAGAAGAAGGCGCGGTCCAGCCCGGAATGCCGGCACAGCCGTTCTGCCAGGGCTTCCTGCTTCGGAATACGGTAGATGTTGGAGGTATGCACCAGGGTGCCGGCCTGTTCGCACAGGGCGCGGGTCACGGCCGGGTGCGCATGGCCCAGGCCACACACGGCCACGCCGGCGAGGGCATCCAGGTACGGTTTACCATCCGTGTCCCACAGCATGGCGCCTTCGCCGCGGACAAAGGCCACCGGCAGGCGGTTGTAGTTGTTCATCAGGTGGTCGGACATCTTTGGGAACCCCCAAAAACAAAAGGCAGCCCCTGCATGGGAGACCGCCAGTGCAAAAACGAAATTCTATAGATTTGCGTCCGAACAGGCAAATCTGTGAATGCCGGTATTTCAGTTGCTTGAAACGAGAAAACCCGGCCTGAGCCGGGTTTTCTCGTTTCCCTGAGGAAGATCCCCTGTTTAGAAGGGCAGGCCGTGCATATGGCCGGTCATGCCAAGCAGCATGGGGATGGACAGCAGGGTGTTGGTGCGCGAGGCCATCAGGGCCACTTTTTTGGCCTTGGCGATTTCATCGGCACTGGCCGGGGTGGCGGTCAGGCCGAGGATCTTCTTCTGGTTCGGCCAGATCAGGCCCCAGACGTTGAACAGCATGATGGTGCCGAGCCAGGCGCCCATGCCGATCAGCTGGTAGCCGTCCTGGAAGGTGAAGGCGGCCACGAAGCCGGAGCCAGGGGCAGTGTGCATCGCTTCCAGGGCCAGCGCACCGGTCAGCCAGGTGGCCAGCGCAGCCCAGCGGAACCACAGCAGGGCGCGGGGGGCGACATACTTGTTGATGGCTGCAGGGCCAGGGCCGCCGTTATTGGCATCGCCGAGGGCGGCGCCCACGGCCGGAACCTGTACGAAGTTGAAGTAGTACAACAGGCCGATCCAGGTGATACCGACGATCACGTGGATCCACACCCAGAATTCCCACGGGTTGATCGCGCCTGCGGGGCCGAACGCGAAAATGGCGATCACCGCCAGAACGAAACCGGAGATGATGGTACCGAGAATGGAATTCAATGGATTCATGTAAGCGACTCCTCTCACTGCAGTCTGACTGCGTTTTTGCTTATGAATATAAAGGTGACTGTTTTGGTCAAGTTTGGGGAGGATACGGGAGGAAGTGGCGCATTGCAATAACAAAAACAGGATGATGGCGCCTTGATATCCGTCAATCCGTGCACTTTATTTCAGGCATAATGCCGTGCCATGAATCCCGTTCAGCTGAGTATCTTTGCCAGTCGGATCGCCGCCGTCAGCGATGAGATGGGGGCCGTGCTGCGGCGCACCGCCTTCTCACCCAATATCCGTGACCGACTGGATTATTCCTGCGCGGTATTTGATGAGCGCGGCGGACTCTGTGCCCAGGCGGCGCATATCCCGGTGCATCTCGGCAGCATGGCCTATGCCATGGCCGACCTGGTGGAACGTATCGACTGGGCTGCCGGTGACATGGTGCTGCTCAATGATCCCTTCCTCGGTGGCACCCATCTTCCCGATGTGACGCTGATCGCGCCGGTATTCGTGGACGCGCAATGCATCGGTTTCGTGGCCAACCGCGCCCACCATGCCGATATCGGTGCCGAGACCCCCGGCTCCATGCCCATTGGCCGGCGTCTGGAAGAGGAGGGTATGGTGATTCCCCCTACCTACTTATTACATCGTGGCGAGCAGGATCAGGCATTACTGGAGGCCATCACCGGTCGCACCGCCCGTCCCGACCAGGCGCAGGGGGATTTTTCCGCCCAGATCAGTGCCAACCGTGCCGGCCTGCAGCGCCTGCAACAGCTGGTGCAAACCCTGGGGGTGGCGGCGTATCGGCAAGGGCTGGTGGCCCTGAACGACTACGCGGAACGCCTGGCGCACAGTGCACTGGCCGACATCCCCGATGGTGACTACCGCTTCACCGATTATATGGATGACGATGGCCTGGGAAATTGTGATATTCCCATAGCGGTGTGCATTCATGTGCAGCAAGGCTGCATCCAGGTGGATTTTGCTGGCACAGCGCCGCAAATGCCTGGCAATGTGAATTGTCCGCTATCAGTGGCTGCGGCTGCGGTCTATTACGTATTCCGTTGCCTCATGCCCGCGCAGACCCCGGCCTGTGCGGGTAGTTTTCGCGCCATCGGATTATCCGCGCCCGAGGGCTGCCTATTGAATGCACGGCGCCCGGCCGCGGTGGCCGCCGGCAACGTGGAAACCAGCAGTCGCGTGGTGGACGTGGTGCTGGGAGCGCTGGCACAGGCGCTGCCGGAACGCATCCCCGCTGCCAGCCAGGGCACGATGAATAACCTGGCGATGGGTGCCCGGTTGCCGGGATTGAGCTGGGATTATTATGAAACCATCGGCGGTGGCATGGGGGGTGGCGCCCTGTGTGCCGGACAGAGCGGGGTGCAGACGCACATGACCAACACCCTCAATACGCCCATCGAGGTGCTGGAAGCGCACTACCCCGTACGGATACGGCGCTATGCCATGCGTCGTGGCTCCGGTGGTGCCGGTTTGCATCCCGGTGGTGATGGTCTGATCCGTGAATTCGAATTGCTGGCACCGACGCAGTTGACCCTGCTTACCGAGCGCCGCAATCATGCTCCCTGGGGCTTGCAGGGTGGCGCTACAGGTTTACCGGGCGAAAACCGGCATAATGGCCGCCCGCTGCCGCCTAAGGTCAGCCTGCAGGCACAGGCCGGCGATGTAATCAGTATTCATACCCCGGGGGGTGGCGGCTGGGGCAGGTGTTAGTCCCGACATGAACGGATGTGCCGGAAATGGTGCAATACGGGCTGTGGGTGTGGTCGGTTGTTGGAATGCAGGTGAAACGGCGGGAAGGATATTCGATGGATAAAACGATATGGCAAGTGGTGCTGATCTCGCTGGCAGCCATGACCACCAGTGGCTGTGGTGCACTGGTGGTCGGTGGTGCCGCTGCCGGCGGCTATTATGTAGGTAAGGATGACCGTAGCGTCGCCCGGATCTCCGAGGATGCCGCCATCACATCACGTATCAATACCCGGTATGTGAAAGACGACCTGGTCAGTGCGATGGACGTGAATGTGGATACCCGCAATGGGGTGGTGACCCTGTATGGTCCCGTGCCCAGTGCCGCGGCAGCGGAACGGGCGGTATCCCTGGCGCGCGGCACCCGGGGCGTGAAACAGGTCGTCTCCAGGCTGACCATTACCCAATAGCAAGGACTAAAGCAGTATGTGCGGTATTTGTGGTGAATTACGTCTCGATGGCCGGGTGGCGGACCTGGCGCATGTGGGGCGGATGATGGAAAAGCTCGAGCGGCGTGGGCCGGATCATGACGGCAGTCATTCCGATGGCCCAGTGGCTCTTGGACACCGGCGGCTGGCGATCATTGATCTGTCCAACCGTTCCAACCAGCCGCTCATCGATGCCGATCTGGACCTGGTGCTGGTCTTCAATGGCACCATCTACAATTACAGGGAACTGCGTGCTGAGCTGATCACCAAGGGCTATCACTTCTTTTCCGATGGTGACAGTGAAACCATTCTCAAGGCCTATGCCGAGTGGGGTGAGTCCTGTGTCGAACACCTGCATGGCATGTTCGCCTTCGCCATCTGGGATGTGAAACGCCAGCATCTGTTCCTGGCCCGCGACCGTTTCGGCATCAAGCCACTGTATTACAGCTTTGCGCGCGGCTGCTTCCGTTTCGCTTCCACCAGTCAGTCGATCCTCGCCGCCGGTGATGTGGATACCGGTATCGATCCGGTGGCCCTGCATCATCAGTTCACCCTGCATGCAGTGATTCCCGCGCCGCGCACTATTCTGCGTGGCATCCGCAAGCTCAAACCCGGTCATACCCTCACCATTGAAGCCAACGGCCGCAAACAATTGCGCCAGTACTGGCGCCTGGAAACACGCCCGGCAGACCGTTCACTGAGTGAATGGGAATGGATGGAGGCGGTACGGGACTCCTTGCTGCGTGCGGTACAGCGACGCATGACCATTGCCGATGTGCCGGTAGGCGTGCTGTTGTCCGGTGGCCTGGACTCCAGCCTGCTGGTGGGCTTGCTGGCCGAGTCGGGTGTCGAAAACCTGCGTACCTTTTCCGTCGGCTTCGAGGATCACCCGGACGAGAAAGGCAGTGAATTCGAGTACTCGGACCAGGTGGTGGAGCGCTTCGCCACACAGCATCACAAATTTCATGTGCAGAATTCCGAAGTGCTCAAACGCCTGCCCGAGGCGGTGGACAATATGGCCGAGCCGATGTTCGGGCAGGATGCCGTGGCCTTTTACCTGTTGGCCGAACAGGTTTCGCAGCATGTAAAGGTGGTACAGAGCGGGCAGGGGGCCGATGAGGTATTCGGTGGCTATTTCTGGTATCCGCAAATGGATGCGGCTTCCGGTTCCGACCTGGAACGCTTCGCGCCGCGTTACTTTGATCGGGACCACGATGAACTGATGGAGATGGTCGAGGCCGGTTACCGGGGGTCGGACTATACCTCGGCACGGGTCGCCACCGGCCTCGCTGCGATGGGTAATGGTGAGTTCCTCAACCGGGTGCTGGGTTTTGATGTCACTACCCTGATCGTCGATGACCCGGTCAAACGGGTGGACAATATGACCATGGCCTGGGGGCTGGAGGCGCGGGTCCCGTTCCTGGATCATGAGCTGGTGGAACTGGTGGCCTCCATGCCGCCCGAGTACAAGACCGGTTCCGGCGGCAAACACATGCTCAAGCGCATCGCCCGCGGACTGGTGCCGGATGGTGTGATCGACCGGCCCAAGGGGTATTTCCCGGTGCCGGCACTGAAGTTCGTGCGCGGGGAGTTTCTCGACTTTATGCGTGCCGTGGTCAATTCCCGGGCCTGTCGGGAACGCGGGTTGTATCATGCCGCCTACCTGGACAGGCTGCTGGCCGACCCGGAACACCAGCATACGCGCTTGCTGGGCAGCAAGCTGTGGCACATGGTGCTGCTGGAGTACTGGTTGCAGCGCAATGTGGATGGGGGCGGGGTCGGATAGCCCGAATTCCCACAGAGCCAGAGGGTCGGATCCATGGAATTTTCACGGTATATCCCCTTGAAATTAGCCTTTTTAACCCCAACCGAGCTTAGGTACACTGGTACCCAGTTTCGCGCGTGGCCGGATGAGATGAGTGCCCGGTGCGCTATAACCCACTTATCATCTTGAGGTACATAGAGTTATGGACGTAATGGATCGAATCAAAGAGCAGGTGGAAAACAACCCCGTCATCATCTACATGAAGGGCACCCCGCAGATGCCCATGTGTGGTTTCTCCAGTCGTACCTCCGAGGCACTGAAGGCCTGTAACGTGGAATTCGCCCACGTAAACGTGCTGGCGGACCCGGATATCTTCCAGAATCTGCCCCGTTTTGCCAACTGGCCGACCTTCCCCCAGGTGTATGTAAACGGTGAGCTGATCGGCGGTTGCGACATCACGTTGGAGTTGTTCCAAAAGGGCGAACTCAAGCCCATGCTGGAAGCGGCGGCGGGCGCCAAGGCCTGATTGTCCGACAGACCAGGGCCATGAAAAGCCGGGCAATGCCCGGCTTTTTTGTGCCTGTCCCGCCATGATTCCCGGGAGTACTATGTTGCCCGGGGATAACCGGAGGGAAGCGATATGCAGCATTGGATTCTGGGTGGTTTGCTGGTCCTGAATATGGGTTTGGCGGGGATGGCGGCGGCGGGTGATCCGAGTGGTATCTACGGCTATCGGCTGATGTCGCCCCTGGAGCGGGCCGAATACAAGGCCGAATTGCGTAGCCTGCCGACAGAAGAGGAGCGCCAGCTTTTTCTCGATGAGCACCGCGAGGAAATGGATGAGCGGGCCCGTAAGCAGGATGTCGAGTTGGCGCCGGTGAGTGAACCACCGCACTAGACCAGGCGCGGGGTCGATACCCCATTCCGGTCCGCCTCCCGGTGGTGCTTTGCTACTGTCCCCAGGCGGACCGGAATGATGAAGGAATTCCCAGCCATGACTTGTGTATCCGCATGGATGCAGCCCGCCTTCCCATTTCAGCTTTGATTCAGCATTACTCCCTATGCTCGTCCCCAGGTGATTACTAACAGAGGGCGTGCCATGTCCGGGCAAAACGAAATCAAAGTATGGGATCCGCTGGTGCGGATTTTCCACTGGTCGCTGGTGACGGCCTTTGCGGTGGCCTATCTGCTCGAGGGTGAAGATGAAACCATGCTGATCCACAGCTGGGCGGGTTATATCGTATTCGGCCTGGTGATGTTCCGCCTGGTGTGGGGGCTGATCGGCACCCGCCATGCCCGCTTCTCGGACTTCGTGCGCAGCCCAGGAGCGGCGCTGGCCTATGGCAAAGACCTGACGCTGGGGCGGGCGAAGCGCTATATCGGCCATAACCCGGCAGGTGGCCTGATGATCGTCCTGCTGCTGCTGAGCCTGATCGTGACCACGGTAACGGGCATGGCGCTGTATGGAGTGGAAGAACAGGCGGGTCCGCTGGCTGGCTGGATGGCCGGTGCCGGCGAAGCAAGCGAAGACGTGCTGGAAGAGTTGCATGAATTCTTCGCCAACGCCACCCTGTTTCTGGTAGTGATTCATGTGCTGGGCGTGATCGTGGAAAGCCTGGTGCATCGGGAAAATCTGGTACGGGCCATGTTTACGGGCCGTAAGACGAGCAGTCAGCCGTGATCCGGATGCTTTGTTGATCTGGGTCGTGTAGAGGTGAAATGAGAATGGCTAGAATTCGATTCGATGCCGGGTGGATGTCGGTGTTGGTGGGTGGCACATTGCTGGTGGCGGTTACGCTGAGCATCGCCGATGAAACCGACTTTGGCGAGGAGTCCCATGATAAGGCGCGTGCACTCCAGCAGGCGGGTGATATCCGGTCACTGGAGGATGTGCTGGGCCGTATCCGCGAGGAACATGGTGGCCGGGTACTGGAAGCGGAGCTGGAACATGAGGATGGCCGCTACCTGTATGAAGTCGAAGTGCTGGATGACGCGGGCAAGGTCAACAAGCTGTTCTATGATGCCCAGAGTGGTGAAGCCGTACAACACGGGCGCTAGCCTGCAGGCGGGCAGGGAAAGCGGGACGAAGGAATCTGGATGCGGATACTGCTGGTGGAAGACGATGCCCTGATTGGTGCGACCCTGCGTGCGGATATGGAGCGTGCCGGGTTTGCCATTGATTGGGCACGGGATGGCGTCGAGGGCGAGTTCATGGGCAATGAGGAACCCTATGATGCCGTGGTGCTGGATCTGGGTTTGCCGAAGCGTTCCGGTCTCGATGTGTTACGCCACTGGCGCGCCAATGGCAATCCGGTGTCGGTACTGATTCTGACCGCCCGGGATGGCTGGCAGGAAAAGGTGGAAGGCTTCAAGGCCGGTGCAGACGATTATCTTGGCAAGCCTTTTCACGTGGAAGAACTGATCGCGCGCCTGAATGCGCTGATACGGCGCGCCAACGGCAGTAGTACCGGTGCGCTGGAATCGGCCGGCCTGCAACTGGATGAGGATACCCAGTCCGCCACTACACCGGATGGCCAGGTGGTCGACCTGACCGGAACCGAGTTTCGCCTGCTGCGCTATTTCATGCTCAACGAGGGCAAGGTGCTGTCCAAGAGCCGCCTGACCGAACATGTCTATGACTATGATTCGGACAAGGACAGTAATGTGATCGAGGTCTATGTGCGCCGCCTCCGGCATAAACTGGGTGATGATCTCATCCAGACCCGCCGTGGGCAGGGCTATGTGTTCGGCAGGATTTCCGATTGACCACCTCCATCCAATCCCGCCTGAACATGGGGCTGGGTATTTCGCTGGCCATGACGCTGCTGGCGATCGGCCTCATGGGCAGCTACGGCATGCGCCTGCTGGTGGATAACTGGCTGCTTACGCGCCTGGAGCATGATGCGGAAATGCTGCTGACTTCATTGAGCCTGGATGGGCAGGGGCATGTGGCGCTGAATCAGGCCTTTCAGGACCCTGTCTATCATCGGCCCTATTCCGGGCATTATTACCTGGTGGACAACGCCGTACAGCGGATTCGCTCCCGTTCCCTGTGGGATGCTCCTTTTGATGTGCCCGAGGTGCCGGCTGGCGTGGTGGAGACGCGGCGCATGAATGGGCCGCAGCAACAGATGCTGCTGGTGCGCATCGCCGGTTATGAAAAGGGTGGCCAGGTGTTGTCCATTGCCGTGGCCGAGGATCTGTCACCGTTGCGGGTCTCGGTGCGCAGGTTCCAGGGGCTTTATCTGCTGTTCAGTACACTGGTGCTGGTCTCACTGTTATTGCTACAGCAGCGCATGCTGCGGCGTGGATTTCAGCCCTTGCAGGATACCCTGGGCCAGCTGCAGGCCCTGGAGCTGGGGCAGCGGAAGGCGCTGAGTGAATCGGTGCCGGAAGAAATCCAGCCACTGGTGAAACAGGTGAACCATTTGCTGGCACTGCTGCAGCAACGGGTCGACCGCTCCCGCAACAGCCTCGGTAATCTGGCCCATGCCCTGAAAACCCCGCTCGCGGTGATCCGCCAGCTGGCAGAGCGCAAACAGCTGGCCGAGTACCCGGAGCTGCAACAGCACCTGCGTAGCCAGGTGGATGCGCTGCATACGCGTGTAGAGGCGGAACTGCGTCGGGCCCGGTTGGCCGGCGGTGCCTATCGGGGTGAACAGGTGAACCTGAGCGAGGAATTGCCCGCCCTGGTGGAGGTGCTGCGCATGGCCTACCGGGACAAGCACCTCAAGCTGATTGTAGATGTGCCCGAGGGACTGAGCTGTTTCGGTGACAAGGAAGACCTGCTCGAACTGGTGGGCAACCTGCTCGACAATGCCTGTAAATGGGCGCGTAGCGAAGTACGGCTGCGGCTGTGGGATGACGCGGGCCTGATGATCCAGGTCGAGGACGACGGTCCCGGTCGCAGTGAGGAAGAGCTGGAACGGTTGCATCGCCGTGGTGTGCGGATGGATGAACATGAGGTGCCGGGACATGGTCTCGGGCTGGCGATTGTGCAGGAGATCGTCGAGGCGCTGCGGGGCGAGATCAGGCTCGGACGCTCCGAATCGCTGGGTGGCTTCGCCGTTCATGTGCGGCTGCCGCTGCAGGTATAGCGCCCGGCTGGGCCGTGATGTCCGCATTCATTCGGACAAGGCCAGGCAAAGGAGATCCGTGCAGACGCTAATGCGTCTCGAGTTTCTTGAGTTCGGCGAGGATGTTGAGCACCAGGGCTTCTCCCTGGTCGGTCATGCCTTCACAGAGTTTGTTGGGGTCGCGTTCCCCGAGCACCAGCGGACGCATGATGGCCGCGAGCCGCGCCATGTCACCGCCGGCTTCCATCATCTGGGTGGCCATGGTGCCCAGCAGTTGCAGGGTATCGATATCACCGCTGCGGGCAGTGTGCACGATGGAGGCCAGGCCTGGCGCTGCCATGCCGCCATCGATCTGCTGGTCGAGCCTGGGCAGGGTGCCCGGATTCTGGATGCCGTTGAGGATGGAGCTGACGATGACGGCATCCTCCTCGTCGAGGCCGCGTAGCAGGGCGGTATCGCGGCTGCCCTTGAGGATCTTGCGGATGATGGCGACCAGGGCAGTCCAGCCATTGTCCAGGGCTTCCTTGAGCAGGCGGTCGAGATCGGACACGGCGGCGGGATTCTGGGTGGCGATCACCACCCGATGGATCAGGCCGGCATGGGCCTGACGGATCTGTTCTTCTTTTTCGAGGAGTTGCGTCATGGGTGCGGTGGGCCTGCGACGGTTTGTTCTGGGAGATACGAGTGTAATAGCTGCGTGCCGGCCAGGCAAAATGCCTCCCCCACCAAGCCGCTACTTGTATATAAGTATTCGCTTATATACAATGAAGAGATATTAGACTTAATCTAAATACCATTTATTTATAAACGTTATGGCAAAGGAGATACCGATGAAAACCCCGATGAAAGTCCTGGTGACGGCATTGTTTCTGGCGGGCGCTCAGGCGGCCAGTGCGGAATGGCTGGCACTCCCTGATGTGGCGCCGGCGCCGGCGGATAACCCCACCACCCCGGAAAAGGTGGAACTGGGCCGTGCGCTCTACTTCGACCCGCGTTTTTCCTCCACCGGCACCGTGTCCTGCAATTCCTGTCACAATGTGATGTTGGGAGGCGATGACAACCGCCCCAACTCCATGGGCGTGCATGGCAAGACCGGCGGCCGCAGTTCGCCCACAGTGTGGAACTCGGCCTTCGCTTCCTCCCAGTTCTGGGATGGTCGTGCTGCCACCCTGGAAGAGCAGGCCAAGGGGCCGGTGGTCAATCCTGTCGAAATGGGCATGAGCGACCTGGAAAAGACCATGGACCGGGTGCGCGCCATTCCAGGTTACCGGCCCCTGTTCGAGGCCGCCTTCGGCAAAGACAAGCCGATGACCGTGGACAATGCCGCCAAGGCTGTGGCCGCCTACGAGCGCACCCTGATCACCCCCAACAGCCCCTATGACCGTTATGTGAAGGGTGACAAAAAGGCGCTGACGGATCAGCAGGTGCGGGGCATGAATACCTTTGCCTCGGTCGGCTGCACTTCCTGTCATTCCGGAGCGGCCTTCAGCGGGCCCAGCATGCCTGCGGGTACCGGGTTCTTCATGAAGTTCCCGACCTTTGCCGACAATGCCTACGTGCAACAGTACAAACTCATGGATGACAAAGGCCGTTTCGAGGTCACCAGGAACGATGCCGACAAGCACCTGTTCAAGGTGCCCACGCTGCGCAATATCGCCCTGACTGCACCCTATTTCCACAATGGTGCGGTGCCAACCCTGGAAGAGGCGGTAAAGGTGATGGGTAAGACCCAGCTCAACCAGGATCTGAGTGCGGAACAGGTGGCGGATATCACCGCCTTCCTCAAGGGCCTGAGCGGTGAGTTCCCTGTCCAGACCATGCCGCGTCTACCTGCCACCGAGGGCTGGTATATTCTCGGCGGCTCCTGATCGGCGTCAGTACGGAAGTGAAAACCCCCGGGCCTTGAATAGGGTACCGGGGGTTTTTTGTGCGCGTGTCGAATGTCTGAAATACAACCAGCCTGCGCTTACCCGGTTTCATCCTCGGTGGCTTCGGGAAACTGGAACCCGCCCAGTTCCTGCCAGCGATTGACGATGGCACAGAACAGTTCGGCAGTCTGTTGGGCATCGTAGACGGCGGAATGAGCCTGTTCCTCGTTCCACTGGAAACCGGCGGCCTGCACCGCGCGTGCCAGTACGGTCTGACCATAGGCGAGGCCACCCAGCGTGGCGGTGTCGAAGGTACTGAACTGGTGGAAGGGGTTACGCTTGACCTTGATACGATTGGCAGCGGCGTTGATGAAACCGAGATCGAAGGACGGATTGTGGCCCACCAGGATGGCGCGGGTGCAGCCCTGGGCTTTTACGGCCTGGCGAATGGGGTGGAAGATGTGCTGCAATGCCTCTGCTTCCGACTTGGCCATGCGGAACGGGTGAAACGGATCGATGCCGGTAAAGGCCAGGGCCTTGGGGTCGAGGTTGGCGCCGGGAAAGGGTTCCACGTGACAGTGGATGGTTTCATCGATCCGCATGTAACCGCGGGAATCAATCTCCAGGGTTACGGCGGCCACTTCCAGCAGGGCATCTTTCTTGGCGTTGAAACCCGCGGTTTCCACATCCACAACCACGGGGAGAAAGCCCCGGAAACGCAGCGCCATCGGGGTTTGGGTCGATTGTTGAGTCATGGCGCAAGCATACCGAATCCACGGCGGTGGTGCGATGATTGAATCCGGTCACGTCATCCCGCAGGAGCAGGCAACATGCACCCAGTAAACCCGGTACAAAAAAAGCGTACGGCCGGCTGGCTGTTGTTGCTGCTGATCACCCTGCCCTGGGTGTCGAGTGCCGGGGAAGGTTTCGCACGGGGCCTGTTATGGGAGGTTCGGGTCGATGGCCGGGCGCCCAGTTATCTGCTGGGTACCATTCATTCAGAGGATCCCCGCGTGACCCGCCTGCCGGAGGCGGTGGCGCAGGCCTTTGCCGATGCGGAACGGCTGGTGCTGGAAATCGATCTGAATGCCGAGGCGCTGCAGACCCTTGGTACGGCGATGCTGTCCCGCGATGGCAGCAGCCTGAAATCCCGGCTGGGTGAGGCGCTGTTTCAACGTACCGCACAGGCCATGGCGGAATATGGTATCCCGGATATCGTACTGGACCGGATGAAGCCCTGGGCAGTGGCGGTCACCCTGATGATGCCCAAAACACAAACCGGTCTGTTCCTGGATCGCCTGCTGTATGAGCAGGCCATCGCGGAGGGGAAGACCGTGGCCGGCCTGGAAACCGCAGCGGAGCAGATGGCGGTGTTCGATTCCCTGCCGATGGCCGAGCAGATCGAGATGCTGACCGATGCAGTGGCACACCAGGATGAATCCCGGGAACTGCTGGAGGCCATGACCCGGGCCTACCTGGCACGGGATCTGGTGGAGATACAACGCCTGAGCGATGACGCCTTGGGGCGCAGTTCACCACAACTGGTGGAGCGATTGAACCGTACCCTGGTGGTGGAGCGTAATCATCGCATGGTGGAGCGTATGCAGCCCCAGCTGGAAGCAGGCCATGCCTTTATCGCCATCGGCGCCCTGCACCTGCCGGGCCGGGAAGGGATATTGAACCTGCTGGCACAGCGCGGCTATGCGCTGCGGGCCTTGTACTAGGGTAGGGCGCCCGGCACAGGACGATATCGGTTCAGACCCGGCAGGCCCTGACCTCACCGGGGCGTGAAATCGGATAGAATGCCGGCTGTCCAGGATATTCATTACAATGGCCGGATGAACCCCATGTCTCTGCTCGGCACGCTCATCGATTTCAAGACGGCCCTGGAGGCGGATCGCCTCACCCCGCTGGAGCAAAAGAAAACCCGTGATCGCCACCTGGGTACCCAGGTGCAGCAGTGGCGCCGGCAACCTCACCGCCAGATCCACGCCTGGCTGGAACTGGTGGCGGCGCAGGCAGAGCCGCGTGGCCAGCAGGCGGCCCAGCTCGCCGCCCTGATGGGGTTGCTGTTGGCCGTCGCCGGACTGATGAGTGGTTGGGGCCTGGCGCAGGTGGTACTGCACTACGATGGCGTGGTCCCCATCAATCTGGTCAATGTCCTGGCGGTGCTGGTGCTGCCGCAGTTGCTGCTGTTACTGGTGTGGCTACTGGTCGCCCTGCCGATGCCACTTCCCGGGCTGCAAGCGCTGCGTGACGCCCTGCGTTATTTCAATCCGGGGCGGCTCGGTCATTTGCTGGCCAAACGCTTCGGCCACGGGGGCGGCGGCCTGGAAATCCTCTGGCAACGCGAGCACGCGGTGGTGCTGGCGCCGTCGGCCCGTTGGCTGTTGTCTTTCTGGTCGCAGCTATTTGCGGTGTTGTTCAACCTCGGCCTGTTGCTGGCCCTGTTCTACCTGGTGTCGTTCTCCGATCTGGCGTTCGGCTGGAGCACTACCCTGGAATGGAATCCCGGCCGTTTCCACAGCGCCGTGCAGACCCTGGCCTGGCCCTGGCATGCCTGGTTTCCGTCGGCGGTGCCCGATGCGTCCCTGGTGGAGGTCAGCCGCTTTTACCGACTCGCCGCCCATGGCAACGGCAATAGCACGCAGGCCGCACGCCTGGGGGACTGGTGGCCGTTCGTCGCCATGGCCATTACCACCTATGGTCTGCTGCCAAGGCTGGTGACGCTGGTGCTTTCCTGGCAGCGCCTGCACCATCATCTGCGTACCGCCCTGCCACGTTTGCCGGGTGCGCCGGAATTACTGTCCCGCATGAACAACCCGCTGGTCAGTACCGCGGCATCCCAGCCGGAAATCGCTGCCACATCCCATGCTGCCGGCTCATCCGTGCCCGCGGCGGCAGCGCACTATGCGCTGCGCTGTGAGGTGGTGACCTGGTCCCATGAAGCACCAGCATCTGTGCTGAATACCGAACTGCAGGCGCTCGGTATCGATCCGGTGCGGGTCATGGCCGCCGGTGGCGGATGCTCCACCGAGCAGGATCGTGCCACCATTGAATCCCTGTGCAATGCTGCGGCGGTGGGTGTGGCCGTGGTGGCCAAGGCCTGGGAGCCGCCGCTGCTGGAATTCCTGGATTTTCTGCAGGCAATACGTCGGCGTTGTGGAGTCGGCCGCCCGATCGTGGTGGCGCTGACCGGTGGTGGCCGCCCCGTACAATCCGCAGACCGTGCGGTGTGGGAACAGACCCTGAGTCGCCTCGAAGATCCCGACCTGCATGTCGAGCAGCTGCGAGCCAGCCCATGACGACACCGGTTTTCGCCATTGTCGGCCATCCCAACAAGGGCAAGAGCAGTATCGTGTCCACCCTGTCGCGTGATGACAGCGTGGCGGTGGCACCGATTCCCGGTACCACGGTGAAAAACCGTGCCTACCCCATGCGTATCGACGACCAGGTGTTGTACACGCTGGTCGATACGCCAGGCTTCCAACGCGCACGTGCGGCGCTGGAATGGATGCGCCAGCACAGCCGCAGCTCCGTGGACCGGCCGGAGGTCGTGCGCCGCTTCGTCGAGGAGCACCGCCATGATGAACGGTATTTCTCCGAATGCGAACTGCTCACCCCGGTGCTGGAGGGTGCTGGTATTTTATATGTGGTGGATGGGTCCAAGCCCTTCGGTGAAGAATACGAAGCCGAAATGGAAATACTGCGCTGGACCGGTCAACCCAGCCTGGCACTTATCAATATGATCGGTGACACCGATCACAGTGCGCAATGGCAAAAAGCGTTGGGTCAGCATTTCCGTATTGTGCGGGTGTTCGATGCACTGACCGCGGATTTCGACAAGCGCGTGCAGCTGCTGCTGGCGTTCGGTGAGATCAATGAAGCCTGGCGACCGGCACTGGAGCATGCGGTGGAGGTCCTGCGCTCCGAGCAAGACCAGCGGCGCGCCACGGCTGCAAGGATGATTGCTGAAAATCTGGTCGCCATGCTCACCTACACCGTGGAGCAAAGGCTGAGCAGCAGCCCGACTGGAGACCTGCAGAAACAGCGCCTGCGCGAGCGTTACCGGAAAGAACTAACAGCCAGGGAACGGGGCTGCCGTCAGGAGGTGGAAGCGCTGTACCACTACCATCACCTGGAGCGACAGGAAGCGGCCTTCGAGCTGCTGGAGCAGGATCTGTTCGCCGAGGAGACCTGGCGCCTGTTCGGCCTCACGCGCCGGCAACTGGTGGCCACCGGTGGTGTGGGCGGGGCATCGGCGGGGGCAGCCATCGATCTTGCCGTGGGCGGTCATTCCCTGTTCCTGGGTGCCGGGTTGGGGGCACTGATCGGCGGAGTGTCCACCTGGCTGACCGCCGACCGGGTGGCGGAGATCAAGGTCATGGGCTTGCCGCTGGGGGGGGAATTACTTGTCGTCGGGCCCATGCGCAACGTGAATTTCCCGTATGTGGTGCTGAGCCGCGCCCTGCTGCATCATCAGACCGTTGAGCAACGCACGCATGCTGATCGGGGACCGCTACGCCTTGGCGAGGAGTCCGGCGTACTGCAGCGCAGCGATGCCCAAAGCCGCAAACGTCTCGAAAAGATTTTCAGCCGCCTGCGTAAGCAGGAGCAACTGGCACCGGAGATGCTCGATGAACTGGGTACGGAAATCGAGGCCTTGATGAAGGCTCCGCCGACGACGGCAGGTTAGGGCCTGTTCAGTCCATGCGCCTGAGCGGGGGGAATCCCCGGTACGGATGTCAGGGGTGCAGCTGTTGCGAATGCATCGTTCCCTGTGCCGCGCCGCTTACGCCCCCTGCAGTCGCCAATGCAGCGGCTGGCCGGCATAGAGGGGCACCAGGGTTTCCCCGCCCATCGGATAGGACTCCGGTACCTGCCAGGTTTCCCGACGCAGGGTGATCCGGTCGGGGTTGCGTGGCAGACCGTAGAAATCCGCGCCGAAGTGACTGGCGAAGGCTTCCAGTTTGTCCAGTGCACCGGCGGCTTCGAAGGCTTCGACATAGAATTCAATGGCGGCATGGGCGGTATACATGCCGGCACAGCCGCAGGCGGATTCCTTGGCATGCCGGGGATGCGGGGCACTGTCGGTGCCGAGGAAAAACTTCGGATTCCCGCTGATCGCGGCGGCCACCAGTGCCTCGCGATGACGCTCACGCTTCAGCACCGGGAGGCAGTAGTGATGCGGACGCATACCACCGGCAAACATGGCGTTGCGATTCAGCAGCAGATGGTGAGCGGTGAGGGTGCCGGCCACATTGGCGGAGGACTCCTCCACGAAGGCGATGCCCTGGCGGGTCGTGATGTGTTCCAACACCAGTTTCAGTTCCGGCAGATCCCGCGCCAGCGGCGCCAGGTGACGTTCGATGAACACCTCTTCGCGATCGAACACATCCACGCTGGCTTCCGTCACCTCGCCATGCACCAGCAACGGCATGCCTGCTTCGGCCATGGCCTCCAGGGCGGGCCAGGTCTTGCGCAGATCGGTGACCCCGGCATCGGAGTTGGTGGTGGCGCCGGCCGGGTACAACTTCAATGCATGGATCTGCCCGCTGTCCTTGGCCCTGTGGATCTCCTCAGGCGAGGTGTTGTCGGTGAGATACAGGGTCATCAGCGGCGCGAAGGTGACGCCAGCGGGTATGGCGGCCAAAATGCGCTCACGGTAGGCCAGTGCCTGGGCGGTGGTCGTCACCGGTGGCTTCAGGTTGGGCATGATGATGGCGCGGCCGAACTGGCGCGCCGTGTGTGGTACCACGGAGGCCAGTGCCGCATCATCCCGCACATGCAGGTGCCAGTCATCGGGGCGGGTGAGAATGAGTTCGGTCATGAGGAGATCCGTTTGCGCGCAGCAGAAATCGCATTATAGACGGCTTCAGGTATGAGGGCGATCAGGGTGTTTGTATGCCGGCCCGCCGGGACAGCAGATCAACCATTATGAGCGATGTTTCTCTAAAGATCTGGACGCTATGTGGTGGAATGCCATACGCTCAACCGTGAAGGCGGAGTACAGTGCAGGGGAAGTGGGTTGGCAATGCAGGCAGACAAGACACGAGAACAGCTGATTGCTGAGCTGGAACGGGCACAGGCCAGGGTTGCCGAACTGGAGGCCCAGGCAGCCCGCTATGCGGATGACGCGTATCTGCGCAACGTGATCGATGCCTCGCCGGTGCCTTTCGCGCTGAATGACGAGAGGCAGAATATCGTGCATCTCAACGCCGCGTTTTCCCGTACCTTCGGGTATACCCTCAGTGATATCCGCACGCTTTCGGACTGGTGGTCCAAAGCCTATCCCGATCCGGAGTATCGCCAATGGGTCGCAGACCAATGGCAGGAACATATTGATCGAAGCCGGGAAATGGCTATGCCATTTGAGCCGCTGGAATTGAATATCCAGTGTAAGGATGGTTCATTGAAAACCGTGCTTGCCGATGCCGCTATGCTGACAGGGTCATTCGATGCCATTCATCTGGTTACGCTCTACGATATCACGCAGCGTAAATCCATGGAGATCGAGTTAGGTAATGCACTTGCATTGCTGGAGAATGTAATCAATTCGACCCCTGATCTGATTTTCGTGAAAAACCACAATCTGCAAACCATTCTCTGTAACGATGCCCATGCGCGTGCAGTGGGTAAAACCCGTGAAGCCATGTATGGCAAGACCGATATTGAGAATGGCTGGTCCGAGGAGTTGGTGTACGGGAATCCCGATAAGGGCATCAAGGGGTTCATACAGGACGACCAGGAGGCATTGGCAGGGCATGAGGTACATAACCCCCATGATCCCGCGGGCGTGGAAGGGGCGATCCGGATTTTCGATACCCACAAACTTCCTTTGCGCGATTCCGGTAACAAGATTATTGGTGTGCTGGGTGTTGCGCGTGATATCACGGAACGTACACGGGCCGAGTCGGAGTTACGTATCTACCGCAATCAGCTAGAGGAAATCATCGCCAAGCGCACTGCAGAATTGCAGGCCACAGAACACACGCTCAGTAACTTCAAGGCCGCGCTCGACCAGACGCTGGATTGCGTATTTATGTTTGAGCCCGACAGTCTGCGCTTCATCTATGCCAATCAGGGTGCGGTCCAGCAGCTGGGATACAGTGAAGCAGAACTGCTGGGCATGACACCGGTTGATATCAAACCCGAGTATGACGAGCAGAGATTTCGCAACGAGATCCTGCGGCCGCTGCTGGATGGCAGTGAGGATATGCGTCGCTTCGAAACGGTACATCGGTGCAAGGATGGTCAAGAACTGCCGGTGGAGATCGTAGTGCAACCGGCTGTACTGGGAGGAAAGGAAGTCCGTTTTGTGGTCATTGTGCGGGATATCACCGAGCGCAAACGGGCGGAAGCCATAGTGGAGGAACGCAGCCGTCAGCTGGTGGCCGCCATCCAGGAACTGGAGTCTTTTTCCTATTCGGTTTCCCATGATCTCCGGTCTCCGTTACGCAGTATCAACGGTTTTAGTCTTATGCTGCAGGAAGAGTATGCCGACCGGCTGGACAAGACCGGGCTCGATTATCTTGACCGGGTGCGGGCGGCCAGCAAGCGCATGGGGCTATTGATCGATAACCTGCTCGACCTGTCCCGTATCAATCGTGCGCCACTGAATCTGCAGCCGGTCAGTCTCAGTGCCCTGGTTCATGAGGTGTTCGCAGACCTGATGCTTGCGCAACCGGATCGGCAGGTGAGGTCTGAAATTCAGGAGAACGTGGTGGTGCATGGCGATAAAACCCTGCTGTGCTCCGCCCTGGAGAACCTGGTTGGCAATGCCTGGAAATACACCTCTGTTCGGGAGCAGGCCTATATCGAGTTTGGCCTGATGCTGCAGGATAATGAGGAGGTGTATTTTGTGCGCGACAATGGGGTCGGTTTTGACATGCAATATGCGGATAAGCTGTTCGGCGCCTTTCAGCGTCTGCACAGCAGTGATGAGTTCGAGGGTGCTGGTATAGGCCTGGCCACCGTGCAGCGTATTATCCATCGCCATGGTGGACGGGTCTGGGCGGAAGCTGAGCCGGACAAGGGGGCCACTTTTTACTTTACCCTTGAGGTATGAGCCTGCAGGATCCGGGCACTGGAATCATGGTGTGCACGCCTGCTGATCGACAGGTCTTACACCACTGGATATTCATCCTCGTGCAGCGGGTCCGTAAGATCCATGAACTGCAGTTTTTCCACCTCTGCTTCAACGGCCCCGGGGGATTCGAAGCGGGCAATATGAAACAGGGCTTCGCCCTCGTTGACCAGCGGCAGGTTGATGCGGCCGATGATGATGCCGCTGGCGCTGGCCTGTATCTCGAGTTCTTTTTCACCCATCGGATCAGCGATCAGGGCAATGATGTCACCCTTGCGTACCCGGGCGCCCAAGGGCGTGATCGCGCGCAGTATGCCGCTATCGGGGGCGCGGACCCAGGTGCTGGAACGGGCTACCATGGTTTCCTTGCGTGACTTGAGGCTGCGCACGGCCGGCAACATGCCCAGGTGGCGCATCACCGAGATAATACCCTTTACCCCGGCACGGATGGATACCTCATTGAACCGCAGTGCCTCGCCGGCCTCGTAAAGCAGGATCCGGATGCCGCGTTCATCGGCGACCTGGCGCAGACTGCCATCACGCAGATCCGAATTCAGCAGTACCGGAACATCGAAGGCATCGGCCATGGCGAGGGTGGCTTCATCATCCAGGTTGGCGCGGATCTGCGGCAGATTCTCGCGATGGATCGCGGCGGTGTGCAGGTCGATGCCGTGGGTGCACTTGGAGACGATTTCCTCCAGGAACAGGTGGGCCAGGCGTGCCGTGAGGGAGCCCTTCTCCGAACCGGGGAAGCTGCGGTTCAGGTCGCGGCGGTCGGGCAGGTAACGGGTGTGGTGGATGAAGCCATGCACATTGACGATGGGTACGGCGATCAGGGTGCCGTGAATCTTGTTGATTTGCGGCAGGCGCAGCAGGCGGCGGATGATTTCCACGCCATTGATTTCGTCACCGTGGATCGCGGCGCTGACGAACAGCATGGGGCCGGGGTGTTTGCCGCGAATCACCTGCACTGGCAGTGTCATGGCTTTGTGGGTGTACAGGCGCGCAAAGGGCAGGTCGAGGCTGATGCGTTGACCTGCCTGGATCTCGATGCCGCCGATGGTGAGCGGTGATATGGCGTTATGCCTGGATCCCTTTGTCCTGGACAAGGGTGGTTCCCCGGTATGCAGCACGGTGGGCTGCGAAGAGGCTATTATACATATTGGTTGTCACCGGGCGGGTGCAACCGGACATACCGCCTTTATTGTTATTTCGGTGTTAAATCATGCGTCTGCTTGTCCTGTGTCATTGCGGAGCCGGGGGATGGGGGTATGATCATTTGCAGCAAAGGGGAATTTGCACTAGCGCCATGGAAACCGGCCTGTTCCCGATGAAGTAGCGGGGTGCACCTTCACCCTTCATGACGCTCATTTTGGACTAGAGTGTGGTCTGTGAATAAATCAAATCTCGGAGGGTAAAATCATGAAGAATTTCCAAATAAGATCCGCCTGCAAGGCCGCCCTGGGTGTCACCCTGGCGTTATCATTCTCCCCGGCGGTCCTGGCGGCAGAAGGCTATGTGACGGATAGCGCGTCCAGCCAGGTGGTCAGCGATTATGGTGAGTGTGTGCGTACCGGGTTCTGGAGCAGCGATATGAATACGCCGGAATGCGATCCGTCGCTGGCGGCGAAGCTGGAGGCCGAGCGTCTTGAGGCCGAACGTTTGGCAAAACTGTCCGCCGATGAGGCTGCTGCACGTGCCGCTGCGATCCAGCCGGCCGCGGCGCGCCTGATGAGCGTGTCCGATTCCGGTGATGTTGCGTTTGCATTTGACAGTGCGGCGCTCACTAATGCGGCCATAGAAGAACTGCAGCAGGTGTCTGCTAAGGTATCCGGTTACTCCAAGATTGAGCGTATCGAGATCATTGGATATACCGATGCCGTCGGGCCGGAGGGCTACAACCAGCAATTATCCGAACGCCGGGCCCAGAGTGTCAGAAAGGCGCTGGCCGATGCGGGCCTCCCTGCCGATCTCATGGAAGCGAAAGGCATGGGTGAAGCGAATCCGGTGGCGGACAATAATACCCGTGAAGGACGTGCGCAGAATCGCCGGGTCGACATCAATATCGTGGGACAGCGCGCCCAGTAGGGTAGTCTCAGTAAGTAGCCTCAGTAGACAGGGCTTCCGGGAACGGAAGCCCTGTTTCTGTATGTCTGGCAGGCTGATCAGCCCTTGCCGCGGGTCTGGGTCTTGTTGGGCTTGGCATTTTTCTCGATAAACTCGATGATCATGCCGGCGACATCCTTGCCGGTGGCGACCTCGATGCCCTCCAGACCCGGTGAGGAGTTCACTTCCATGACCACCGGGCCGTGATTGGAGCGCAGGATATCCACGCCGGCGACATTCAGGCCCATCACGTTGGCGGCACGCACGGCGGCGGAGCGTTCCTCCGGGGTGATCTTGATCAGGCTGGCGGCCCCTCCACGATGCAGGTTGGACCGGAATTCTCCTTCCTTGGCCTGGCGTTTCATGGCAGCCACTACCTTGTCACCCACTACCAGGCAGCGGATATCGGCGCCGCCGGCTTCCTTGATATATTCCTGCACCAGGATGTTGGCCTTCAGGCCCATGAAGGCTTCGATGACGCTTTCTGCGGCTTTCTGGGTTTCCGCCAGTACCACGCCTATGCCCTGGGTGCCTTCCAGCAGCTTGATCACACAGGGGGCACCGCCAACCATCTTGATCAGGTCATCCACATCATCCGGCGAATGTGCAAAACCGGTCACTGGCAGGCCGATGCCCTTGCGTGACAGCAGTTGCAGGGAGCGCAGCTTGTCGCGCGAGCGACTGATGGCCACCGATTCGTTAAGCGGGTACACACCCATGATCTCGAACTGGCGCAGCACGGCGGTACCATAGAAGGTGATGGAGGCGCCAATGCGCGGAATCACCGCATCGTAGCCCTCAAGTATCTCACCCTTGTAGTGCACTTCCGGCCGGTGGGTGGCGACGTTCATGTAGCAGCGCAGGGTGTCGATGATGCGCGCTTCATGGCCGCGCTGTTTTGCCGCTTCAGCCAGGCGTCGGGTGGAATAGAGCGACGCTCTGCGTGACAGGATGGCAATCTTCATCATGACTCCGTGTGATGGTCGTGTGTCTGGTGGCCGGGCTTGCCGGATAGATAGGAATGCTGGGGATCGACCAGGAATCGGCCGTTCAGGGTAGTGCGTCCCAGCAGCATACGAAAGTTCATGGTATCACGATTGGTCAGGGTGATTTCGACCGGAAATTCCAGTGCGCCGATGCGGATCGGAGTACAGATCACAAACCGCTGTTCCTGGTGGCCGCCGGAATCGGTGACCATGCGCTGATCAACAAGATCCGCGCTACAGATGATTTCTTGTTGCGTGTCCCGTTGCACGGGGTGAATGCCGAAGCGCACCCGCTGGATGCCCTGTTCCTCGAACGGCTCGACGAAGAAGGCGTGCAGTGCCGAGGTGCGTGCACCCGTATCCACCTTGGCCTTGATGGCGGAAATGCCGAGTGCAGGCAGGGCAATCCATTCCCGCCAGCCGAGGCTGTTCAGGTGTGTGGGCTGTGGATTCATGACAGCGAAGGACGGCTCCAGTGGTGGTTGGTGTGTCCAGGGACCGGACGGGAGGAGAATCGTATACCGAATCCAGTGATATCGGTAGGGCATGATCGGACCCGGGCGTGTCCGGATGTCCCTGTGTGGCTGGCGGGTGGGCAGGCGTTTTCCAGCAGATCTGCCGCAGTGGGCTGCGGCCAGTGCCGGGTCTCAGGTTCGCCCGGTAGCTGCAAATGCAGTGCCCCGGGTAGTGAAGCCAGCGGCATCCGCATCTTTTAGATGTTGATTTTACTTGACTTTTGTGCTGTGGCGCGAAGGTGTTTCCATGCCGATCACCTTGACCTCGGCGCGTAAAACACAGATCATAACGCGCTTAATTCTTGCCCGGGTACCGCAGCCGAGATCCGGCCCGGTACCCGTCGGTGCGCCCGCGGCGTGCCCTGGGACCGACGCCAAAATACGCCGGTTTATAAAGAACCTATGCCATGTGGCCACGTGGGTGATCCCTGCCGGTGGCCGCCAGTTGAATGATAAGGAGCCCCATGGATACCGCCGACAAGAAACGGCTGCTGCGCGAAATGCTGTTCGCGCGCCGCTTCGAGGAGCGCTGCTACGAAGCCTATGTGGAACGCAAGATTGGTGGATTTCTCCACCTCTATCCCGGCCAGGAGGCGTGCTGCTTCGGAGTAATGGAAGCCGCGCGCCCGGGGCACGACTACGTGATCACCGGCTACCGCGACCACGTACATGCCATCAAGTGCGGCGCCGACCCCAAGGCCGTAATGGCCGAGCTGTTTGCCAAGGAGACCGGCTGCAGCAAAGGTCGCGGCGGTTCCATGCACATCTTTGATGCGGAACATCACTTCATGGGTGGCTATGCCCTGGTGGGCGGACCCTTCCCGCTGGCTGCCGGCATGGCCAAGGCCATCAAGATGAAAGGTGGTGACGAGATCTCCATCTGCTTCCTCGGTGATGCCGCCAACAACCAGGGGACCTTCCATGAATCCCTGAACATGGCCAAGGTCTGGAACCTGCCGGTGCTGTATGTGTGCGAAAACAACCTGTATGGCATCGGCACCCGCATCGATCGCTCCACCGCCGTGATCGACCAGCACAAGCGCGTGTCCGGCTATGACATCCCGGCCGCCCAGGCCGACGGCCAGGATATCGAAGAGGTTTACAAGGCCGCCAGGATTGCCGTCGATCACGTGCGCTCCGGCAAGGGTCCGTACTTCCTCGAACTGATGACCTACCGCTACCGCGGCCATTCCATGTCCGATTCCAATGCCTACCGCGCCAAGGACGAGGAGCGCATGTGGTCCGGCCGTGATCCCATCATTCTGCTGCGTGACAAGCTTATCGAGGCAGGCGAGATCACCCGGGATGACTACAAGGCCATGGATACGGAGGTCCTCGATCAGATCGAGAACGATATTATCGCGTTCGCTGAATCCTCACCGGAACCCAAGGTGTCCGAGCTGGAGAAGTATGTGTTTGCGGACAACGATCCCTATGTCCGCGGAGGGGTGCGCTAAATGGCCGAGATAATGTTCTGGGAAGCGCTGCGTCGCGCCCACGATGAAGAAATGACCCGCGATCCCCTGGTGATCTGCATGGGTGAGGATATCGGTGTCGCCGGGGGTACCTATAAGGCCACCCAGGGACTGTTCGACAAGTATGGTCCCGAGCGCGTGATCGATACGCCGATTTCCGAAAACGGCTATACCGGTCTGGGCATCGGTGCCTCCTTCCTGGGCGTGCGGCCGATCATTGAAATCATGTCGGTGAACTTCGCCTGGCTGGCCATGGACCAGATATTCAACAGTGCCGCCAAGGTGCGCTACATGTCCGGTGGTCAGCTCACCGCGCCGGTGGTGGTGCGCTCCCCGGGTGGTACCGCCCACCAGCTGGGCGCCCAGCATTCCGCGCGTATGGAGAAGGTATTCATGGGCGTGGCCGGTCTGCGTGTGGTCACCCCGTCCAATCCGCGGCAGGCCTACGGGCTGCTGAAATCCGCCGTGCGCTGCAACGACCCGGTGTTCATCAACGAACACGAACTCATGTACAACATGAAGGGCGAGGTGCCGGACGAAGAATTCTTCCATCCGCTGGAAGGTTCCGAAGTAAGCCGGGAAGGTAGTGATGTGACCCTGTTCGGTTACAACATTTCCGTGCACTGGTCCCTGCAGGCGGCGGAGATCCTCGCCAAACAGCATGGCATAAACGCCGAGGTGGTGGATCTCTATTCCCTGGCACCGCTGGATCGTGAAGGCATCCGCAAGTCGGTGAGCAAGACCCATCGTGCGGTGATCGTCGAAGAGGCCGAGGCACCGGTGGGTGTTGGCTCCGAAGTCATGGCCATCATCAACGAGGAATGCTTCTTCGAGCTGGATGCAGCCCCGGTGCGGGTGTCGGCGGTGAATGTGCCGATCCCCTACAACCATGAGCTGGAAAAGGCGGCCATTCCCAATGCGCAGGATGTGGTGCAGGCCGTGCTGGCCATGCTCGGGAAGTAAGGCCCTGGCACCTCGTCGCGATGGTTTACCTGTAGGTCCGAGATTTATTCGGACAAGAGTGCGGGCGATGGCTTGCGTTGTTCAGGTGCCTTGAATGGATTGTGTGCTAGACCACCGCATTTCTTCCGCCCTGGCTGGGCGGGTTTCTTTTCTTTGCCCCGCCAAAGAAAAGAAACCAAAAGAAAGGCGGCCCGACGGCTTGCCCGCTACGCGGGTACCCTGCGCTTCTCGGTAAAACCGGCGCACGCAAAACTCGCCGCTCCGCGGTTCAGACAGTTGCGCGCTTGATCCGGTTTTCCCTGCGATGCTCAGCAGCGCCAACGGGACCCGGGTGCCTGGCTTCGGCGGGTGCGAATTTGCCTTCGCACTGCCACCGTCGGTTAGACCGCTCCAGCCGGGGCGGAACAAAAGGCTGAATTTGCTGTGCCATTTGATTGTGGCGCAATGACTGGATTTCTGACTGGATTCAAAACGCATGGCTGAACCCTACGTAATCAAAATGCCCCAGCTCTCGGACACCATGACTGAAGGTGTCATCGTCAGCTGGGAAAAGAACATTGGCGACCGGATCGAGCGTGGCACCATCGTGGCTACGGTGGAAACCGACAAGGCCATCATGGATGTGGAGGTATTCCGCGACGGTTACCTGTCCGGTCCCCTGCTGCCGGTAGACAGTACGGTCCCGGTCGGTGATGCCATCGGCTATATCGTGGCCAGCCAGGAAGAGGTGCAGGCGGGCGATGCAGCGGCACCGGCGACGAGTAGCGCCGAGGTGGTGCCTGTAGAAGCAACGGAAACGCCAGCGCAACCGGAACCGGCCGCCGAAGCACCGGCTGCAGCAGGTGCACCGGATGGTGCGGTCTACACCATTGCCATGCAGCAACTGTCCGATACCATGACCGAGGGCGTGGTGGTCAGCTGGGAAAAACAGCCGGGTGACAAGATCACCCGTGGCACCATCGTGGCCCAGGTGGAAACCGACAAGGCCATCATGGACGTGGAGGTGTTCCGCGAAGGCTATCTGTCCGGTCCCATCGCGCCGGTGGACAGCACCGTGGCCGTGGGCGCACCCATGGCCTATCTGGTGGAAAAGCCGGAACAAGTGGTGACCGAGGAAGCCGTGGCGAGCACCGCGCCAGCGGCCAAGCCGGCCACGGCGGCGGCCAGCGCGCCGGTTCCGAGCGGGGCATCCGTCACTGCCACGCCGGTGCCCGCCGGAGTCATGAATACCGGTGGTGCGCCGGCACCACGCCCCGCCGGTCGCGGCGCCACGCCCTATGCACGCAAGCTGGCCGGCCAGCGCGGCATCGATATCAATACTGTCAGTGGCAGTGGCCCCCGGGGTGCCATCGTGGCGCAGGATGTCATGGGCGCCCAGCCTATGGCGGCGGCCGGTGGCGGTTTCCGCGAGGTGGATGTGCCGGGTAATGGTCGTCCCATGAACAAGCTGGAAGCGGCTATCAGTCAGGCCATGACCGATTCGCTGACTATGCCGACCTTCCGGGTCACCGCCAATATCAAGCTCGGCGCGCTTATCAAGGCCTCCAAGGCTGCCGGTGTGTCGGTGACGGTGGCCATCGCCAAGGCCTGTGCCCTGGCCATGGCCAAGTACCCGAAGATGAATTGGTGCTACCAGCCCAGCAACAAGCTGGTAGAGCGCAGTAACGTGGATGTCGGCATGGCCGTGGCCGCCGATGGCGGCGGCCTGGTGGTACCGGTACTGCGCAACTGCGAATCCCGTGAACTGGATGAACTCAATGAGGACTGGAAGGACCTGGTGGCCCGTGCCCGCAAGCGGCGCCTGAAGCCCGAGGAATACACCGGCTCCACCTTCCAGGTCTCCAACATGGGTATGTTCGGTGTCAGCCATTTCGATGCCATCGCCACCCCGGGTATCGCCGCCATTCTGGCCATCTCCGCCAACACCGAGCAGGGCAGCCCATTCACCATCACCGGTGATCACCGGGTGGTGAACGGCGCCGATGTGGCCATGTATCTCGGCGATCTGAAGGGCTTGATCGAACGACCGGATACCTGGATGGGGCCGACCGGCCCGGCGATTCCTGAAGGTAGCTGGGACTATGACGTGATTGTCATCGGTGGTGGCCCCGGTGGTGAGGACTGTGCCCGCGATCTCGCGGGTCATGGCATGAAGGTGGCCATGGTCAACGATTCCCCGTTCCCCGGTGGCGAATGCCTGTGGCGTGGCTGTATCCCGTCCAAGGCCTGGCGTGCCGCCGCAGATCGCATCCGCGATCGTCACGAGGATGCGCACCTGGGCGTGATGGGCACCACCAAGGCGACCCTCGACTGGGGCAGGCTGGAAGCCACTCGTCGCAACGTACTCGAAACCCGCGGCGACATGGCGCTCAAGACCGACAAGGGCGTGAAGATCCATTACATCCAGGGTTTTGCCCGCTTCGTTGATGATCACCATGTGTTCATCGACAAGGGTGGCAACCAGGATGACCCGCATACCCGCGCCCACCAGGGCGACGGCAAGCAGGGTGACAAGCTCAGTTTCGGCTGTGCCGTGGTCGCTACCGGCGCGCCGCCCTTTGTCCCGCCAATCCCCGGTGCCCGGGAAGGTCTGGGTGAGGGTGGTGGTGTGCTCACATCCGATACCGTCTGGGGCCTGAAGGAACAGCCGAAAAAGCTGGTGGTGATCGGTGGTGGCGCAATTGGCCTGGAAATGGCGCAGTTGATGCAGGACTTCGGTGCCAAGGTTACGCTGCTGGAAGCGAAAGACCGCATCCTGGCGGAAGTGGAGCCTGAGATCGCCAGGCACCTCACGGCGGTGCTCAACGATGACCCGCGCCTCGATGTGCATACCTCGGTGGCCATCGACAAGATCTCCGGCAAGGCCGGCAACATGCAGGTGGCGTACAAGGATAGCGAGGGTAAGGCCCACAAGATCAAGGCTGACTACGTCATCATGGGTACCGGCAAACGCCCGGTGCTCGATGGTCTGGATGTGGACAAGGCCGGCATCGCCACCGACGGTCCCGCCATCAAGGCTGATGCCCGTTGCCGTACCAGCGTGCCACACATCTTTGCCATCGGTGATGTGATCGGTGGTTATATGCTGGCGCACACTGCCGGTCAGCAGGGCCGTGTGGCGGCCAACACCATCCTTGGCGAAGACATGAAGTACGACCAGGACAAGGACTGCGGGGTGATCTTCACCCGTCCCGAGGCTGCTTTCGTAGGGCTGTCCCTGGACCAGGCCAAGGCCAAGGGTATCGATGCCGTGGAGGTGAAGGTGCCCATGAACATCGATGCCAAGGCCATGATCAACAATGAACTGCATGGCATGATCAAGATCGTCGCCGATAAGCAGTCGCACCGCATCGTCGGCGTGCACCTGCTGGCCGATCATGCGGATACCCTGATCGGCGAGGCGGTGATGATGGTTTCCGGTGACATGACCCTGGAGCAGGTGGCCAACGCCATTCATCCGCATCCGACCCAGACGGAGTTGTTCGGGGAACTGGCGCGACGTTTGTTGTCGCGTCTGCGGCGTTCCAGGAAATAGGTTTGTAGGTTCGAATTTATTCGGATGGTGTTTGTTTTGTTGGTGTGCTACGCCATGACTTTTGTTTCGCCCCTTGCTGGGGCGAGTTCCTTTTCTTTGCTTGCCCAAAGAAAAGGCACCCGGAGGCCTCGCCCCCTATCGGGGGTTCCCTGCGCTTCTCGGAAAAATCGGCGCGCGCAAAACTCGCCGCTGCGCGGCTCAAACAGTTGCGCGCTTGATCCGATCTTTCCTGCGATGCTCGGCGCGTCCTACGGGACCTTGGTGCCGGATTTTGTGGTAAGTCCGAATTTGCCTTCGGGCAATGCCGCCGACTGATGAAAACCGTCCGAATCAATTTGGACCTGTAGGCGCTGAACGGAGAGTAGGTTAGAACCTGAGCCAGATTGGGGTGGCACCCGGGCCCCGTCGGCGCCGCCGAGCATCGCAGGGATTTCGAGAGGAAGCGAGCCTCCTGTCCGAGCTGTCTTTCCGGGCATGGGTGGTTTTCCATGCCCGGAAAGATAGCGAGTTGGGCGAGCGCTCGAAATTCCGAGAAGCGCAGGGAACCCCCGGCAGGGGGCGGCGTCACCGGGTCGCCTTTCTTTTGGCTCCTTTTCTTTGGCGAGGCAAAGAAAAGGAGCTCGCCGCAGCAAGCGGCGAAAGGAAGGCATCCGAATCGCACGCCAATTAGAGATACAGCGATATAGGTTTCACAACCAGATCAGGGCGCAACCAGTGTGCCATGTTCCGCAAGGGACAAACTACAACCGAATCCATTACACAGGGCGTAACACAACCATGTCCAACATAAAGAAAGTCGTACTCGCATACTCCGGTGGCCTCGACACCTCCATCATCCTCAAGTGGCTGCGGGATGTGTATGACTGCGAGGTGGTGACCTTCACCGCCGACATCGGCCAGGGTGAGGAGGTGGAACCGGCCCGCGCCAAGGCGCAGGCCATGGGTGTGAAGGAGATCTACATCGAGGATCTGCGCGAGGAATTTGCCCGTGATTACGTGTTCCCCATGTTCCGCGCCAACACCATCTATGAAGGCGAATACCTGCTCGGTACCTCCATCGCCCGGCCGTTGATTGCCAAGCGGCTGGTGGAGATTGCCAACGAGACCGGTGCTGATGCCATTTCCCATGGCGCCACCGGCAAGGGCAACGACCAGGTGCGCTTTGAACTGGGTGCCTATGCCCTGAAACCGGATGTGAAGGTGATCGCTCCCTGGCGCGAATGGGATCTGAACTCCCGCGAAAAGCTCATGGACTACGCGAAAACGCACAACATCCCGGTGGATTTCGCCAAGGCCGGTAAGAAATCCCCCTATTCCATGGACGCCAACTCCCTGCATATCTCCTATGAGGGTGGCATTCTGGAAGATCCCTGGGCCGAGCCGGAAGAGGATATGTGGCGCTGGTCCGTGGCGCCGGAGAAGGCCCCCGATACCCCGAGCTACGTGGAGCTGACCTACCGCAAGGGTGATATCGTCGCCATCGATGGCCAGGACGTCACGCCGGCGCAGGTGATGGAGATCCTCAATAAGGTGGGTGGCGCCAATGGCATTGGCCGTGACGATATCGTGGAAAACCGCTATGTGGGCATGAAGTCCCGCGGCTGCTACGAAACCCCCGCCGGCACCATCATGCTGAAGGCCCATCGTGCCATGGAGTCCCTCACCCTGGACCGCGAGGTTATGCACCTTAAGGATGAGTTGATGCCGCGTTACGCCAAGCTGATCTATAACGGCTACTGGTGGAGTCCGGAGCGCAAAATGCTGCAGACCATGATCGACGCCTCGCAGGAAACCGTGAACGGGGTGGTGCGCATGAAACTCTACAAGGGCAATGTGATGGTCGCCGGGCGCAAGTCCGATACCGACTCCCTGTTCGACGAGCGCATCGCGACCTTCGAGGAAGATGAAGGTGCCTACAACCAGAAAGATGCCGAGGGCTTCATCAAGCTGAATGCCCTGCGCCTGCGCATCGCGGCGCGCCGCAAGCAATAAGCTCCTGCTGCCCACCCTTGCGCTCGTGAGGGTGGGTTTTCCTGTGATTCAATCGTCGGTTCTTCTGCGGCAGCTGCCGCATCCGTAATGTCGATGGGCGGTGGTACAATATTGCGACCAGCGCAGTCCGTTCGTGGCTGCACAACCGGATACCAGGAGAAGGATATGCGCATACTTCACACCATGCTGCGGGTCGGTGATCTCGATCGCTCCATTCGTTTTTATACCGAAGTGCTGGGCATGAAACTGCTGCGCCAGAAGGACTATCCTGATGGAAAATTCACCCTGGCTTTTGTCGGGTATGGTGATGAGTCCGAGAACACGGTGATCGAGCTGACCTACAACTGGGATACCGATGCCTATGATATCGGCAACGGGTATGGCCATATTGCACTGGAGGTGGAGGATGTCTACCGGGCCACGGACGAGATCCGGCAGCATGGCGGTAAGATCCTGCGCGATGCTGGGCCGATGAATGCCGGGACAACCATCATTTCCTTCGTGGAGGACCCGGATGGCTACCCCATCGAGCTGATTGGTCGCAAGCACTGAATGGAGAGGGTGTCGAGAGGCGCCCTTTTTACCGGGCGGAGGCCCTGGGTGGGCCCTGGGGAATAATCGTACCGCTCACAACCCCCATCTCGCGCCACTGCTGCAGGATCTGCAGCCCGCCGGCAATCACCGTGTCTGGATTCGGGTGCTGTAGCTCCGTGGTGATCTGCTGCAGTGCAGTGTGACCGGTATAGGGCTGGTCGCCGCTGAGCAGGTCAAACAGGCGCGCACTGACGGCATTCAGCTCCACGAAATGCACGCTGTCCTGCCCATCGCGGTAGATCAGCAGGTATACCGGTTGGGGTGCCGGTTCCTGCGGCTGGAAACCGGCTTGAATACGGTGCACCGGGAAACGATAGCAAAATGCCCATGCCAGCGGGGAAAGCACTGGCTGTTCAGCCAGCAGATCCCCGTCGGTACTGATCGCAGCATCCTCAGTGGGATCCTCCGCCACCGACAGGGCCAGTTCCACCCACTCATAATGGGCCAGCTCACGCAGAAAGGGTGGGTCTTCCGGTTGTGCCTCGCGCTCCTGCTCCAGGTAGTGCAGGAACTCCCTGGGAATCTCCAGGAACAGGGGAGAATGGCAATAATGGCGGGCATAGAAATCCCGCGCCATCGCAATCCAGCGGGCCTCGTCGGTCAGGCTTCGCAGTACCGGAAAGGTGCTGGCGAGGAATCCTTCCACATTGTTGAAAAACAGTTCACGGTAGATGTTCATGCGCCGTTCTTCCACGTCGGCAGGGCACGGCTTGTGCTGCGGATCGCGGATATGCGCAGCGAACGCATACTGGTGGGCGATGAACGCCGGTTGTTCAGCGGTTTTTGGCGGTGTGTCGTTCATTGGAATCCGGGTGGTTTTGCTGCCGGAGTATGATCTGATCAATTTCGCCCAGCAGTTCGGCTAGCGGGGGGATGTTGAAATCACGTTCCAGCAGGGTAGGAACCGGGCCGAAATACGCATAGGCCTTATCCAGCAGTTCCCATACCGGATCGATGACCGGCGCGCCGTGGGTATCCACGTACAGATCCTCGGCTTCCTGGAAATGGCCGGCCACATGGAAGTAGACGATGCGTTCAGTCGGCAGGGACCTGAGAAAAGTATCGGCATCGTAACGGTGATTGATGCTGTTGACGTAAATGTTGTTTACATCGAGGAGCAGATCGCAATCCGCTTCATCGAGCACGGCATTGAGAAAGTCGATCTCGGTCATTTCCTGTGCTGGCGCAGCGTAGTAGGAAACATTTTCCATGGCGATACGCCGCTCCAGAATATCCTGGGTACGACGGATGCGTTCCGCTACGTAGTGCACGGCCTCTTCGGTGAAGGGAATGGGCATCAGGTCATAGAGATGCCCGTCATCACTGCAGTAGCTCAAGTGTTCGGTATAGGCGCGAATCCGGTGTTCATCGAGAAAGCGCCGGATACGCTGGATAAAGGTTTCGTCCAGTGGAGCGGGGCCGCCGATCGAAAGTGACAGGCCGTGGCAGACAAAAGGATGCCGTTCGGTAAATGCACGAAAGCGTTTGCCGAATGCACCGCCAACGCCAATCCAGTTTTCCGGGGCGACTTCCAGAAAACCGATCTGTTCGGGAAACTGTTCTGCAAGCGGACCCATCAGGGTCCGCCGCAGACCCAGTCCGGCACCTTGCACGGGGTAGTCTTTGCCGGACATCTCAGGAGGAAGCCTTATTCAGCTTTCATGCCGGCACCGCATTTTCCTTCGCCGCACTTGCCTTCCTTCTGAGCCTTGTTCTGGGCGCCACATTTACCTTCCTTGTCGGTTTTCATGCTGGCGCCGCACTTGCCTTCTTCCGAGTTTTTCATCCCGCCGCATTTACCTTCCTTGTCGGTTTTCATGCTGGCGCCGCACTTGCCTTCATGATTTTCGGCTACCTGGTAGCCGCTGGAAAGCCTGGTCATGGAAAAGGGGTCCTGATCGGAACCGGCAAAAACAGGGCTGGCCAGTGATGCGGCAAACGCGGTTCCGAATGCCATGGCAATCGGTTTGAATTGGGTCTTGTTGGTCATTGAGGAATCCCCTTGTGGCAGCTATGTTCAATATGGAGGTGTTTTTCCATCCTTGGCGATTTGGCTTGGGAGCCAGGGTTCTTCGCAAGGACTGGTGATGGGACCTTGCCGTTCTGGAAAAGGTTCCCGACCGTACACGGATATGATGATGTACCCGGGTACGGAATGAAACAGCGACGAATATTATGTTGTGCTTATTTGTTGTGTGGGCCAGAGTCGCGGTGGCCTGTAAGTCATGGTATTGCACTCTGTTTTTTCAAAATGGTCACAATTAAAGGCATGGATTGCATTATCATCCGTCCCGCATACAAGAATATCCTGCATCGGCTGTAGGAAGCATTCAATATTTCTGGAATGGAGAACAATAGAATGGGCATGCTCAACGAGTTCAAGCAATTTGCGGTGAAGGGAAATGTGGTAGACATGGCGGTGGGGATCATCATCGGTGCCGCCTTTGGCAAGATCGTCTCTTCGTTTGTGGGGGATATGGTGATGCCGCCGCTGGGGCTGATGATCGGCGGGGTGGATTTCAGCGACCTTGCCATTACCCTCAAGGCGGCCAGCGAAGGGGTTGAGGCAGTCACGCTCAATTACGGAAAATTCATTCAGACAGTAGTCGATTTCGTCATCGTTGCCTTTGCCATCTTCATGGCGGTCAAGGTGATGAACTCGCTGAAGAAAAAGGAAGAGGAAGCCCCGAAGGCACCGCCGGCGCCCAGCAATGAAGAGGTGCTGCTTGGCGAGATCCGGGATCTGCTGAAGCAGAAGGCCTGATCCTCAGCAGCACACCCATTTCGGGTGTGCTGTTTTTATCCTGCATGAGGGGTGTGTGCTCAGTCTTGCTGCGCCAGCTGGCGCACACAGTTCAGGTAAGCTGCTTCATCGGGCTCGCTCCCGTCGCGCTGGGCTTGCCAGATCATTTCCGCCAGGCATTCCATCATGCGATGTTCCAGTTCATGGGCAGTGCCGAAGCGGGGTAATGCCGCCTGGTAGCACTGGCGAATTCCCTGTGGGCGACCGGTGCTCAACTGTTCCTGGATGGCGATGTGCATGCCCATATGCAGGAAGGGATTCGACTCACCCATCTCCGGCAGGTATTCCCGGCCCATGGCCTGCTCACTATTTTCCAGCAATGGGTGGTATTCGGGGTGATCAACGATGACGCCGGTGATCATATCCTCCAGCGGTTCCATGGGCAGGCTGGCGCGGTACTTGCGCCATACCTCGCAATAGAACTGTCGAATCTGGTTGCGGTCTTGTCCGAAGAGCATGCGGGAATAGTACCCTATTGTGGATAATCGAAAAATTGAAACAATTTATGGTCGGGATGAACGCGGATAAATTCGCAGCTGTTGCATTCGCGAATTTGATTTTATTCGTGTTCACCCGCGGCCGTGATGCACGGGCTTCAATCGCCGGTCTTATGCCGGTATTCGCACAGATCCTCGATCACGCAGCTGCCGCAGCGTGGCTTGCGCGCGATGCAGGTGTAGCGGCCATGCAGGATCAGCCAGTGGTGGGCATCGAGCAGGAATTCCGTGGGCACGAATTTCATCAGCTTCCGTTCCACTTCCAGTACCGTCTTGCCCGGCGCGATGCCGGTGCGGTTGGCGACCCGGAAGATGTGGGTATCCACGGCAATGGTGGGCTGGCCAAAGGCGGTATTGAGGATTACATTGGCGGTCTTGCGGCCGACGCCGGGTAAGGCCTCCAGGGCCGCGCGATCCTGTGGTACCCTGCCGCCATGATCCTGCACCAGGATCTCGCAGGTCCGGATGGCATTTTTGGCCTTGGTGTTGAACAGGCCGATGGTCTTGATGCATTGCTTCAGACCTTCCTCGCCCAGCTTGAGCATGGCCGCCGGGGTCTTCACCTTCCTGAACAGTTGGGCGGTAGCCTTGTTGACACCCACATCCGTCGCCTGGGCCGAGAGCAGCACCGCGATCAGCAGCTGGAATTCATTGTTGTAATGCAGTTCGGTGGTAGGGCTGGGGTTTTCGGCGCGCAGGCGGGTGAAGATCTCGGTGCGTTTCTGTTTATTCATGGCTGGGGATGGGGTAAACCCGGTGGTTCTATGCTCGGCCCGGTATGGTACGGCACATGATTACCTGCAACAACAGGCTGGAGCGGCGATGGGGGCGATCACATGGCTGCCAATCCTTTCCTCAAGGTGCTGACGAATGGCATTTGCTATCATGCATCCACCCTAGTGCTGTAGCGAAATCCACACCATGAAGGAATCAACCTCACTGAAGCTGACCATCGATAGTGCTGGCCTGGCAGTGTTCTGCGACAAACTGATCAAGCGTTCACGGGACATTGTCAGAACCCATGATGCCCTGGTTACATTGGAAACCTTCATCATCCAGTTTGCGCGGCCGATGCAGGGCACCCATGAGTACAGCGCGATTGAGGAGCTGATCAAGCGGTATACCGAACAGACCCGATCGATCTTGATGGAACAGAACACGAAGCAATTGCTGGAGGCATTGCGGCAACAACTGATACCCGCCATAAGCCAGTTGCACACGCCGATGTCCCGTAACGGTTTTTACCTGATCTTGCAGGCGGCAGTGGCTCAGCTTGCAGAGGACCGACGACGGCAGCTTGCGCAATGGGCGGTCAACTGGGTTGAACAGGCCAGGCATCAGGCTGAACAGGCTAGCGGTTATCCCGAGGCTTATGATTTTACGAAAGCAGGTATTCGCATTGAAGAGTTTCAGGCCATGAATGATGTTGCCCGTTATCTCGAGAATTTCTGAACGCAGCCGATCCTGCTCCAGGCACTGGCTACGCCCCTGCCTCCACAACCTCCGAACTCACCGCCTTCACTTTCACCGCACGCTGCTGCAGTTTCCCGTCAATCAGGTTTTTCAGCGCGATCAATAGCCCGAGGCCGATAAAGGCCCCCGGTGGCAGAATCGCCAGCAGGAAGCCGCGGTAATCCTCGATGATGGTCAGGGTAAGACCTCGTGCGCCTTCACCGAACATCAGGTGGGCATTGGCGAACAGGGTGCCCTGACCGAGGATTTCGCGCATGCCGCCCAGCGCCATGAGTACCAGGGTGAAACCGATGCCCATGGTCAGGGCGTCGATGAGCGCCGGCAGCAGGGAATGCTTGGAGGCGAAGGCTTCGGCACGGCCGATAATGGAGCAGTTGGTGACGATCAGGGCGATGAAGATACCGAGGATCAGGTAGAGCTCATGGAAGTAGGCGTTCATGGCGAGCTGGATCACCGTCACAGTGGAGGCAATCACCAGCACGAACACGGGGATGCGCACTTCCGGGCGCACCAGCTTGCGGATCAGCGAGACGATGGAACTGGAGACCACCAGGGTCAGGGTGGTGGCCAGGCCAAGGCCGATGGCATTCACCAGGCTGGAGGTGATGGCCAGCAGTGGACACAGGCCGAGCAGCTGGACCAGTCCTACGTTGTTGGTCCAGAGGCCGTCGCGGGCGATGGTTTTGAGTTCGGTATCTGCCATAAGATTCTGCCGATAGCGGTGAAATCCTGATCCTCTTTTATTGGGGAAGAGGGCTGGGGAGCGGAGGGTGTTGCTGCTCCTGCTCAGTACTGATTCCGGTGTGATCGGATAAGCGTTCCTCGATCTCTTCGGTATCGCCTGTTTCCTGCTCAGGTGCGGCAAACAGCTGGTCGCGATGCTGTTCGAAGTATATCAGGGATTTCTGCACCGCTTTCACCACCGCCCGCGGGGTAATAGTGGCGCCGGTGAACTGGTCGAACACGCCACCGTCGCGTTTCACTTTCCATTTGTCAGCCACCGGGTTGCCGAGGCTGCGCCCGGTGAAGCCGAGAATCCAGTCGCTGCGGTCCGCCTCAATGGCATCACCGAGCCCGGGGGTTTCCTTGTGCGCCAGTGCGCGCACCCCGGCCAGGGTGCCATCAGTATTGATACCCACGAGCAGTTTGATATTACCGCTGTAGCCGTCCGGGGCCACCGGGGTCAGCACGGCGGCCACCGGTTTGCCGTCCTTGCGGGCTCGGTAGACGAGTACCGGCTCGCGGGTGCCGAGCAGGCTGCGGTCCTGTACCTCGATGGCGTCACTGAACAGATCGTTGTCGTGCTGTTCGGGTGAAATGATGAGATGCAGGTTGTGCAGCAGGGCGGCGCGCTCATTGGCGGCAATGCGATCCGCCGTGGAGTCGAAGGTGAAGGCCACCAGGGTGGCGCCGGCCACCGCGAACAGGAACAGCAGAATGCCGGTGAGCAGGATTTGACGAAAGGCCATATCAGTCCTGGTGTCCGAAGGTGCGCGGCCGGGTGTAGTAGTCGATGGTGGGTGCGGCCATGTTCATTAGCAGCACGGCGAAGGCGACGCCGTCGGGAAAGCCGCCCCAGGTACGGATGACGTATACCAGCAGGCCGATACCGGCCCCGTAATAGAGTCGGCCCCTGATGGTGGTGGCGGCTGAAATGGGATCGGTGGCGATGAAGAAGGCACCGAGCATGGCTGCGCCACTGAACAGGTGAAACAGCGGCGAGGCGTAGTTATCCGAGTCGCCCACATAGAACAGCAGCGAGATCAGGAACAGGCTGCCGAGCATGGCTACGGGGATCTGCCAGCGGATGATCTTCAGGTACAGCAGGACAATGCCGCCGGCCAGGAACCAGAAGTTGATCCATTCCCAGCCGGTGCCACCGTAGTTGCCAAACAGCGGGCCGGCGGTGATTTCCGTAAGTGTCGCGTTCAGGCCCAGCTGGGTCTTCATGGTATCCAGCGGGGTGGCCATGGTGATGGCATCGAGGCCGAGTTGCGGTGGCAGGGTTTCGATGAAACTCAGTCGCAGCGTATCCAGCAGGCCTAGGCTGGGCGCATCCAGTGCCGAGGGCGGGGCCCACAGGGTCATTTCCCGTGGAAAGGAAATCAGCAATACCACGTAGCCGGCCATGGCCGGGTTGAAGGGGTTGTAGCCCAGGCCACCATAGAGTTGCTTGGCGAGCACAATGGCGAACAGGCTGCCGATCATCGGGATCCACCAGGGGGCCAGCGGTGGCAGTGCCAGCGCCAGCAGCAGGCCGGTGACCAGGGCGCTGTAATCCCCCAGGGTATTCAGCACCGGCCGGCCGCGCAGGCGCAGCATCAGGGCCTCGGCGGCCACGGCGGTCACGCTGGCGATGAACAGATTGACCAATACCCCCCAGCCGAGCACCCACCAGGCGCAGAGGATGCCAGGTACCAGCGCCAGGATCAGGCGCCGCATCATCTGCGCCACATGCTGCGACTGGGGAAGATAGGGAGAGCTGTGGGTCGGAAATTCCATCAGGGCTGATCGGTCGTGTCGGTGGAAGGGGGAGTCCGGGTACGCTTGCCGGCTGCACGGCGCTGGTTGGCCTCGTCGATCTGGCGCTGCTGGTCCTCGGTCAGGTTGGCGGTGTTTTTCGGGGCGTGGTCCGGGGTGCTTTTCCGGGCCTTGACGCGGGCCAGTGCCGCCTCGATAGCCGCTTTCTTGGGGTCATCACCCTTGGTCTCCGGGGTATTGAGGGCCTTGCGCTTTTGCTTGTGGCGCTCGGCCTTTTCGCGTTTTTCCCGCTCCAGCCGTTCAAGGCGGAATTCGTGGCGCTGGCGGGCGATATCGGCCTTCTCGCGCTCCCGTTCCTGGTCCCAGATCTCGGTCTTGGCAAAGCGATAGTACTGCACCAGGGGGATATGGCTGGGGCAGACATGCGCGCAGCAACCGCATTCGATGCAGTCGAACAGGTGGTAATCCTGTATCGCGTCGAAGTCCCGTGCATGGGCATGCCAGTAGAGCTGTTGCGGCAACAGCTCGGCCGGGCAGGCCACGGCGCATTCGCCACAGCGGATGCAGGGTAGCTGGGGTTCCGGTGGTGGCAGGGTCTCGCTACTGGCAACCAGGATACAGTTGGTGGTCTTGATCACGGGCAGTGTATCGCTGGGCAATGAGATACCCATCATGGGGCCGCCCATGATCAGGCGCTGCGCCTGCGGGGTGTAGCCGCCACAGAAGGCCACCAGGTCGGCGATGGGTGTGCCCACCGGCACCTCGACATTACGGGGTTCGGCAATGCCGTCACCGGTAACGGTGACGATGCGCGAGATCAGCGGAATGCGGTTGGCAATGGCGTCATGTACGGCGGCAGCGGTGCCGACGTTGTGGCACAGAATGCCGAGATCCGCCGGTAGTCCCTGGCTCGGCACCTCCAGCCCGGTGAGCACCTTGATGAGCTGTTTCTCACCGCCGGCCGGGTAATGGGTCGGTACCGCCACTACTTCAATGCCGCTGTTCTTCTGTTGTTCCAGCGCTTGGCGCAGGGCCGCAATGGCTTCGGGTTTGTTGTCCTCGATACCGATGACACACTGCCTGGCGTTGAGCAGGTGGCGCAGAATGAGCAGCCCGTCGATGACGTTATGGGGGCGTTCGCGCATCAGCATATCGTCACAACTGATGTAGGGTTCGCACTCGGCACCGTTCAGTACCAGCAGTTCGATGGGCCGGTCCGCACCGGGGTTGAGCTTGGCAGCACTGGGGAACCCGGCACCACCCAGTCCGACGATACCGGCGTTGCGAAGCCGGTTACGCAATTCGCCGGGATCGAGCCGGGTATAGTCGCGTATGGCCTCACCGGGTGGTAGCCATTCGTCCTTGCCGTCGGTCTCGATGATGATGCAGGGGGCTGACAGTCCCGAGGGATGCGGCACCGGGTGGTTGCGGATCTCTGCTACGGTGCCGGAGCTGCCGGCATGTAGCGGGGCGCTGATATAGCCATCGGCAGCGGCGATCATCTGGCCCTTCAGTACCCGTTCACCCACCTTGACCAGCGGTACCGCGGAGGTGCCGATATGCTGTGACAGCGGCAGGATCAGCCGCTTTGGCATTAGCAGGTGCGTGATGGACCGACCGGTGCTGAGATCCTTGTGGGGCGGCAGATGCAGGCCGCCGTGAAAGGAATGCAGGCGCGTGAAATCGTAGCTCATGCGCGTGCCGCCTCGATCAGTTCCGGAAGTGTCATGTTGGCTGCAGCATCATCGGGGCTGGGCCATTTCCAGGATTCGATACCGACCTTCACCGGTACCATGCTGATGCAATCCACCGGGCAGGGCGGCAGGCAGAGTTCACAGCCGGTGCACTCGCTTTCGATGATGGTGTGCATGTGCTTGGCGGCGCCGAGGATGGCATCCACCGGGCAGGCCTGGATGCACAGGGTGCAGCCGATGCAG
>CBDUHN010000003.1:0-150542 GCA_965367295.1 uncultured Gammaproteobacteria bacterium | reverse complement strand
CAACCTATTACCAATCCAAACTCGCTTATTCCACCGTAACCGACTTCGCCAGGTTACGTGGCTGGTCGACATCCGTGCCTTTCAATACCGCAGCATGATAGGCCAGCAGTTGTAGCGGGATGCTGTAGACGATCGGCGCCGTGGAGGGATAGATATCCGCCAGGGTGAGGTTCTGAAAATGGTCCAGGTCGATGCGCACTTTCTGATCGCTGAACAGGAACAGTTCACCGCCGCGGGCGCGCACTTCCTGCAAATTGGACAACACCTTTTCCAGCAGAGGGTCATCGGGCAGCGCACAGACCACGGGCATCTTTTCATCCACCAGCGCCAGCGGGCCATGCTTGAGTTCCCCGGCGGGATAGGCCTCCGCGTGAATGTAGGAAATCTCCTTGAGCTTCAGTGCGCCCTCCATGGCGATGGGATAGAAGGGACCGCGCCCGAGGAACAGGGCATTTTCCTTATCGGCAAAGGCCATGGCCATTTTCTCGATCGCTTCGCTCAGCTCCAGTACCACTTCCACCTGACGCGGCAGCGCATGCAGTTCGTCCACCAGTTCCTTTTCCCGTTCCTCATCCAGGCCATGGCGACGTGCCAGGGCCAGGGTCAGTAATCGCAATGCCACCAGCTGGGTCGTGAAGGCCTTGGTGGAGGCCACGCCGATCTCCGGCCCGGCGCGGGTCATCAGGGCTACATCGGATTCACGTACCAGGGAGCTTTCCGGCACATTGCATACCACCAGGCTACCGAGATAGCCGGCCTTCTTGGCGCCGCGTAATGCAGCGAGGGTGTCGGCGGTTTCACCGGACTGGGAGATGGAAACGAACAGGGTGTCCTTTGGTACGACTACCTTACGGTAACGATATTCACTGGCTACTTCCACGTTGCAGGGGATGCCCGCTTCCTCCAGCCAGTAACGGGCAACCAGGCCGGCATGATAGCTGGTGCCGCAGGCGATGATGTGCACGCCCCTGGTGTTGTCGAACAATTCCTTTGCCTTAACGCCAAAGCTTTCTTCCAGCAGCCGGCCCTTGTAGATGCGGCCTTCGAGGGTTTCGGCAATCACCGCCGGCTGCTCGTAAATCTCCTTGAGCATGTAATGACGGTACGGACCCTTGTCGGCAGTGGCGGCGGTCAGGCTGGATTCAGTTACAGGGCGTTCCGCTTCATGACCATCCACATCAAAAACATGGACGCCATCACGACGGATTTCAGCAACATCACCTTCTTCCAGAAACATGAAACGCTGGGTTACCGGCAAAAGCGCAAACACATCGGATGCGATGAAGTTCTCACCAACCCCGATGCCAATCACCAGCGGACTGCCGGCCCGGGCAACGATCATGCGATCGGGATCTTCCGGGCGAATCACACCCAGCGCATAGGCACCCACCAGTTCCTTGATGGCGATGCGCACCGCGGCCAGGAGATCCGGTTCGGTCTTGAGGATGCTGGCCAGCAGATGGGCAATCACTTCCGTATCGGTTTCGGATGTAAAATGAAAACCTTCCTTGCCAAGTCGAGCGCGCAGGTCGGCGTGATTTTCGATGATACCGTTATGCACGATGGCCACGGCTTCGCCGCTCATGTGCGGGTGCGCATTGCGCTCGGCGGGGATGCCATGGGTCGCCCAGCGGGTATGGGCGATGCCGAGTGTGCCATCCACCGGCTCGGCATCGAGGCGTGCCTGCAGTTCGGCTACCTTGCCTACGGAACGAATACGCTGCAGTCGCCCGGCATCATCACGGATGGCCACACCGGCGGAATCGTAACCCCGGTATTCCAGTCGTCGCAGCCCTTCCAGCAGTATCGGTGCCACATCCCGTTGTGCGATCGCCCCTACAATTCCACACATGTTTGCCTGATCCCCATTTATCCTGAGCCGGGTCAATCCCGACAATATCCGTCTGATCCCGCCGGCTGTCCGGATAAACCCGGACCTCCAGCCTGCCATGACCGCTTTCGATGCAGCCCGAACGGAACCGTTATTTTTTTACTGGCCGTTTCCAGCCGGTGCGTGTTTGCTGTTTGCTGCGACTCAGGGTCAGCTCGCCCGCCGGCGCATCGCGGGTAATGGTGGAGCCGGCGCCGATGGTGGCGCCATCGCCCACGGATACCGGTGCCACAAGTTGGGTATCGGAGCCGATAAACACATCGTCACCGATGATCGTGCGGTGTTTATTGGCGCCATCATAGTTGCAGGTGATTGTGCCGGCACCGATGTTCACCCGGCCACCGATACTGCTGTCCCCAATATAGCTGAGATGATTGATCTTGGAGCCCGCCGCCACATCGGATTTCTTGATCTCGACAAAATTACCCACATGCACATGATCGGACAAGCGGGTTTCCGGACGCAGCCTGGCAAAGGGGCCGATACGACTGGCACTGCCGATCTCGGCATCCTCGATCACGCAGTTGGCAAAAATGGTCACATCATCACCGATACGCGCATTGCGGATCAGGGTATTGGGGCCGATGCTGACCCGCTCACCGATCTCGACCTGCCCTTCGAAAACCACGTTTACATCGACAAGGCCATCACGCCCCATGCTGAGCGTTCCACGCACATCCAGACGGGAAGGGTCACGCACGGTCACACCCGCGCGCATGAGCGTTTCCGCCCGCTGGAACTGGTAATGACGTTCCAGTGCCGCGAGCTGAACCCGATCATTGACACCCAGTGTTTCAAACAGGGTCTTGGGTTGGGAAGTATGGATCGGCACGCCGTCGCGATGCGCCAGCGCGATAATATCCGTGAGGTAATATTCTCCCTGCGCGTTGCCGGTATCCAGCTGTGCCACCCATTGCCTGAGTTGCCCGGCATTGGCGGCCAGGAAGCCGGTATTTATCTCGTTGATACAGCGCTGCTCTTCGCTGGCATCCTTTTGTTCCACGATGCCGATCACCTGGCCGGTATCATCGCGCAAAATGCGGCCGTACCCAAAAGGGTCATCCAGGAAAGCGGTGAGCAGGCCGAAGTCACCCCCCATCGCGGGTGCGGCCAGGGTCTGCAGGGTATCCGCTTCGATCAGCGGTACATCACCATAGAGCACCAGCACTGTCTGCCCATCGGCGATGGCGGGCAGTGCCTGGGCCACGGCATGCCCGGTACCCAATTGTTGCGTCTGCTCCACCCACTGCACCGGCATATCCGCCAGTGCGGCGCGCACCTGCTCACCACCGTGACCGTAGACCACATGAATGGCGTCGGCATTGAGTGTCTGCGCGGTGGCAATCACATGTTGCAGGAGTGGAGCGCCCCCCAGGGGGTGCAGAACCTTCGGCAGTGCGGAACGCATGCGCGTCCCCTGACCGGCGGCGAGAATAATGATTTCGATGCCCATCCAGGCTCCCCAAAAACGATGCTTCAGAGCACTATCGGCCGTGATTCCGCGCTCTTCACTGCTTGACCGTTTCGGATGATATCACGTGCCGAAAGCACGCGGGATGCGCGATCTTAGTGCAAAACTGGCTGGGTCATGGGCGTTACGCCCTGTTTGATTTCCGCTTCCGTGGCATCGCGAATCTCCTTGACCGTAACGGTGAAGGTGACCCGCTTGCCGGCCATGGGATGATTGCCATCCACAGTCAGCTTGCCATTTCCGATATGGGACACGACAAAAGAACGCACATCGCCTTCGTCGTTCTGCATCTCCACTTCCGCACCCACATGGCGAAACTGGGGAGGAACGTTTTCCAGGTCATCGGTGAAGGTAAGACTGGGGTCATGTTCACCGAAGGCCTCATGGGGCTCCAGCGTAACATCGACGCTGTCACCGACCCGGCTGCCTTCCAGCGCAGATTCGACCTTTTCGATCAGATCACTCGGCCCCCCGTGCACATAGCTCACGGGGTAGTCGATGTGTTCCATGATGTCACCCGCTTCATTGCGAATCTGGTAGGTGATGGAAACCACCTTGTGCTTGCCCACTACAGCGTCAGACATACTCTTCTCCCGACGCCAAGCGAAACCTCAACGCCCTGTTTTATCACGCAGATGCTGAATGGCACGCAACTGCGCCATGGCTTCCGCCAGTTCCGCCTGTGCCTTGGCATAATCGATATCGGACTGGTTGTCCGCCAATGCCTTTTCGGCCTGTTCTTTCGCCTTCAATGCCGCAGCCTCATCGAGGTCCTTGGCACGCACCGCGGTATCGGACAGCACCGTCACCATATGGGGCTGTACCTCCAGGATGCCACCGGAGACGTAGAATATCTGCTCCTCGCCCTTGTCATCCTGAACGCGCACTTCACCGGGTTTGAGACGGGTAAGCAGCTGGGTGTGGCGGGGCGCAATGCCCACCTCACCCATTTCGGCCGGAGCGAACACCATGGACGCGGTGCCGGAAAAGATCTCGGCTTCTGCGCTGACGATGTCCACGTGCATAGTCATGCCCATAGTGTACTCCGATTAGAGGTTCTTGGCCTTCTCGACCGCTTCGTCGATGGTACCGACCATGTAGAACGCCTGTTCGGGCATATGGTCGTATTCGCCACTTACGATACCCTTGAAGGCCGCGATGGTGTCTTTCAGAGACACGTACTTGCCGGGCGCGCCGGTGAATACTTCCGCCACGAAGAAGGGCTGGGACAGGAAGCGCTGGATACGACGTGCACGACCTACCACCTGCTTGTCTTCTTCCGACAGCTCGTCCATGCCCAGGATCGCAATGATGTCGCGCAGTTCCTTGTAGCGCTGCAGGGTACCCTGCACGGCACGGGCGGTGTCGTAATGCTCATTGCCCACCACCAGCGGATCGAGCTGGCGGGAAGTGGAATCGAGCGGGTCCACCGCCGGGTAGATGCCCAGCTCGGCAATCTGGCGCGACAGTACCAGGGTCGCATCCAGATGCGCGAAGGTGGTGGCCGGAGACGGGTCGGTCAAGTCATCCGCAGGCACGTACACGGCCTGGAAGGAGGTGATGGAACCGGTCTTGGTGGAGGTGATGCGCTCCTGCAACACACCCATTTCCTCGGCCAGGGTCGGCTGGTAGCCCACCGCGGAAGGCATACGGCCCAGCAGTGCGGATACTTCGGTACCGGCCAGGGTGTAGCGGTAGATGTTATCGATGAACATCAGTACGTCACGGCCTTCATCACGGAAATGCTCGGCCATGGTCAGACCGGTCAGCGCCACGCGCAGACGGTTGCCGGGCGGCTCGTTCATCTGGCCATAGACCAGGGCCACCTTGTCGAGTACGCCGCCTTCCTTCATTTCGTGGTAGAAGTCGTTTCCTTCACGGGTACGCTCACCCACGCCGGCGAACACCGAGTAACCGGAGTGTTCCACGGCGATGTTACGAATCAGTTCCATCAGGGTAACGGTCTTGCCCACGCCGGCGCCACCGAACAGGCCGATCTTGCCACCCTTGGAGATGGGCATGATCAGGTCGATTACCTTGATTCCGGTCTCGAGGATTTCCACGCTGGCGGCCTGGTCTGCATAGGCAGGCGGCGCGCGATGGATGGGCAGGGAGGCCTCCGCTTCCACGGGACCGGCTTCGTCCACCGGGTTACCCAGTACGTCCATCACGCGACCGAGGGTGGCTTTGCCTACCGGGACAGTGATCGCCGCGCCGGTGTTGGTTACGCTCAAGCCGCGCTTCAGGCCGTCAGTGGTACCCATGGCAATGGTGCGCACCACGCCGTCGCCCAACTGCTGCTCCACTTCCAGGGTCAGGCCGGCGTCATCCACCCGCAGTGCGTCATAGACCTTCGGCACTGAATCGCGGGGGAATTCAACGTCAACCACGGCGCCGATGATTTCAACGATATTACCCGTGCTCATGGTGTAATCCTCTTTAATCTCTAAATCTGTTCGCTTGGGGTCGGCACTAGCCTGGGAAAACATGTCCAACTGCATAGTGCGATGCCTGTGAATAATGGTTCACTACCTGAGGGTGCGGCACTTATACCGCCGCGGCACCACTCACGATTTCCGAAATCTCCTGCGTGATCGCCGCCTGGCGGGCCTTGTTGTAGACCAGCTGCAGCTCATCGATCAGGGTGCCGGCGTTATCGGATGCGGCCTTCATTGCCACCATCCGTGCCGCCTGTTCACAGGCCAGGTTTTCCACCATGCCCTGATACACCAGGGATTCAACGTAGCGCATCAGCAGACCATCCATGACCTCTTTGGACTCAGGCTCATAGATGTAGTCCCAGTGATGCTCCAGTTCCTTTTCCTGACTGGGTGGAATCGGCAGCAACTGACTGACAACCGGCTGCTGGGTCATGGTATTCACAAAATCGTTGTAACAGACATGCAACTGATCGATGCTCCCCTCATCGAAGGCATCCAGCATGACCTTCACGGTACCGATCAGGTCATTGATGCCGGGGGAATCACCCAGATGGGTGGTCTGCGCCACGATACGGGCACCGATACGCTTGAAGAACTGGTTGCCCTTCGAGCCGAAGATGGCCATATCAATCTCATAGCCTGCATCGCGCCACTGTTTCATGTTCGCAATCAGGTTTTTGAACAGATTGATATTGAGACCGCCGCACAGGCCACGGTCACTCGTAATCAGGATCACACCCACCCGTTTCACATTCCGTTCAACCAGGTAAGGGTGCTTGTATTCCGGATTGGCCTGATACAAATGAGCAATCACATTGCGCATCTTCTCCGCATAGGGGCGCGTGGCCGTCATGCGCTCCTGCGCCTTGCGCATCTTACTCGCCGCCACCATTTCCATTGCCTTGGTGATCTTGCGTGTATTCTGAATGCTCTTGATCTTGGTGCGTATCTCTTTCCCGACCGCCATATCTACGCTCTCATTCGCCGGACCGTGGAATGTGCAATCTGCACACTCCAACGATCGCGTGGATTACCAAGCCCCGTTGGCCTTGAAGTCTTCGACTGCCTTACGCAGACCCGCCTGGATCTCATCGTTATAGTCAGCCGTTTCGTTGATATTGGCCATCAGGTCACCGAAGTTCGAAGCGGCATGGGCATGCAGCGCTGCTTCGAAATCCACCACCTTCTTGATATCCACATCGTCGAGGAAACCTTCGTTGGCGGCGAACAGGGACAGGGCCATTTGCGCGGTGGACAGCGGTGCGTACTGCTTCTGCTTCATCAGCTCGGTTACACGCTGACCACGCTCCAGCTGCTTGCGTGTGGTTTCATCCAGGTCCGAGGCAAACTGGGCAAAGGCTGCCAGCTCACGATACTGGGCCAGGGCCAGACGCACACCGCCGCCAAGCTTCTTGATGATCTTGGTCTGGGCTGCACCACCAACACGGGATACCGAAAGACCGGCATTGATGGCAGGACGAATACCGGCGTTGAACAAATCGGATTCCAGGAAGATCTGGCCATCGGTGATGGAGATTACGTTGGTCGGCACGAAGGCGGACACATCACCGGCCTGGGTTTCGATGATCGGCAACGCGGTCAGCGACCCGGTCTTGCCCTTCACTTCACCGTTGGTGAATTTCTCGACATAGTCAGCGTTGACACGTGCGGCGCGTTCCAGCAAGCGGGAGTGCAGGTAGAACACGTCACCGGGATAGGCTTCACGACCCGGCGGACGACGCAGCAACAGGGACACCTGGCGGTAGGCCCAGGCCTGCTTGGTCAGATCGTCATAGATGATCAGCGCATCTTCACCGCGGTCACGGAAGTATTCGCCCATGGCGCAACCCGCGTAGGGGGCGATGAACTGCATGGCGGCGGATTCGGCAGCGGGAGCGGCCACGACGATGGTGTGCGCCATGGCATCGTGCTCTTCCAGCTTGCGCACGATACCGGCGATGGAGGAGTTCTTCTGCCCCACAGCCACGTAGATACACTTAATACCGGTGCCTTTCTGGTTGATGATCGCGTCGATGGCCACGGCGGTCTTACCGGTCTGGCGGTCACCGATGATCAACTCACGCTGACCGCGACCGACCGGCACCATGGCATCGATGGCCTTCAGACCGGTCTGCACCGGCTGATCAACGGACTGACGTTCAATAACGCCAGGTGCGATTTTCTCGATGGGCGAGCTCAGCTTGGCATCAATCGGACCCTTGCCATCGATGGGATTACCCAGCGAGTCGACCACGCGGCCCAGCAATGCTTCCCCCACCGGTACTTCGAGGATCTTGCCGGTACACTTGACGCTGTCGCCTTCCCGGATGCCTTTGTATTCACCCAGGATTACCGCGCCAACGGAGTCGCGCTCGAGGTTCAGCGCCATACCGAAGATATTGCCGGGGAACTCGATCATTTCACCCTGCATGACATCGGTCAGGCCATGCACGCGGGCGATACCGTCGGTCAGGCTGACCACGGTACCTTCGGTGCGCGCCTCACTGACGGCTTCGAAGTTCTGGATGCGGCTCTTGATGAGCTCGCTGATTTCAGATGGATTGAGTTGCATTGGGAATTCCTCTTAATGGACCAGGACGCTGGCCAGGTGGCCAAGCTTGCCCCGTGCCGAACCGTCGATCACCAGATCACCTGCGCGGATAATCGCGCCACCCAGCAGCGTTGCATCGGTCTTGCAGGCCAGATGCACGTCACGCCCGAGGCGTGTCTTCAGGGCGGCCGTCACCTTGGCCTTCTGGTCCTCGGTGGCGGGTTTTGCGGTTATCAACTCGGCTTCCACCACGCCTTCCGCATCGTTGCGCAGCTCTTCATAGAGGCGGGCAATTTCCGGCAGGGCGGTGAGGCGCTGGTTTTCGGCCAGAACACGTATCAGGTTTTTCGCAGCAGCGGCCAGCTTGTCACCGGCGACGTCGATCAGCAAACCTGCTTTCTGATCGGCGCTCACTCGCGGGCTGGCCAGCACAGCGGTGGCCTGGGGATCGATTGCAATGGCGGCTAGCAGCTGAACAGTATCGGACCAGCCGGCGTAATTGCTTTCCGCCCTGGCCAGTTCGAACACTGCCTGCGCATAGGGCCGTGCGATGGTTGTTATTTCTGCCATGGGTACGGACCCTTAGATCTCTGCGACCAGCTTGTTCAGCAATTCGCCGTGAGCGGCCTCGTCGATCTCCTTCTCCAGCACCTTTTCGGCGCCGGCGATGGCGATGGACACTACCTGGCCACGCAGTGTTTCGCGGGCACGGTGCACTTCCTGCTCGATCTCCGCCTGGGCGGCATTCAGGATGCGCTCACCTTCCTGCTTGGCATCGGTCTTCGACTCTTCAACGATCTCATTGGCACGCTTTTCAGCGCGGTTGATGATCTCGGATGCCTGCTGCTTGGCTTCCTGCAGCACTTCAGCCGCCCGCTTGGCAGCGAGTTCCTGTTCGTGCTTACCGCGTTCCGCAGCGGCCAAACCGTCGGCGATGGTCTTCTTGCGTTCGTTCAGTGCATTGATCAACGGCGGCCATACATACTTCATGCAGAACCACACGAACAAGAAGAACGCGATGGACTGGCCGATGAGGGTTGCATTGATATTCATGCTGCTACCTCGTGTCAGTGGCGATTAATCTGGGTACCTTGCGTAAGGTAGAAATTAGCCACCCACCACAGCGAACAGCACATACAGTGCCAGACCCACGGCGATCATCGGCACGGCGTCGACCAGACCCATTACGATGAAGAACTGGGTACGCAACATGGGAATCAGTTCGGGCTGACGGGCAGCGCCTTCCAGGAAGCGGCCACCGAGGACGCCGATACCAACTGCAGCACCGAGGGCACCGAGACCCATCATCAGAGCGCCGGCGATGTAGAGCAATGCATTTGCCATTTCCATGTTTATCTCCTAATTACCGTAGTACCGTAAAGTTAAAAACCAAAAAACAAGAAATCAGTGATGTTCGGCGTGGGCCATATCCATATATACGATGGTCAACGTCATGAAGATGAACGCCTGCAGCGTAATGATCAGGATATGGAAGATCGCCCAGCCCAGCTGCAACAGGCCGGCAAAGCTGCCGAGCACCCAGCCGGCGCCGTACATGATGGCGACCAGAATGAAGATGGTTTCCCCGGCGTACATGTTGCCGAACAGTCGCAGCGACAGGGATACCGGCTTGGATATCAGCGCCACACCTTCGAGAACCAGGTTGACCGGGAACATCCATTTACCGAAGGGCTGGAAGGCCAGCTCACCCAGGAAACCGCCGAGACCTTTGACCTTCACGCTGTAATAAAGCATGAGCCAGAACACGGCCAGCGCCATACCAAAGGTGATATTGGGATCGGTGGTAGCCACCACCTTGAAGAAGACATGATGCGGGTCGGCATCAAACACCGAGGCCCCCACCTGGCCGGCCAGCATTGGCAGCCAATCCACCGCGACCAGGTCCATCAGGTTCATCAGGAATACCCAGCCGAAAATGGTCAGTGCCATGGGCGCGACCATATCATTCTTGCCGCTGAACGAACCGCGCACACTGCTGTCTACGAATTCGACCATCATCTCGACGAAGTTCTGCAGGCCACCGGGGATACCCGACTGGGCACCTTTGGCCGCCTTGCGCAGAAAATAAAACATTACCAGTGCCAGACCCACGGACCAGAACAGTGAATCCAGGTGGAAGGCCCAGAAACCCATTTCCTTGGCTTCCGCCGCAGTGTGAGCCAGCCCCCAGTGACCATCGGGATGCTGGCCGAAGGTCATGTTCTGAAGGTGGTGCTTGATGTACTCGCCAGAGGTCAGCTGTTCGCTTGCCATAGGTCAGTCAATCTCGATCAGTAAGCCAGAAATCTGTAATGCCAGTTGCCCCAGGATAAAACCCAGCAACAACGGCAGCGGTGTGAGCTCCAAAATGCCAAGCCCGGCCGCGAGGAATATCACGACAATGGCGAAGCGTTCGATGGCAGAGGCATACATCGCGCGCAGGTGCCGCCCGGCATCTGCGTGTGGACGTCGCTTACCCTGATATAAACGCCAGGCCAACAATAAGGTGTTGGTGCACGCGATGGCTCCGCCGAATAGCACGGCCTGCGCCACGGGCAACCCACCGTAGAGAAACCCGACGCCGGTCGCGAGTGCGATGAGGGCGATCTGGAAGCTCAGAATCTTTCGCATGCCGCCGCTCGCTACCTGATCCCGAAGCCGGCGAACCCAGTGGGTTCCAGCCAGGCCTTCGTACCGGCGCGCAACGTCATAATGAAAGACTGGACCATGAAAATCGCGCAGTCCAGACCGCGTGCCGGCGCGCATTATAGGAAGATTACGGCGGCAGGGTCAATGATGGATAGATAAAAATCAGTTATGAGGACGATTTCGTCGGGGAAAGCGCCGGGCAAATGCCCGATCCCGTCGACTATCGGGCATTTCCAGCCGCAAGGCCGGGGGGATCAGGTAAATCCGACGGGCCCCTAGCGGATCCGCTCCAGAATGCCATCCAGCTCGTCGAGACTGTTGTACTGGATCACCAGCTTGCCCTTGCCGCCCTTGCCATGCTGTACCTGCACCGGTGCGCCGAGGCGATCGCCCAGGTCCTGCTCGAGGCGAAGCAGGTCCGGCGCCTTGGCCGGCGCCACACCGGTCGTGGTTGCGGCGGCAGTGCCTGCGGCCACCGCCAGCAGATGTTTCACCAACCGCTCGGTGGCGCGGACGGTGAGGTCCTTGTGCGCCACCTGGCGCGCGGCATCGGGCTGGGCCTTGGCGGGCAGCGCCAGCAGGGCCCGGGCATGGCCCATTTCCAGCTGGCCCTTTTCCACCATGCCCTTCACCACCTCGTGCAATTCCAGCAGGCGCAGCAGATTACTGACCGCGGCCCGGGAGCGGCCCACCGCTTCGGCGGCCTGCTGGTGCGTCATCTCGAATTCCCGGATCAGTCGTTCGAGGGCACGGGCCTCTTCCAGGGGATTGAGGTTTTCGCGCTGGATGTTCTCGATCAGCGCCATGGCAATGGCGGCACGGTCGGCCACATCGCGGATCACCGCGGGGATTTCCGTCAACCCGGCCAGCTGGGCGGCCCGCCAGCGACGCTCACCGGCGATGATCTCATACTGGTCCTTGCCCACCGGGCGCACCACAATGGGCTGCACCACCCCCTGGGCCTTGATGGAGTCCGCCAGGTCCTGCAGGCTTTCGGTGTGCATATCCATGCGCGGCTGGTAGACACCGCGCTGGATGCGCTCCACCGGCAGGGCGCGCAGTTCACCGTCGACGCTGGGGTCGGATTCCGTTGCTGCCGCTTTGGCACTGCTCCTGGCGGTGCCGGCCGCGCTGCTGCCCAGCAGGGCATTGAGTCCTTTTCCTAATCCGCGCTTCTTGGCTGCCATGAGTCCGGTTCTGAGGGTTCGCTGAGGCGCCCATCATAATGAAGCGAGGCGGTGGTGACAAAGGATTTGCCCGGCTGGCCCGATCATCCGTTCGATTGATTCACCACAGATGGACTCTGTAGGTGCGAATTCATTTGCATTACCACGGGCAGGGGTGATGGCTGCGATGTGGATAATGGGGGCGTGCTTTCGCTGCTCCACCGTGTCCCCTTGGGACGAGCAAGCACCAGCCCAGGGGCGCTACGGCTGAGCTTCATGGGGCCGGGCGGGAAGCCTCAGGCCGGCGCCACCTCGGTTGCTGCCGCCTCCGCCGCCCGCTGGCGTTCCTGTTCGCGGCGTACCAGTTCCCCGGCCAGGGCCAGGTAGGCAACGGAGCCGCGTGAAGTACGGTCGTATTTCAGGATTGGCAGGCCATGGCTCGGGGCCTCGGCGAGGCGTACGTTACGCGGGATGATGGTGCGATAGACCTTGTCGCCGAAGTGCTCGATGAGCTGCTCGGAAACCTGGTTGGCGAGGTTGTTGCGGGCGTCGTACATGGTACGCAGCAGGCCCTCGATCTCCAGTTCGGGATTCACCGCAGCGCGGATCTGTTCCACCGTATCCACCAGCGCCGACAGACCCTCCAGGGCATAGTATTCGCACTGGATCGGGATCAGCACCCCATGGGCCGCCGTCAGGGCGTTGATGGTCAGCATATTCAGCGTCGGCGGGCAGTCGATGAGGATGTAGTCGAAGCGATCACGTACCGCTTCCAGGGCATCGCGCAAACGGGTTTCGCGGCTCTCCACCTGCATCAGCTCCACCTCGGCGGCGGTGAGATCGGCATTGCTGGGGATCAGGTGATAACCCGCCTCCTCGGCATTCAGCATGATCTGTGCCGCCGGTGCGTGACCCAGCAGCAGTTCATAGCCGGAGTGCTCCACTTCGTGCTTGTCGATGCCGCTGCCCATGGTGGCGTTGCCCTGGGGATCGAGATCCACCAGCAGCACCCGGCGGCGCGTGCCCGCCAGTGAGGCGGCCAGGTTCACCGAGGTCGTGGTTTTGCCCACGCCGCCCTTCTGGTTGGTGATGGCGATGATGCGACTCATTAGGTTTCCATACGCTGTGAAGTGTTCAGGATAACCAGATGGCGCTCGGCATCCAAACCCGGCACCTGAAGCGGGATCATCTCCGGTTGCAAATCAGTATCCTGCAGGGCCTCCATTTCCGCCAGCGGGTAGACGCCCTTCATGGCCAGCAAGCGGCCACCGGGCTTCAGCAGCCGGCCGGCCTGGGCATACATCTCCCCCAGCGAGGAATAGGCCCGGCTGATCACCACATCGAATAATTCCGCTGGCCGATAGTCCTCTACCCGCATCTGCTCGGCGCTGACGTTGGGCAACTCCAGCTCCCCCAGTGCCTGGCGCACGAAACGGATCTTTTTGTTATTGCTGTCGAGCAGCACGAATTGCGTGTCCGGACAGGCGAATGCCAACGGGATACCCGGCAGCCCGGCGCCGGTGCCCACATCCAGCACACGCTGCCCCTGCAGATAGGGCACCACCGTCAGCGAGTCGAGGATGTGGCGGATGATAATATCGTCGGGCTTGCGCACCGAAGTCAGGTTATAGACCCGGTTCCACTTGATCAGCATCTGCACATAATGCAGTAACTGCTCCTGTACCGTTTCGGAAAGGGGCAGGTTCAGGGCCACGAGACCTGATTGAAGTCGTTCTGCTGGACTCATGGCTGCAATCCTGGCTCGCGGTAAGGGCGTTGCATAGTTGTTTTGTATACTACAGATACCATCATCCGGCGCCCAGACCAGCGGCTGCCATATTCACGGCCCGGCCTGTTTTCAGGCCCTGTTTTTTCAGGTGCACCAGCAGCAGGGAGATGGCCGCCGGGGTAACCCCGGGAATACGGGCCGCCTGACCGACGGTCTCTGGCCGCACCTGGCGGAATTTTTCCTGCACCTCCGCGGACAGCCCGGTAACCCCACTGTAGTCGAGATCCAGCGGCAAGGCCTGCTGTTCATGGCGGCGCTGGCGTTCGATCTCCAGCGTCTGGCGCTCGATATAGCCGGCGTACTTGGCCTGCACCTCCACCTGTTCGGCCACCCGGGGATCCTCCACGGCGGGGCCGAGCTCGGCAATGGCGGTAAGCGCGGCATAATCGAGCTCCGGGCGGCGCAGCAGTTCCATGGCCCGGTGTTCACGGCTGAGTGGTTTTTCCAGCCGGGTATTCAGTGCCGCCGCCGCCGTGGAATCCGGCCGCACCAGCAGTTCCCGCAGACGTTGCTGCTCCTGCACCACGGCCCGTTGCTGGGCCTCGAAGCGCTGCCAGCGCACATCATCCACCAGCCCCAGTTCGCGGCCCTTCGGGGTCAGACGCAGGTCACCGTTGTCCTCGCGCAGCAACAGGCGGTATTCGGCGCGACTGGTGAACATGCGATAGGGCTCGCTGGTACCGCGGGTGATGAGGTCATCGATGAGCACGCCGAGATAGGCCTCGTCACGCTGCGGCCACCAGGCCTCCTGCTCCAGGGCCTGGCGCGCGGCATTGAGACCGGCCAGCAGGCCCTGGGCCGCCGCCTCCTCGTAACCGGTAGTGCCGTTGATCTGGCCGGCGAAGAACAGGCCGCCGATGAATTTGGTTTCCAGCGAATAGCGCAGGTCGCGGGGATCGAAGAAATCGTATTCGATGGCATAGCCCGGCCGGGTGATATGGGCGTTTTCGAAACCTCGCATGGACTGCACCAGCGCCAGCTGCACATCGAACGGCAGGCTGGTGGAAATGCCGTTGGGATAGATCTCGTGGGTATTCAGCCCTTCAGGTTCGATGAAGATCTGGTGCGAAGCCTTGTCGGCGAAACGCACCACCTTGTCCTCGATGGACGGGCAATAGCGCGGGCCGACGCCTTCGATGATGCCGGTATACATGGGCGAGCGATCCATGCCGCCACGGATGATCTCGTGGGTGCGCTCGTTGGTATGGCCGATGTGGCAGGATACCTGGCGTGGATGGTCCGCCCCACTGCCGATATAGGAAAATACCGGCGCCGGGTCGTCGCCGGGCTGCTCCTGCAGCAGCGCATAATCCAGGCTGCGGCCATCGATGCGTGGCGGTGTGCCGGTCTTCAGCCGTTCGACCCGGAACGGCCGTTCCCGCAGGCGCCGGGACAGGGCGTTGGATGGAGGATCGCCGGCGCGGCCGCCTTCATGATTGCTCAACCCCACGTGGATGCGACCTCCGAGGAAGGTGCCGACGGTGAGCACCACGGTCCTGGCCGTGAAACGCAGGCCCATCTGGGTCACCACGCCGGTAACACGGTCTGCCTCGACGATGAGATCGTCCACCGCCTGCTGAAACAGGTTCAGGTGGGGCTGATTTTCCAGGGCGGCGCGAATGTATGCCTTATATAAGGCGCGGTCCGCCTGGGCGCGGGTGGCGCGTACCGCCGGCCCCTTGCTGGCATTGAGGGTGCGGAACTGGATGCCGGCATGATCCGCGGCACGGGCCATGATGCCGCCGAGGGCATCGATCTCCTTCACCAGGTGCCCCTTGCCGATGCCGCCGATGGCCGGGTTGCAGCTCATCTGGCCGAGGGTCTCGATGTTATGGGTCAACAGCAGGGTGCGCGCACCCATGCGCGCCGCGGCCAGCGCGGCCTCGGTCCCGGCATGACCGCCACCGACCACGATGACATCGAATTCCTGTGAATAGTGCATACGGTTTCCTCAGGGGACCAAATAGTCTACGGGCTTTACCGGGAACTGGCCAGATTGCGACGGCCCGGATACCAACTGTGGGTCCGAATGAATTCGGACCTGCGTCATGATATCCATTTGAACCGCGTGGCATTCTGTTCAATGATGGGTACAGACCGGAGAGCGAAGCATTGTTATGAATCCCCAGCTCAAGACCATTCTCGACAGCGTCGGTTCCATCATCCTCGGCAAGGAAGCGCAGATCCGCCTGGCCGTCGCCTGTCTGCTGGCCCGCGGCCATCTGCTCATCGAGGATCTGCCCGGGGTCGGCAAGACCACCCTGGCCCATGTGCTGGCGCGCAGCCTGGGGTTGGACTACCAGCGCATCCAGTTCACCAGCGACCTGCTACCGGCGGATATCCTCGGCGTCTCGATCTTCGATCGCGAGGCCGGCGGTTTCCGCTTCCATCCCGGGCCGGTGTTCGCACAGCTGATCCTCGCCGATGAAATCAACCGCGCCACCCCCAAGACCCAAAGCGCGCTGCTGGAGGCCATGGAAGAGGGCCAGATCACCGTGGACGGCGAAACCCGCAAATTGCCGGACCCCTTTTTCGTCATCGCCACCCAGAATCCCACCTACCAGATCGGCACCTTTGTGCTGCCGGAATCCCAGCTGGACCGGTTTCTGATGCGCATCGAACTGGGCTATCCCGATGCCGGCGCAGAACGGGAAATGCTGGCTGGCGAGGATCGTCGCGCCATGACCGCGGCGCTGCTGCCAGTGGTGGATGAGCCCGGCCTGCACCAACTGCAACAAGCCGCGGCCGCCGTGCATGCCAGCGATGCGCTGATCGCCTATGTGCAGGCGATCCTGGCATTCAGTCGCACCAGCAACCGCTATGCCAGTGGCCTGTCGCCCCGCGCGGGGCTGGCACTGTTGCGCTGTGCCCGTGCCTGGGCCCTGCTGCAGGATCGTGATTACCTGTTGCCCGAGGACGTGCAGGCGGTGTTGCCCGGCGTGGTGGGTCACCGGCTGCGTAGCCGCGACGGCGACACCCCCGATACGGCGGCCCTCATTCAACCACTCCTCGAGCTGGCCATTCCCTGAGCCGGCCGCACACCGGTCTGTACATGATGTCCGCACTGTCCACCCACCTGTCCCTGCCCCATCCTGTTCGTGGCTTCCTTGACCGCCGCATCGCGGCACCGGACCCCCAGGGTAGCGTGCGTCTGGTGCACAAACGGGTATTCATTCTGCCCACCCGCAGCGGCTGGGGTTTTGCCCTGCTGTTGCTGGTGATGCTGCTGGCCGCCATCAACTACAACAACAGTCTCGGCTATGCGCTGACCTTTCTGCTCGCCGGCCTCGGCCAGGTGGCCATCCACCACACCTATCGCAATCTCACCGGCCTGGAACTGCGCGCCGGTGCCACCCGGGATGGTTTTGCCGGCCAATCCGCAGCCTATGCCTTGATACTGCACAACCCGGACCACCGCGACCGCGTGGCTATCCGCGTCTGGGCCGATGCCCAGGCCCCCCGGCACACCCACCTGCCAGCCGGTCAGTCGGTGACCCTGTGGCTGACCCGGCGGGCAACCCGGCGCGGTCAGCTGCCATTCGGCATTCTGACCCTGGAGACCCGCTTTCCCCTCGGCCTGTTCCGGGCCTGGTCACGGGTGCGGCTGGACAGCCAGGCCTGGATCTATCCGCAACCGGCCACCACGGGCCAGGCCCCGCCGCTGGCCCCGCGCCACCAGAGCGAGGCCGGCGACCAGGGCCGCGGCAGCGATGATTTTCGTGGTTTTCGCCACTACCACCCCGGCGATTCCCTGCGCCACGTGAACTGGAAGGCCGTGGCCCGGGAGCAGGGCTGGCTCACCAAGGAATTCGGGGGCGACCGGGTGGAGGAACGCTGGCTCGACTGGGAGGTGCTGGCCGGGCTGGATACCGAGACACGCCTGTCCCGATTGTGTCGCTGGGTGCTGGATGCCGAACAGCAGCAACAGCATTTCGGCCTGCGGCTACCGCAACAGACCCTGGGGCCGGGGCAGGGACCGGTCCACCGCGATCGCTGCCTGCGCGCACTGGCGGCATTCGGTACGTCCGCATGAAAGCCGCGGCACCCTCCTGCTGGCAACCCCGCCGCGGCATCTGGCTGGGCCTGGGCGCGATGCTGTTTCTGGCCAGCGCACCGCACCTGCTGCGCCTGCATCCACTGGCCGCCGCCGGCTGGCTGGGCATCGTCGGCTGGCGCCTGTACGGCGGCCTTCATCAACAGGCCCCGCCCGGCAAGCTGATCCGTCTCCTGTTGCTGGGGCTGGCCGCGGCCACCCTGCTGCTGCAGTTCGGCACCCTGCTGGGACGTGAGGCAGGCTCGGCCCTGCTGGTCATGATGCTGGCACTGAAGTTCCTGGAGCTGAAGGGGCCGCGCGATGTCACCGTGCTGGTGTACCTGGGCTATTTCCTGCTGGCCATCCAGCTACTGTTCAGCCAATCCATTCCCACTGCGTTGTACCTGGCGGTCACCGCGCTGCTCATCACCACACTGTGGATCGAGTTCAGTGATGGGATCGGCGGTCGTTCCCTGCGTCCGTCGCTGCGACTGGCGGGTGTGATGCTGCTGCAGTCAATGCCGTTGATGCTGGTGCTGTTCCTGTTGTTTCCGCGTATTCCGGGGCCGTTGTGGAGCTTGCCGCGCGATGCCCACAGTGGTGTGACCGGTCTGAGCAATGAGATGGAGCCGGGCCACATCAGTCAGCTCGCAAATTCGGAGGCGGTGGCCTTCCGGGTGGAATTCACCGGCCCGATCCCGCCAGCACCGCAACGCTACTGGCGGGGGCCGGTGTTCGAGGTCACCGATGGCCGGCGCTGGCTGCCCGCCCGCCGCGAGGGTCCACCACCGGTCTTTACCCCCGAACCGCTGGGTACCGGCATCCGGCAGACCATTACCCTGGAGCCCCACGGCAAGCGCTCGCTGCTGGCGCTGGATCTGCCCGGCAGTTCCATCCCCGGCGCCCGCTTGCAGACGGATTTTCAACTGCTCGCCAGGGAGCCGGTGCGCGAGCGCATCCGCTATGAAGTAACCTCCTACTCGACACTGGATAGCGGTGCCATCGATGCCGACACGCGGCAACGTTCCCTGTTCGTACCCCAACACACCAGTGCCCGGGTACGGGCCCTGGCGCAACAATGGCGGGAGCAGGCCGGGCAGCCGTTACAGATCATCGAACAGGCACTGCAGCATTTTCACCAGCAACCCTTCGTCTACACCCTGACGCCGCCGCGGCTGGAACAGGACCCCGTGGACCAGTTCCTGTTCGAGACCCGGCGTGGTTTCTGTGAACACTACGCCGCCGCCTTCACCCTGCTGATGCGGGCCGCCGGGCTGCCGGCGCGGGTGGTCACCGGTTATCTTGGCGGTGAAGTAAACCCGGTCGGTAACTACCTCATCGTGCGCCAGTCCGATGCCCATGCCTGGTCCGAGGTATGGCTGCCGGATCGCGGCTGGGTACGGGTCGATCCCACCGCCGCGGTGGCCCCGGAACGCATTGAACGCGCCATCGACCTCGCGCCGACACGGGACGGCGCGGCGGTGCAGTTCCGCCTGGCGGATGTGCAGCGCATGCAGCTCGGGCTGCAGCAACTGCGCCTGTATTGGGATGCGGTCAACAATGGCTGGAATCAATGGGTGCTGGGGTATGGCCCGGCGTTGCAGCAGTCGTTCCTGAAAGATCTGGGGCTGCCCGATGTTTCCTGGCGCGGCATCGTCCAGGCGCTGGCGGTCACGGTGATGATGGTCATGACGCTGCTGGGTGCACTGTTGCTGCGCCGGCCCCGCCCCAGGCAGGAACCGGTACAACAGCTGTATCTGCAGTTCTGTCAAAGGCTGGAAAAGGCCGGGGTGGTACGGCGCCACGGGGAAGGCCCGCAGGATTTCGCCCGTCGCGCGGCTCGCCTGCGACCGGAATGGGCACAGCCGATCCAGGCCGTCAGCGAGCACTACATCGCCCTGCGCTACGGCCGGGCCCGGGAAACGGATCGCCTGCCCCGCCTCGTACAGGCCCTGCAGGCCCTGCGCTGATCCGGATCAGGCCGCATCGCGCTGCTGGGGATTACGGCGCTCCGGCACCAGGGCCGCGCGGGGATGGGGAATCTCGGAACCGGGCACCACGATGAAGCGAAAGCCCAGTTCCAGCGCCGGGTCCTGGGCGAACAGTTCCGGATACAGACACCGCAGGGCCCGCAGGTGATCCGAGCTGATGAACACCACATTGGGCCTCCGGCCGTGGGCCAGCTCAAAGGCCTGCACCTGTCTCAGGATATGATCCAGCATGACGTTACCTCCCATGGTTGGATGGTCGGCGCCAGTATGGCGTTGTCCATATGTCATCTCCGTGACGGAACCGTGACCATTCCATGACACCGGCCATGACCCGGCGCCTCGGCGACTTCTTTTAAGGTATTACCAGAATCCGGCCGATATACCGCCTAGTGGGTCAAGAATGGCTTCCCATGGACAGGGCGCCCGGGCGCAAGCGACGGTATTTGGACCGAACTAGAGGAATCGATATGGCAAGGCAGCAACGGGGGTTCACCCTCATTGAACTGATCATGGTTATCGTGATCCTCGGCATCCTGGCGGCCATCGCCTTGCCGAAGTTCATCGATATGGGACGGGACGCGCGGCTGGCGACCCTGGAAGGCATGGCAGCGGCGCTGAAGAGCAGTGCCGCCATGGCGCACAGCACCCAGCTGGCCCAGCAACTGGCCGCCGGTGTGTCCATCGACATCGATGGCGATGGCACGGCCGACGTCACCATGGTCAACGGCTACCCCACCGCCAATGCGGCCGGGATCGTGGCCCTGATGGAAGCCTATGACGGTTTCACCACCAGTGGCGGTGGAGCCGGCGCCAACTCCACCATCCAGTTCCGCAGCAACAGCGCGCCTACGCCCGCTAACTGCCGCGTGAATTACCAGGCCGCCAACCCCGGTGCCGGCCGCACCTTCCCGGCTATCACGGTGACCACCAGCGGTTGCTAGTTCCGATGGCAGGCGTGTTTTTGAACACGCCTGCCACCTTACTTGCCAATACAGAAACTGGAAAAGATCCGGCCCAGCAGATCCTCGCTGGTGAACTCGCCGGTGATTTCACTCAAGGCCTGCTGCGCCTCGTGCAGTTCCTCGGCCAACAGTTCTCCGGCACTTCGTTCCCGCAGCTGCCGCACCCCTTCCGTTACATGGGCATGGGCACGCCGTAAGGCATCGATATGCCGGCGCCGGGCGGTGAAGCCGTCCTGGCTTTCACCTTCATAACCCATGCAACGCTTCATAAAGGTACGCAGGGCCTCGATGCCGGCGCCGGTCTGGGCGGAGAGATACAGTCTGTCCATGTCCGACTGCACCCGGGTGGTGACCGGGTGACCGGTGAGGTCTGCCTTGTTGAAGATCAGGGTGCGCGGCAGGGTCTGCGGCAGCCGTTGCAGAATGGTTTCCTCTTCCGGGCCGAATCCCTGTCCATCATCGATCACCAGCAACAGGCGATCGGCGCGCTCGATTTCGGCCCAGGCGCGCTTCATGCCCTCCTGCTCCACCAGGTCTTCGCTGTCGCGCAGGCCGGCGGTGTCGATGACGTGCAGCGGCATGCCGTCGATCTGGATATGTTCGCGCAGCACGTCGCGGGTAGTGCCTTCGATGGGAGTGACGATGGCCGCTTCCCGTCCGGCCAGGGCATTGAGCAGGCTCGACTTGCCGGCATTGGGGCGACCGGCGATCACCACCGTCATGCCTTCGCGCAGGATGCGTCCCTGCCGGGCACCGGCCTGCAGGTGGTCAAACCGCGCTTCGAGTTCTGTCAGTTGCCGCTGCACCTGGCCGTCGCTGAGAAAATCGATTTCCTCTTCGGGAAAATCCAGTGCGGCCTCCACGTACATGCGCAGCTGGATGACCGCTTCCACCAGGCTGTGTATTTGCCGGGAGAATTCCCCTTCGAGGGAACGCATGGCGGCGCGGGCCGCCTGGGCGGTACCGCTGTCGATGAGGTCGGCGATGGCCTCGGCCTGGGCGAGATCGAGTTTGTCGTTGAGAAAGGCGCGTTCGGAAAATTCACCGGGCCGGGCCGCACGCGCACCCAGTTCCAGCACCCGCTGCAGCAGCAGGTCCATAACCATCGGGCCGCCATGGCCCTGCAGTTCCAGCACATGTTCGCCGGTGAAGGAATGGGGTGCGGGGAAATACAGCACCAGGCCCTGGTCAATGGGTTGGCCGACGGCATCGGTGAAGGTATGCAGGCAGGCCTGACGGGGGGCGGGAAGTCCACCGAGCAGGCGTTGCGCAAGGTGCGGGACCTCGTGGCCGGAGATGCGGATCACCCCCACACCCCCGCGCCCGGGCGGGGTCGCGACGGCGGCGATGGTATCCGGGTTCATGGCCGCCGGCTTACTTGCTGCCTGCCTCGATGCGCTTGGTGATCACCCATTGCTGGGTGATGGACAGGGTGTTGTTGACTACCCAGTACAGCACCAGGCCCGACGGGAAGAAGGCAAAGAACACCGTGAAGACGATAGGCAGGATCATCATCACCTTGGCCTGGATCGGGTCCATTGGGGCCGGGTTCAGCTTCTGCTGGATGAGCATGGTGACACCCATGATCAACGGCAGCACGAAGTAGGGATCGGCGGTGGACAGATCGTGGAACCACAGGATGAAATCAGCCTGGCGCAGTTCCACGCTTTCCAGCAGTACCCAGTAAAGGGAAATGAATACCGGGATCTGCACCACTACCGGCAGGCAACCACCGAGCGGGTTGATCTTCTCGGTCTTGTACATCTCCATCATGGCCTGGTTGAGCCGCTGCTTGTCATCTCCATAACGCTCTTTCAGCGCCTTCAGCCGCGGCGCCAGCTTGCGCATGTTGGCCATGGATTTGTAGCTGGTCTCGGACAGCTTATAGAAAGCCAGCTTGATGAGCAGGGTCAGCAGCACAATGGACCAGCCCCAGTTACCCACCAGTGCGTGGATATGTTTGAGCAGCCAGAAGATGGGCTGGGCCAGCACGGTAAGCATGCCGTAGTCCACGGTGAGTTCCAGGCCGGGCGCGATCTCCTGCAGGTGATCCTGCAGTTTGGGTCCGGCATACAGGGTGCTGGTAAAGGTGGTCGTTTCACCGGGCGCGACGGTCTGGTTTTTAAGATCCACCATGCCGATGACGTAGCGGGAATCACTCAGCACCTTGGTGTAGTAGTGCCCGGGCATTTCGGCGGGCGGCACCCAGGCGCCGAGGAAATAATGCTGGATCATGGCAGCCCAGCCGCCGGTGATGTCGCGGCTGAGATTGGCTTTCGCCATTTCGTCGAACTTGATCTTTTCGTACTTTTCCTCGGGGCTGTAGATCACGCCACCCATGTAGGTGTAGATGAAGCTGGACTGGCCGGCCTCCGCCACCTGGGTGCGCTGCAGCTGTCGATACTGGCGTCCGCTCCAGGGTTCGGCGCTGTCGTTCTCCACCTTGTGTTCGACGCGGATATCAAACTGGCCACGGTGAAAGACATAGGTCTTGGTAACGCGAATGCCCTCGGGGCTGGTCCAGTACAGCGGTACGCGCAACTCGTTACTGCCGGCAGCCATTTCGTAGCGTGTCTGTTCGGCGCGGTACTGCACATGGTGAGTGGGTTCGGTGCCAACACTGCTGCGCAGACCTGACTGGGCCACGAACAGGTTCGGCAGGCTGTCGTTCATCAACTGGAAGGGTTCGGCACCCGGTTTGACCGACACCGGGTAGGTGGGCAGCAACACCTTGCGCACATCGCCACCGCGGGAGCTGATCTGCAGATCCAGTACATCGGTGACCACCTCGATGTTGTCACCCGCCATCAGCAGTCCGCGATCATCCGTCGGTGAACTCGACTCCACGACCGGCTTCAGATCCGGCAGTTCGTCGGCATTCGCCGGCTGGACATCCTGTCCCGTGGTCTGGCTGGTCTCCACCGGCACCGGCGGTTCGGTTGGGCCGTAGTCCTTCATCCAGGCCTGCCACAGCAGCAGCACCACAAAGGAAAGTGCGATAAACAGAATGACGCGCTGGTTATCCATGGGTTTTCTCGGACTCCTTGGGCGGAACGGGATCGACGCCACCGGGGTGCCAGGGATGGCAGCGGCCCAGCCGGCGCAGGGTCAGCCAGCTGCCGCGCAGGGCGCCGTGGGTGGTCACGGCATCCTGGGCATAATGAGAACAACTGGGATAAAAACGACAGTTATTACCCAGCCAGGGGCTGAGCAGGTAACGGTAGCCTTGGATCAGCAGAATCAGCAATCGGCGCATGAGCCTTGTAATCGCGTCCAGTGTTTGGCCAGCGCCGCTCGCAGGGCGGTGTTCGATTGGGAGGCGACACCGGGACGGGCGATGACCACGAGATCCCAGCAACCCAGTTCGTCCTGTCGCTGACGAAAGCAGTCACGGATGACTCGCTTGACCCGGTTACGTCCCACCGCGGACTTCTCCGCCTTGCGGGAGATCGCCAGCCCCAGCCGGGGCCGGCCCAGGTTGTTGTCCACCGCCAGCACGGTCAGCCAGCGGTCACTGGATTTGCAGCGGCAGCGGTTGAACACATTGCGGTAGTCACCGGCACTGAGCAACCGGGCCGTGCGGGGAAATCCCTTGCCTTTCCCCACCAGGCGATGGTCAATCAGGCAGACAGGCGGGCGCGGCCTTTAGCGCGGCGGGCCTTGATGATCTTGCGGCCATTCTTGGTCGCCATGCGGGCACGGAAACCGTGCGTACGTGCACGCTTGATTTTGCTGGGTTGAAATGTTCTTTGCATGACCTTGGCTTCCAAAAAATAAACGGTTGCCCTCGCCCGTTGTGCGGACAGGGAAAAGCGGGGAGATTACTGGTTTTGCCACGTTTTGGCAACTCACCAGGACCGGTTTCGAACGGCGGTACGACAGGACCATGGGTTTTCGAGCCAGCCATGGCGGTGACCGTGTCCCTGCACCCGGCATCCGGTGACTTTTCACCCTCGCCATGGGCACGGGGGCGGCGCTTTTCGATGACCGTGGAAATCTTGTCCCGGGATGTGGATAAGTGGCGCGCAGGGGGGTAGACTGCGGCCTTCATTACCCCCCCAGTATTACTATCATCGAGGTGCGATGAGTGGACGTCTCACTCTGGCAAAAGTGTTTGAATCGTTTGGAAAACGAGCTGCCTGAACAGCAGTTCAACACTTGGATTCGACCACTCCACGCCATTGAGGAGGCCGGGGCCCTGCGATTGCTTGCGCCCAATCGTTTCGTGCTCGACTGGGTGCGTGATCACTACATCGATTCCATCAGTGAAACCGTTACCGGCGTTGCGGAACTGGATGCCCCGCGGGTACGGCTGGAGATCGGCACCCGCAAGCCCAAGCCCAGCCCAGCCGCGGAGGTCGAATCAGCGGCATACCCGAGGCCGATTCCTGAGGCGGCCGCTCCCTACCCTGTGAACCACAACCTCAATCCCGCCCATACCTTTTCGCTGTTCGTGGAAGGGAAGTCCAACCAGCTCGCCTGTGCCGCTTCGCGCCAGGTGGCGGAAAACCCGGGCAATGCGTATAACCCGCTGTTTATCTACGGTGGTGTGGGCCTGGGCAAAACCCACCTGATGCACGCCATCGGCAATCTGATCGTGGAAATGAATCCGGGGGCCAAGGTGGTCTACCTGCATTCCGAGCGCTTCGTGGCTGACATGGTCAAGGCGCTGCAACATAACGCCATCAATGAATTCAAACGCTTCTACCGCTCAGTGGATGCCCTGCTCATCGATGACATCCAGTTCTTCGCCCGCAAGGAGCGTTCCCAGGAAGAGTTTTTTCATACCTTCAACGCCCTGCTGGAGGGTCAGCAGCAGGTAATCCTCACCTGCGACCGTTACCCCAAGGAAGTACAGGGGCTGGAGGAACGGCTCAAATCCCGTTTTGGCTGGGGACTCACCGTTGCCATCGAGCCACCGGAACTGGAAACCCGCGTAGCCATCATTCTCAGCAAGGCGGAACAGGCTCAGGTGGACATGCCCCATGACGTGGCCTTCTTCATCGCCAAGCGTATCGCCTCCAATATCCGTGAACTGGAAGGGGCGTTGCGACGCGTCATTGCCAGCGCCCGCTTCACCGGCCGACCCATCACACTGGAATTCACCAAGGAAGCCCTGCGCGACCTGCTCGCGCTGCAGGACAAACTGGTGTCCATCGAGAATATCCAGAAAACCGTGGCGGAATATTACAAGATCCGCGTCGCCGATCTGTTATCCGCGCGCCGCACCCGCTCCATTACCCGGCCCCGCCAGCTGGCCATGGCCCTGGCCAAGGAACTCACCAGCCACAGCCTGCCGGAGATCGGTGATGCGTTTGGTGGCCGGGATCACACCACGGTCCTGCATGCCTGCCGTAAGATATTGGAATTAAAAGAAAGTGATGCCAGAATCCAGGAAGACTTCAATAACCTGTTGAGAACCCTGACCACATGATGTGGATAAGCTGTGGGCAAAAAATCCAGGCCAGGTTATCCCAAGTTATCCACAGGCTGCACACAGCCTGCACCTGGTCTTTTCCGATAGGTTATGATTTAAATAACATTTTGAAAAATAAACATAAAAACAACTTATCCACCGAATAGGTCCTGGATAATAACTGTAACAACAGGTTTAAATATTTAACTAACTTAATATTTATATATTCACACAAACGCACAACGACGGACTGCCATGAAATTCCAGATTCAACGCGAAGCATTGCTGAAACCCCTGCAACAGGTCATCGGAGTGGTTGAACGACGCCAGACTCTGCCAGTACTGGGCAACGTGCTGGTACAGGCGACTGCAGAAGGCCTTGAACTCACCGCCACCGACCTGGAAGTGGAACTGCAGGCCCGTGTCACCGTGGAAGTGGATGAACCCGGCGAAGTCACCATACCCGCGCGGAAACTGTTCGATATCTGCCGTACCCTGCCGGAAGGTGTAAACATCAACATTAGCCAAGCCGATGACCGGGTGCTGGTCCAGTCAGGCCGCAGCCGCTTCACCCTCTCCACTCTGCCGGCCACGGAATTCCCGGTGGTGGAACAGGCAGCCGGATCCCAGCAATTCGCCGTTCCCCAGAAGGAATTCAAGGAACTGATCGAGCGCACCCATTTTTCCATGGCACAGCAGGATGTGCGTTATTACCTCAATGGCCTGATGCTGGAACTGAATGACAAGCTGGTGCGCGCGGTGGCTACCGATGGCCATCGATTGGCCCTTTGCGATATGGACGCCGAGGTGGAAGGTGCCGATGGCCAGCAGGTCATTGTGCCACGCAAGGGTATCCAGGAACTGCTGCGGTTGCTGGAGGACAGTGAGGCGGAGGCAAAGGTGGAGATCGGCAGTAATCATATTCGGGTTGCCACCCCGGATATCCGTTTTACCTCAAAGCTGATCGATGGCCGTTTTCCCGATTACCAGCGGGTGGTGCCCAAGGGTGGTGACAAACGGGTGGTAGCCGACCGGGAGCTGTTGCGCCAGGCTCTGACTCGTACCTCGATCCTGTCCAATGAAAAATACCGTGGCATCCGCCTCAACCTGGACCCCAATGCGCTGCGCATCCAGGCCCATAACCCGGAACAGGAACAGGCCGACGAGGAAGTGGAAGTGGAATACCAGGGAGGCAGCCTGGAGATCGGATTCAACGTGACCTACCTGCTGGATGCCCTGGCGGCATTGCGATCGGCACAGGTGGAAACGGTGTTGAGCGATTCCAACAGCAGTTGCCTGGTCCAGGAACCCGGCACGACGCGTTGCCAGTACGTGGTAATGCCTATGCGGCTCTAGGGCCGTTGCGCCCGTGTTTCGGGTATGACGCTTTCCCGCCTTACCATCCAGGATTTCCGCAATCTTGCTTCTGCCACCCTGGAATTATCCCCTGGCTGCAATCTCATCACCGGCTGCAATGCGGCCGGCAAGACCAGCATTCTGGAAGCGATCCACTTTCTCGCCCGGGTTCGCTCCTTTCGTACCCACCGCAGCGACCAGTTGATCCGCGAGGGAACTGACGCCTTTCAGCTGGTGGCAACCCTGCAGGAGTCGGCACGCTCGATCCCGGTGGGACTGCGGCGAGGCCGCAAGGAAATGGAGATTCGTCTGGGAGGGACCCCGGTGCGAAGGGTTTCCGAGTTGGCGAACCACTTTCCGCTGGTGAGTATGACCTCGGATCTGCATAAAGTACTGGAAGAAGGCCCGAAATTCCGCCGGCAATTCATCGACTGGGGCTTGTTTCACGTGGAACCATCGTTCCATGGTATCTGGACAAACTATTCCCTGGCGTTGAAACAGCGCAATAGCGTTCTGCGCAGTGGCGCGCCAGAGGCGCAGGTCCGTGCCTGGGATTCGGCATTACTAGCAGCGGGTGAGCAGATCCATGTGTTGCGGGTGCACTATCTGGCTGAGCTGGAGCCCCTGTTTGCCCGGCAGGCACAAGAAATTCTTGGCATGCAGTCCATCGGGTTCCATTACTCGCCAGGTTGGGCACAACGTACCCACTATGCCGAGGCGCTGGCCGATTCCCTGGCAAGGGACCGCGAACAGGGCTTTACCCGTGTTGGTCCCCATCGTGCGGATCTGCAGTTTCTGCATGAAGACCAGGATTTACGGGAACGACTGTCTCGAGGACAGCAGAAGCAACTGGTAACCGCCCTGCTGTTGGCGCAGGCGGAATTATTGCGGCTGAAGCGGGATCAAACCTGCCTGTTCCTGATCGATGACCTTCCGGCAGAATTGGACCGCGAACACCAATCCCGGGTACTGCAGCAGTTGCAGCAGCTCCAGGCCCAGGTGTTTATCACGGCCATCCAGGCTGCGGGACTTGATCTGGATATTTGGGCAACGCCGGCACGGTTTCACGTGGAACACGGTGTTGTGCAGGAAGTGATATAATGCGGCGAATGCCTATAGGGAACCGGATATGAGCTACGACTCTTCGAATATCAAAGTCTTGAAAGGTTTGGATGCGGTGCGCAAACGCCCCGGCATGTACATCGGCGACACCGATGACGGTACGGGTCTGCACCACATGGTATTTGAGGTGGTGGATAACTCCATTGACGAGGCACTGGCGAATTACTGCTCGGAAATCACCGTAACCATCTACGCGGATGGCTCAGTGGGGGTCCAGGATGATGGTCGTGGCATTCCGGTGGATATCCATCCCGAGGAAGGCCGTTCCGCCGCTGAGGTCATTATGACCGTGCTGCATGCCGGCGGAAAATTTGATGACAACTCCTACAAGGTTTCGGGTGGCCTGCATGGTGTAGGGGTATCGGTAGTGAATGCCCTCTCCGAGTGGCTGTTGCTCAGCATTCGTCGCGACGGCAAGCTTCACTCCCAGGAATATCGCATGGGTGAGCCCCAGGCGCCGCTGGCCGTCGTGGGTGATGCGGATACCACGGGCACAGAAATTCGTTTCAAGCCCAGTGCCGAGATCTTCACGGATCTTGAATTCCACTACGATATTCTGACCAAACGTCTGCGCGAACTGTCTTTCCTGAATTCCGGGGTGCGTATCAAGCTCACCGATGAGAGGACGGACAAGAGCGATGTGTTCGAATACCAGGGGGGTATTCGATCCTTTGTGGAACATCTCAACCGCAACAAGACCCCGTTGCACCAGCAGGTGTTCTATGTGGTGGGCCAGAAAGACGGTACCGGCGTGGAACTGGCGATGCAGTGGAATGATTCCTATCAGGAAAATATCTTCTGTTTTACCAACAATATACCCCAGCGCGATGGTGGCACCCACCTGGCCGGTTTTCGCAGTGCCCTGACCCGCACCCTGAACCAGTACATGGAAAATGAGGGCATCGCCAAGAAGGCCAAGGTGGGGACGACCGGCGATGATGCCCGGGAAGGCCTCACGGCGGTATTGTCGATAAAGGTGCCGGATCCCAAGTTTTCCTCCCAGACCAAGGACAAACTCGTGTCCTCCGAGGTCAAGGGCGTGGTGGAGTCGGTGGTGGCCGAGAACCTGGCCAGCTATCTGCTGGAATATCCCGGTGAAGCCAAGGCCATTACCGCCAAGATCGTCGAGGCCGCCCGTGCCCGCGAGGCTGCCCGCAAGGCCCGGGAAATGACCCGCCGCAAGGGGGCGCTGGATATTGCCGGCCTGCCCGGCAAACTGGCCGACTGCCAAGAGCGGGACCCGGCGCTGTCCGAACTCTACCTGGTGGAGGGTGATTCCGCCGGTGGCTCCGCCAAGCAGGGGCGGGATCGCCGCACCCAGGCCATCCTGCCCCTGAAGGGCAAAATCCTGAATGTGGAGAAGGCACGGTTCGACAAAATGCTGTCCTCCGCTGAAGTGGGCACCTTGATCACTGCCCTGGGCTGCGGTATCGGCCGGGAAGAATTCAACATTGACAAGTTACGCTATCACCGCATCATCATCATGACCGATGCCGATGTGGACGGCTCCCATATCCGCACCCTGCTGTTGACTTTCTTCTACCGCCAGATGCCCGAATTGATCGAAGCGGGCTATGTCTATATTGCCCAGCCCCCACTCTATAAAGCTAAAAAAGGTAAGCAAGAACAATATGTTAAGGATGATGCGGCACTAAACGCCTATCTCCTTTCGGCGGCTTTGGACAAGGCGACCCTGTACGTGAACCCGGAATCTCCCATCAGCGGTCCCGGCCTGGAAACCCTCGCCAACCAGTACATGGGCGTATCGGCGGCAATTCAGCGTATGTCCCGGCGTTACCATCACCTGGTGATGGAAAAGATGGTCTTCATGTCGGCCCTCGGCGAGGCACAGCTCGCCGACCTGGCCATGATGGGCCGTTGGGTAGAGGAACTCGCTGGCCGGGTCAACGCTGACCAGCCATCGGGTCAGCACATCGATCTGGTGCTGGAGCCGCGGGAGGACCAGAGTGGCTTCACGATCCATATTCGCAAGCGTACCCATGGCATCGTCGCCTCCGAGCAGACCTTGCCCAGCGAATTCTTCGCCAGCGGCGACTACCAGCGCATGCTGGCCCTGGGAAGTCAGCTCGAAGGCATGCTGGGTGCAGGTGCCTATGTACAGCGTGGCGAACGCAGCCAGCCTATCGCCAGCCTGAAACAGGCCATCGAGTGGCTGTTCGAGGAAGCCAAGCGTGGTCAGCACATCCAGCGCTACAAGGGACTGGGAGAAATGAACCCGGATCAGCTGTGGGAAACCACCATGAACCCCGACAGCCGTCGCATGCTACAGGTGCAGATCGAGGACGCCGTAGCCGCCGACGAGATCTTCACTACCCTGATGGGCGACCACGTGGAACCGCGCCGCGAGTTCATCGAACGCAATGCGCTTTCGGTGGCCAATCTGGATGTGTGATTCATCACAGAGCAGCGCAAGCAAATTGGCGTGTACCCGGATTAAGCAGATGAAGTCAGCCGAAGGCCGATAATTCCCGCAAGGATGAGTGCGATGCTGATGAGTCGGGCGATACCCGCAGGCTCTCCGAACAGCAACATGCCAAGAATCACGGTGCCCACCGCCCCTACTCCCACCCAGACCGCATAGGCTGTGCCCACGGGAAGGGACTTCATGGCGATACCCAGCAGCCCGAGACTGATGATTATGCTGAGGAGCGTCCAGACCGTGGGCCACAAGCGGGTGAAGCCTTCTGTATATTTCAATCCGATCGCCCAACCCATCTCAAACAGACCGGCGATCACGAGAATAGCCCAAGCCATTTCCAGCTCCTTATCACTTTTGCAGAGTTCTCCCCTGGGGAGTCGTTGGACCATGATGCGTGCTATCGGGGTGTGCCACTCGCCGGATTCGATGCGAACCAGTTCGCTACGGGCCCAACGTAACTGGCCAGCCACCGTCTTGACAATTGATTCGAGGATTCGCAATGGGGCGTCATGCTCGCCACGTTGCTCCAGTATGTCCAGGGCAGCGCGCTCCAGAACCAGCAGCAGCGCGTTACGAATGACGACGGCTGTGGTGGAGCGCGGCCCGGGGGGAAGAAAAGCCAGATTACCAAGTACCCGCCCGGACCAATCCTGGCGATGATCCTATCCGCGTCACGCCGGGCATCGAGGAGGATTATAGAAGGCACCTGGGCGGTTAGAACCCAATAAAATGGGCATCCATAACGAAGGCGTGGAGCTGAGGAGGGCGACCGGATGGAGCGTGCCTCCGCGACACTTTGGAAGTTTTACTGTTCCAGCCCCATGCCTACCGGTCGGCCTTGCTCCTTGCTGCGATACGCATCATGCTGCGCCACCCGGTCCGCTGCTGTGCAGTGGCGCATAGTGGCTGAAGCCCATTTGGAGTCGGGCGTTGCCGCCGGACAGGAAATCGAGTTCGGTTTCATAGCCGAGCAACTCTGCCAGTGGGGCCTGGGCACATAGCTGGATGTATCCGGGCGTACCGGTCGGGGAGGGATCTTCACAATCGATCAATAGCGCCCGACGCCTGAGCAGGTTGGTACGCAGTAGTGACAGGTAGATGGGCAGGGTGTCGATGATCATCCACATGATCGGCTCGGCCGGTTCAGGGTCATCCTGGTAACGAACCCGTGGTTCGTCGATCTCGAGGGCCTCCGGGTAGTGATGGCGCAGTAGCGCCGTGGCCTCGGCGAGTTGCGTCTCGCCTTCGGCCAGCAGGCGCAGGCCCCGCGGTGATACCTGTGCAACCATGGTCGGATGCGGGGCGAATAGTTTCGCCGCCTCGGTGGCGAAACGGATTTGTATATCGAGTCCATGCTTGCGAACCAGCTGTTCGAGCAGATAGATAGACATGCGTGAGCCTCCCCAATCAAGACGCAGTGAATGAAAATATCGACAGATAACATCAACAGGCCCTAGAGATTGAAATCCCCGGCCGCCTCCGGCTGATACAGCAGGGATTCCACCTGCCAGCGGCGCAAGGCGGTCGGCAGTGTCACCTCGATGATTTCTCCGACACGGGCGCCGAGCAGGGCCGTGCCGAGCGGGGCAAGGACCGAGATACGTCTCGCCGTCGCGTCGGCTCCATTCGGAAAGACCAAAGTGCATTCCATGGTTTTGTTTTGAACAAGGTCGCGCAACACCACCACGCTGTGCATGGTGACCAGGTCTGCAGGTACGTCGCGCGGTAGTAATTCATCGCAGTCCTGCAGCTTGTCGATCAGTCGTTCCAGGGATTCAGTTGCGCAATTGTCCGGGGTGATGTTCTGGATCAGGCGCGTCAGACGCTGGACGTCATGACGGGATAGATGGTCGGTATGTGGATGCATGGATACAGTTCCTGTGAAAAGAGAAACAAGCCCGGCCATTGGCTGGCCCACTTCAGTGCCAACCATGTGGTCCGGCTGAACACTGGCGAATCGATAGCAATGCACCGCCTGTGTAAGGGCGGAACAACAAAATCGGGGACGATTGGAAAGAGGCCGGAGCGCGGCTAGAGCGCGCCCCGGTTTAGCCTCGCGTGACGGTGCGAGTTCCCGCGGTGATCGGGCTGGGGATCAGGGCCCACAGGCCACGGTTATGCAGAGGGTGGTGTGACATGACAAATTCCCGCCAAGGAAAAGCCGATGTAAGTGAATGGCCGGCCAAACATGCAGATTTGAGCATACCAGTTCCCTGTAAAAAGGCCAGCCAGGCCAGGGCCGGTGCTACAGCTCTTCAGTCGGGAATCTTCTCCACCCGCTCCACCTCGGCGGCATACAGGTCCGGTCGGGTGGTAATTTCCTTCATGGTGGTTTCGATCCACTCCTCGGCGAGCTGAATGATTTCCTGGGCGGATTTGCCCTGGGGATCGATGGCGGGCCCGATGCGTACCGTGACCACGCCGGGGCGTTTGATGAAGCTGTGGCGGGGCCAGAATTCACCGGCATTGTGGGCCACTGGCACCACCGGAAACCCGGACCGTTCCGCCAGCAGGGCGCCACCAACCCGGTAGCGACCGCGCTTGCCAGGAGCAATACGGGTACCCTCCGGAAAGATCACTACCCAGCGGCCGTTTTTCAGGCGCGCCTTGCCCTGTTCCACCACCTGCTCCACGGCCTTGCGCCCGGCGCCGCGATCGATGGCGATGGGTTCCAGCAGGGCCAGCCCCCAGCCGAAGAAGGGGACTTTCAGCAACTCCCGTTTCAGTACCCAGACCTGGGGCGGGAAGATGCACTGCAGCACCAGGGTTTCCCAGGTGGACTGGTGTTTGGAAAAAATGATCGCGGGCCCCTCAGGGATATGCGCCTTTCCCTCCACCCGCCCCTCGAGCCGGCAGGTCACCCGTAGCCACCACAGGTTCAGGCGTGCCCATTGGCTTATATAACGATAGCGTACCCCAAAACTAAATGGAGACAATAAAAGCGATGTAAGCGCAAAAAATACAGTAGTCAGTAAAAATATGAGCCAGAAGATAAAAGATCTAATAAAAAGAATAACTTCTGGTGGGTCGCCGGGGCGACGCCAGGAAGGGCTTGCAACCTTGCTCATACTTCAGTTTCCATAGAATCGGTAGGGGACAGCCAATAGTCCACGACCTGCGCCAGATCATCGAACACGGGAATGCCCTGTTGCGGGTCGAGTTGTGGCTCGGTGAGATGACCCTTGCCGGTTCTCACCAACACGGGAGTGGCCCCGGCTGCGAGCGCGGCCTGCAGATCCGCGAGGGAGTCGCCGATGGATGGCACGCCCTGAAGATCGGTACGGGCGCGTTCGGCAATATCCAGCAACAGTCCTGGTGCCGGTTTGCGACAGGTACAGCCTTCCTCGGGGCCATGGGGACAGACAAAGATGGCGTCCAGCACCCCACCCGCCTCGGCAATGGCACTGTTCATTTTGTGGTGAATGGCGTGCAGGCCTTCAAGGCTCAGCAAGCCATCGGCAATCCCTGGCTGACTGGTAACCACCATCACCCGGTAGCCGGCCCGGCCCAGGCGTGCGATGGCATCCAGGCTGCCGGGAATCGCTTGCCACTCAGCGGGAGATCGGATGCCGGTATCGGAGGTTTTGTTGATGACCCCGTCGCGATTGAGAATGACCAGTTTCATGGCAGTTGCGATGCTCGCTACATGTCGCGGAATTCGGAGACCCGGATGCGGCCGTTGACCATGCGTGACTCACGTTGCATCAACTTGTCCATCTTGTCCCAGAAGGCGGCATTGAGATCGAAGTCGGCGGCGATGGCGGTGCCCATCAACAGGATGAACAGGTCCGCCACCTCCTCCGCCAGCATGGCGTTCGACTTGCCTTTGGTGACGCAGGAGGAGATCTCGCCCAGTTCCTCCGCCATCAGTGCTACGCGGTAGTTCAGTTCCTCGCCGCCGGTGTTTTTGAAATCATGCTTGTCGTGAAAGGCCTGCACGGCCGCCAGCATGGCCTGGTAGGAATCTCGTTCGCTCATGGGTAGTCCTCATGCGGAGGCCCGAACTCGTTCAGGCAAAGGTGTGCGATACCCCCAGGAGCCTAGCCCTGCAGGCGTGACAGATCCGCCACCCGCAGGAACAGTGCCTCCAGCGAGCCGAGCAGTGCCAGCCGGTTGGCGCGCAGCGCGGCATCATCGGCCATGACCATCACCTCATCAAAAAAGCGGTCGACGGGCTGGCGCAGGGCGGCGAGCTGCTGCAGACCCTCGGTATACCGGCCGGCATCGAACAGCGTGGTGGCCGTATCGGACAACTGCTCCAGCGCCTGGGCCAACTGCATTTCGGCTTCATCCTGCAGCTGTCCGGCATCGACCTGATCCGGGATGGCTTCCTCGGTTTTGCGCAGGATGTTGCGAATGCGCTTGTTGGCGGCCGCGAGGCTGGCGGATTCCGCGAGCTGGCGAAACTCCTCCACGGCGCGGATGCGCTGGTGGAAGTCCAGCGGCCGGGTCGGGCGTCGCGCCAGCACGGCATCGAACAGGTCAGGAGTGATGCCGGTATCCAGATAATAGCCGCGCAGACGCTCCATCATGTAATCGAATACCGGCACGACGACCGCTTCGGCCTTCAGCGCTGCCGGCAGCAGGCCTGCCGCCTGGCGGAGCAAGGCTTCCAGGTCGAGGTCCTGTTGGCGTTCAATCAGGATTCGCAACACCCCCAGCGCGGCGCGGCGCAGACCGAAGGGATCCTTGTCGCCGGTGGGCGGCTGGCCGATGGCGAAGATACCCACCAGGGTATCGAGGCGATCGGCCAGTGCCAGCGCCTGCCCGGTCGGGTGCGCGGGCAGTTCATCGCCGGCGAAGCGCGGCATGTACTGCTCGTCCAGGGCTGCGGCCACCTCGTCCGGCTCACCGTCATGGCGGGCATAGTAGCGGCCCATGATGCCCTGCAGTTCCGGGAACTCGAATACCATGTTGGTGACCAGGTCGCACTTGGCGAGCTGCGCGGCACGGCGTGCCCAATCGGCGTTGCCGCCGATGACCTTGGCGATGCCGGCAGCCAGCTCCGCCACCCGTGTCTGCTTGTCGGCGAGGGTACCAAGCCGCTTCTGGAACACCATGCTGGCGAGCTTGTCAGCGCGGCTTTCCAGTTTCTGCTTGCGGTCCTGATCCCAGAAAAACGCCGCGTCGGACAGGCGTGGGCGAATTACCCGCTCGTTGCCGGCGCGCACCTGGGCGGGGTCGCGGCTGTCGATGTTGGCGATGGTGATGAAATGAGGCAGCAGCTTGCCGTTGCCATCCACCACCGGGAAGTATTTCTGGTGGTCCTGCATGCTGGAGATGAGCGATTCCGCCGGCACCTCCAGGAAGCGGGTATCGAACTGGCCGGAGATGGCCACCGGCCATTCCACCAGTGCCGTGACCTCGTCGAGCAGATCATCGTCGATCAGCGCCTTGCCGCCGAGCCGGTTACCCTCCTCCAGCACCTGGGCACGAATGGCCTCGCGCCGGTCATCGAGATCGGCCACCACATGGCCTTCGGTTTCCAGCAGCGGTGCATAGGCCGCGGGCTCGGCGATATAGAGGGTATCGGGATGATGAAAGCGATGACCGCGGGTTTCACGGCCCGCCTGCACCCCGAGGATTTCCGCCTCGATGACCTCGTCACCGAACAGCAGCACCACCCAGTGCACCGGGCGCACGAACTCATCACTGCGATCGCCCCAGCGCATGCGTTTGGGGATCGGCAGACCGGCAAGTGCCTTGCGCACCAGGTCGGGGATCAGCGCGGCTGTTTTCTGGCCTTTCTCCACCGCGCGCCAGGCCAGCCAGCTACCCTTGTCGGTTTCCAGCTGATCGAGCTGTTCCACGGTCACGCCGCAGGATTCGGCAAACCCGAGGGCCGCCCTGGTGGGATTGCCTTCGCCGTCGAAGGCGGCGGTGATGGCGGGTCCACGGCGCAGGCTTTCGCGGTCCTGCTGCTGCACCGGCACACCCTTGATGAGCAGTGCCAGGCGCCGCGGTGCGGCATAGGCCTTCACACTCGCCGGGTTCAGGGCCGCATCGCGCAGGCCGTTATGCACGCCGGCAGTAAAGGCTTCGGATAGCTTGCGCAGCGCCTTGGGCGGCAGTTCCTCGGTGCCGATCTCGATCAGCAGATCACGCATATCGTTCACGCCGCACCTCCCGTCTTGCACATGGGGAAGCCCAGGGATTCACGCCGTTCGTAATAGGCCTGGGCCACGGCGCGGGCCAGGGCGCGTACGCGCAGGATGAAGCGCTGGCGTTCGGTGACCGAGATGGCGCTGCGGGCATCGAGCAGGTTGAAGGTGTGCGAGGCCTTTAGCATCTGCTCATAGGCCGGCAGTGGCAGGTCCGCCTCGATGAGCTTCTGGCTTTCCCGCTCGCAGCTGTCGAACCAGTGGAACAGGTCCTCGGTGTTGGCGTGTTCGAAGTTGTAGGCGGACATCTCCACCTCGTTCTGGTGGAACACATCACGGTAGGTCACCGGGCCATGCGGGGTATGGGTCCAGATAAGGTCGAACACGCTCTCCACACCCTGCAGGTACATGGCGATGCGCTCCAGGCCGTAAGTGATCTCACCGGTTACCGGCTTGCAGTCCAGGCCGCCCACCTGCTGGAAATAGGTGAACTGGGTGACTTCCATGCCATTCAGCCACACCTCCCAGCCCAGGCCCCAGGCACCCAGTGTCGGCGATTCCCAGTTATCCTCCACGAAGCGGATGTCATGCACCAGCGGATCGAGGCCGAGCTGTTTCAGTGAGCCGAGGTACAGTTCCTGGATGTCCAGGGGGGAAGGCTTGATCACCACCTGGAACTGATAGTAATGCTGCAGGCGGTTGGGGTTTTCCCCGTAGCGGCCATCGGTGGGGCGACGTGACGGCTGCACATAGGCCGCGGCCCAGGGCTCCGGGCCGATGGAGCGCAGGAAGGTGGCGGAATGGAAGGTCCCGGCCCCCACCTCCATATCATAAGGTTGCAGCAGCACGCAGCCCTGCTCGGCCCAATAGCGCTGGAGGGCGAAGATGAGCCCCTGGAAGGTGGAGACGTCGAAATCCTGGCTGGAACTGTTCAAGGCGAAACCTGCTGTTTCTGGTCGAAAATCAGCGCGCAGTATATCCCGGCCGGGGGTGGGGATGTAAGCCGGGGCGGGCAGAAGCCCTGTAGGCCCGAATTCATTCGGACGGGGCGTGCGAGGCTTCACGCGGGATTTGCCAATGCCCGAATGAATTCAGACCTGCAGGAGGGGGAGGATATCCTGGAGGTGGCCGCATCGGCGTGGTTTTCCCCACCACTGTCATGGATACCCGTGCCGGGCCGGTGCGCATTGGGTAAAATGGCTGGCCTTGTCCATCCATGTTGTCGTCTGCCATGAACCAGCCCCGCAAAGCCGTCGCCCTGATCTCCGGAGGCCTTGACTCCATGCTCGCCGCCCGGGTGATGCAGGAACAGGGCATCCACGTGGAAGGCATCAATTTCTTTACCGGCTTTTGCGTCGAGGGCCACACCCATGCCATCCGCGCCAGGGATCGCGCCCGCCCGAAACGCAACAACGCCCTGTGGGTGGCCGAGCAACTCGGCATCAAGCTGCATATCGTCGATGTGATCGAGGAATACAAGCAGGTGCTGCTGAATCCGAAACACGGTTACGGTGCCAACCTGAATCCCTGTCTCGACTGCAAGGTATTCATGGTCAACAAGGCCAGGCAGTGGATCGAGGAGAATGGCTTCGACTTCATCATCACTGGCGAGGTGATAGGACAACGCCCCATGTCCCAGCGCAAGAACACCATGCCGGTGGTGGCGCGTGAGTCCGGGGCCAATGACCGCTTGCTGCGTCCGCTGTGCGCAAAAAATCTTCCTGAGACGCAAGCCGAGCGCGAGGGCTGGGTGGACCGCGACAAGCTATACGATTTCAGCGGTCGTTCCCGCAAGCCGCAGATGGCACTGGCGGCCCGGTTCGGGTTTGAGGATTATGCCCAGCCTGCCGGTGGCTGTTGTTTCCTCACCGATGCCAATTACGCGGTGAAGCTGACCGATCTCTGGCAGCATCGCGGCAGCAGGGAGTATGAGCTGGATGACATCATGCTGCTCAAGGTCGGGCGTCACCTGCGCCCGAAACCGAACTTCAAGCTCATCATCGGCCGCGAGGAAGGTGAGAACAAATTCATGGAAGGCTACCGCAAGCAGTTCACTCACCTGCAACCCGTCAGTCACGAGGGACCATTGGTGCTGATCGAGGGACAGGCCGGTGCAGAGGATCTCGAACTTGCCGCCCGCATCACGGCGCGCTTCAGCCAGGGACGGGATGCGGAATCGGTGACGGTGGAGATCAACGACAATCAGACCCCGGCGCGTCAGCTGGATGTGCAGCCACTGCACAACGATGATATTCCCAGGGACTGGTATCTGTGAGTGCACACCAGCTGGATGCGCGGCGTATCCTTTGTCCGCTGCCGGTGATACGCACCCAGGATGCCATTAGCAAACTTTCACCAGGCGATGTGTTGGTGGTGACCGCTACCGATCCCGGTGTGGCCTACGATATCCCGGCATGGTGCAAGGTGCATGGTCATCGGGTCATGGCCATCGAAGAGGAGGCGGATGAGATTCGGGTGACGGTGGAGGTGGGCGCTTCCTGATCAACCCCTATCGCAGCCGCAAGCAGGGTTTGCAGGATGATCGTTACCACGATATCCGCCGGTTCACGCTGATCGGATCCGCTATCGATCCGTTTCTTGGCATCGCCAGGATCATTGTCGGCAGGGTCGTGGTGGCAAGCCTTTGTCGATGGGTATATCGATCCGGAAGACGTGAAGCGAGTCCGCCCTGCGACCACCTTGCCGTTGTGCGGGAAGCTGCTGGTGCGCCCGAACAAACAGTGGGAAAGCATCCCGCTTGCGAGTAGGATTCGCAACGTTACGCCGCACCACCTCAATGGTCAGGTTCACCTTGATGTCACCCTGCCCCTGGACACCGCTGTCACGTCGGGCAGCCCTGATGCCCAGGCATTCTCGCGCTGGTGAATGCGGCCAGGCAGCTGGAGATGATTGGGTGGGTACGCGTAGCGCTTGAGTGACGTCCCACTTTGGTGCATTCGCGGGCACTACCGCACCAATATAGTGCAATTAATCCGGGCAGCCACAACAGCATTAATTTAACTACCTGATTTTTAAATACTAATCTCGTGGCACAGTTCATGCACTATTTAGGCCACGATTTTTCGAAACTGTGCTGCCGCGTCGGAATGGTGCGGCGGTTTGACGTACCGCTTGGAGGACGACAGATGTCTGTACAGAAAGTAACGAAGTTGATGAAGGACAACGGGATCAAATTCGTTGACCTGCGTTTTACCGATACCCATGGTAAGGAGCAGCATGTCACCGTGCCGGCCAACACCATCGATGCCGGCTTCTTCAAGGAAGGCAAGATGTTTGATGGTTCCTCGATCGCCGGCTGGAAAGGGATCAACGAATCCGACATGGTGTTGATGCCGGATACCGCCACTGCCGTGCTTGACCCTTTCATGGACGAGCCCACCATGATCGTGACCTGCGATATCCTCGAGCCCAACACCATGAAGGGTTACGAGCGCGATCCGCGTTCCCTGGCCAAGCGTGCCGAAGCCTATCTGAAGTCCACCAAGATTGCGGACACGGCTTTCTTCGGTCCGGAAAACGAATTCTTCGTGTTCGACGACGTACGCTGGAGCACCAGCATGCAGGGTGCCTTCTTCAAGGTGGATTCCGAAGAGGCCTCCTGGAACTCCGAGCGTGTGTTCGAAGACGGCAACATCGGGCATCGTCCCGGTGTGAAGGGTGGTTACTTCCCCGTGCCGCCGGTCGATTCCCTGCAGGACCTGCGTTCCGCCATGTGTCTGGCGCTGGACGAAATGGGTTGTCCCACGGAAGTGCATCACCACGAAGTGGCGACCGCCGGCCAGTGTGAAATCGGTACCATCTTCAATACCCTGGTGCGCAAGGCCGACGAGACCCAGATCCTGAAATATGTGATCCACAACGTGTCCCATGCCTATGGCAAGACCGCGACCTTCATGCCCAAGCCGCTGGTAGGCGATAACGGCAGCGGCATGCACGTGCACATGTCCCTGGCCAAGGCCGGCAAGAACCTGTTCTCCGGCAACAAGTACGGTGGCCTGTCCGATATCGCCCTGTACTACATCGGCGGAATCATCAAGCATGCCAAGGCGCTCAACGCATTTACCAATGCGTCCACCAACTCCTACAAGCGCCTGGTGCCGGGCTTCGAAGCCCCGGTCATGCTGGCCTACTCGGCTCGCAACCGTTCCGCTTCCATCCGTATCCCGTATGTATCCAACCCGAAGGGTCGCCGTATCGAGGTGCGTTTCCCCGATTCCACCGCCAATCCCTACCTGGCCTTCTCGGCCATGCTGATGGCGGGCCTGGACGGCATCCAGAACAAGGTCCACCCGGGCGATGCCATGGATAAGGATCTGTATGACCTGCCCCCGGAAGAGGAGAAAGCCATTCCGCAGGTATGTCATGCCTTCGACCAGGCCCTGGTGGCGCTGGACGAGGACCGCAAGTTCCTCACCAAGGGTGGCGTATTCACCGACGATATGATCGATGGCTACATCAAGCTCAAGATGGAAGAAGTCACCCGTCTGCGTATGAGCACCCATCCGGTGGAGTTTGACCTGTACTACAGCTGCTGATCCCCGTTTTTATGCAGCAATCGGAAACGCCCCCTTATGGGGGCGTTTTCATTTTATGGTGATGTTGACCGGTTCACATTTTCCGGTTGAATCCGGGCGGGTTCCGCACTACTGTTGGGCCTATGAAGCGACTTTGCATCTGCATGCTGACAGTACTCAGTCTGACTGCCCAGGCCGAGGTATACAAAAGCATCGGCCCCGATGGTAGCGTGGTGTTCACCGACCAACCCACCGAGGGTGCGGAAAAGGTGCATATCCCGCCGGTGCCCACCTATACCGCACCCAAACTACCAGCCTTCCGCGCATCCAGTGGAATCCCGACAGAACCGGCCACCGGCCAGTATGAGGTGTTTTCGATCTCTTCCCCCGCGCCCGAAGCCACCATTCGCGACAACACTGGCAGCGTATCCATGCAGCTGCGCATCAGTCCACCCCTGCAGTCCAGTAACGGCCACCGCATCCAGTACCAGCTGGACGGGGTGGACCAGGGTGAGCCGACCAGCGCCACCGGCATGAGCTATTCCAATCTGGACCGGGGTAGCCATACCCTGTCCGCCAAGCTGATCGGGGCAGGCGGCGAGGTCATCAGGACCACCCCGGCGCTGACCATCTTCATGCACCGCCCCTCGACCAATCTCCCGGCCCGAAACTAAGCCCCACCGCCCCCGTATCGCGCATCCATGCACTATAATTGTGCAAAGGGGTGTTGGGTGCTGCCTAACGGTAGCAAGAGCACTCCGGAAACAACTGCGAATAATCATGGCATCCAGTTTTGATTTTGCAGTTTCCTGTTGTTTTTAATTGATATTTAAATTTTGCGCACAAATTTTTGGCACCTGCACTGATTTGCCGCCGAGGTTGGTTTGGAATTTGCACTCACAAACGGCATGCATGCCGTGATGATGAAATCCATGGACTACGCCCCGGGAATCCTTGAGGGGCTGAATACGGCCGTGCTGCTGCTGGACCGGGAACTGGAGCTGGCCTACCTGAATCCTGCGGCGGAAAACCTGCTGCAGGTGAGCGCCCGGCAGGCCATCGCCCACCCACTGGCCAACTTCCTGCTGGGCTACGAAGAATTCAGGGAGCATTTGCACAGTGCGCTGGATGCCCAGCATCCGTGCACGATCCGCGAACTCCACCTCACGTTTGCACCGGAGCGCGCGGTCACCGTGGACTGCATGGTGACCCCACTCTCCGGCAGCGACAGTATCGAGGGTTTGCTGGTGGAGCTGGTGATCATCGATCGTCACCTGCGTATCTCCCGCGAGGAACAGCTGATCGCCCAGCAACAGGCAGCGCGCAAGCTGGTGCGCGGTATGGCCCATGAAATCAAGAATCCACTCGGTGGCCTGCGCGGCGCCGCCCAGTTGCTGGAGGCGGAGCTGGATGACGACGGCCTGAAGGAATACACCCGCATCATTATCGGCGAAGCGGATCGGTTGCAGAATCTGGTCAATCGAATGCTGGGGCCGAACAGTTTGCCGCACCCCGTTATGACCAATATCCACCAGGTGCTAGAGCACGTCCGCAGCCTGGTACTGGCCGAAGGTTATCCGGAGCTACACATTACCCGCGATTATGACCCCAGTATTCCGGAAATGATGATCGACCCGGAACTGCTTATCCAGGCGATCCTGAATATCGTCAAGAATGCTGCGCAGGTCGGTTGTAATGACGTGGTACTGCGTACCTGTACCCAGCGCCAGTTCACCATTGGCAATGTGCGTCACAAGCTGGTGGCGCAGGTGCAGATCATTGATAACGGCCCGGGTATTCCGGAAGACATGATGGAGCAGATTTTCTATCCCATGGTGACTGGCCGCGCCGATGGCACCGGGCTTGGCCTGTCCATCGCCCAGTCCCTGGTGAATCAACACGGAGGCATCATTGAATGTGCGAGTCAACCGGGTCGCACGGAATTCACCATCCTGTTGCCCCTGGAGTTCCGAGATGAGTAGTGCTGAAAAAATCTGGGTGATCGATGACGATCACTCCATTCGGTGGGTGCTGGAAAAGGCGCTCAAAAAGGCGGAAATGGATGTAACCTCGTTTTCGTCCGCCACCGGTATCCTGGATGCCCTGGCCAAGGGTCAGCCGGATGCCATTATCAGTGATGTGCGCATGCCGGGTGTCGATGGTCTTGAACTGCTGGGACAGGTGCACGAGCATTATCCCGACCTGCCGGTGATCATCATCACGGCACATTCCGACCTCGATAGTGCGGTATCCGCCTATCAGGGTGGTGCGTTTGAATACCTGCCGAAACCCTTCGATGTGCAAGAGGCCGTGGACCTTGCCCGCCGTGCAGTTGAACATCATCGCCGGGAGCAGGCACAGCAGAAAGGGCAGCCACTGCCGGAAACCCCTGAGATCATCGGTGAGGCGCCAGCCATGCAGGAGGTGTTCCGGGCCATCGGTCGCCTCTCGCGCTCCAACATCACTGTGCTGATCAATGGCGAGTCGGGCACCGGCAAGGAGCTGGTGGCCCATGCCCTGCACCGTCATAGTCCACGCCAGGAATACCCCTTCATCGCCTTGAACATGGCAGCGATTCCGCGCGACCTGTTGGAGTCGGAACTGTTCGGTCACGAGAAGGGTGCCTTCACCGGTGCCCAGGCCAGGCGTATCGGGCGTTTCGAGCAGGCCAACGGCGGCACACTGTTTCTTGATGAAATCGGGGATATGCCGGCGGAGCTGCAGACCCGCCTGCTACGGGTGCTGTCCGATGGCGAGTTTTACCGGGTGGGTGGTCATACACCGGTGCGAGCCGATGTGCGCATCATTGCCGCGACCCACCAGAACCTGGAAAAGATGGTACGCGATGGTCGTTTCCGTGAAGACCTGTTCCATCGCCTCAATGTGATCCGGGTGCACATCCCGTCACTGCGCGAGCGTCGCGAAGATATCCCGCTACTCATGATGCATTTCCTCAATGTCGCGGCCAAAGAACTCAACGTGGAACCGAAAACCCTGCGACCGGATACCCAGCAGTATCTCGGCCAGCTCGACTGGCCCGGCAATGTGCGACAGCTGGAAAACCTGTGCCGCTGGCTCACGGTCATGGCCTCCGGGCAGGAGATCCACCTGCATGACCTGCCGCCGGAGCTCAAGAACAGCGAGCAGGAGTCGGGTGCCGGTAGCGACAGCTGGGAGCAGTCACTGCGGCGCTGGGTCGAACAGCGACTGGTGCGTGGCGATCAGAACATACTGGATGAAGCGACGCCGCAGTTCGAACGCATCATGATCGAGGCGGCACTGGCCCGTACCGGTGGACGTCGGCAGGATGCGGCCAGGTTGCTGGGCTGGGGACGCAATACCCTGACCCGCAAGATCAAGGAACTGGGTATGGAAGAGACGGTGTAGCGGCGCAATACGTCAGGCAGGCCATGCGAATGATCCCGCCATCCTGTAGGTTCGAATAAATTCCAACCTACAGGCTTTTGGTTTCCCGGCGCAATGCCGCCCCAACGGCCAGGAAACACTGGCACGCCTCTTCCTGGCTCAGTGGCTGGCGCAACGTAATGACCTCGTCGAGCGAGATGCTGCGCACCGGCAGACCGAGGCTTTCGTGCAGTCCGTCCTCAAAGCCGGGTACGGCTACCGGTACGGGGGCAATGAGCACATTACCGATCTGGGCCTGCTGGAAATGGCGATCGTAATAGTCCATGGAACGCTGTATCTCCAATGCCAGCATGTCCCATAGATGCCGTGGATCGGCACTGGCCTCCTCCAGGTCGCGATAGCCGATATCGAGCGGGCGGGCAAGGTAGAGGGTGGAATCGCGCACCAGTGTAACCAGGCCCTGATGCTCGGAAAAATACAGTAATGCCACGCCGCCGGAGTCTTCAGGCAGACGGGAAATGATGTTGCGCAGCGCCAGTTCCGGAATGTCGATGACCTCGAGATTGGCGCCGGCATTCTGCAGTTGGTCGACCCGTGACTGCACGGTACTGGTCCGTGATACCACGGCATAGAGATGGTCCTGAATACCGCGCGCGCTGCTCGCCGGTGCGTTGAACACATCCACCATGGCGTCATCGACGTGAAAGTCGATCAGTTCCCGGACCCGCCAGCGTATGGCGGCGCGCAGTTCCGCCTGCGGTACCTCCGGGGCCTCCAGCAACAGCAACTGGTAGTCATCAATATTCATGAGTGTGGTGCAGGGATACTGCCCCAGCCGGTGCTGCTTGATCAATTCGGCGAGTTGCTGGTCGGTATCGGCTTCATTTACCGCGGGCAGAAAGGCGTGCTCCACCAACGTGTCGGCACTGCCGTCACGTTCCAGCCGTACCAGGGCAACCCCATCCTGTTGTGGAGCGATGGCCACATAGCCTGCCGTAAGTTTCTTCCGTAATCGTGCCAGCACAAGCGCCTCCTGGTGTTCTCTTGGAGATAGCGGCCAGCGGTGCGCGAACCTTACAGCACCACTTCCTGCCAGCGGACCAGGCGGACGCCCCCGCCTCCGCTCCCGCTGCCAAGAAAATACACGTCATGGAGATCGGTCGTTACCCCGGTGGAGACCACTGTCCAGGCATTATCCTCATCCCAGTCTGCACCATCCCAGTACAGGGCTCGGCCGCTGTCACCCACGGCCCAGCACAGGCTGTCGCTGCTGCAGCTGACACCGTTGAGGGTTTTCCCACCGCCAAGGTCCTGTGTGCTCAGCCTCCAGTTCCCGCCATTGCGGTATGCAAAGCTGTATTTATTACCATGCCTGGCACCCACCGCCCAACACTTATTGGAAGCGAAACAATCCACCGCATTGAGATCACGGGACGGATTTTCGGCAATGTTGCTGGAAAACCAGGTACCGGCGGTATTGCGGCCATAAATGGCATAGGCGTTGGGACCATTGATGCCATTGCCCACCGCCCAGCAGACGGCGTTGCTGGTGCAGCTGATGCCGTTGAGCTGGTTTCCGGTGCTGGATTCCCAGCTCCAACTGGTGGTGTTTGATTGTTCGAAGCGGCCACTGGCGCTCACGGCATAGCAGGTACTGGTGTTGCAGGCCACAGCCTGGTAGTTACGTCCCGTGGTAGACGAGGGTATGGTGTTGCTCCATCCGCTGCCATTCCAGTATTCGATCACGTCCTGCGAACCGGACAGGATTCCGGTGGCATAGCACCGGCCGGGGTCGTTCTCAAGGCAGGCGACCGAGGAAAATGCCGTTGCAGCAAACTGGATTTTGGTGCTCCAGGAGCCACCATTCCATTCCAGCACTGTACCGGCGCTACCAACCGCCATGCAGTAGCTGGTGGTCGGGCAGTCGATGGCTGTCAGGTTTTCCGTGGTGGGGGATGTCTGTGTGACCCAGGCGGAACCATTCCAGGCCAGGATCAGGCCACCGTCACCAACCGCAAACGCACCGCCTCCAGCCAGTTGCAGGTCGACCTCGATGGTGCGCTTGACTGCATGGGTGCGGGTTACAGTGCCTTCCACCCGCACCCGGCAGTTGCCGGACAGCAATTGCGCATTGGTGATGCTGAAGTCACCGCGGCCGACACTGTCGCTGGCGCCGGTGAGTGCGAGGCAGGTGGTACCGTTGGCGTACAGGTAGGAGGCGTGCTCGACCCCGGTCTCGGCAATGAACAGGGCCTCGACCGCGTCACTGTGCATGGAGGTGTCATTGATATCGGACCCGGCCATGTTCAGCACCACGACCACCATCAGGGAAACACTGACCACCAGGAAAATGGCGGCCAGAATGGTGGCCGCGCCACGCTGGCGGAAAGGGTATGAGTATGAGGGTCCGCGGGTCATGGCTGACTCCGCAATGCGATGCGGGTCTGTTGCGGCAGGCTGTTGCCAGTCCCGTCATTGAGCACCAGTTCCACTTCAATGAAAGCCACCGTACCGGCACTGCTGACGACGGTGGTGCCATCACTGCCATAGTAGCGCAGGGTAAAGCTGTTCAGCTGGTCGGTAAGGGTATGGGCACCGGCAGGCGTATCGTATTCCAGGGTCAGGGTATTGCCGGCGATGGCGAGCGTGACCTCGGTGCCATCGGTTTTCACGAAGCGTATCTGGCTGGCACTCAAGGGCTCGGTGATTTCATAGCGACTGCTGTCGAGCGGATCGCGGCGGGTGTCACGCAATTCACGCCCTACCCGTTCCGTCGTTATGCGCAGCTTGCCCAGCGTGTCCAGGGCATCGCTGGTGGCCTGGAAGGCGATTACTCCGTTCTGGATGCCATAGACGGCTGTGGCACCGAGTATGCCGATCACCAGAATGGTGATAACCATCTCGATGAGGGTGAAGCCATGCTGCCGCCGGGTCATCAGTAATTCACCAGCACCAGGCGGATCCGGGCCAGGCTGGTGGCACCGCGACTGACGCGCACATCCACGCCTTTGCAGGTGCCGCCGGTGGGGCAGCCACTGGCTGCAGGTTCTGTGATGGTGACGGAGCGGGTGTAACCGGCATAGTGGCCGGCGAGACTTTCATTGGCAGTGCCGGCAGTCAGTGCGGCATGGTTGTAGCCCTGCATGCGGCGTATGGCCAGCAGTTCCTCTGCCTTGAGCTGGGCCAGCTGGGAGGCCGTCTGCAGTTCTTCATTACGGATGAGCGAACCGGATGCCTGGCTGAACTGTTGCAGCAGGGCCACGGCGGCAATACTGAGCAACACGATGACCACCACCAGTTCGATAAGACTGAAGCCCCGTTGTTGCCTGCAGCTTTTGCAGGACCTGGGTCGAGCAAGGAAACGATGTGTGATCACGGATTCACCGTAACAAAGCCGGTCACCGGTATAAGCGTAACGGTGGCCGATATGCTGTCGCCGCTGAGCACATAGCTGCAGGTACTGGCCAGCAATGCACCGGATACGACCGGACGGCCGAGGGTGTCAAACTCTATGTCGCCGCAGCTGCCGCTGCGGCTGACACCGCTGGCGAAGGTCCAGGCGAAATTCTCTCCACTGGATGGATCGGTGATCACACCGCTGGTGCCGGTGACCTGGTAGCTGCCGCTGCCCAGCAGGTCAAAGGTAAGGTGTTCACCGCTGGTCATGGCCAGTGACTGTGCATGGCGCAGGTCGCGGGCGAGGTGGGCTGCTTCCGCATGCACGGCGGAATCCCCGGGTGACCAGCGTGCCGCCGCATAGGCACTGAGTACGGACACCATGACCAACACCATGATCAGTTCGATCAGGGTGAAGCCCTGGCTGTGTCGATGCGGCTGTGTATTCTGCATGGAACGGATTCCCTTCATTCCCGCGCTCATGAAAAAGGGTGGACTCACAAGCCCACCCTTTTTATGCCCTGTGCATAAGGGCGAGCCGTAAGCCGTATTCCCTATGGAATACTGCCAACGCACTGTACTTCGGATGAGCCGGCGGTGGTCGCCGTATTACAGGTGCTGTTACTGAAGGTCGGTACGGTATAGGTGGTAGCATCGATGGTGACCACGATGCCATCGACGGCGGAGGTCACACCTTCACCCTGCACATAGGCGGCCAGTGCCGCGGGGCTGGGCGGAAATGCTTTATTCTCAGCGATATAGATGGCATGGGCCGATTTTACCGCACCACTCATACCCTTCTTGGCTGCCGTCAGTGCACCCGACTGCAGGTCGACAAATCTTGGCAGTGCGATGGCGCTCAGGATCCCCAGGATCACGATCACCATCACCAGCTCAATCAGAGTAAAACCGCTTTGCTTGTTCATTGTTGTCTCCCTTTTGGAGGCATTCTGCCCCCGGTTACTGTGTGTATTAACGTCCGCGGTACAGGGTTTCTTGAGGGAAAAAACGCACCGATTCGTTACATTTGGGTAAATATTCATCTTTCATGGCAGTTTTTTATTTATGCATCATCACCGAACCCAGGTTCCACATCGGCAGGAATACGCCGATGGCCAGCACCAGCACCATCAGGCCGATCACAATGGTGAGAATGGGCTCGATGGAGGCGCTCATTTTGGCGATGGCGTAATCCACCTCGCGGTTGTAGTAATCGGCGATCTCGCGCAGCAGCTGGTCCATGGTGCCGGACTCTTCGCCCACCGCCAGCATCTGCAACACCAGCGGATCGAATACCCCGGTGGCGGTAGCGGTGCGGGTGATGGAGTCGCCACGTTCGATACCATCCCGCATGGTGAGAATGCGTTCTTCGGCGTAATCGTTGTCAAGGGCGCGGGCGACCACCGACAGGGCGGTGATGAGCGGGACCCCGGAACTCTGCGCCATGGAAAACAGGTGACTGAACCGCGCCATGGTGGCCTGGAAGATGACCGGACCGATCAACGGCAGATGCAGCAGTAATTTGTGCCAGCGGTAGCGCCCCTTCTCGGTCTGCAGATAGGCACGCACGCCGAAGAATCCGGCAACGCCGAGGATCAGCAGTAACGGCCAGTAGGCCAGCATGAAGTTCGACATCCCCATCAGAATACGGGTGGCGAGCGGCAGGTCGGCACCGAACTTGGTGAACACATTCGCAAAGGCGGGAATGACCTTGATGTTGATGATCACGATGGCCACGGCAATCGCGCTCAATACGAAAATGGGGTAGCGCAGTGCGGACTTCACCTGGTCGCGGGTGTTTTTTTCCCGCTCCAGGTAGAAGGCCAGTTGCTCGAAGATCTGGTCCAGGCGACCGGTGGTTTCACCCACTCGCACCAGGCTCACGTAAAACAGGGAAAAGATATCCGGGTGATGACTCAGCGATGTGGCCAGATCGCGCCCGGCACCCAGACTGCCGTTGACCTCGGCAATGGCCCTGGCCAGGGTCGGATTACGGGTGTTGGCCGCCAGCCCGGTCAAGGCACTGAGCAGGGGTACGCCGGCACGCATCAGGCTGTGCATCTGGCGGCTGAACTGAATGAGATCCACCAGCCCGACCTTGGGCGGAAAGATGTCCTTGAGATCACGATCCCAGCGGCTGGCGGTTTTCTTCTCCACCGCGGCCACGATATCGATGGGCGTCAGCCCGCCTTCCATCAGGCTGCTGGCGGCGGCATCGCTGGACGGTGCATCAATGGTGCCCTCCACCGCGTCGCCGCGCACACTGCGCGCCTTGTACTGGAATAATGCCATGCTTACTCCCGGCCCCTGGCGGTGGTGTGCATCATTCCACCCAGCCACTCAGGCGCATAACCTCGCCCAGCGTTGTCACACCCTGTTGCGCATACTCCAGGGCATTCATCACCAGCGACTGATAGCCGGCCTGTTCACGTGCGGCCTGTTCAAAGGCGTCGTGATCGTTACGGCGCAATGCTTCCACCAGCGCGCCTTCCATGATCAGCAATTCATAGACCCCGATGCGACCTGCATAACCGGTATGGTTGCAGTGATTACAGCCGGTGCCGGCCTTGAAGTGCATGTTCATCGCGGCCTCACCGACCTGTCCATGCAGCCATGCCTGCTCACCGGGGTCCAGTACGGTGTCGCTGGCACATCGTGGGCAGACACAGCGCACCAGGCGCTGGGCCAGAATGGCATGCACGGCGGAGGCTACCAGGTAACCCTCCATGCCCATGTCGATCAGTCGAGTGGCACTGCTGATGGCATCGTTGGTATGCAGCGTGGATAACACCAGGTGTCCGGTGAGTGCGGCTCGCAGGGCGATTTCACCGGTTTCCTGGTCACGGATTTCGCCTACCAGGATGATGTCCGGGTCGAGACGCAAAGTGGTGCGCAGTACGCGGGCGAAATCGAGATTGATCTTGGGATTCACCTGCACCTGGTTGATGCGCGGCAGGCGATACTCCACCGGGTCCTCCACGGTGATGATCTTGCTCTGTGCCTTGTTGAGTTCCGCAAGCGCGGCATACAGCGTGGTGGTCTTGCCGCTCCCGGTGGGGCCGGTGACCAGCACCAGCCCATGGGGTTTGTGAATGACCTTGCGAAACCGGGGCAGCAATGAAGCGGGCAGCCCCAGCTCTTCCAGGCTGCGGATGGAAGTGCCCTGGTCTAGCAGGCGCATCACCGCGGCTTCGCCATTCTGGGTAGGGATGGTGGCGAGTCGCACATCGATGCTCTTGTCACGTACCCGCACGGTGAAACGGCCATCCTGGGGCAGGCGCTTTTCCGAGATATCGGCACCACCCATCAGCTTGAGACGCGAGATCACCGCCGGGGCGATGCGCTTGTCATCCATGACGGTTTCATGCAGCACGCCGTCCACGCGGCGACGAATGCGCAACAGGTTTTCATCGGGCTCGATATGAATGTCCGAGGCATTGGCCTTGACGGCTTCTTCGAACACGGTCTGGATCAGGCGTACCACCGGTGCATCGCTGGAACTGGTGTCGGACACCAGTGCCCCGAGGTCAAAGGCAGTGGCATCGAGGTCCTGTCCCACTTCACTGGCCAGGCTCTTGAGTTGCGCACCCTGCTGATAGATATGATCGATTTGCTGCAGCAGGTCGCTTTCCTTCACCACCGCCGGCAGTACCGGCTGCTTGAGGATGCGCACCAGATCATCGTAGCCGAAAATATCGGTGGGGTCGGCCATGCCCACCAGCAGGCCTTCCTTGGTTTCCTTCAGCACCAGGGCGCGATAACGTCGCGCATGGGTTTCCGGCAGGCGCTGTACCAGCTCGGGTTTCAGCTCGAAGGAATTGAGATCGATGTGGGGAATGTCGAGTTGCTGTGACAGCAGCTCGAGCATGGCGTCTTCCTTGACGAAACCATTCTCGATCAGTACCCGGCCAAGTTTGCGACCGCTGCGTTTCTGATCGGCGAGCGCCTGCTGCAGCTGGGCCTCGGAGATGACCTTGCTCTCCACCAGCAGGTCACCGATACGGATACGTTTGCGTTGAACCATGTCGTTGGCGATCCTTTGCTAGCGGCGCAGGGCCGCGACCCTGCCTTCGATATAACGTTTCAGCGACGGGGTGAGTGGATAGTGCAGCGCGGTCCGGAAGGCCTCGTATGCGGCAGCACTACGTTGCAGTTGTTCTTCGGCGATACCGAGTCCCATCCACCACAGGGCCTGGTCCGCCTTGAGCCCGACCGCTCGCTGGTAATGCTGTGCGGCCAGCGCAGGCAGATCGAGGCGCTGGTAAAGCGTACCCAGCAGTGCCTGGTAATCGGCCTGTTGCTGTGCCAGCGGTGCGGCGGTTTCCAGTACGGTACGGGCCCGCTGATTCTGTCCCTGCTGCATGAGCAAATGACCATAGAGCCGGGCCTGGTCGACCGCCTGGGGCTGACGGGCAAAGCCTTCGGCCAGCAGTTCCAGGGCACGGTCATGCTGTTGTGCCTGAATCCAGAGTCCGGCGAGCGCCAGTCGTGCCGGCAGATGGTCGGGCGCACTGGCAAGGGCATCCTGCAACAGTGCCTGGGCCTTGCTCTCCTGGTCGTGCTGCAGTGCCGTAGTGGCCTGCTGATAGTACAGTTCCGCCAGTTCGGTAGCGGAAAGGCGGCGCACGGTTTTGTGCATGATGGGCTCAACCGGCGGTGTGGCCTTGATTGGCTGCCCGGCGACGACGGTGGTCTCGTGAGGGTGGTGGTCAGCCGGCACCTGTGCCGGTGTGGTCGCCACTTGTTCGGGTGCCGTTACGATGGGCGCGACCGATGGCTGCGTGGGCGGAATGACGGGTGACTGGATTGCCGTCGCCGGTAGCGTGACATGCTGGTCCTGTGTCACATCAGCCGCCGAAGATGCGGGCGACAGGATATCGGGTGGGGCAGACCGGGTTTGTGACCCGTATTGCCAGGCGACCAGTCCGCCTCCGGCCAGTGCGACGGCCAGGCCGACACCCAGCACCACACGTGTCAGTGGAATCACAGGTTGCAGGGCTACTGCCTGGCCCATGCCGTGCAGCCCCACGCCTGCGTTGCCCTGGGAGTGATGGCGACGGGCATCAAGGTCCTTGAGCATATCGTTGATCAGGCTCATGAGCGGAATCCCCAGGCGCTACCGACACTGGCGCCGGTGATGACGGCGGCGCTCAGCCAGCGGGCCAACAGGCCATGGCCACGCGGGTGTGCCGTCGGTCCCGCATCTTCCGTGTCGGCGATGGCACGCTGCATATGATGATGGTCGATGCTGTGTTGGCCGCTGCCATAGGCGGCCATCAGGGCCTTGTGACAGAGCACATTGACCAGGCGGGGAATGCCGCGGCTGGCCTTGTGCAGATGGCGGATGGCGCGGCGGCTGAACAGCGGTGCACCACCATAACCGGCGACCATCAGGCGATGCTGCAGATACGCGATCAGTGCATCCTGATCGAGTGGCTGCAGGGTGTAGGAAAAGATGATGCGTTGCTTCAGCTGACGCAGGTGATTCTGCGCCAGGCGCCGATCAAGCTCCGGTTGCCCGAACAATACCACCAGCAGTAATTTGTCTTTTTCGGTTTCCAGGTTGGTGAGCAGGCGCAATGCCTCCAGGCTGTCATCGGGCAGTGCCTGCGCCTCATCGAGCAACAGCACCACACGCTTGCCCGCGGCATTCAGTTCCACCAGTTTTTCGGTGATGAGTTTGAGCAGGCGATGCTGGCCGATGTTGCGCGCAAACCGGATGCCCAGCTCCTCGGCCAGCGCCATGCGCAGTGCCGTTGGGTTTAGAAACGGATTGGGAATGTAGGCGGTGACAAACCGGTCATCGAGGGTGTTGAGCAGGGTGCGACAGAGCAGGGTTTTGCCGGTACCCACTTCGCCGGTCACCTTGAGGAACCCTTCGCCGGACTGCAGGGCCACCAGCAGCACATTCAAGGCCTCCTGGTGCGTACCGGCATTATGAAAGAAACCGGTGTCCGGGGTAATGGTGAAGGGTGCGCTCTGTAGTCCGAAGTGTTGGCGATACATGGGTGCTCCTGTGTAGCGGATGACTACTGTTGGCCCCACTGCTTGAGCAAGCGGTCACGTTCCCCGGCCGGACCCTGCTCCCGCAGGTCCCGGAAGCGGTCGGCGGTGCGACGCAGGTCACCGGCCCAGATCTGATTACCCTGCTCGACCATCGGGCGCAGCAGAATGACCAGTTCACTTTTTACGGTCTGCTGTTTGTTTTGACGGAAGAGCTTACCCATCAACGGGACATCGCCCAGCATGGGGGTCTTGGCCACATCATTGCGTATGGTGTTTTCCATCAGGCCACCAATCACCACCACCTGCCCCGAGCGGGCGCGGATGATGGTGTCCGATTCGCGCACGGTACTCGTGGCCAGCGGAATGGACAGTGAGTTCTCGGTGCTGGTGGCGATCTGCTTCACCTCTTCATCCACCTGGCTCACGGTGGGATGGATATGCAGGGTCACCTGGCCCTCATCATCGATCTGCGGAATCACATCGAGGGCCACACCGGAAAAGAACGGTGTGAGGGTGATGTCCACACTCTGGTTGGTGCCGGTGGTGGTGGTATCGGTATCGGTGCTGACATCGGTGACGAAAAACTCGTCGGTACCTACCTTGATGACGGCTTTTTCGTTGTTGACCGTGGCCACCCGCGGGCTGGACAGTACGTGTACATCGCCCTGGGTCTGTAACAGTTCGATCAGTGCAGTGAAGTCATTCAGGTTGGCATCGATGCTGAACATGCCGCCCACACCCAAGGCCGCGGCTTCGGTGATATTGGGATTGCCGGTCTGGCCGAACAGGATGGATTTTCCATTGCCGACTTCAGCGAGCGCGGACCAGTTGATACCGGACTGGAAATCGTCGCGCAGGGTGACTTCGAGGATCTTGGCCTCCAGCAATACCTGGCGATGGGCGGCATCCTGGATGGTGGACAGGAAATCCTCCACGTCGCGCAGTTCGCTGGGCATGGCCCGCACCACCACCACACCGGCATGGGAATTGACCACGATGCTACGGCCTTCCTCCTCGCCTACCAGCATGGCAAGTGCGGACTCCAGGTCGGTCCAGAAATTCGATTCCGACTTGGTTTCCACCACACTGCCCGAGGATTGGGTACTCTGTTGCTGGTGGGAGGACTGGTTCTGGGTGCTGGTGGAACTGCTGCTGCCATTACCGTTACCGTTGTTGGCAACCTGGCTGACCTGGCCGGAACTGATCCGTGTGTTGGAACTGCCCTTGCGGGATACATCGAGGTAATTGACCTTGTAGATCTTGGAACGCATGCGAGCCGGCAGCACCTGATACATGCCGTTGCTGCGCCGATACTGGTAGCCGTAGATATCCTGCACCGCTTCCAGGACTTCATTGATGGTTACGTTCTGCAGGCTGAGTGAGATCTCGCCGCTGACGTTGGGATGTACCACCATATTCAGCTGGGTGCCGGCCACCAGGCTCATGAAGAATTCCTGCGCCGGTGCATTCTTCACCGCCACGTCAAAACGCTGTTCGATTACCGGACGGGCCTGTAGCGGTAGTGGTACGTCAAGTGGCGGCAACAGGGCCTGGGTGACTTCCGGAGGCGGTGTCGGCGCTACCAGCTGTTCGCTGCTGGCGAGGCTTTCCTGTAACGACTGTTCGATATCGTCAGCATGCCGTACCGGGTTTGACTGACAGGCCGCGAGGGTCAGCAGCAGGGGCAGCAGAGCCGGCAGGCGAAAGGGGGCGCGATGGATATTCATGGCGGTACTCATGGTTGTGCGTGGGTGCGCAAGGGGTTGGGAAGCAGTCGCAGGGTGATGCGGCGCTCCACGGTTTCCAGTTGTACTTCAGAGGCGCGGATACGGACCACACGGGCTCCGTCAATACGGTCACCTTCCTGCACCGGGCTGCCATTGATCATGGCGATCTTGCGATGGGAGTTGATCAGGGTGGAGTTCAGTTCCCAGCCAGTGCCGAGCGGGTTGCCATTTCCTGTCTGGGCGGGCCCGCTGGGCGCAGTGGGATCAAGTAGCTCCGGCTGTCCCTGTGCGAGGGGCAGGACGGCCAGCAGCAACAGCGCGCCGAGCCACTTCACAGGCCACCCCCATAGGCACCCAGGGTATAGAGTTGCAGGCTGATCTGCGCCCTGGGGTGTTGCTGGATGGTGATATCCAGCTGATCGGAAAACAGTGCCCAGGGCAGGTTTTCCAGTTGCTGGAGAAAACGCAGCGCGGCGAGGTAGCTACCCTCCATCTGCAGGGTGAGCCGGTAACGGCTGAGATTGGCGGGCAGGGCGCCATCGATGGCGGGTAGCGCCGGGTGCGGGGCCTTGTTCTGCATGTCCGGATCGAGACTGGCCACGCCAGTGGTGAGCTGCAGCAGCTTGAGTTCCTTATCCTGGTCGAGGATGTCGCGCAGCATCTGCGCTATCTGGCGTGGGTCCACCACCAGGCCGAGCTGTTCCTGGATGCGTGTATCCAGCGCGGTACCCTGGTTTGTCAGTTCAGCGGCCCTGCGTTCGCGCCATTGCAGCGGGTCAAGCGACGCATTCTGGGTCAGCTCCCGGGATTCCTGTTCCAGCACGGTAAGTTGCAGCTGCAGGTTATCGACGGCATCGTTGACGCGCTGCTGCTGGCGGATGGCTGGCTGGTAGACCAGTGAATCAAGGACCAGGAACAGCACGGCAATGACGCTGAGCAGTAGAAACAGACGCTCGCGCAAACCCAGGCCATCAACGGTGGCTGCCCAGTGCTGGATACGCGCCATCATCAGAGGATATCCCCCGACTGCAGGGTGAAATCCAGCTGTTGTGGCGTATCCGCGCGACGACTGATCAATACCTGGCGAAAGTCCAGGGACTGCAGGCGCGGGTCCTCGGGCAACCGTTGCAGGTAACGGGGAATCAGGCCCGCATCCCGGGCCACGCCGCGCAGCTGTACCGCCTGCCCGCCTTTGCTGATCTGTATACCGGTCAGCCACAGGCCATTCAGGTGCAGGCGTGCCAATGCGTCGAGATAGGGGGAAAAGCCGCTGCGTCCGGCACCGGCCAGTGCAGTCATGTTGTCCAGCAATGACTGCTTGGCCTGCAGCGAGGTTTCCAGCCGGGCAATCTGCTCGTCGAGCGCCGTCAGGACCGGATCGCCATCATTCTGCTGCAGCGCATCCAGGGTGGACTTCAGGTATTGGTACTGGCTGGCAAGGGATTGCTCACTGGCCTGCAGGCGATGCAGCTGGACCTGGAAGTACACGGCAATCAGAAGCATCAGCCCCAGGCTGACGAGGCTGATTTGCAACAGCGCACGCGCCGAAAAGAGCTTGCGCTCCTTGCGGAAGATTGGCTGATACAGATTGATTTGCTGCTGCATGGGTTCCCTGTACTACATCCTTGCGCGCGCCGCTGACCCTGGTCCTTTGTGCGCGCATCAACCGGATCGGGCGCGTCAACGCTGCGGTCCGGTCCCTGTGTTTCCATTTAACTACCCGTAGTAGCGGTGAAAACGCGGAATCATTTAATCGGCCCGTAGCCGTCAAAAAACCGACGGCGCACGTCCGCAGGAGACAGAGTGCAAGGTTCGTTCCAGTTTGGTGGAGGAAATAGATGGGCAGGAGTCTGTCAGACCGAGGAATAATCCACCGCGCAGCAGCCCGAGTTGCCCGATGGTTCGTTGCGAAGGCCCCTTAGGCGCCGCAGCCGGGGGTCTGGCGGACGGGTGCCTGATTGAGGTTGAGGCTGCCGGTGAGCTGGTTGACTTCGGCGATGTCGTGGCGATCGAGATAGTCGACGATGCCGCGGTTGATCTTCGGGCAGATCAGGGGATCGTAGAACAGGGCCGTGCCGATGCCGACGGCGCTGGCGCCGGCGATGAGGAATTCCAGCGCGTCCTCGGCGCTGGTGATCCCGCCCTGGCCGATGATGGGGATGTTGTGGTGTTTGCAGACCTGGTAGACCTGATGGACCTTGAGCAGGGCGATGGGTTTGATGGCCGGGCCGGACAGGCCACCCTGGTTGTTGCCAATCAGTGGGGTGCGTGATTCCACATCGATGGCCATGCCCATGAGGGTGTTGATGACGGCGAAGCCGTCGGTGCCGGCCTCGATGCAACGACGCGCGTTGCCGGCGATGTCGGTCTGGTTGGGCGACAGCTTGGTGATCAGCGGTTTGCGGGTGACACTGCGGCAGGCTTCCACCACCCGTGCGGACATGTCCGGGTCGTTGCCGAAGGCCACCCCACCCTCTTTTACATTGGGGCAGGAGATGTTGATCTCGATGGCATCGATGGGCGAATCATCGAAACGGCGGGTGACGGCGATGTATTCCTCGATAGTGGAGCCGGACACGTTGGCGATGAAGCGGGTCTCCGCGAAATCCAGGGTCGGCAGGATCTCGTCCACCACCCGGTCCACGCCAGGGTTCTGCAGGCCGATGGCATTGAGCATGCCCATGGGGGTTTCATAGACCCGGTGCGCGGGGTTGCCGAGCCGCGGGGTGCCGGTGGTGCCCTTGAGGCAGACGGCGCCCACATCCCGGTTGGAAAAGCCCGCCACGCGCGTGTACTCTTCGCCGAACCCGACGCAGCCCGACAGCAATACCAGGGGTGTATCGAAACGCATGCCGCAGAATTCCACGGCGAGGCGTTGCTGGTCTTGCGGGGAGATTGTGCTGCTACTCATGGCCTGCGGTTACTCATCGTCATTCGTCAATCGGACTCCGTGCCTGCCCACCATGTTTCACATCGTGCTCTTTGAACCGGAGATTCCACCCAATACGGGCAACATCATACGCCTCTGCGCCAATACCGGCAGCCACCTGCACCTGATCGAGCCACTGGGTTTCGATCTCGACGACCGCAAGCTGCGCCGTGCCGGGCTGGATTACCGGGAATGGGCCGAGGTCCGGGTGCATGCCAGTCTGGATGCATTTCACAGCGCACTGCAGCCGGCACGTATATGGGCCTGTTCCACCAAGGGCAAACGCCGCCATACCGATGTCCACTACCGGCCCGGGGATGCCCTGTTGTTCGGGCCCGAGTCGCGCGGTCTGCCCGCCGGTGTACTGGCGGAATGCGGTGAAGAGCAGGTATTGCGGCTGCCCATGGTGCCGGAGAGTCGCAGCCTGAACCTGTCCAATGCCGTGGCGGTGTTCCTGTTCGAGGCCTGGCGGCAGGTGGAGTTCGCAGGGGCCGGGTGATGGCCTGTCATCCTTCGGGTCGAGGCTCACCATGGCTCCTGCATTCCGTGCCTGTCGCAACCGCACAGTCCGATAGCACGACCCGCTTTCAGGTCTCCGGCTTCAGCGACCGCCCCAGCAGTTCATGCACCGCGGTACGGGGATCATGCCCCTCGAACAGCACCCGGCAGACCTGCTCACTGATGGGCATCTCCACCTGCCGGCGACGCGCCAGCGCCACCACTTCCCTGGCGGTATGCACTCCCTCCACAGCCTGACCGATGGCCGCAATGGCAGCATCGCGTTCTTGTCCCCGGCCCAGCGCCAGGCCGAGGCGGCGATTGCGGGACTGGTCATCGGTACAGGTCAGCACCAGGTCGCCGACCCCGGCCAGGCCCATGAAGGTTTCGCGGTGGCCACCGAGCTGTTCGCCCAGCAGCATCATTTCATGCAGACCGCGGGTAATGAGGGCGGCGCGGGCATTGGCGCCGAAGCCCAGCCCGTCGGAGATCCCGGCGGCGATGGCCATGACATTTTTCACCGCTCCTCCCAGTTCCACGCCCTGTACATCAGTGCTGGTATAGGCGCGGAAATCCGGACAACTCAGGGCTTGGGCGAGATCGGTGGCATAGGTCGCATCACTGCTGGCCACGGTCACCGCGGTGGGGAGTCCAAGCGCCAGTTCGCGGGCGAAGGTGGGACCGGAGATGAGGGTGCGGGGAATCGCGGCGCCGAGAATATCCTCGAACACCTGGTGCAGAAACCGGCCGGTGCCCAGTTCCAGGCCCTTGGTGGCCCAGGCGATGCGTTGTTGTGGCTGGAGCTTGGGCTGGAGCCGTTGGAGTACTTCGCCAAAGGCATGGCTGGGAACCACCACCAGGATATCACGCACCCCGGCGATGGCAGCCGCCAGATCAGCGGTGCAGGTCAGGTCCGGTGGAAAGGGGATACCGGGCAGATATTGCTCGTTGCTGAGATCCCGCTGCAGGATCTCGATATCGGCCGCTTCATGTCCCCACAGCCGTACCGGGTAGCCCTGGCGGGCAAGCAGGATGGCCAGTGCCGTGCCCCAGGAGCCGGCACCCAAAACCGCGAAGGGTTCACCGGTCCGGGACATGGGGCAGGGGCGGCGCGCCCTAGTGGGCGGCACCCTCCTGGCTGCTGGCGACCTGGGCCTGGATTTCCTGCATGCGCTGCGCATGCAGGGCATCGAAATTGACCGGTGCCAGGTAGACCGGCGGGAAACCGCCCTTGCCGATCAGGTCGGCCACGGCCTCGCGGGCGAAGGGATACAGTACATTGGGACAGAAGGCGCCCAGCATATGGCCCATCTGGGCCTGGTCAAACCCGGCCAGGCTGAAGATGCCGCCCTGCTGGATTTCCGCCAGATAGGCGGTTTTCTCACCCAGCTTGGCGGTCACGGTGATGGACACAATCACTTCAAACAGTCCTTCCGTGATCGGTGTGGCATTACTGGTCAGCTGCAGATTGATATCCGGTTTCCATTCCTCGGTAAAGATCGCCGGGGAGTTGGGGGTTTCGAAGGACATGTCCTTCATGAAGATTTTCTGGATGTTGAACTGCTGGCCCGGGTTGTTCTGGGCGGCTTCGGTATCGTTGTCAGTCATGGGTATCCCCGTGGTGTTATCCGGAAAAAGAACGGCAACCGGAAATCATGGTGTGGTTTAAATCTGTAGCAATGGATCCAGCTGGCCGGCCCGGTCCAGGGCTGTCATATCATCACAGCCGCCGATGTGGCGTCCGTCGATGAAGATCTGCGGGACCGAGGTGCGCTGGCTGCGCTGTTCCATCTCCGCGCGCAGTTCCGGGCTACGGTCCACGTTGAGCTTCCGGTATTCCACGCCCTTGCGATCCAGCAGCTGCAGCGCCATGGTGCAATAGATGCAGAAATCACTGCAGTAAATCTCGATTTGCGCCATAGAGGATACTACTTTTTGGTTACGGGAAGGCTGGCGTTCTGCCAGGCCATGATGCCGCCACCGAGATTGAACACGGTTTCAAAGCCCTGTTTCTTCAGTTTGCTTCCGGCAGTGGCGGAGCGGTGTCCGGAGCGGCAGTAGGCGATCACCGGGCGGCCCTTGAATTTTTCCAGCTCACCCATGCGATGTTCGAGGTCGCCGAGTGGAATATGCAGGGCATGGAGGATATGCCCTTCCTTGTATTCTTTATCGGTGCGGGTATCGATAAACAGTGCATCCTCCTGGTTCAGCAGGCGGGTGGCTTCCATCGGGCCGATATTCGGTACACCTGAAATCCGACGCTGGGTTTCGCTGCCGATGAGCATGGCGATAATGGCCACCAGCGCCAACACCAGCATCCAGTTATTGGTAATGAATTCAAAAAGCTGACTCATAGGGAGGCAATACCTGACGGCAAGTCACATGCAATCAATGTGGAAAAACGGTGCGGCCGTTACTGGGCCATGGTGCAGAACACTTCCCGCATCATACAGATCAGGCGCAGGGTTCGGGAGTCACCCACCCGGTAATAGACCCGGTTGGCGTCCTTGCGCGAGGCGAGGATCCCCTTGTCGCGCAGAATGGCGAGATGCTGGGAAATATTACTCTGGGAGGTGCCGACATGTTCAACAATATCCTGCACACTGACTTCCTGGTCACCAAGGGTGCACAGGATCTTCAGCCGCAGAGGGTGGGACATGGCCTTGAGGGAGCGTGATGCCCGCTCAATGTCTTCGTCCCGGGTGATCAGCTCATCGCTGGCCTCAGTCATATTCAGTAGCCCCGCATACAGTTCGTAGGAACAGCTAACGCATACTTCAGTCATCGCGGTACAGCCATACTGCCTTTTATAAATAAAACATTATACAATAATACACCTGATGGAAAGGATTGTTTCCAAATCAGGCAAAGGCAAGCAGTCTTATCCGGTTTTCCGGGTGGTGGAACACCCCGTTTATGGTTAGACTTGGTCTAATCTTATTGATGCCAACCTTCAGACTCCTGAGATACCCATGTCCGTGACACCCAAGCCCATGGTCCTGCTGATTCTGGACGGATGGGGTTACCGTGAAGACCCGACCTTCAATGCCATTGCGGCTGCGCGCAAGCCCAACTGGGATCGCCTGTGGGCACAGTATCCCCATACCCTGATCCGTACTTCCGGTGCGGCGGTGGGGTTGCCCGGCGACCAGATGGGGAACTCCGAGGTGGGCCATCTGAATCTGGGCTCCGGGCGCGTGGTATACCAGGAGTTCACCCGTGTCAGCCGCTCCATCAAGACCGGTTCTTTCTTTACCAATGCGACTCTTACCGACGCCGTCGACCTCGCCGTGAATACCGGCAAAGGGCTGCATATCATCGGCCTGCTGTCGCCGGGTGGTGTGCACAGTCATGAAGAGCACATCCACGCGATGGCGGAACTGGCGGTGCAGCGGGGCGCCAGGGATGTCTATCTGCACGCCTTTCTCGATGGCCGTGATACGCCGCCGCGCAGTGCCGCCGCCTCATTGCGGCTGATGGAAGACAAGTTCAAGGAACTGGGGCACGGCCGGATCGCCTCCATTATCGGGCGTTACTACGCCATGGATCGCGATCACCGCTGGCCACGCATCCAGGCGGCCTATGACCTGATCACCCAGGGCAAGGCCGAGTACCAGGCGGAATCGGCTCTCAAGGGGCTGGAGCAGGCCTATGGCCGGGATGAGGGTGACGAGTTCGTCAAGGCCACCGCCATCGTGCCTCCCGGTGAACAGCCGGTGCGGGTGGAGGATGGCGATGTGGTGGTGTTCATGAACTACCGCTCCGACCGGGCCCGCCAGATCACCCGCCCCTTCATCGAGGCGGATTTCGATGGCTTCGAGCGTGAGTACATTCCTGACATCGCCAGCTTCGTCAGCCTCACCGAATACAACTCGGAATTTGATATCCCCGTAGCCTTTCCCGCCGAACGTCTCACCAATGTGTTCGGAGAATATGCCGCCAGCCTGGGCCTGCGCCAGCTGCGGATTGCCGAAACGGAAAAATACGCCCACGTCACCTTCTTCTTCAATGGTGGCGTAGAGGAACCCTTCCCTGGCGAGGATCGTATCCTGGTGCCGTCACCGATGGTGGCCACCTATGACCTGCAGCCGGAAATGAGTGCCTTCGAGCTGACCGACCAGCTGGTGGCGGCCATCGACGAGCAGAAGTACGACGTCATCATCTGCAACTACGCCAACCCGGACATGGTTGGCCACACAGGCAATTTCGAGGCGGCCGTGAAGGCGATCGAGGCCCTCGACCAGTGCCTGGGGCGCGTCGACGCGGCGTTGCAGAAGGTCGGCGGGGAAATGCTCATCACCGCTGATCATGGCAACGCCGAACAGATGCGCAACGAGGAAACCGGCCAGGCCCATACCGCGCATTCCACCTGCCCGGTGCCGCTGATCTACGTGGGTCGCCCGGCCGAGATGGCCAGTACCGGTGCCCTGTGCGATGTGGTTCCCACCATGCTGCTGGTCATGGGGTTGCAGAAGCCCAATGCCATGACCGGTACCCCGTTGCTTGAGTTCCCTGCCGAAATAACGGACCACGCCGAACCCGCTCTAGGGGTTCATGACGCCTGAGTGCCACGGGTCGCCACGACCCGCGTGGCTGCGGGGTGTGGCCTGCAGCTGGGTATTGCTATATGTACTGGGCAGTCCCCCCCTGCAGGCCGCGGATGACCCGGCCGCAACGGCCCAGCAGCTGCAGGCCCTGCAGGCACGCATCCAGAAACTACAGCAAAGCCTCGATACGGACCGCGAACGCAAGGACCAGCTACAGCAGTCCCTGCGTACGGCTGAGCGGGATATCAGTGCCGCCAGTCGTCAGCTGCGGACCCTCAGGCAGCAGCTGGCGGACAGCGAAAAACGCCTGCGTCGGCTCGACCAGGAACGTGACCAGGAGGCGGGCCAGCTGGCTACCCTGCGCCAGCAGCTGGCCCGTGATGCCCGGTCCGCCTATACCATGGGTCGCCAGGAGCGGGTCAAGCTGCTGCTCAACCAGGAAGACCCGGGTACCATCGGGCGCATGCTGACCTATTACCGCTATTTCGCCCAGGCCCGTACCGAGCGCATCGCCATGGTAAATCATCACCTTACCGAACTGGCGCGGCTGGAAACCGACATCGTCACGGAGCGCCAGGCACTGGCGCAGTTGCATGCGGACCAGCAGCGCAAGACGGAAGCGCTGCAGGGCAGCCAGCAGGAACGGCGCCAGGTCCTGGCGCGGCTGCAGCAGGATATTCAGAACAAGGGTACCGAGTTGCAGCAGCTGGCGCGGGATGAAAAGCGCCTGCAGGAACTGGTGCGCTCACTGCAGGATCTGCTGGCGGATATTCCCCTTTCCACCGGTAGTCAGAAGGCATTCAAGGATCGCAAGGGCAGTATGGGCTGGCCCGCACGCGGGCGTCTGCTGGCGCGCTACGGAACCCAGCGCGCCAAGGGGGATCTTACCTGGCGGGGGGTGTTGATCGGCGCCCCGGTGGGCAGCGAGGTACATGCGGTGGCCCATGGCCGGGTGGCCTTCGCCGACTGGCTGCGTGGATTCGGGCTGTTGATCATCGTCGATCATGGCGATGGCTACATGACGCTGTACGGTCATAATCAGAGCCTATACAAGGAGGCTGGAGAATGGGTGGCCACCGACGAGGTGATCGCCGCCGTGGGGGATACCGGTGGCCAGGCCGATGCCGGGCTGTATTTTGAAGTGCGTCATAACGGTCGTCCGGTGAATCCCGTATCCTGGATTGCCAGGCGCTGAAGCCCGTTCCCCGTGACGGGATAATTTCCCGCCAAATCAGGCCTATGGTATGGTCTGCGGCGGACGATATAGAAGCAGACCCCGGCACGGGCACCTTCCGGCCGCGTGGGTATGCGTCGTGATTACAAGAGGTGGCCACTGCCACACGGAATGAAACGAATGAAACTGAAAAGTCAGAACCTGTTACTGATCTTCACCGGCCTGCTCCTGGGGCTTTCCATTTCCATCGGGCAGGGCGTATTCGCCGAGCGGGAGGCCCCCGCCACCCTGCCGGTCGAGGAACTGCGTACCTTCACCGATGTATTCGGCCGCATCAAGAACGACTATGTGGAGGATGTGAACGATCGTGACCTGCTGGAAAACGCCGTACGCGGCATGCTCACCGGCCTCGATCCCCACTCCTCCTATCTCGATCGTGAGCAGTTCAAGGAACTGCAGGTGGGCACCAGTGGTGAATTCGGTGGTCTCGGCATCGAGGTCGGTATGGAAGACGGCTTCGTCAAGGTCATCGCGCCCATCGACGACACCCCCGCCCAGCGCGCCGGTGTGCAGGCGGGCGACCTGATCATCCGGCTTGATGACACGCCGGTGAAGGGTATGAGCCTCAACGATGCCGTGAAGATCATGCGTGGCAAGCCCGGTAGCGATATCGTACTGACCATCGTCCGTGAAGGGCTCGATGCACCGATCAAGCTGACGGTGACCCGCGACATCATCACCGTGAAGAGCGTCAAGAGCCGCATGCTGGACAAGGGCTTCGGTTATATCCGGATCTCCCAGTTCCAGTCCAAGACCGCGGACAATCTGCTGCAGGCGATGGACGAACTGAAGAAGGAAAACAAGGGTGCGCTGAAGGGCCTGGTGCTGGATCTGCGCAACAACCCGGGCGGTGTGCTCAACGGGGCCGTTGCGGTATCCGATGCCTTCCTGCGCAAGGGGCTGATCGTCTATACCGAAGGTCGCGTCAACGACTCCAAGCTGCGCTTCAATGCCACCCCCGACGATGTGCTCGAGAATGCGCCCATGGTGGTGCTGGTGAACCAGGGTTCCGCCTCGGCTTCGGAGATCGTCGCCGGTGCGCTGCAGGATCAGCACCGGGCGCTCATCATGGGCTCGCAGACCTTCGGCAAGGGATCGGTACAGACCATCTTGCCGCTGAGCAATGGTTCCGCCGTCAAGCTCACCACGGCACGCTATTACACACCTTCCGGCCGCTCCATTCAGGCGGAGGGCATCGTGCCTGACATCAAGCTGGAAAACCTGAAGGTGTCGGCACTGGAAGCGGCCTTTGATCCGATCAGTGAAGCGAGCCTGAGCGGTCACCTGGAAAACGGCAATGCCAAGAAGAAGCCCGAGGTCGATAGCGGTAAAAAGGCTGAAGATGAAGAAGAGCAATCCCTCGCCCAGCGCGATTACCACTTGTATGAAGCGCTGAACATGCTCAAGGGACTGGCGCTGCAGCGGGAGCTGCAGCCCTGATGCGGCAGCTCATTCAGCGCCTGGTTGCGTTGAATAGCAGGTGCGTAGCAGGCGCGGTCGGCCATTGGCTGGCCGCGCTTTTGTTTGTCTCGGCACCGGCCCTGGCGGAAACCGTACCTGCCCCGTCGTCACCGGTGATCAGCATCATCATCGACGACATGGGGCGCAGCCTGGCGCCGGGCCTGCGGGTGGTCAAGCTGCCGGGTCCCGTGGCCTGTGCCTTCCTGCCCCGGGCGCCCCATACCCGTGATTTGGCCATGCGCGCCCATGCCGTGAACAAGGAAGTGATTCTGCACCTGCCGATGGATTCCATGGATCACCGGCCGCTGGACGAGGGTGGTGTCACCCTGGACATGACCCACAGCGAATTCATCCGAACCTTCCAGGAAGACCTGGCGGCAGTGCCCCACGTCAGCGGTATAAACAATCACATGGGTAGTCTGCTGACCCGCCATCCCGGGCACATGATGTGGTTGATGCACGAGCTGCGCCGCCATGATCAACTATTCTTTGTAGACAGTCGCACCACGGTCGATACCGTCGCCCGCCAGGTGGCGCGGGAAAACGGTGTGCCGAGTGTGGACCGGGATGTGTTTCTCGATCCCGACCCGTCGATCGACGCGGTGCGCTACCAGTTTCGTCGCCTGTTGAAACTGGCGAAAAAGAACGGTTCCGCAACGGCCATCGGTCACCCCTATCCCAGTACCCTGCAGGTGCTGGAAGAGGAACTGCCCCGTCTGAAGGGCGTGCGCGTGGTGCCGGTTGCGGATGTCATCCAGCAGCAGCATGGGAGGGAAGCACAATGGCAACTGTCCTGGTACCGCTAGCACAGGGATGTGAAGAACTGGAAGCCATCACCATCATCGACCTGCTGCGTCGCGCGGGTATTGAGGTGGTGACCGCCGGACTCGATGATCAGCCGGTGCGCGCTGCGCGCGGCACCATGCTGATCCCCGATTCCAGCCTCAGCCAGGTGCTGACCCACAGTTTCGACATGATCGTGCTGCCCGGCGGTCTGCCCGGCGCCGATCATCTCAACAATGATCCCCGTATCCACCAGCTGCTGAAGAGTATGGCCGCGGAACAGAAGTACACTGCTGCCATCTGTGCCGCACCCAAGGTACTGGCCAGCGCCGGATTACTGCAGGGACGCAGGGCCACCAGCTACCCCGGCGCGATTCCGGATGCCGACCTGGTTGGCGTGCAATACCTGGAGCTGCCGGTGGTGTGCGACGACAAGATCATCACCTCGCGCGGGCCTGGCACGGCGATGGATTTCGCGCTGGAACTGGTCGAGAAGCTGGTCGGACGCGGCAAGCGAGAGGAAGTGGAAAAGGGGCTGCAGCGCCCTGCCGCCTGATGAGGGGTATGTTCAACGCAGCCTCAAGCCGGTCTGAATTACTTCGCACTTGCTGGACTATGACCCTTTCCCGGATTCTGCCGGCCAGATACTTATCCCATGAAAATCATTGAAGTCATTGCCGACGCCGGCTATCTCGACACCCTCACCGCAATCGCCGAACAACACAAGGCCATCGACACCTGGTTCGGTGGCACCGGAGAGGATGGCCGCAAGATCGTGCGCATTCTCATCGCCCCGGAAGAACGACAGGCGGTGATGGATTCACTGCAATCCTCATTGGGTGGTCAGCCCAATACCCGGATCAATGTATTGCCCGTGGAGGTTACCCTGCCGCGCCCCGAGGAAGCGGAAGTCGACGACGAGGAGAAGAAGAAAAAATCCACGTCCACCACCCGCGAAGAGTTGTACAGCGAAATCGAAAAGGGCGCGCGGCTGAGCGGCAACCACATGCTGCTGGTGTTTCTCTCCACCATTGTCGCCTCGATCGGGCTGCTGGAGGACAATGTGGCGGTGGTGGTCGGCGCCATGGTGATTGCACCGCTGCTGGGGCCGAATATCGCACTGGCCTTTGCCACCTCCCTGGGTGACCGGGAGCTGATGTGGTCGGCGCTGAAAACCAACCTGGCCGGGCTGGGCTTTGCGCTGTTGCTGGCCATCCTGATTGGTATGGTGCTGCATGTGGAGCCGCGGAGCCATGAGATCATGACCCGCACCGAGATCGGGCCCGCCGGCGTGCTGCTGGCGCTGGCCTCCGGTGCGGCAGCGGTGGTGTCACTGACCACCGGGGTTTCCAGTGCACTGGTGGGGGTGATGGTGGCCGTGGCCCTGCTGCCACCCACTGCGACCCTGGGCATGATGCTGGGTGCCGGACACTGGAGCTACGCGCTGGGCGCCGCCCTGCTGCTGTCCGTCAACGTGGTGTGCGTGAACCTCGCCGCCAAGCTGGTGTTCCTGTATCGCGGCGTGAAGCCGCGTACCTGGCTGGAGATGCGCAAGGCCAAGCAATCCGTGGTGGTCTATGTCACGGTATGGGTGGTGGCCCTGTTGATCCTGCTGGGCGCTATGTATTTGCGCAGCCAGATGACCACCTGAGGCGCGGCCCCGTCATACCCCGCGAACAGATCAGGGATTACCGGGCACGGCGATCCAGAACGGGAACTCACCCACCGGTATTCGCGCCACCACCCGCATGCTGTCCGTATCAATGACCACCACACGATTATCCCCGGTCACCGTCACATACAGCCAGTGACTGTCGCGGCTGGCGCGAATGCCGTGCGGTCCATTGCCCACCTCGATGACCGCCTGTTGCTGGCCGCTTGCGGTATCGAATACATAGATGCTGTCGGTGTAAGGGCTGGTGGTGAGCAGGTGCCGGGTACCCGGCCCGATCGCCGGATCAGCGCCCTGGTCGCTTGAAGCGTTTGCGCGCGCGCTCGACCTGGCTCCTGATGACACAGCCCTCCACATGGTCGTTGATCAATCCCATGGCCTGCATGAAGGCATACAGGGTGGTTGGCCCGACGAATTTCCAGCCCAGCTTTTTCAGATCCTTCGACAAGGCATGTGATTCCGTGGAGGTGGATGCGGATTGTGGTGTTGCAAGCTGCTTCGGGTCCGGTTCGTAGCGCCAGATGAAGGTTGCCAGGGAGCCTTCCTGCTTGACCAGTTCCTGCGCCCGTTGCGCATTATTGATGACCGCCTCGATCTTGCCGCGATGGCGGACAATGCCTTCATCCCCGAGCAGGCGATCGATATCGCGGCGGGTGAAGCGCGCGATCCGGTTGAAATCGAAATCATGGAACGCGGTACGGAAATTTTCCCGCTTGGCGAGAATGGTGCGCCAGCTCAACCCGGACTGAAAACCCTCCAGGCTTAATTTTTCGAACAGGCGGTGGTCATCGCTTACCGGAAAGCCCCACTCGGAATCGTGATAGGAAATAAATTCCGGAGCGGCACTGCACCAGCTGCAGCGTGATTTTCCGTCAGGACCCAGGATCGTATCGCCCATGTGTCTATGCCCCTGTTTCGATAAAACAGCTATCTGTTGTCAGGAAACCATGCTGCCTGACTGGCTCGATACACCACTTGCAGGCGTAATAATCAAGGCCTGCTGATTGTGTCATGCGGAAATGCCTTCAGCTTTCCGGGTAACCGATGGTGTGCACACAGTCCTCCTTGCCATCGGTGCGATCGAGACTGACCACTGGCGCCACTTTCCCTGAAACGTTGCCGTATGCCGGCTACGACACACGACAACGATCTTCAAATTATGAATAACAGGATGATCAGCAATGAAGCGACCAGGCTTGATAAAACGGCTCTGACTGTGTTCCAACGGTTCCATCGTGGCTCGAAGTTTTCACGGGCTGCCTGGAGTACATCCATTGCCGCGGCATCGATATCCAGAACCTGTAGTTGGTTGTTCAGCGGTATATTTATGAGGATTGTAGGTAGCTGCACGCCCAGAAGATAGATGCCTGTCGAGCAGATGATGAATGTACGGCCAACAGCATCCAGTTGCCCGATGCCAAGCACAAGCGAGGTGATCAGCATGATGGCTGAACCGACCCAGACCAGCATGAACGTTGGTTGATTATCCTGGATGATCCGATCCATCACCTGGAAGGCACGTAAAAAATCCCCGTCGTTCAAGTTTTTTATGCCGGGCATCACCACTACAGAAAACGCAAACAGGAATCCCGCAACCAGGGAACATAGCAAAGTGGCTAATAGTAATGCGGCCTGAAATAATCCCATCATCGTTATCCTGTTCTTCGTGTGATCAGTAACCGAGTCTGGCAATCAAGGCATTTCGATGGTTTGGATCCTGGTGCTACATCGCTGGCAACTACCGCTGCAGGATGCTTGTCAGTTGGCATTTCAACCATTGTTCCCAGATTGCAACAAAGGTATCACGCCGCGTGATATGGCTTCAGCTTGATTATATGGTTAACCGGTTCCTTTGGTGAGTTCCACGAGACGCCAAAGTTCATGTATCGCCACCGCAGTGGCAAACAGCAGGGCCCACCAAACCTGGCCTGTAGCGACAAGGCCAGCTGCTGCCACCAAAAATACCACGAGTTCAACACCCAGTTGTACTGCCGCCGGTGCCCGGATCCGGGCCTTGGGAGAAACCAGCAATCCCCAGGCTGTGGCTGCGAGCAAGGGTGCCAGTATGGCCAGCGCGATGGTTGTTCCCCAACCGGCCTCGATGCTGGCGCCCCAAAAAGCCAGGGCAAGCAGTGCGCAGAGTTCCAGGGTGAATCTAAGTGCAAGATTAAGCGTAGACACGGCGGGATACCGTCAGTGATCGATGATTGCAGACACCCTGAATAATGGATGAGTGCTGGGGTGCCGTTCCAAGACCGCTGGATTTGCCTGCCAGGACAACCACGTTGTTAGGGCTGAGTATGGTCATAAACACGGCCGCACCAAACCGGGCAGCAATTAAGACATTCAGGGATTTGGACGATTGCCAGGAAACGTAATCATGGTGCCAATCGAATTATTTCCAATATTTCGGTTTCACCGGTTTCGAGCATGCTGCAAACCAATCGGTCTCCGGTATTCAGCAATACCATCGTCAATGATGTGCGGGGAAGCGTTGAAGGATCAGTCCCGGTCACCGGGCCAGGCCCAGATCAACAGCGATACCCCCAGGAGCCCGAACACCCAACTGAGCACCGGTGCACCGCTGATCATGGCTGGTGCATGGCCGTCGAGGCCGAACACGATGGCCGCGGCGATGATCAGGCCGGTGCCCACCATCGCGGCGAAGCTGCGTCGGTGCTGGTTGTGTAGTTCCTGACGCAGTTTGCGGATTTCCTCCGAGGTCCATTCCAGTTGCAGTTTGCCTTCGCTGGCAGCCTTGAGGGTCTTGTGCAGCAGGGCGGGGACTTCCGGCAGGGTCTCGGCCCATTGCGGTGCACTCTTGCGCAGGTTGTTCATCAGTGCACGCACACCGACCTGTTCGCTCATCCAGCGTTCCAGGAAGGGTTTGGCGGTGGCCCAGAGATCGAGGTCGGGATACAGCTGGCGGCCCAGGCCTTCGATGTTGAGCAGGGTTTTCTGTAGCAGCACCAGTTGTGGCTGCACCTCCATGTTGAAGCGACGTGCGGTCTGGAACAGGCGCAGCAGCAGGTGACCGAAGGAGATGTCTTTCAGCGGTCGTTCGAAGATGGGTTCGCAGACGGTGCGGATGGCGGCCTCGAACTCATCGACGCGGGTGCCGGCTGGTACCCATTCCGATTCCACGTGCAGTTCCGCGACGCGGCGGTAATCGCGCTGGAAAAAGGCCAGGAAGTTTTCGGCCAGGTAGCGTTGGTCGACGGGGCTCAGGGTGCCCATGATGCCGAAATCCACGGCGATGTAGCGGCCATTGTCACCGACGAAGATGTTGCCCGGGTGCATGTCGGCATGAAAGAAATTGTGGCGAAACACCTGTGTGAAGAAGATCTCCACACCGCGTTCGGCCAGTTGTTTGAAGTCCACGCCCTGTTCGCGCAGTGCCGGGATATTACCGATGGGCGTACCGTAAATCCGCTCCATCACCATGACGTTGCGATGGCAGTACGGCCAGTACACCTCCGGTACATACAGCACCGGCGAGTCGGGGAAGTTGCGCCGCAACTGCGAAGCGTTGGCGGCCTCGCGCAGCAGGTCGAGTTCGTCATACAGGGTCTTCTGGAATTCCGTGACTACCTCACAGGGTCGCAGGCGCTTGCCTTCTTTCCAGTAGCGTTCAGCCAGCTGTGCCATGTACAGCAACAGGTCCACATCGCGGCGGATGGTTTTCTCGATGCCGGGGCGCACCACCTTGATCACCACATCGGTGCCGTCCATCAGGGTGGCGGTATGCACCTGGGCGATGGAAGCGGAGGCCAGTGGGGTTTCGTCGAAGTGCTGGAACACCTGCTGCACGGGCTGGCCATAGGCCTGTTCGATCACCTTGCGTGCCTGTGGGCCGGGAAAGGGAGGCACCCGGTCCTGTAATTTGGTGAGCTCGGCGACGATGTCGTCGGGCAGCAGGTCCTTGCGGGTGGAGAGGATCTGGCCGAACTTGACGAAGATCGGGCCCAGGTCTTCGAGGGTGCGGCGGATGCGTACGCCGCGTGGTTCGCGGTAACGCCGGAACCAGTTCCAGGGTGCGAAGTACCACAGGAAGCGCACCGGCCGGAACAGGTGGGTGGCCAGCACGATTTCATCCAGTCCATGGCGAACCAGGACCAGGCTGATGTAGGCCAGCCGAAACAGTTGCGAAAAACGGATCATGGAGTGGAATCGTCGCGGTGGGCGCGCGCGAACAGGCGCTGGACCCGGGCCTCCAGGCGGTCTGCGTCCATGCGTAGCCGGTCGATGTCATCGAGAAAGTTTTCCACCTGGATGCGGGCCGGTAGCAACTGTGCCTCCTCGGTGAGATATTCACCGAGGTCCTGGTTCAGGGTGTGGGCGCTTGTGCGCGCATACTGCTGTGCGTCGCGGGCGAGATTACCCGCCTGGTGCGCCGCCACATCACCGACGAGATGGGACAGGTGTTCCTCCCAGTCGATATCCATGGCCTGCAGGATGTCCTGGAAGTGCTGGCCGGTATCGGTGTTGCCACGGATTTCCACGGCGCCGGAAAACAGCGCCTTTTCGCGATCACCGCCGAGCCCGAGTTCGGCCAGCGCGAAGGGGTTGCCGGTCAGCAGGGTGTCCGGTTCGCCTTCGTAATGGCTTAACAGCTGCAGGCCCCTGGGGCCGGGCAGGAAGTACAGCGCCAGTCCGGTGCCGCGCCACTGCACGCCGATCACCTTGCCTTCCAGTGCCGCCAGGCGTTGCAGCGTATCGGGGTCCAGCTCCAGATAGCGGTTGATGGCGGTTTCCAGCCCGGCGATGACAGCCATGGGGATCATGTGCGTGCCTCTTCCAGCAACTGGGCCAGGGGTTTGCTCGACTCGTCGTCCACGATCACCACCGTACCGCTGAGCTTGTCGTGAAAACCCTGGCTGCGCCGGTCCCAGAAGGACCAGAGAAAACCGAGGGAGGCCGGCAGCAGCGAGACCAGGTAGGCGGCGAAACGCAGCAGGGACTGTCCCAGTGCCGGGGCGTGGCCGGTGGCGAGGGAGATGACGCGGATCCCCATCAGCAGCTTGCCGGGGGTGCCGGCGAGCCGGTTCCAGAACAGCGCAGTGACCAGCATGGCAATGACAAAGGCGCCGAGCAAGTCTGAAGGTGTGATGATCCAGGGAGTGGCGGGTGACTGGCTGGCCAGGTGCTGGGCCGGATCGATCAGTACCGGTACAAAGCGGGCCAGGGCGAACAGGAACAGCAGAATCAGCACATCGGCCAGGATGGCCAGCAGCCGGGCAGCGGGACTCGCATACTCGACCGATGCTTGCCGGGGCATCAGAACTTGAAACCGCGGTGCAGGGCCACGATGCCGCCGCTCAGGTTGAAGTAATCGCAATCCTCGAAGCCGGCCTGCTCCATCATGCCCTTGAGGGTTTCCTGGTCGGGATGCATGCGAATGGATTCAGCCAGGTAGCGGTAGCTTTGCTCATCGTTGGCGATCAGCTTGCCCATCCTGGGCAGAATCTTGAATGAGTAGAAATCATAGAGCGGCTTGAGACCCGGCAGCGTGGTTTTGGAGAATTCCAGCACCAGTAACCGGCCGCCGGGTTTAAGCACCCGGAACATGGAATTCAGCGCCGCTTGCTTGTCGGTGACGTTGCGCAGACCGAAGGCGATGGTAATGCAGTCGAAGTGGTTGTCGGGAAACGGCAGGCACTCGGCATTGGCCTGCACATAGCGCACATTGCCACTGATGCCCTCGTCGAGTAGCCGGGAACGGCCCTGGCGCAGCATGGCGCCATTGATGTCGGCGATCACCACCTCGCCTTCCGGGCCCACCATGCGCGAAAAGCGTGCGGTAAGATCCCCGGTACCACCGGCCAGATCCAGCACCCGCTGGCCGGCACGCACGCCGCTGCGTTCGATGGTGAAGCGTTTCCAGAGCCGGTGGATGCCCAGGGACATCACATCGTTCATGATGTCGTATTTGCTGGCCACGGAATCAAATACCGCACCCACCCTGCGGACCTTTTCCTCCAGGGGAACCTGCTGGAAGCCGAAATGGGTGGAGTTTTTTTGATCCGGGTTCATGACATCAACTCAACTGGCTGTGGGGGGCACCGGCTTCCTTCAGGCGCTTGAGGTAATCCTGCCAGTAGGCCTCCTGATTTTTACCGAGGTCATACAGGGTATCCCAGGAATAGATCCCGGTGTCATGATCATCGTCAAAATACAGCTGGATGGCGTAGGTACCTACCTGGGAGATGTTCTTGATATTGACATCTTCCTTGTCCAGCTGCAGCTTGCCCTGGCCGGGGCCATGGCCCTGCACCTCGGCGGAGGGGGAATAGACGCGCAGGTATTCGCAGGGCAGGTTGAAGGTCTCACCGGTGTTGAAGGTGATCTCCAGCACCCGGGATTGCTGGTGCAGCTTGATGTCAGTCGGTTTGGGGCTGTTGGACATTGTGTTCTCCATCGCAACGCGGGTATATCCCCGCATCCCGTAGGTTGATTTAGAGTATGTAACGGCTCAGGTCTTCGTCCTGGGACAGTTCGGCAAGATGCGCATCCACGTAGGCTTTGTCTACCGCGAGACTTGTACCGGATTTATCCGCGGCCTCGAAGGACACGGTTTCCAGCAGCCGTTCCATGACCGTGTGCAGGCGCCGCGCACCGATGTTCTCGGTGCGCTCGTTTACCTCCCAGGCAATCTCGGCAATGCGGCTGATACCCTCCGCGGTGAAGCTCAGCTCCAGGCCCTCGGTGGCCATCAGGGCGCTGTACTGTTCGGTCAGCGAGGCGTCGGGCTCGGTGAGGATACGCACGAAATCACCTACGCTCAGCGCACCCAGTTCAACACGGATGGGCAGCCGTCCCTGCAGTTCCGGGATCAGGTCCGAGGGCTTGGACAGGTGGAAGGCGCCGGAGGCGATGAACAGGATGTGATCGGTCTTCACCATACCGTGCTTGGTGGTCACACTGCAGCCCTCCACCAGCGGCAGCAGGTCACGCTGTACCCCTTCCCGGGATACATCGGCGCCGCTGGTCTCGGAACGCTGGGTGACCTTGTCGATTTCATCAAGGAACACGATGCCGTTCTGCTCCACGCTTTTTACCGCGTTGAGCTTGACGTTTTCCTCATTGACCATCTTCGCGGCCTCTTCCTCGACCATCACCTTGAGGGCATCGGCCACCTTGAGTTTGCGGGTCTTGGTACGGCCGCTACCCATGTTGGCAAACAGGCTCTGCAGCTGGTTGGTCATGTCTTCCATGCCCGGGGGTGCCATGATTTCCACGCCGATGGGGGTGGCGGACACCTCGATTTCGATTTCACGATCGTCGAAGGCGCCTTCGCGCAAGCGCTTGCGCAGCTTCTGGCGGGTATCCGAATCCCCGGTCTCGGGTTGCTCGGCGCTGAAACCGACACTGTGCGGGCGTGGCAGCAGCACTTCGAGGATGCGTTCCTCGGCGGCATCCTCGGCACGGTGTTTGACCTTGGCCATTTCCTCTTCGCGGTTCATCTTGATGGCGATGTCCACCAGGTCGCGGATGATGGATTCCACGTCACGGCCCACATAACCGACTTCGGTGAATTTGGTGGCTTCCACTTTCAGGAATGGCGCGTTGGCCAGCCGTGCCAGGCGCCGGGCAATCTCGGTCTTGCCAACACCGGTGGGGCCGATCATGAGAATGTTCTTGGGGGTGATCTCGCCGCGCAGCGGCTCCTCCACCTGCATGCGCCGCCAGCGGTTGCGCAGGGCAATGGCCACGGAGCGCTTGGCGTCATCCTGACCGATGATGTGTTTGTCCAGTTCCTGGACGATTTCGCGGGGGGTCATATCCGACATGGTGCGCTGGATTCCTAGGCCTCGACGGCGTAGTTGAGTTCTTCGATGGTGCGATTGTGGTTGGTGTAGATGCAGATGTCCGCAGCGATGGCCAGCCCCTTCTCGACGATGTCGCGGGCCTCCAGCTCGGTATTTTCCAGCAGGGCGCGTGCTGCGGCCTGGGCAAAGGGACCGCCGGAGCCGATGGCGATCAGGCCCTCCTCCGGTTCGATCACATCGCCGTTGCCGGTGATGATCAGCGAGTTGGTGCGGTCCGCCACCGCCAGCAGGGCTTCCAGGCGGCGCAGCATGCGATCGGTGCGCCAGTCCTTGGCCAGCTCGACGGCGGCGCGGGTGAGGTTGCCGTGGTGTTTTTCCAGCTTGGCCTCGAAGCGCTCGAACAGGGTGAAGGCATCGGCGGTGCCACCGGCAAAGCCGGCGATCACCTCGTCGCGGAACAGGCGCCGCACCTTACGGGCATTACCCTTCATCACCGTATTGCCGAGCGAAACCTGGCCATCGCCGCCGATAACGACCCGACCGTTGCGCCGGACCGAAAGAATGGTGGTGCCACGATACTGTTCCACTGCGAAGTGCCTCGGTAATGCGTGCAAAAAGGGGTTTGATTGTACACCAGAAGCGCGCTCCAAAGCAGGGCCATTGCCGGGAGAGCGGTCCGGGCGACCCGGACAGGATGCAAGTGCAGCCTGTGGCCGATGGCGAATTTCCTAGTGAACTGCATGGACATCCGTGATGCGGGATGTGGTTACAATGCCTGGGTTTTTGTTCGATGCCGGATCCGCTTCGGTTCACATGGGGCTTCACGGGAGACAGGATGGTAACGGAGTTGTACGGTGACCGTAGCCGCAGTGTCAGCAGTGCTGAGCGCGCCGAGCTGGCCCAGGCCCTGTTGCAGGTGCTGCCGGCCGCCGCGGTACTGGTGGAGGCGGAGGCATTGCGACCCTATGAATGCGACGGCCTGTCCGCCTATCGCCACCTGCCCATGCTGGTGGCCCTGCCGGAAACCGTCGCACAGGCCCAGGCGGTGCTGCGCATCTGCCGGGAGCGCAGCATCCCGGTGGTGGCCCGCGGGGCCGGCACCGGCCTGTCCGGTGGCGCGCTGCCGCTGGAAAACGGCGTGCTCATGGGCATGGCAAAGTTCAACCGCATCCTCGACATCGACCAGGCCAACCGCTGTGCGCGGGTGCAGCCCGGGGTGCGCAACCTCGCCATCTCCGAGGCGGCGGCCCCCTATGGCCTGTATTACGCCCCCGACCCCTCCTCCCAGATCGCCTGTTCCATCGGCGGCAATGTGGCGGAGAACTCCGGTGGCGTGCATTGCCTGAAATACGGCCTGACCGTACACAACGTACTGTCGGTCACCCTGCTCACCATCGACGGCGAGCTGCTCGTGCTGGGCTCGCAGGCGCTGGACGCCCCGGGCTATGACCTGCTGGCATTGGTCAACGGCTCCGAGGGCATGCTCGGCGTGATCGTGGAGGTCACGGTGAAACTGCTGCCGCGACCCGAGCGGGCCCAGGTGCTGCTGGCGGCCTTCGATGATATCGAGACCGCCGGCCAGGCGGTGGCGCAGATCATCGGGGCCGGCATCATTCCCGCGGGACTGGAGATGATGGACAACCCGTCCATCCGGGCTGCCGAGGACTTCGTGCATGCCGGTTACCCGGTCGAGGCGGCGGCGATCCTGCTGTGCGAGATCGACGGCACCAATGCCGAGGTATCCGAGCAGGTGCTGCGGGTGCGGCAACTGCTGCTGGGCAGCGGCGCAGTGGATGTGCGTACGGCGCAGAGTGATGAGGAGCGCGCCCGGTTCTGGGCCGGCCGCAAGGCGGCCTTTCCTGCGGTGGGCCGCATCTCCCCCGACTATTACTGCATGGACGGTACCATCCCGCGCCGCCACCTCGGCCAGGTGCTGACCCGCATCGCCCGCATGTCGGACGAGTACGGGCTGCGGGTGGCCAATGTGTTCCATGCCGGTGACGGCAACCTGCACCCGCTGATCCTGTTTGATGCCAACATCCCCGGCGAGCTGGAAAAGGCCGAGTCCTTCGGCGGCCGGATCCTGGAGCTGTGCGTGGAGGTGGGTGGCACCGTCACCGGTGAACACGGTATCGGTATCGAAAAACTGGACCAGATGTGCGTGCAGTTTCCAGCCGCCGAACTCACCCAGTTTCACGCCCTCAAGGCCGCCTTTGATCCCGAGGGCCTGCTCAACCCCGGCAAGGCGGTCCCGACCCTGCATCGCTGCGCCGAGTTCGGTGCCCTGCATGTGCACCAGGGTGCCCTGCCCCACCCCGAGCTGCCGAGGTTCTGATGGCCGTGCGGGAACAGGACCTCACGCTCGACCTGCAGGAACAGGTGCAGGCCGCCTGCGCGGCGGACACGCCGCTGCATATCCAGGGCGGCAACAGCAAGGCGTTTTACGGGCGCCGGGTGGAGGATGCCTGCCGTGTACTGGCGGTCGGGAGTCACGTTGGCGTGGTGGCCTATGAACCGACCGAGCTGGTGATCACCGTGCGGGCCGGCACGCCGCTGGCCGCCGTGGAGCAGTTGCTGGCGGAACAGCACCAGCAACTGCCCTTTGAGCCGCCGGCCTTCGGCGCCACCGCCACCATCGGCGGTGCCGTGGCCGCCGGCCTGTCCGGGCCACGGCGTCCCTTTGCCGGCGCAGTGCGCGATGCCGTGCTGGGGGTGAGGCTGATCAACGGCCGTGGCGAAGTGTTGAACTTTGGTGGCCGGGTGATGAAAAACGTGGCCGGCTATGATGTATCGCGGCTGATGGCGGGCGCCATGGGGACCCTGGGGGTACTGCTGGAGGTGTCCCTCAAGGTGATGCCGATGCCGGCACGGGCCCTGACCCTGGTGCACGAGGTCGATGCCGGCACGGCCCTGCAGCGCATGGCGCAATGGGGACAGCTGGCGCTGCCCATCACCGCCATGGCCCACGACGGACAGCGCCTGTATGCGCGGGTCTGCGGTGCCGAACGTTCCCTCGAGTCGGCACGCGAAGTGGTCGGCGGCGAGCTGCTGGAAGAGCGGCAATCCTTCTGGCGCGAGCTGCGCGAACAACAGCTGGAATTCTTTGCATCGCCATTGCCACTGTGGCGTATTTCCGTACCGCCGGCCACGCCCCTGCTGTCCCTGCGTGGCGCGACGCTGATCGACTGGGGTGGCGCACTGCGCTGGCTGAGCACCGATGTGCCTGCGGAGGAGGTCCGTGCTGTCGTGGCTCAGGTGGGTGGGCACGCCACCCTGTTCCGTGGCCATGATGGCCTTGGCGAAATATTCCAGCCCTTGCCTGCGGCACTGTTGGCCCTGCATCGCAAGGTGAAGCAGGCGCTCGATCCGCAGCGCCTGTTCAACCCCGGCCGGCTGTACGCAACCCTCTGAAGCCTATGCAGACGCACCTCGGCGATTTCATCAAAGACACACCGGCCGGACAGGAAGCCGAGCGCATTCTGCGTAGCTGCGTGCATTGCGGATTCTGCAACGCCACCTGCCCCACCTACCAACTGCTTGGTGATGAACTGGATGGTCCGCGCGGGCGCATCTATCTCATGAAGCAGATGCTGGAAGGTCAGGATGTCACAGCCCACACCCAGCAGCATCTCGATCGCTGCCTGACCTGCCGCAACTGTGAAACCACCTGTCCGTCCGGGGTGCAGTATGGCCGTTTGGTGGACCTTGGCCGTGAGTTGATCGAAGGCCTGGTGCCGCGCCCGCCCCTGCAGCGGCTGCAGCGTTGGGGCTTGCGCAAGGGTTTGCTGAGCCAGGGACTGTTTGGGTCGGCACTGCGCCTGGGCCAGGCGGTGCGCCCCCTGCTGCCGGCTGCATTGCGCCGCCATGTGCCGGAGCGGCGCAATGCCGGTGTGCGACCGGTGACGCAACATGTGCGCCGGATGCTGCTGCTGGAAGGCTGTGTGCAGCCGGCCCTGTCGCCGGATATCAATGCCGCCACGGCACGGGTGCTGGATCGACTCGGTATCGAATTATTGACTGCACCCGAAGCGGGCTGTTGCGGTGCCATTGACGAACATCTCGGGGCAGCCGCTGTGGCCCGTGACGCCATGCGACGTAACATCGATGCCTGGTGGCCCCACGTACAGGAAGGTGCCGAGGCCATTGTCATGACCGCCAGTGGCTGCGGTTCGCTGGTGAAGGAATATGGGCATCATCTGCGCAATGACCCTGCCTACGCGGAAAAGGCGGCGCGTATCTCGACCCTTACCCGGGACCTGAGCGAGGTGCTGGCGCAGGAGGATCTGGCGGTGTTCAAGGGCAAACCCGCACAGCGTATCGCCTTTCATCCCCCCTGTAGTCTGCAGCACGGGCAGCAGATCCGGGGTGTGATCGAGGGCATGCTCATCCGCCTGGGCTATGAGTTGGTGCCGGTGCAGGATGCGCATCTGTGCTGCGGTTCGGCCGGAACCTATTCCCTGCTGCAACCGGCGCTGTCGTCAAGATTGCTGCAGAACAAGCTTGCGAACCTGCAGGCACAGCAACCGGCGCTCATTGCTACCGCCAATATCGGTTGCCAGACCCACCTGGCGGCTGCGGCCGGTGTGCCGGTAGTGCACTGGGTAACGTTGCTGGACCACTAGGACGTACAGGTCCTGGCAGGTTCAGTCCTGCTGTTCCCATTCGCGGATGATATCCCGGGCGCGCGCGGCATCGGGCTCTGCCACCCGGATACGGACCAGACCGAGGACGGGAAGCTCACCCATGCCGCCGGTGAGATGCTCACCTTCAATGCGACCCTGGATCCCGAACGATTGCAGCAGTCCCAGCACAATGTGGGCTTCGATGCTGTTGGCGGCTTCGTAGATGATTTGCATGGGAATGATATTGCCCGAACGGACCGGAAAAATCCTGGTTGGCTCATTATCTGAAATGGGCGGGTAGTAGGTGCGAATTCATTCACACCTACATCAAATCGAAAAATGATACTGGCGTGATCCACCTCCCCTGGTGGTCACGGGTTCATGGTGCTCCACCTCATTATTCCTTGCGTCGCTTTGCCCGCGGATGCGCCTGGTCATAGACCTTGGCCAGATGCTGGAAATCCAGATGGGTGTAGACCTGCGTGGTACTGATGTCAGCATGGCCGAGCAGCTCCTGCACGGCGCGCAGGTCGCCACTGGATTCCAGCAGGTGGCTGGCGAAGGAGTGGCGCAAGGCATGGGGATGGGTTTTTGGCAGGCCCTGGTGTCGGGTCCAGCGATCCAGGCGCTTCCCTACCGATTGGGCGCTCAGGCGGGTGCCGTTACGGCTGACGAACAGGGCGCGTTCATCAGGCCGGGCCAGGCCCGGGCGTTCCCTGAGCCATAATGCCAGGGCATCCAGTGCCTTGCGGCCCACCGGCAGGGTGCGGGTTTTGGCGCCCTTGCCGGTGACGGTCACCTGGGCCGCATCACGATCAATGGTGTCGATATCCAGAGACACCAGTTCCGCCAGACGCAGGCCGGATGAATACAGCAGCTCGAACATGGTGAGATCACGGACCTCCAGAGGATCGGCTCCCTGTGCCGAGAGCAACTGGGCCATGCGATCCACATCCAGGGCGTCGGGCAGGCGACGTGGGTTCTTCGGTGTGGGCACGTCAACGGCGGGATTGAAACTGGCCTGGCCTTCGCGGATCAGAAACCGGAACAGGCTGCGCAGGGCGGAGAGGTGGCGCTGGATGCTGCGACCGGTCAGCCCCTGGCGAAAATCTTCCGCAGCCAGCTGGCGTACATGGTGATGAGTGAGGTCAGACCAGCGCGCAATACCCTGCCGGTCACAGAAGGCGATCACCTGTTCCAGGTCACGGCGATAATTGCGTAGGGTGTGCGCGGAGTAGCGGCGCTCGTGGTGCAGGTACTCGAGGTATCGGTTCAGCCAGGTGGGCGCAGTGCTGTCCACACGCAGGAAGGATTACAGCTGCCGGGAGTGGGGTTTGAGGAAGGCACCGAGCAGCTCGCCGAGATGGGTAAGAAACAGGGTGCCCATGCCCGGGTGGAAGCGGTTGGCCTCGCGGCTGCCGATGGCGATCATGCCCTGCTCGGCATCCAGACCGATGGGGATCAGGGCGGCGGAGCCCACGGCCGGGGCCTGATCACCGAACAGGAATTCCAGCTGTACCAGCTTGAGTCGGCCACACAGGGGATGGCCGGTTTTGTAGAAGGTTTCGAAATGCTGCAGTGCGGGATCATCGCGCTCGATAGGCTTAACGCCACTTTCACGTGCCTTGTCCTCGGCGATGTCATGCAGCAGTACGGTCACGGTATCGGCCTTGAATTCACCTTGCAGATGCCGGTTGAGGGTGTCGATGATCTGCTCCATGTCCTGCGTGGTGATCAGGTCAAGGATCAGCTGATGCATGCGCTCGTTGAGGCGGTCATTGTCACGTGCCACCTGCACCAGCTCCATGAGCTTGCGCTTGAGGTCATGGTTCTGATCGCGCAGCGTCTCGACCTGGCGCTCCAGCAGCGATACGGCGCCTCCGACGGGATGGGGAATGTGCAGATCAGCAAGCAGTTCCAGCTCTTCATTGAAGAAGTCCGGGTGCTCGCGCAGGAAATCGGCGACCTGCTTGGCATCAAGGTTCGCGGCGGACTGCTTTTCCACTTGTGTGTTCATAAGATTATGCGGCCTTCGTAGACGGTGGTGGCGGGCCCCGTCATCCATACGGGCTGGTCGTTTCCGGCCCAGCTTACCATAAGATGGCCGCCGGGAAGCGCCACGTCGACCTCGGCATCGAGTACGCCCTGATTGATGCCGACCACCACGGCGGCACAGGCACCGGTACCACAGGCCAGCGTTTCACCGGCGCCGCGCTCGAACACGCGCAGGCGGATATGGCTGCGGTCGAGGATCTGCATGAAACCGACATTGACCCGGTTGGGAAAGCGTACGTGGCTTTCGATCCAGGGACCGAGATCCTCCACGTGGCTATTTTCCACATGGGGTACCTGCAGCACGGCATGGGGGTTGCCAACGGAAACGGCCCCGATATCCACTGACTGGCCGTTCACATCGAGAGCGTAGTGCATGGCGCGGCGCGGGGCATCAAAGGGGATATCCGCGGGTTCAAAGTGTGGCTGGCCCATATTCACAGTGACCTGGCCATCGGGCTGCAGACGCAGCTCGATCAGTCCGCCGCGGGTCTCCACCGGAATCACATCGAGCTCGGTGAGTCCCTGGTCGTGCACGAAACGGGCGAAGCAGCGCGCTCCGTTGCCGCACTGCTCCACCTCACCGCCGTCAGCGTTGTAGATGCGATAGCGGAATGCGGCATCCTGCGTCTGTGGTTTTTCCACCAGCAGCAACTGGTCACAGCCGATACCGAGGCGGCGATCGGCCAGGAAACGCACCTGTTCCGTGCTGAGTTCGACGGACTGGCGTATGCCATCAATGACCACGAAGTCATTGCCCAGGCCGTGCATCTTGGTGAAGCGGATTTCCATGATCACAGGGTACGCGTTCTATGGGGATTTGTAACGTTGGAACGGGGGTTTATACCAAAGGGTACGCAGAAAAATATACAGGCCACGGAAGTAAGTGAATCCAAGGTGGTTACCGTATGTAGGTGCGAGTGAATTCGCACCTACATACATTTCACAGTGAAGCAGGACTTCATCCCGGCAGGGTACTCTCGCCCTGCATCAGATCGTCGAGAGTTTCACGCTTGCGTGCCACATGGACCTGGCTGCCATCCACCAGTAGTTCCACGGCACGGGGGCGGGTGTTGTAATTGGAACTCATGGAAAAGCCATAGGCGCCGGCGGAACGTACTGCCAGCAGGTCACCGGGCTCGATGATCAGGTCACGGTCCTTGCCGAGGAAGTCACCGGTTTCGCAGACCGGGCCCACTATATCGAAGCGCTTGGCCGGGCCCGCAGTGCGCGGCACCACCGGTACGATTTCCTGCCAGGCGCTGTACAGCGCGGGACGCAACAGATCGTTCATGGCTGCATCGATAATGGCGAAGTTCTTGTGTTCGGCACACTTGAGATAGGTGACCCGGGTCAGCAGCACCCCGGCATTGGCGACGATGGCGCGGCCCGGCTCGATGAGAATCTCGTAGGGCGCATCGCCGAGACGCTCCAGCAGGGGCTTCAGGTACTCCCGTGGTTGCGGCGGTTGTTCGTTACGGTAACGCACGCCGAGGCCGCCGCCGAGGTCGAGGTGCTGCAGTTCGATGCCGGCCCGCTGCAGTTCCTCCACCAGATGTAGCACCCGGTCCAGGGCATCCACGAAGGGGCGTGACTCGGTAAGCTGGGAGCCGATGTGGCAGTCGATCCCGGTGATGCGCAGGTTGGGCAGTTCGGCGGCGCGACGGTACACCGCCAGGGCGTTATCGACATCGATGCCGAACTTGTTTTCTTTCAGGCCGGTGGAAATGTAAGGATGGGTGCCCGCATCCACATCGGGGTTCACCCGCAGCGATACCGGTGCCTGTACGCCAAGGCCCGCAGCGACCTGCTGTAACTGCTCCAGCTCTGCCGGTGATTCCACATTGAAGCAGCGGATGCCCACTTCCAGTGCCCGTTGCATCTCCGCGGGCTGCTTGCCAACGCCCGAGAACACCACCTTGCCGGCATCACCGCCGGCACGCAGTACCCGTTCCAATTCACCGGCCGAGACGATGTCGAACCCCGAACCGAGGCGTGCCAGTACATTGAGCACTGCCAGGTTGGAGTTAGCCTTGACGGCATAGCAGACCAGGTGGGGGCGTGTGCCGAAGGCATCATCGAAGGCATGCCAGTGGCGTTCCAGCGTGGCACGGGAATAGACATAAGCGGGCGTACCGAACTGTGCGGCAAGCTGGGTGAGATCGACCTCTTCGGCCCACAGCTGACCGTCGCGGTAGGCGAAATAATCCATCAGGGCTGGCCCTGTTGCGCGGTAGGCGCCTGCGCATCGGGCAGGTACAGCGGTCCCTTCTGGCCACAACCGAACAGGCAGGCGCCGAGCAGCAATGCTAGGCCGATCTTGTGCATGGCAAACGCCTCCACGGCGGAAAATTGAAAGGGAGGAGTATACGGCAAAGCCCGTGATTGGGTGTAGGGATGGATCTCGGGCGGACTTGGATAAAAGGCCGGAATCGAATCAGTGAAATGATCGGGTGTGGAAGGGTGCTCAGGGATGTGAACAAATTTCTCCCGCAGCAGAAGGGTTCCCCTTTTCGTGCTTACTGGTAAGCTGCAACCCATGAGTGATCTGCTCCCGGCTATCGAAATCAATCCTGCCCGCCCGCCCCGCGCCAGTGTCATCTGGCTGCATGGCCTGGGTGCCAGTGGTCATGATTTCGAGCCGCTGATCCCGGAACTTGGCCTGGTGGACGAACACGATGTCCGCTTCGTCCTGCCCCATGCCCCCGATCGGCCGGTGACCATCAACCAGGGCTACGTGATGCCCGCCTGGTACGATATCGTCAGTATGGAGATCACGGCGCGTCAGGATGAGGCGGGGATTCGCGTATCGGAGCGCCTGCTGTGCCAACTGATCGAACGTGAGCGGTCGCAGGGTATTCCTGTTAACCGTATCGTTTTGGCGGGTTTTTCCCAGGGAGGTGCCATCGTCCTGCACACGGCGCTGCGGTATCCCGAACGATTGGCCGGGGTGATGGCGCTGTCCACCTATCTGCCGCTGGCCGAGCAGGTGCCGGGTCAGATGGTGGCGGTACAGCAGGGGCTGCCGGTGTTCATGGGGCATGGCGAACAGGATGGGATCGTCTCACTGCAGGTCGCCATGCGCAGCCGCGATGCGCTCGCTGCGTTGGGTTGCGAGGTGGAGTGGCATGCCTATGCTATGGCCCATAGCGTTTGTCCCGACGAGATCGTCGACCTGCACAACTGGCTGGTGAAGCGGCTGGCCTGATGCCGCGGCTGATCTGTATCAATGCCGGGCCGGTTCATGATGGGCATAGTGGTAATCCTTCTATATCGTCAGGTTGTACTCTGGAGAAGCCGTGTTTCGAATCCTGATTTTTAGCACTAGTCTGCTGATGTTTTCGGTTGCCGCAGCGACACCCGATGGTGGCAAGCTATTCACACGCCATTGTGCAGCCTGCCATGGAGAAGAAGGCGTCGGCGGCGTGGGCGTGCCGTTGGCGCTGCCGGGTTTTCTGTCCGCCGCACCGGACAGTTATCTGGAAAAGACCATTCGCCTCGGACGACCCGGCCGGGTCATGCCGGCGTTCACCTCGCTCGATGATGATGAGGTCAAGGCGATCGTGGCGCACATCCGCAGTTGGCATCCACAGGCACCGCAGCCGATGGCCAGCACCGTGGCAGGCGACGTCCAGCATGGCAAGACACTGTTTGCCGAACGTTGTGCCGCCTGCCACGGTGCCGATGGCAAGGGTGGGCACGGCACCGGCGTGACCTTCTCCCGTCCCCGCGATCTGCCCATAATCGCGCCGGCGCTGAACAACCATGGTTTTCTCGCTGCCGCTACCGACGGCATGATCCGCCATACCCTGCGCCACGGCCGCGAGGGTACGCCCATGGTGTCCTTCCTGGAGCAGGGGCTGAACGAACAGGATATCGATGACCTGGTGGCCTATATCCGTTCCTTTGAAGCGGTGGCGGAGGATCGAGGTGAGGCACCTGATGTACAGCCGGTACTGGTGTATGAGTCTGCCTATGGTCTGCAGGAAACCATTGATAATGTGAAACGCGCTGCCGTGGGGCGAAATTTTCGCATCATCCGTGAACAGTATCTCGACCAGGGACTGGTGCCGGAAGGCGAGGAAAACCCACAACAGGTCATGGTCTATTTCTGTAATTTCAAATTACTCGATGACGTGCTGAAGGTTGATCCGCGGGTGGGTTTGTTCCTGCCCTGCCGGGTGACAGTGATGGAGCAGGATGGGGTGGTAAAGGTGATGTCCATCAATCCCAAGCGGCTGAGCTATCTGTTCAATAACCGCGAGCTGGATCAGGCCTGCGAGGAAATGTCGGACATGTACGAGGCGATTCTCGAGGAGGCTACGCTATGAAACGCCTTCTGATACTGATTGCGCTGTGTTGTGTGTCATCGGTGCAGGCCGAGGAAATGCTAATGGCCCGCTCCCTGCAGAGCTTTCCCGAGGCTATGCTCACCCTGCAGGAGGCGATCGCCGACAAGGGCTATACCCTGTCGAGGGTGCAGCGGGTGGATGTGGGGCTTACTGCATCGGGTTTTACCACCGACAAGTATCGCGTGGTATTCCTGGGCAAGGCCGATGAGGTGCATTACCTGAGCGAACATTTCCCGGAGCTGATTCCCTATCTGCCGCTGAAAATCGCCGTTTTTGCCGAAGACCGGGAGACCCTGCTGGTTACCAGCAACCCGGGCATGTTGCACGAGTTCTATACGCAACCGGAGCTGCAGCCCTACTTTACTCGCTGGGAGCAGGACCTGCGCGACCTGCTGGATACGGTGCGGGAAGCGGAATAGATGGCGGTTTACAGGCTTGAGGTGGCCGGTTATGTCGGTAAAAACATACGGCCCCTGGTCAGCACGGATACAGGCTAACACCATTTCATCGGCACACCTGCCGTGTATGTGTCACAGATGCGAATTTGTTCACACCTGCAGCGTGGCCGACGCACCTGCCATCACAGTCGCGCCATTACCTCGTTGAGCCGTTGCTCGATCCGTTTCTTGTAATTCAGAAAATGCACGGTCTGCAGGCCGCCGCTGGCATCGGAGCCGAGCAGGTTGCGCGACAAGTCGATGTCGGTGATGTAGATCGGGTAGGCAGCGCCGCTGGCGCGTTGTTGTACCACGTGATACGCCACTTCCTCGAACAGCTTGTCACCGTGTTCCAGGGTGGAGAACTCCCTGTCACCGCAATACATGGTGAACACGGTGCGATTGTTTTCCAGCAGGTCACCGAGCACCTGAATACCGAAGTAGCTACGGGACTGACGATAGGGATTGATGTTCTGTTCGTCGAGATGGTAGTCACCCAGGGAGTCGCGGCTGATCTGGTAATACTCCACTACGCATTCGCTGGTGGCGTGACCGGTTTTCTCCATCAGGCCGTCGCGGCGATAGTGCACTGATTCCAGGAAACGCTGGAACTGGGTAAGTAAGGTAAGGCCGTCGTGGAAGGCCACCTTCTGGGTGAACAGCGAGCCCTTTTCATCGAGCACATAGATCTGTGCGCGACCACCCTGTACCTGATAGAACAGCTGCACGGCGCCGGGGCGGTTGATTTTATACAGTTGTGGTAGCGGGGTTTCGTTCAGTACCCAGCTGTCGAGGTGTACCGGGCTGAAGTGTTCCTGGGGCCGTGCCAGGTGTTGCATCAGGGCACCAGGACTGTCCAGGCGTTCGGCGCGGGGCACATCATTTTCCACCTGCATGACATAAAAATGCTGCCCGATGCGCACCACGTAGCGGGCGGTTTCCTTCCATTCCTCCTGGTAGAAGCTGCGGATTACATGGTTGAATACTTCTTCCACGCGCCTGGCGATGAAGGGGCCGCGGGTTGAGGAGAAACTGGAGCAGGTGATGGCTGCCGGGATGGTAGATCCGGAAACAGGGTGCCAGGCCAGGTAATCGGTAATACAGTCCATTAACCCGGTTTCGCCGGTAAAGCGGAAAGTCAGCACTTCGTGCCAGCTGGTGACCACGATCTGATCGAAGGTTACCGCCAGACTTTCGCCGGCGCTGCCGAAGCTGAGCGGATCTATACGTTCACTGACCAGCTGTTTGCCCTGGCGGGTAAGGTGTCCCATGGGGTCGCGGGCCAGGTTGATGAGCAGGGTGCTGCACTTTGTCAGCGCCGGCTTGCCGAGCGCTTCCATATTGTTTTCCCGCAGCATGCCACGCGGAAAACTCTGTTGCAGTACATCGATGACGCAACCCAGTTCCCAGGAACTCAACTCACTGTTGGGCGGAAAGGCGCTGATCAGGGTGCTGTTGGGATTGATGAGGCCGTTGAAATAAGCCCAGGCCAGCAGATCGATCAGATGATGGGTGCGCTTGATCGGTTTGTGTTCGGCAAGATCCTGCTCGGTGACGTTGCCCTGGTACAGGCTCCATATGGCCTGGTCCTGTGATTTACCCTGAAAGATGGCCAGCCGGTCTTCGGACAGATCATTGGATATGCCCGGGTTGACGAATTCCACCTTGCCGGCCTTGCGCTCAAAGGCCACGTAGAGCTTCCGACCCAGGAGATTCATGTCGGCGGGGTCGATGACCATTTCATCCTGGTGTTCGCGTCCGAAGCGGGACAGGGCGCGATAGCTGCAGGTCAACTCCTCCACCAGTGTGCGGCGCTCGTCACGCACGCGGCCGATCTTCCATGATTCGCGGGCGTCGAGCCGGGCCAGTTTCGCCTGTGACCAGCCCCACTCCTTGACCATGTCACGCATGGCCTCGCGGCGCCAGGTCATGGTCAATGGCCGGTCTTTCTCGCTCATCGGCTCGTTGACCTTGATATAGAAGCAGCGCCGCGCGAGTTCCAGGCGGTCGGATTCGGCGCGATCCTGCAGGTATTCCTCCACGTTATTGAGCATCAGTACGTAGGGGTCGAGTTTATCGAGGCTGGTGGCGCCGCTGTGTACGGCCTGCTTGAACCGCTCGCAGAGGAAATTCACATTGGGGTATTCGCTGGCATAGCACTCCATGAGCAGGATCTTGAGTACCGATTTGTAGGGCGAGTCGACGGCCTTGTAGAGTTGCCACAGGGTGGCGCCGAAAAACTCACCGGCGGGTAGTTCCGCCATGCCACCGAAATTGAGTACATCATCGGCTCGGACGAAGCGTCGGGTCAGCAGCTTGTCGACATAGGCATCAAATTGCTTTTCGTATTCCGGTGGCACCAGCCACCAGATGGGGAAGCGGCCACAGATCAACAGGCCGGTGCGGTAGAACTCGTCGAGCAGCAGGGTGTGCTGGGAACTGCCACTGCTCTCGGTGGACAGGTCATCGTGGTGGCGCTCGCGGAAGCTGACGTCATCCATGATGAAGAAATGTACTTCCAGGCCGAGCGATTCGGCCCAGGATTCGATGCCATCCGCCTTGGCGCGCAAGGCCTCGCGACCGGCCTGATCCAGATCCGGTCGATGACAGATCCAGATGTCAAAATCACTTTTTTCCGAATAGGCGATAGTGCCGCTGCTGCCCATCAGGTAAATGGCGTAGATGTCGTAACGCGGCAGGGCGCGGCGCTGGTAGCTGAAGCTCTGTGCCAGTCGCCTGCCGGCGTCGATGCTGCGCTTGCTGGGTGTGAAATCGGAAATGCCGCAGGGTGTGCTGGTGGAGATGAAACCCGGCAGCATGGGGTGGTTGATGTGGTACAACAGCGGCAGTAGATCGAGAAAATCCCGCTGTCGCTCGCGCATGGCCTCGACCACGCGTTTCAGCCGGTCCTGATTCAATGCCATGAAGCGGCGTTTGACCGCCTTGATCTCCAGCGCATCGACGGCCAGATCGTCGTCGATGGGCGTAACGGTGGCCGGGCTTTTGTCAGGGTTGTGTGATGCCATGCAGTTTTCGATGACGAAGGGTCAGGATGCCGGGCACGTGGCCCGGCGCTTGATCACAATGCGACGGCCATGCCTTTCTGTTCGTGGCGCGACTGGTCCAGTGCCGTACCGGCACGGCGCAGCAGGCCGGCGGCGCTGTCGTTCTTTTGCCATTCGGTGACGCCATAACAGGGCCACACGGCCTGCGTATCGGCCGGCAGTTCCTGCAGGCGTTGTGACAGCTTGTCGGCCAGTTTGAGGGCATCGTCGCGACTGGTTTCAGGCAGTACCAGGATGAATACACCCTGCTCCGTGCAACCGATGACATCGGCCCAGCGCAGCTGATCTTTGAGCAGCCGGGATACGGCCACTTGCATGCGTTCCTGATCCTGCTCCACACCGGCCTCCATCATGATTACCGCCATGGGGCTGTTATAACGCCGTGAGCGGGCGACCTGTGGCTCCAGCGCCAGCATCACGCCACGCTGGTTGAGCAGGCCCGTGACCTCATCGGTAAGGGTGTGGGCGCGCAGTTCCTCCTGCAGCTGATCACGCTGTTCGAGCAGGAGGCTGGTTTCTGTGATGTCGTGAATCCAGCGTGCCTCAAGACCACCTTCCAGTGCCGCGGTTTCGATCTTCAGGGTGTGGCTGTGGCCATTCGGGCCGGTCCAGGTGACATTGCCGGTCTGACCAACCAGAGTGGCCATGACCGCAGGTAGCTCGGCGGTCACCCGGCCCTCGATCTCATCGGTGGTACAGGCAGTCAGTTTCAGCAGTGCGGGGTTGTGTGCCGCAATGCGACCATCGGTGTCCAGTACCAGTAAGGGGGTGGGGCAGCTGGCGAGCAGGGTTGCTGCTGCGGATGGCGTGGTGGCGATGTCCTTCATGGTGTGGTCTCCCTGTATAAACGAATGCGGCAATGGGCCAGCCTTGAACAGGGAGGTTAGCGGTTAAGGGTGGGGATTCTTTAGGGAGAAATGACGGAAAAATGGTGAACTTAGCGCCGAAAAATCAGGATTCGTCAATGTTTTGACGATCGCGGGTGATGTATTCATTGCCGCGTCGCGCCACCCCGCGGACCTCCTCGACGGGAAAGCGCTGCTCGTTAATGGACATTTTGTCGCGAACAGCTTCGATCAGGTTGATATCGAGCTGATCTGCGGTGCGTATGAGATAGATCAGGATGTCTGCCAGCTCCAGTCGTACCTCGGCACGCTTTTCGCTAGTCAAATCCCGGCTCTGCGCCTCGGTCAGCCACTGGAAATGCTCTACCAGTTCAGCGGCCTCGGCGATCAGGGCCATGGCGAGGTTTTTCGGGGAGTGAAACATCTCCCAGTCGCGGCGCCGGGCGAAGTCCGCCAGGTCGCGGCGCAGATTTTCAAGACTATCGGTGGGCGTGGGCATGGTTTTGTCCTGTGGGCTTCAGTATCGGGCCGCTCGGGCCGCTAGTCTAAGGTGGATGCATGACAGAGTATCGAAACGGGACGGTGCCTGCATCTAAACGGGGGGCGGTTTGTCGCTAGACGTGTTGCGCACAGGGTTGATCATTGGCTTGCTGATGGGGAATGTTCCCGGACAGGCCGCTGAGGTGGTGGGCGAGATCCAGCCTCGGCAGGCGGGCCTGTTCCACGGCCAGGGTACCAAGCTGGTGGGCAACATCAGCATTTCACTGCTACCCATGCAGGGCCAGCCTTTGCCCTACCGCCGTTCGGCCCAGACGCATCGCCTGGTGCTGGCTGACCGCCAGCTACGGCCGGAATTTCTCACGGTACAGCGTGGGGATACCGTTCAGTTCATCAACCAGGATGATGTGTACCATGAGTTGTTCTCGCTTTCTCCCTCCCAGCCCATTGATCTGCATCTCGGCAAGGTCAGCGAAGGAGAAGAGGCGCGCGCCGAGGTGGTCCTGGAAACCGAGGGCAGCTGGCACCTGTTCTGTCGCATTCACAGCCGTATGTACGCGCGGGTTGATGCGGTGGCCTCGCCACTGATCCAGATGGTCGGGCCCGGCCAGCCGTTTCGGTTTGACCATCTGGCCACGGGAAAATGGCAGGTAAGGGTGGCGGCGCTGGGGGCGGAAACGCGTATTATCAACACCGAGGCATTGACGGCGCCGCCGCCATTGCGTATCGACCTCTTCACCAAGGAAGGTGGTTCCGGATCACCGCGCCAGGGTTTGCCCGTGCAGGGGCATGTCGAAGAGCTGTTCCCCAAGGATTGAGGGAAGCGAATGAATATAGAAGCCAAGAACACTCTTTTCGTGACACTGCTGGTGATGGCGGTGCTGGGCAGTGTGAGTATTCTGGGTTATTTCCTGCTCGATGACCATGTGCACGAGGAAACCGCCCATGACCTTGCGCGCGCCCACGAGGTCTTCATCGAAGCCGAAAAGAGTGCCTTTAACCGGCTGTTGACCACGGCGCGAGGGATTCGCGGCGAACCGAGTCTTATCGCGGCATCCCTTACCGGCGATGTGCCGACGGTACGCAGTATGCTGGAGGATCTGTACGGTCGCCCGGGTGTGGACATGGTTGCGATCTATCTCGACAGCGGACCCAATGGTGTGGTTGGCGAAGGCAGCAAGCCGCACTTTACCTCGCCGCAGGTGCTGTCCTCCAGGGTATTGCTGGATCTGGTGCACAATCTCACGGAAGGCGCTGAGGTGGCCTTTGGCAATGCCATGGTCTATGACAGCCTGCTGCGCCTGGTGGCACTGCCCATTGAGAATCCGCTCGGCGGGCGCATCGGGGTCATGGTGGCCGGAGAGGAGTTTGGTCAGTCCGATGTGGAGCGTATCAAGCCGCTGGTGCAGGCCGATGTCGTGGTGTTTCGCGACAACGTGGTGCTGGGTTCGACCTTGCCGGGCCTGGTGGATATCGCGCGCCGCATCCCCGACAACCCGATGGGGAAATCCCCTGTCCTGGAATTCCAGGTAGGGGGAGAGGACTATGTCGGCCGTATGCATCGCATCCTTGCCACGGCGGGTGATCGTGAGCTGGCAGCACAGCTGCTGCTCGCCCGGCCGTTGGCCAGCTATTGGGGGCCCTACTGGAAGCTGGGGCGCGATGCCACCTTTGCGTCGATCCTGATTCTGTTGTTGGCAGCCATACTGGGAGTCGGTGTCAGCCGCCGCACCCTGACCAAGCCGATCAAGTCACTGGTAAAGGCGACCCGCGCCATCGCCGAGGGCAACCTCAACTACAAGCTCAATATCCAGCGCAACGATGAGCTGGGTGAGCTGGCCACCTCCTTCAAGGGCATGATGGCCAGTCTGGTGACCTCGCGCGCGGAGGTGGAGCGCAGCCGCAAACGGTTCCATGATTTTGCCGGCAGTTCATCGGACTGGTTGTGGGAAACCGACCGTAACAGTCATTTCACCTTTGTATCCGAAACGGTACGCGATAACCTGGGTATCGGTGCCGAGCAGCTGCTGGGTCGCACCTTTGCCGATGTGTTTCCGGATAATAACCTGACCGAAGTGATGTCGCTGCTGCGCTCGGGACATCATGATATGTTTAATTTCAAGGATGTGGAGTGTTGGGTAACGGACAGTGAGGGGGATCGTCACTGCCTGCGCCTGAACGGCATGGCGGTTCGCGAGGGCAAGCAACACAAGGGTTTTCGCGGCACCGCGCGTGACATTACCAAATCCAAGCAGGATGAGCAGCACATGATGGTGCTCGCCAATCAGGATCATCTCACCGGGCTCAGTAATCGCAGTCGTTTTCTCAAGGATCTGGAACACGAAATCCGGCGTATGGAGCGCAGTGAGCAGGCCGGTGCGCTGGTACTCATCGATCTCGATCACCTCAAACTGATCAACGACACCTCGGGGCATTCCGCCGGCGATGAAATCATTGTCCAGGTGGCAGGGCTGCTGAAGCGCCTGTCCCGCAACGAAGACCTGCTGGCGCGCCTGAGTGGCGATGAATTCGCGCTGGCATTTCCGGCCATGAGTGAGGGACAGGCGCTGGAAAAGGCGCAGGTGTTGCTGGATCGCATCAAGGAGCTCAAGCCACAGCTGGCCGGCCGTACCGTCAACCTGTCGGCCAGTATCGGCATCGCCCTGTTCCCGCAGCATGGGATCGCGCCGGTGGAACTCCTCGCCAAGGCGGATACCGCCATGTATGCGGCCAAGGACGCGGGGCGCAATCGCGCCCTGCTGTTTGATGAGGCGGCTATGGCCCAGGAACGTATGAATTCCCAGCTGGCCTGGAAAGACCGTCTGGTGGATGCCATCGAGCATGATTTGTTCGTGCTGGCCTTCCAGCCGATTGTCAGCGTCAGCACCCACCGGGTGCATCACTATGAAGTGCTGGTGCGTATGCGCGAGCCGGGGGGCACGTTGTTCCCGCCCGGCAAGTTCATTCCCACGGCGGAACAGTTTGGCCTGATTCACCAGGTGGATCGCATCATCGTCACCAAGGCGATCCGCTACCTGGCCGAGCATCGCAATGTGAATCCGGGAGTCGGTTTTTCCATCAACCTGTCCGGAATGTCGGTGGGTAACGAGGAGATGTTGCAGCTGATTCAGCGTGAAATCCGTGAATCCGGTGTGTCGCCGGAACGTTTCACCTTTGAGGTCACGGAAACAGCCGCCTGCGAGAAGCTCAACGATGCCATGGAATTCATCGCCAAGATCCGCCAGCTGGGCTGCCAGATATCACTGGATGATTTCGGTGTGGGGTTCTCGTCCTTTTCCTACCTGAAGCACCTGCGGGTGGACACCCTCAAGATCGACGGCAGTTTCATTCGCGAGATCCATCAGAACAATGCCGACCAGCTGTTCGTGAAGGCACTGGTGGATGTGGCTCGCGGCATGGGGATCAAGACCGTTGCCGAGTTTGTGGAGAACGAACAGGTCTTCGATCTGGTGGGCCGGTTGGGCGTGGATTATGTGCAGGGTTACTACCTTGGCAAGCCCAAGCCCGGTATCGATCAGGCCCCGGCATCAACCGGGAGGGCGCCGTCCCACCTCGCCGCGGGCTGATGCCGGCCCGCGGGTTCGAATGAATCCGGATACACTCAGACGGACAGCCTCTGCCGTGCCCGCGCAATGGCCGCCCGCACCTGAGCCGGTGCTGTACCGCCAATGTGATCGCGCGCGGCCACCGAACCCTCCAGGGTCAGCACCGCGAACACATCCTCATGGATGATGGTCGAGAACTGCTGCAATTCCTCCAGCGACATCTCCGCCAGATCCCGGCCCTGCTCGATGCCGTAACGCACGGCCTTGCCCACTACCTCGTGGGCATCGCGGAAGGCCAGCCCCCTGCCCACCAGATAGTCGGCCAGGTCGGTGGCGGTGGAGAAGCCGCTGCGCGCCGCCGTGAGCATGTGTTCGGCCTTGACCTGTAGTGCCGGCATCATGTCGGCGAACACGCGCAGCGATCCCATGAGGGTGTCGACGGTATCGAACAGTGGCTCCTTGTCTTCCTGGTTGTCCTTGTTGTAGGCCAGCGGCTGGCCCTTCATCAGGGTGAGCAGGCCGATGAGATGGCCATACACACGGCCGGTCTTGCCGCGCACCAGCTCGGGCACATCCGGATTTTTCTTCTGCGGCATGATGCTGGAGCCGGTGCAGAAGCGATCGGGCAGGTCGATGAAATCGAACTGTGCCGAGGACCACAGGATCAGTTCCTCGGAGAAGCGCGACAGGTGGGTCATGATCAGCGCCGCGCAGGCGTTGAACTCGATGATGAAGTCACGGTCGCTGACGGCATCGAGGGAGTTCTCGGCCGGCGCATCGAAACCCAGCAGTTCGGCGGTGTAGGCGCGGTCGATGGGGTAGCTGGTGCCGGCCAGCGCGGCGGCGCCCAGTGGCATGATGTTGACCCGCTTGCGGCAATCGGCCAGGCGCTGACGGTCCCGTTCCAGCATCTCGAACCAGGCCAGCATGTGATGGCCGAAGGTCACCGGCATGGCCACCTGCAGGTGGGTGAAGCCGGGCAGGATGGTGTCGGCCTCGCGTTCGGCGAGATCCACCAACCCCTGTTGCAGGCGCAGCAGCTCCGCACGGACGGCATCGATTTCGTCACGCAGGTAGAGGCGGATGTCGGTGGCCACCTGGTCGTTGCGGGAACGGCCGGTATGCAGTTTCTTGCCGGCCTCGCCGATGGCCGCGGTCAGCCGTGCCTCGATGTTCATGTGCACGTCTTCCAACGCCACCGACCACTCGAATTCACCGCGTTCGATCTCGCCCTGGATATTCTCCAGGCCCGCCAGGATCTGATCCCGTTCCGTATCGCTGAGGATGCCCGCCCGGGCCAGCATGCGTGCGTGGGCCATGGAGCCGGCGATGTCGTAGCGGTACAGGCGCTGGTCAAAGGTGACCGAGGCGGTGAAGGCCTCCACGAAGGCATCGGTGGATTCGGTGAAGCGCCCGCCCCAGGGCTTGTCGCTGTTGTGCTGACTCATGTTGACGGCTGATCCGGTGAGAAAATTGGGCCGCCAGTATAAACCAAATACCGTCGCCCATTACGCGATCACCTGTGGTGCGATCCATTTCGGTGACAGATGCAAGATCGCATTGCCCGGAGCAAGGCTTGCGTGCCGCCCGTTTCCGTTCGAAACTCGCGCCATGAATAACAAAACCGGGCGCCATGCCCTGCCCCGCCCCAGGGACGATGCGTTGTTCCTGCCGGATTTCTGCAATATCCGCCTGGTGTTCGGCGTGGTGATCATTGCCGAACTGCTGGCCTTTATCCTGGCACTGGCCGATGCGCCCCGTACCGATTTCTGGAACCGCCTCGGACTGATGTCGCTGTTCATCCAGTGGGTAGCCCTGACCAGTGCCGCCCTGTTGTGTGGTCTGCGGCAGGGCTTGTCCCGCCTTGGCAATATCGCGGCAGCCGTGCTTGGCTATTTGCTGTTGCTGCTGGTGACCCTGGCATTGAGTGAGCTGGCCTTCCGCGCCCTGAGTCAGCAGGGCATGCTGGCGGAGATCGGTGACCTGGGCCATACCGAATTCCTGCTCCGTAACCTGGCCATTGGCGCCATCATCCATGCCCTGGTGCTGCGCTACCTGTTCGTCCAGCATCAGTGGCGGTGCCAGGTGCAGGCCGAGGCGCTGGCCCGTCTGCAGGCCCTGCAGGCCCGTATCCGTCCCCATTTTCTGTTCAACAGCCTCAATACCATCGCTGCCCTGACTCGCAGCCAGCCCGCCGTGGCCGAGGAGGCTGTACAGGATCTTGCCGATCTGTTCCGTGTCACCCTGGCGGATGCCCGCGACCGGGTCCGTCTGGCCGATGAAGTCGCCATCACCCGGCAGTATGTGCAACTGGAGAGCCTGCGGCTTGGTGACCGGCTGGAAGTCGACTGGGAGCTGATCAATCTGCCCGACGATCTGCTGGTGCCCTCGCTGATGCTGCAACCGCTGGTGGAAAATGCCATCTATCACGGCATCGAACCTTTGGCCGAGGGTGGCGTGATCCGGGTCTGGGCACGCTCCGACGAGCGCGAGGTGGTGGTCCGGGTCAGTAATCCCACGCCCGGGCGGTTACCCGCCGGGCGCCACGAGGGAAACCGCATTGCCCAGGACAATATCCGCCAGCGTCTGGCGCTGGCCTATGGCCACGAGGCCAGCCTCAATGCGGAACAACGCGATCAGCGCTATGAAGTGGAGCTACGGTTCCCACGCGAGGTGGCCCCGTGAAATGCCTGATCGTCGATGACGAGGCCCTGGCCCGGGAGCGCCTGCGCCGCATCGTCGAGGAACTGGATGGCCTGGAGGTGTGTGGTGAGGCCGCCAACGGCCGTGATGCCCTGCTGGAGTGCGCAACCCGGCAGCCGGACCTGGTGTTTCTCGATATCCGTATGCCGGTGATGGACGGTATGGAAGCGGCGCGGCACCTGGCGGCGCTGGAATCGCCACCGGCGGTGGTGTTCACCACGGCCTATGAAGAACATGCCCTGGAGGCGTTTGAGGCCCACGCGGTGGACTACCTGCTCAAGCCGGTGCGCCGTGAGCGGGTGGAAAAGGCGGTGGAAAAGGCGCGCCGCCTGACCCGTGCCCAACTTGGGGAGGTGGAGCAGGAGGCTTCGGCCCGTACCCATATCTGTGCCCGGGTGCGCGGTGCGCTGCAGGTCATGCCCCTGGAGGACATCCGTTATTTCCAGGCCGACAACAAGTACGTCACGGTGCGGGATGCGGAGCAGTCATTGCTGATCGAGGAGCCGCTTAAGGCCCTGGAGCAGGAATTCGGTGAGCGGTTTCTGCGCATCCACCGCAATGCCCTGGTGGCGCGGGCCTATGTAAAGGGCCTGGAAAAGGATGCCGAGGGTCGCTGTCTGGTGGTGCTGGACGGGGTGGAGGAACGGCTGGAGGTGAGCCGCCGCCATGCGCCGGACCTGCGGCGCTGGCTGCGGCAGGTGTAGGGTGGGGTTCGCGCCTTGCCGTTATTTCGATGGCTACTCTATCACGCTGTTTCCGCCCTTCCCGGGTGGCCCGTAGGCCCGAATTTGCCTTCGGGCGGCGTTTTTTAATTTGCCTGCCGCTCCATGGGTTTCCTTCCGCCCTTCCCGGGCGGGTTACTTTCTCTTGCCTGGCCAAGAGAAAGTAACCAAAGAGAAGGCCACCCGGCGGCTTGCCCGCTACGCGGGTACCCTGCGCTTCTCGGAAAAATCGGCGCGCGCAAAACTCGCCGCTGCGCGGCTCAGACAGTTGCGCGCTTGACCCGATTTTTCCTGCGATGCTCGGCTGCACCAACGGGGCTCGGGTGCCATCCGGATATTGCGATCTTGCTATAAATACTGCGGTTGCCACCTGTAGGTGCGAATTTATCCATATTGCCAAATCAGACGAAATGCCTCCGAATAAATTTGCATCTACAGAAACACGGCACCCGGCAAAGGGCGGAATCAATATGATCTAGCCGCAATGCAGATCATCGGCAGGGTCGCGAGACATACCCCACCGATGAATTCACCGCTATAAGGGCTGCACCACCGTCGTCTGGGCTCGTTTCCGGTTCACGAGCTTCCCCCGCGCCTCCTCGATGGCGGCATCCAGGTAACCACCGTACATCTCGACGGTATTGATGCCCACCATGCGTTCTGCCAGTTCGTTGCCCGCTGCGTCCACGAACAGCACCGTGGGGGTCACCTTGATCCCGTAGCGGCGGGACAGCTCGGCGGGTTTCCGCTGGTGGCCGTCGAAGTCCTCGATGGGCAGATCGCTGTCCACCAACAGCTTGCGCATGATGACCTGCTGTTCGTAATCACCACTCAGGAGCATGGGGCGCAGGATCTCCTCTTCCAGCAGTTCGCAGTAGTGGCAGTAGCGCGCCGCGAACACCAGCATGATGGGGCGATCGCTGTGGGCGGAGCTGCGCGCATCTTGCTGCAACTGCTTGCCGAGGGGGACCTGGATGGCAGCGCTGGCCCACAGGGCGCCGCTGATCAGGGTCAATACCAGGGCCGGAAAGGCCAGATTCCACTTGCCAGTTCTCTTCACGACTCGTTATGCTCCTACCGCTCAATTCAATCCGTTATAAAACCGTGCCGCTGCAGCGGCTTTTGGGCACGGCCACGCTGAAACAGTACCCGATCATTATGTCTGACAACATCCTTCGTATTGCCACACGAAAGAGTCCCCTTGCCCTCTGGCAGGCGGAGCACGTGCGCGCCGGCCTGCTGGCCCACCATCCCGGGCTGGAGGTGGAGCTGGTCACCATGACCACCCAGGGTGATGTGATCCTCGATACCCCGCTGGCCAAGGTGGGTGGCAAGGGGCTGTTCGTCAAGGAACTCGAACAGGGCATGCTGGAGGGACGGGCGGACATCGCGGTTCATTCCATGAAAGATGTGCCGGTGGAACTGCCGGAGGGCCTGGGCCTGGGCGCGATCCTCAGCCGCGAGGACCCCCGTGATGCCTTCGTATCCAATCGCTACAAGACCCTGGCCGACCTGCCGGACGGTGCCCGGGTGGGCTCCTCCAGCCTGCGGCGCCAGTGTCAGCTGCGGGTGTTGCGCCCGGACCTGGAGATCATCGACCTGCGTGGCAATGTGAACACCCGCCTGCAAAAGCTCGACAACGGTGAATACGACGCCATCCTGCTTGCCTGTGCCGGTCTCAAGCGCCTGCAGATGGCAGAGCGGATCGCCGACGCCCTGCTGCCGGAGAATTTCGTGCCCGCCATCGGCCAGGGCGCCATCGGGATTGAATGCCGCAGCAACGATGTGCGGGTGCAGAACCTCATCCAGCCGCTGCATGATCACAAGACCTTCACCCGCGTGCAGGCCGAGCGGGCGCTCAACGAACGTCTGCAGGGCGGTTGCCAGGTGCCGATCGGTGGCTATGCCGATTTCGATCATGGCGTGATCGTGCTGCGCGCCATCGTCGGCCGCCCCGACGGCTCGGAGATGGTCCAGGGCGTCATCAGCGGCCGCCCCGAGGACGCCGAGGAGCTGGGGCAGGTGCTGGGCGACGACCTGCTGTCGCGAGGTGCCCGGGAAATCCTGGAGGCCGTGTACGCCGGCACCTGAACACCGGCAGGCTGCGCGGCTCGGCGCGGGTCATCATCGGGACGGATGCAGAGTATGACTACAAAGGTGGCGGCATCCCTGGAAGGGCTGCGGGTGCTGGTAACCCGGCCGGCGCACCAGGCGGAACCCTTTTGTACCCTGCTGGCGCAGGCCGGCGCTGAGGCGGTCCGCTTCCCGGTGCTGGCGATCGCACCGGCCGCCGATCCCGCTGCGGTCGCGGCCGTTGCCGAACGGCTCGATCAATTTGATCTGCTCATCTTTATCAGCGTCAACGCCGTACAATATGGCCTGGAATGGCTCCCGGGGCCTGGTGACTGGCCGACATCGACGGCTATTGCCGCCGTTGGCAGCCGCACCGCGGCGGCCCTCGTGGAAGAAGGCCTGTCGGTGACGCTGGTGCCGGAAACGGGCCACAACAGCGAGGCCCTGCTGGCGTTACCGGCCCTGCAGGACATGCGTCACCGGCGCGTGCTGATCGTGCGCGGCAACGGTGGTCGAGAAACCCTGGCGGAGGCCCTGCGTGCCCGTGGCGCGGAAGTGACCTATGCCGAGGTCTATCGGCGGGTATGTCCGGACAGCGATGCTGCATTGCTGCTACGCCGCTGGCAGAAGGGCGGTGTCGATGTGGTAACCGTGACCAGCGTGGAAAGTTTGCGTAACCTGTTTACATTGCTGGGGCCGGCCGGGGAAGACCTGCTGCGGGCGACCCCCCTGGTCGTAGCCAGCGAGCGGGTTCGTGCGGTGGCACAGGAGCTGGATTGCCATGGCGCCATCACGGTCGCGGCCGACGCCACCGACGCCGGGATGCTGATGGCGCTGCGGCAGTAGCGACAGCAGGATCATTGAATATCGTAGCGTGGCTCCATTCCGGATAGACAAAGGCGGTGCCCGCGCGCGGGTCCAGAAGGAAGCAAGGCATGAGTGAGCAGGAAACCGACAACAAAACCCCGCCCGCGGCCCCCGCACCGAAGGATGTGGCCGCCAAACCTGCCCCGGGCAAGCCGCACCGCCCTCGCCCGAATCGCGCCGAGCCCGGAGACGGGCACCCGGTGGCACCCGCTGTGGCCGGCCCCGATGGGCGCTCCGGGCGCCTGGCGCTGGGGCTGGCCGTGGTGGCCATCATTGTCGGCATCGGCGTTGCCGTGACCGCCTTTTTCACCTGGCGCGAGGTGGATCGTGTGGTAGCCGGACGCCAGCAGGATGTGCAGCAGGCACAGACCCGCAGCAGCGGTCTGGAAAGCCGCCTGCAGGATACCGCGCGTCGCATCGACAGCATGCAGATGGAGGTGGAACGCAGTCTTGATGCGGCCGCTCGCGACCAGCGTGACGTGTCGGCGAAGCTGGAGGAAGCCCAGCAGGATGTCGAGCGAACCGTTGCCCTGATGCGGGCCCAGATGGGGCGCAGTCAGGATGGCTGGCTGCTCTCCGAGGTGGAATACCTGCTGCGCATCGCCAACCAGCGGTTGCAGCTGCAGCGCGACGCCGATACCGCGCTGGCCGCACTGGTGGCCGCCGATGACCGGCTGCGGGCGCTTTCCGATCCCGGCTACCTGCCGGTGCGCCAGGCCCTGGCGCAGGAAATCGCCCAGCTCAAGGCCGCGCCGCGAGTCGATATCAGCGGCCTGGCGCTGGCGCTGGCCAGCCTGGAAGAGCGGGTCGACGGGCTGCAGGTGGCGGGTGCCCGCTACACCCCGGCCCAGGATCAGCACGGGGATGTACAGCAAACCCTGGCCGCCAGTGACTGGCGCGAGGTGCCGGCTGTCATCTGGCAGGCGATTCGCCGCCTGCTGGCCATTCGCACCCATAACCAGCCCGCCACGCCCATGCTGCCGCCGGATCAGCAGTACTTCCTGTACCAGAACCTGCATCTGGTGCTGGAATCGGCACGCCTGGCACTGCTGCAGTCCGACCCGGGCAATTACCGCACCTCACTGGCCACGGCCCAGCAATGGCTGCAGACCTATTTCGACCAGGATCACCCGGCCACGGCCAGCCTGAGTAACGAACTGTTCCACCTGGCGCAGAAAGACATCCGGCCATCGTTGCCGGATGTCTCCGAGTCCTTGCGGCTGTTGCGGCAGCAGATGGCCGTGAGCGGGTCGTCGAAAGCCACCGGCGAAGGGGCACCGGTCGAGGAGGTTTCCGCCGAGGAGGCCACCCCGGCCAGTGAACCGGCACCGCAGGCCACCCCGGATGCGGCCGAGCCGGCTGCGGTCGCCGAACCGCAGGCCGTGGAAGGCGCACAGCCATGAAGGCGCTGATCTATGGCCTGCTGGCCCTGCTGGTGGCCGTGGCGGTGGCGCTACTGGCGTTGCCCGATCCCGGCTACGTGCTTATCGGCTACGGGGACTGGAGCGTGGAAACCACCCTGCTGGTGCTGGCAATCGCCCTGGTGGGCCTGTACGTGGCGATTCGGCTGCTCGCCGGGCTGCGGCGGATGCCGCGCCAGATGCTGTACTGGGAACGCCGCCGTAAGGAACGCCGGGCCCGCAACGCTCTGAACAAGGGGCTGATCGAACTCGCCGAGGGAAACTGGGCGACAGCGGAGAAGCGCCTGGTGCGCCATGCGACCACCAGCGACAACGCCCTCATCACCTACCTGGCCGCCGCCCGCGCCGCGCAGCAGCAGGGGGCCCATGATCGCCGCGACCACTACCTGCGCCTGGCCCATGGCAGTATGCCCGAGGCCGATGTGGCGGTGGGCCTGAGCCAGGCCGAGTTGCAGATCGCCCACGGCCAGATGGAGCAGGCCCTGGCCACCCTGCGCCATCTGCGCGAAATCGCGCCGCGCCATGGCTATGTGCTGAAAATGCTCATGAAGCTCTACCTGCGTCTCAATGACTGGCAGAGCCTGCGTAACCTGTTGCCGGAGCTGCGCCGTCGCAAGGTGGTCAGCGAGTCGGAATATGGCCACCTGAGCCTGGAGATCCACCAGGCCCTGCTGGAGCAGGCCGTACGCAATGCCGACCAGGCGGCGTTACGAGAGGCCTGGAGCTGGCTGCCGAAGGAACTGGCCCGGGATGAACAGTTACTGCTCATTTATGTCACCGAGCTTATGCGGCAGGGGGAGACGGAAGAAGTGGAAGGCCTGTTGCGCAGTGCACTGCGGCATGGCTGGAGTCAGCGGCTCGTCTATCTCTATGGACAGCTGCAAGGGGGGGAAAGCAAACGCCGGCTGGACGAGGCGGAGGCCTGGCTGCGGGATCACGAAAAGGACCCGGTGCTGCTGCTGACCCTGGGCCGTCTGTGCCTGGCGAATCAGCTCTGGGGCAAGGCCCGCGCCTACCTGGAGGCCAGTGTCCAGATGGCCCCCACGGTGGAGACCTACCAGGCACTGGGTGCCCTGCTGGAACAGCTCGGGGAGCCGGACAAGGCCATGAACTGTTTCCGGCAGGGCATGGCGCTGGCGGTGGGGGTGCCGACCCGCGGCAAGCGAGGCACCGATGTGCTGGCCAGTCCGGCGTCCCGCAGCCTGGAGCGGGATGCGGCACAACCGCCTCGCCCCCCTTTGCCCGACGGTGAATCTACACCGGCAGTATGAAAAAATACCTGTAGGGTGAATCGATTCGACGATAATTACATTTTAAATCAGTATATTACAAATATATTGATTTAAAGCCTATAATTATTAAATTCAATATTATTAGAGCCTTCTATAAATTAATGGCTCAATCTGAATTTGAGGCCTTCTCTTGGCTGTCCGCGGCATACTCGAAGGCATCCGAGAACATGTGATCCTCGGTCAGGCCGTGGTGCAGGAAGGCATCGCGGGCAGCGGTGCACATGGCGGGGGGGCCGGCCATATAGGCATCAAAGCCGCTGAGGTCGGGGAACTGGCGCAATACGGCCTCGACCACAGTGCCGCTTTCCCCGGCCCAGTCGTCACCCGGGAGCGGTTCCGACAGCACCGGGGTGTAGTGGAAATGCGGATGCTCTGCGGCCCAACGGCGTGGCAGCTCATCCATGTACAGATCACGCAGCGCCCGAACCCCCCAGAACAGGTGAATAGGCCGCTGGACGCCGATGTGCAGGGCGTGTTCGATCATACCTTTCAGCGGGGCAAAGCCGGTGCCACCCCCGATCAACAGAATGGGCCGGTCGGATTCCTCGCGCAGCACGAAATTGCCGAAGGGACCCTCGATACGCAGCATGGCCTTGGTCTTCATGTCGGCAAACACGTGATCGGTGAAGGTGCCGCCCTCCACGTGGCGGATGTGCAACTCGATGAACGCGTCTTCGTGGGGCGCATTGGCGATGGAGAAGGCGCGGCGGCGGCCATCCTTGAGCAGGATGTCGAGGTACTGCCCGGCGAGAAACTGCAGTCGCTCGGTGGCCGGCAGGCGCAGCCGGATCACCATGACGTCGTGGGCAGCCTGGAGCAGGCTTTCCGCGCGGCAGGGCAGTATCTTCACCTGGATATCGTTGACGGTATTGATCTCGCGTACCTCGATGGTCATATCACTGCCGGGGATCGCCTGGCAGAACAGGGCATGGCCGCAGGCGGCGGCGGTTTCCTCCAGGCCGGGCGGGCGTTCTCCATAGGCATAGTCGAACGTTCCGCTGAGTACCCGGCCCTGGCAGGAACCGCAGGTACCGTTGCGGCAGCCATAGGGAAAAGCGAAGCCCTGCCGCAGCGCGGCATCCAATAGGGTTTCCCCGCTTTCCACGGTAAACTCATGCCCGCTGGGCTGGATGGTCACCCGACAGGGCATGGATTGAATCCTGGATCTGGTAAAAAGACGTTGATTTTCGCTGATTTGTGCGAGGAGATAAACAGGTGAACGCTGTGCTAATCGTGGGATGCGGGGATATCGGCCGACGGGTGGCGCAGAGCTGCCTGCAATCCGGTGCGGCGACGACCGGGCTGGTGCGCTCCGAAGCAAGCGCTGTGCGGTTGCAGGCGCAGGGGGTTCAGGCGCTGCGGGCGGACCTCGATCAGGCCCTGCCTGCCCTGCCGGCGGCCGGCACCAACCTGTATTATTTCGCGCCTCCACCCCCGCAGGGGGAGGTCGATACCCGCATGGCGGCCGTCCTGGCGGCTCTGGAGCGGCAGGGGCTGCCGCACCGGGTGGTCTATATCAGCACCAGCGCCGTATACGGTGACTGCGGCGGCGCCTGGATCGATGAGTCCGCCCCGCTCGCGCCCGACACCGCCCGCGGCCGGCGCCGCCTGGATGCGGAACGGCAGCTGCAGCGCTGGAGTACGCGCACCGGGGTGCCGGTGGTGATCCTGCGCGTGCCCGGCATTTACGGCCCCGGCCGGCTGCCGCTGGAACGGCTGCAGAAGGGCCTGCCGCTGCTGCGCGAGGACCAGTGCCCGTATACCAACCGCATCCATGCCGCCGACCTGGCGACCATCTGCATGGCGGCCATGGCGCGCGGCACCCCGGGCGCGGTCTACAACGTCAGCGACGGTCATCCCTCCAACATGGTGGACTACTTCAATCGCATCGCCGACCGGGCCGGTCTGCCGCGCCCGCCCACCGTGGATCGCAGTGAGGCGGAGCAGCAACTCACACCGGGGATGCTTGGTTACATGCAGGAATCCAAACGCCTGGACAATGGGAAGATGCTTCGGGAGCTGGGGGTCAGGCTGCGCTACCCGGAACTCGATGCCGGGCTCGACAGTTGCTTCGAGCACTGAGTCCGGAAGCCGGGTATCGTCATTCCGGCGCAGGCTGGAATCCAGGAACTGCCGGGCCAGACGGGAATGATCTGGCTGCGCAAGCCCGGATGAATGCTGACCTGCAAGGACTGATGGAGCGATGCGGGCGGAGACTAGTCGATCCCCAGTTCGTCCCACAGTGCATCGATACGCTGTTTCACCGCCGGATCCATCGTAATCGGCCGGCCCCATTCCCGATCCGTCTCACCGGGCATCTTGTTGGTGGCATCGAAGCCGATCTTGCCGCCCAACCCCGATACGGGGGAGGCGAAGTCGAGATAGTCGATGGGGGTATTTTCCACCAGCGTGGTATCGCGCACCGGGTCCATACGCGTGGTCATGGCCCAGATCACATCGTTCCAGTCGCGCACATTCACATCATGGTCGGTGACGATCACAAACTTGGTGTACATGAACTGGCGCAGGAAGGACCAGACCCCGAACATCACCCGCTTGGCGTGGCCGGGATACTGTTTCTTCATCGACACCACGGCCATACGGTAGGAACAGCCCTCCGGCGGCAGGTAGAAGTCGGTGATCTCGGGAAACTGCTTCTGCAGGATCGGCACGAACACCTCGTTCAGGGCCACGCCGAGAATGGCCGGTTCATCGGGTGGCCGGCCGGTGTAGGTGCTGTGGTAGATGGGGTCCTTGCGGTGGGTGATGCGCTCGATGGTGAACACGGGAAAGCGGTCCACTTCATTGTAATAGCCGGTGTGATCCCCGAACGGACCTTCATCGGCCTCAAGGCCGGGTTCCAGGTAACCCTCCAGCACGAACTCGGCACTGGCCGGCACCTGCAGGTCGCTGCCGATGCACTTCACCAGTTCGGTCCTGGAGCCGCGCAGTAGTCCGGCGAAGGCGTATTCGGACAGGGCGTCGGGAACCGGGGTTACGGCACCCAGGATGGTGGCGGGATCGGCACCCAGCGCCACGGCGACGGGAAAGCGTTCACCGGGATGTGCCTCCTGCCAGTCGCGGTAATCCAGCGCGCCGCCGCGATGGGCCAGCCAGCGCATGATGACCTGGTTCCTGCCGATCACCTGCTGGCGGTAGATGCCCAGGTTCTGCCGTTCCTTGAAAGGGCCTTTCGTAACCACCAGCGCCCAGGTGATGAGCGGCCCGGCATCCCCCGGCCAGCAGGTCTGGATCGGTAGCCGGGACAGATCCACCGCATCGCCTTCCAGCACCACTTCCTGGCAGGCGGCCTTCTTGACCACCCTGGGCGCCATATCGAGCACCTTTTTGTATTTGGGCAGCTTGGCGAGTGCATCGCGGAACCCCTGCGGTGGTTCCGGTTCCTTGAGAAAGGCGAGCAGCTTGCCCACCTCGCGCAGCGCGGTGACCTGGTCCTCACCCATGCCCATGGCGACACGCTGCGGGGTGCCGAACAGGTTGCCCAGCACCGGTATCGAATGTCCCTTCGGGTTCTCGAACAGCAGCGCGGGGCCACCGGCCCGCAGGGTGCGGTCGCAGATCTCGGTCATTTCCAGGTACGGATCCACCTCGGTGCGGATGCGTTTCAGCTGGCCGCTGGCTTCAAGCTGGGCGATGAAGTCGCGCAGGTCACGGTATTGCATGGCGGGTCCGGGGTCCTGATAATCGGGCCATTGTAAGGAAAAGCAGCGGGCTTGTCCCTCAGCGCATGGTCCGGGCTTGCCATCTTGGTAGGTGCGATCCCCGATCCCCGTCAGGCCGCCAGCCCGCTGTGCCGCAACAGCGCATCGATGCTCGGTTCGCGGCCGCGGAATTCCACGAACAGTTCCATCGGTTCGCGGGAACCACCCTGCTCCAGTACGCTGGTTAGAAAACGCAGACCGGTTTCGCGGTCGAAGATGCCGTTTTCCTCGAAGGCCGAGAAGGCATCGGCACTCAGCACCTCCGCCCATTTGTAGCTGTAATAGCCTGCCGCATAGCCGCCGGCGAAGATGTGCGAAAAGCTATGTGGGAAACGATTGAAGGATGGCGGCTGCAGCACCGCTACCTGTTGCCGTACCTGGTCGAGAATGTCATAGATGCGTCCGCCCTGTTGCGGATCGAATTCCTTGTGGATGCGGAAATCGAAAATGGCGAATTCCAGTTGTCGCACCATCTGCATGGCAGACTGGAAATTACGCGCCGCCTGCATGCGCTCGAAGAGTTCGTCCGGGAGTTTCGCACCGGTTTCGAAATGCCCGGCGATAAGATCCAGGGCATCCCGCTCCCAGCACCAGTTCTCCATGAACTGGCTGGGCAGTTCCACGGCATCCCAGGGCACGCCGCTGATGCCGGACACGGGCGAGTAGTCGATCCGGGTCAGCATGTGATGCAGCCCGTGACCGAATTCGTGGAACAGGGTAGTGACCTCGTCATGGGTGAGCAGCGCGGGCTGATCGCCGATGGGGGGCGAGAAGTTGCAGGTCAGGTAGGCCACCGGGGTCTGCACCTGCTCGCCTCGTACCCGGCGCGAAATGCATTCGTCCATCCAGGCGCCGCCGCGTTTATGCTGGCGGGCATAGAGGTCGAGGTAGAACTGGCCGCGCAGCGTGCCATTGGCATCATGGATTTCATAAAAGCGTACCGCAGGATGCCAGGTGTCCACGTCCTGGCGCGCGCGGATGCGAATACCGTAGAGCCGTTCCACCACGGCGAACATGCCGGGGATCACCCGGGTCTCGGGGAAGTAGGGCTTGAGTTCTTCCTGGGAAATGCTGTAGCGCTGCTGGCGGAGTTTTTCCGAATAATAGGGCATGTCCCAGGCCTCCAGCACCTTCACGCCGAATTCGTCGCGGGCGAAGGCGCGCACGGCATCGAGATCCTGTCTGGCCATGGGCAGGGAACGTTCGGCGAGATCCTGCAGAAAGCCCAGCACCTGTTCGGTGGACTCGGCCATCTTGGTAGCCAGTGAGCGTTCCGCGTAGTTGGTATAGCCCAGCAGTTGCGCAGCTTCATGGCGCAGGGCCAGGATCTGTTCCATCAGCGGGGTGTTGTCCCATTGCCCGGCTTGCGGACCCGTGTCGGAGGCGCGGGTGACATAGGCGGTATAGAGCTCCTCACGCAGGTTGCGGTTGTCCGCGTAGGTGAGTACCGGGTAATAGGAGGGGAATTCCAGCGTGAATACCCAGCCGTCCATCTCCTTCTGTTGCGCGGTCTGCCTGGCCAGGGCCATGGCACTTTCGGGCAGGCCGGCCAGCTCGGTCTCGTCCAGCACCTGGCGGGTCCAGGCATTGGTGGCATCGAGCAGATTCTCGGAAAACTTCGCCTGCAGCGACGAGAGTTCCTGCTGGATGGCCTTGTAGCGTTCCCGCTGTGGCGGGGCGAGTTCGATGCCGGACAGGCGGAAGTCGCGCAGGGCGTTGTCGATGATGCGTTGCTGGGCCGGGTTCAGGCGCCGGTATTCGTCGCCCTCGGCGATCTGTTGGTAGGCGCGGAACAGGCCTTCGTGCTGGCCGAGTTCCGTGCCGTAGGCGCTGAGTTTGGGCAGACAGGCATTGTAGGCTGCGCGCAGTGGATCGCTGTTGACCACCGAGTTCATGTGGCTCACCGGTGACCAGGCGCGGTTGAGCCGGTCATCCAGATCCTCCAGCGGACGCACCAGGTTGTCCCAGGTATAGAGATCCTCTTCGATCAGCAGTTGCTCGATGCGCTGCCGGGACTCGGCCAGGATCCGGTCGATGGCCGGCTCCACGTGCTCGGGCTGGATGCGACTGAAGGGCGGCAGGGTCTGCAGGTCGAGTAAGGGGTTGGTCATGATGCGGTGCTCGTTTGTGTGCATTGCGTTGACCTCATGATAGCGATGAAGCTGTCCGCGTAAATACCGTAGGCCATTATTCCGGACAACTACGGGGTTATTCCCTGGCAACCTTGCCGGCCGTTGCTCCTTGAAGGTAGGCGCGGGTTACAATGCCAGCCCAGGTTCCTGCAAGAGAAGGCTGTTTCCATGTCCAGACATTATGATCTCATCGCCATTGGCGCCGGTAGCGGCGGTCTTTCGGTCGCCGAGCGCGCGGCGCGCCATGGGGCGAAATGCGCCGTGATCGAGAAGGGGCCGCTGGGCGGTACCTGCGTGAATGTGGGCTGTGTGCCCAAAAAGGTGATGTGGTTCGGTGCCTCCATCGCTCACACCTTGCGCGATGCCGCCGGCTACGGTTTCCGGTTCGATGCGCCGCAATTTGACTGGGAGACACTGAAGCAGGCACGCGATGGTTATGTGCATGGCATCAACGACTGGTATCACACCTATCTTGCGGACTCCGACATCGATGAGATCCCTGGCCAGGCGCGGTTTGTCGATGCGAAGACCCTGGAGGTGAATGGCGAGCGGTACACAGCTGACCATATTGTCATTTCCGTAGGTGGCACCCCTACCCTGCCGGATATCCCCGGCGCCGATCTCGGTATCACCTCCGATGGATTCTTCGCACTGGAGACGTTGCCTCGACGGGTAGCGGTGGTCGGTGCCGGCTACATTGCCGTGGAGCTGGCCGGTGTGCTCAATGCCCTGGGGTCCGATGTCACCATGCTGCTACGCAAGGAGCACCTGCTGCGCAGTTTCGATGCCATGCTGCGGGAAAGCCTCATGGAAGAAATGCTCAACGATGGTATCAACATACTGGCCGGCACCCAGGTGGCGGCGGTCAGCAAACAGGCGGATGGCAGTCTGTGTATCGAGAGCGCCAATGGCCAGCGGCTGGAGGGTTTCGATCAGCTGGTATGGGCCATCGGTCGTACCCCGCTGACGGCGGATCTCAATCTGGAGGCAGCAGGCGTCGAACAGGATGGAGATGGGTTTATTCCGTCCGATGAGTTTGAGAATACCAATGTGCCGGGCATCTATGCCCTGGGGGATGTAACCGGCAAGCCGGCGCTGACGCCGGTGGCCATTGCCGCCGGACGCAGACTGGGGGATCGCCTCTATGGCGGTATGCCGGAGCGTCGCCTGGTGTATGAACATATCTCCACCGTGGTGTTCAGTCATCCGCCCATTGGCACCGTCGGTCTCACCGAGGGAGAGGCACGTGCCACTCATGGCGATGCGGTGAAGATCTACCAGACCCGCTTTACGCCCATGTATTACGCACCGCTGGAGCACAAGCGTCAGACGGCCATGAAGCTGGTGACCGTGGGAGCACACGAGAAGCTGGTGGGTTGTCACATCATCGGCGATGGGGCCGATGAAATGCTGCAGGGATTTGCGGTGGCCATCCGCATGGGCGCCACCAAAAAGGATCTGGACGACACCGTGGCGATTCATCCTACCAGTGCGGAAGAACTGGTGACCATGCGCTAGTGTCACCGGGTTGTATCTGTTCCGGTCCGCCGGGCTAGCCCAGTGATTTCTGGTACAGCTCCAGGTATTTCTGTTCGATGGACATGAATTTTTTCTGCAGCCTGGCGAAGGAATCGGTTCTCTTTTCCAGTTCGGTTTCCAGTTCGATGACCTGGTTCTGGAGCTCCTCGTGGTTGACGAGTTGGCTGGCGGCCTGTTCGATCTCGGTGGTGGAGGCGTTGCTGTCCAGCTTGAGCAACTCGCCGATCTGCTTGCGCAGAAAGTCGTTTTCGTCTTCCAGGGTGTAGATGCACATGAGCATCTCGGAATTCTTGTTGGTGAATTCCTGAATCATCTGCTGTAGCTTGCCGGCTTCCTGGGCCTGGGTGGCGAGGCTGGTCATTTCCTCGTTCATTTGGCGGATGCGGTCCTTCTGCTCCACCACCAACCCCTTGAGGTCATCCACCGTTTCCCGGTAATCATGCAGCGTGGCATCCTTGGTTTTGGTGGTGCCGATGATGTTGCGTAGTTCCGTCTGCAGCTGCTGGTTCTCCTCCCTGAGCCTCTGTGATTCGGAACGGATCTGCTGCAGCTTCTGTTCCAGCTGCTCGATCTGATGCACCATGCGGATCAGGTCGTTGCCGTCGGATTGCTGGGTTTTCTGTTTCAACTCCGCGAGCTGCTGCTGATGGGCCTCGGCATGGCTGTCGAGAGCGGCGGCTTCCAGCCCCATGCGAGTAGTGCGCACCATCGGGTCGGCGGAATCGGGGTTGCGATTGCGGGTCATTATGCGAGCAGCATCTTTTTCCTCACGCGAGAGTTGCTCCAGTTTTTGCTCCAGGGACGCCTTTTCCCGTTGTAATGCCTCGTTGATGCGTTCCAGTTCCTCGCTGCGCTCGGATTTCGGTAATACACGATCCAGTTCCGCCTGCAGGTCCTTATGTTTCTGTTGGATACTATCCAGCTGTTCCTTGAGATCGAAGAACTGGTCGCGGAACAGCTCCAGGGCATCGACGCGGGACTCGTAGGTTTCCACCAGGTCGCGCAGCATCTGTTTTTCCGAATCGAGACTGATGTCCCTTGCCTGGTGTTCCGGAGAGGTGTCCGCCGGGGGCGTCACTGGCAGGCTGGGCAGCACCAGCGCGGAACCCAGGTGGTGCCAGAACTGGCCTGGCTGCCGACGGCTGCTGTTCAGTGCGCGGCGCTCGGCCTGCAGATAGCCAAGGCGGGTTTGCAGCAGGTGCAATGCCTCGGGCAGTTCGCTGGGTGGGTGGGTGATGGCGGCCTTGGTGCGGTTGATTTCCTGCTCCAGGTAGTCCGCCAGATCCCGGTGGGACAGGCTGCTCATGATCTCGTCGGGTAGCATGCCCCGCCTTGCCACCAGGCGGAATACCATATAGGCACCGGCGATGATGAGCAGTTGCAGAAAAACAATGAGCGCCAGTTCGCTGTAGCCCATAGTCAGAACCCCGGTGTTGCCATCATTTTGTATGCCTCCATGAAAACATAGTCGACCGGAGATACTATAACCTAAGTCTTTGTGTGGCTATGGTAAATTAATCCCTGCGCCGGTGGCGGCGCGGTGGCAGGCAGAGGGGTGGATGCGGATGACAATTGAGCGATTCGAAGGGGTGGCGCCGCGTATCCACGCGACCGCCTACGTGGCGGACAGTGCGCTGGTGACCGGGGACGTGGAGATCGGGGCCGACAGTTCCCTGTGGCCGATGACGGTGGTACGCGGGGATATCCATACCATTCGCATCGGCGCCCGCAGTAATATCCAGGATGGTTCTGTGCTGCATGTGACCCACGACAGTGACTATGCGCCCGGTGGCTTCGGACTGTACGTGGGCAACGAGGTCACGGTGGGACACCGGGTGATCCTGCATGGTTGCACCCTCGAGGATCGTTGCCTGATCGGCATGGGTTCCATTGTCATGGATGGTGCCCGGGTATGCAGCGGTGCCATGGTCGGGGCCGGTTCACTGGTGGCGCCGGGCAAGGTGCTGGAGGCCGGGTATCTCTGGCTGGGCGCGCCGGCACGCCGGGTGCGGGAACTTACGGAGCGGGAGCGGCAGTACCTGGCCTATTCCGCATCCCATTATGTGCGGCTCAAGGACCGCCATGCCGCACGGAAAATCACGGCAAGAGTTGATGATGATCAAACTTATTTGGAACAATGAGTTGTGTTTTTGCGGGCGTTGGGAGGGCGGTTTTTGTATAATCGGCGCATACATCACCCTCAGAGGTATCGCGCCATGGTCATTTTCATCGGAAATCTGCCGGCACAGGCCACCGAAATGAGCATGTGCGAATTCGCCCGGCTCTCTGCCGGGACCCATCTGCGGCTCATCAAGAAGAAGACCCGGGACGGCGAACTGGTGCGCTTCGGCCTGGTGCAGGTGGATGATGCCCGCCAGGCCCGCAAGCTGATTGCCAAACTGAACGGCAAGCCCTGTATTGGCCACAAGCTGGTGGTGCGGGAGTACGAAACCCGGGTTGCCGGTAATGAGCGTCGCCGGCTCGATTGGCGCAACGTGGAATGGCAGGGCGAAGAACGGCGCTGGGACGAGCGGCGCAGCATGTTCAGTCAGGAACAGCTGCTACGCACCGCCAGTGCCGCGTAGGGCGGAGATGACGGGGCCGGTTTCGGGGCGCACACCCCGCCACAGATAGAATGACTCCGCCGCCTGTTCCACCAGCATGCCGAGACCATCGGCGGCCAGTGCGGCACCCCGCTCACGGCACCAGCGCACGAACGCCGTAGGTTCCTTGCCGTACATCATGTCATAGCCACTGCTGGAGCTACCCAGCACACTATCGGGAATCGCGGGTACCTCGCCCTGCAGGCCGGCGGCCGTGCCGTTGATCACCAGATCGAAGCGCTGTTCCTCCAGGTCCGCAAAGCCGCAACCCTCGATATTGCCCAGGGGGCTGAAATCCTGTGCCAGCTCGATGGCCTTGGACGCGGTACGGTTGGCGATCACCAGTCGTTGTGGTCGTAATTCCAGCAGCGGTTCCAGTACCCCGCGCACGGCGCCACCGGCACCCAGCAACAGAATATCCTTTCGTTCCAGCGGCAGTTGCAGGTTGCCGGTCAGGTCGCGTACCAGTCCGACCCCATCGGTGGTGTCGCCGAACAGGCTGCCGTCTGTGCGTACCACCAGGGTATTCACGGCACCGGCCCGGGCGGCCCGTTCACTGCGCTCATCGGCCAGTGCCCAGGCATCCTGCTTGAAGGGGACGGTCACATTGAGCCCCTTGCCCCCCTCCTCCCGAAGAAACGCCGCCACCGCCGCAGGGAAACCACCTGGCGCCACGAGCCGTGCCTCATAGCACAGGTCCTGGCCGGTCTGGGTTGCGAAGAGCTGGTGGATACGTGGGGACTGGCTGTGGGCGATGGGATTACCCATTACCGCGTAGAGATCGGTCATCCAAAGATCGCCTTCAGGATATAGAAGAACAGGATGGCCAGCAGGGCACCCGCCGGCAGGGTGACGATCCAGGACAGGAAGATGGTGCGCACCACGTTCATGTCCAGGGCGGCGATGCCGCGCGCCAGGCCGACCCCGAGTACGCCACCCACCAGGGTATGGGTGGTGGAGACCGGCAGGCCGGTGCCGGAGGCCAGCACCACCGTGGTGGCGGCCGCGAGGGTGGCGGCGAAGCCACGGCTGGGGGTGAGCTCGGTGATGTTGCTGCCGATGGTGGCAATCACGTGTTTGCCGAAGGTGATCAGCCCTACCACGATCCCTACCCCGCCCAGCAACAGGATCCAGGCTGGCATGGGGCTGTTCTGTGCCACCATGCCGCCGCTGTTGACGATGCTGACAACGGCGGCCAGTGGGCCGACGGCATTGGCCACGTCGTTGGAGCCATGGGCGAAGGCCATGGCGCAGGCGGTTACCATCATCAGTACGCCAAACACCCGTTCGACGTTGGTGAAGTGGAAGTCCGCATCCGCCGTGGGATCGAAGCGCAGGCGCCGGATGGTGAGGCTGCCGAACAGGGTGGCGACCACGCCGATGGCGGCAGCCAGCAGGTAGGATTGGTAGGTTTCCAGATGCAGGCCGACATGCTTCAGCCCCTTGAACAGGGTCACCAGCGAGATGATGAAGCCGACCAGGAAGATATAAAACGGTACATAACGCTTGGCGGCGGCCAGGGGATGCGGGGTATCCAGAATCAGGCGCTGCACGCTGACGAACAGCCAGTAGGCGATGATGCCGGCCAGTGCGGGGGAGATGATCCAGCTGAGGGCGATGGTGCCGACCTTGTCCCATTTCACTGCATCAAAGCCGATTCCCACTGCTGCAAAACCGACAATGGCGCCGACAATGGAGTGGGTAGTGGATACCGGCCAGCCGTGGCGGGAGGCCACCAGCAGCCAGATCCCGGCAGCCAGCAGGGCCGCGAGCATGCCATATACGAGCAGTTCCGGGGACTGGGATACCAGTCCGGTGTCGATCATGCCCTTGCGGATGGTCTTGGTGACCTGGCCACCGGCCAGGTAGGCGCCGGCGAATTCAAAGATGGCGGCGATGACGACGGCCTGGCGGATGGTCAGTGCACCGGAGCCCACCGAAGTACCCATGGCATTGGCGACATCGTTGGCGCCGACCCCCCAGGCCATGAATAGTCCAAAGGCGCAGGCCAGGATGATGAAGATGAGGCCGTATTCCATAACGACCTCCCTAGCGCGCCAGCATCAGTTCAAGGCGGCTGCCGACCCGTTGGGCGCGGTCGGCCAGTTCGCCTATGGTGTCGATTACCTTGTAGAGGAACATTACATTCACCGGCGGCAGCTGCTGTTCGATGCGGTACAGTTCCGCCCGGATGCGTATCTCGATGGTATCGGTGTCGCCCTCGATTTCGTCCAGGGTCTTGATCATGGCTTCCACCAGCTTGACCTCCTTGCCGCGAAACCCGGTTTCCACCAGTTCATCGAGTTCATTGATGGCGGTCTGGGCCTGGCGGGCGGCATCGATGCTGCGTTTGACGAAGTGCAGGAAGTCCTTGCCGATCGATTCGGGGATCTCCATCTGCCGGCCGGTGATGATGCCGGCGATATCCTTGGCGGTGTTGGCGATGTAGTCCTGCATGGTCAGCACTTCCAGCAGATCGCGCCGCGATACCGGCATGAACAGGCTACGCGGCAGGTTCATACGCAACTCCCGTTTCAGGTCGTCGGCTTCCTGCTCGTAACGGGAGATCTTGAGCTGTTGCTGGCGGGCCGTTTCCCAGTCCTGGTTCAGGACCGACTCAATGAAAGGGGCCAGCTCATGGACGCAGCGCTGAACCGCATCCATGTGCTGTTGCAGGGGTTTGACCGGTGAGCTGCCGAACAGGCTGGTGATGGTGGTGCGGGCCATGGAAGATCCTTGTAATGCGGTCGTCGTGTGCGGATTGTAATGCAATCGCGATACGAAGCGATGCCCTTCTCAGTCTTCGCGCAGCCAGCGGGCTGCGGTTTTGGCGAAGTAGGTGAGGATGCCATCCGCGCCGGCGCGCTTGAAGGCCAGCAGGGATTCCATGATCACCGCTTTTTCATCCAGCCAGCCGTTGCGGGCGGCGGCCATGAGCATGGCGTACTCACCACTGACCTGGTACACGAAGGTGGGGGCACCGAACTCGTCCTTCACGCGGCGCACGATATCCAGGTAAGGCATGCCGGGTTTCACCATCACCATGTCGGCGCCCTCCTCCAGGTCCAGCGACACTTCCCACAGGGCCTCGTCGGAATTGGCCGGGTCCATCTGGTAACTGTACTTGTTGCCGCCACTGAGATTGGTGGCTGAGCCCACCGCATCGCGGAATGGGCCATAGAAACTGGAGGCATACTTGGCAGCATAGGCCAGGATACGGGTGTTGCGGTGACCCGCCGCCTCCAGGGCCTGGCGCACGGCGCCGATGCGGCCGTCCATCATGTCCGAGGGGGCTACCACATCGGCGCCCGCATCGGCATGGGACAGGGCCTGCCTGACCAGCACCGCCACGGTTTCGTCATTCATGACATAGCCAGTGGTATTGATCAGTCCGTCCTGACCGTGGGTGGTGAAGGGGTCGAGGGCGACATCGGTAATGACACCCAGTTCGGGAAACTCCTGCTTCAGGGCGCGCACCGCGCGCTGCGCCAGGCCCTCTGGATTGAAGGCCTCGCGGGCATCCTCGGTTTTCTTTTCCGCAGGCGTGACCGGGAACAACGCGACTGCCGGTACGCCCAATTCCACCAACTCGGCGGCCTCCTTCAGCAGTTCATCGATGCTGACCCGCTCCACGCCGGGCATGGAGGCCACCGCCTCGCGCTGCCCCTGCCCTTCGAGGACGAACATGGGATAGATCAGGTCATCGGTGCTGAGTCGGGATTCCCGCATCAGGCGGCGGGAGAAGATATCGCGGCGCATGCGGCGCATGCGCACAGAGGGGAACTGGCCGCGGCTGGTATCAAAGGTGGACAAGGCGGTACTCCTGGGTCGCGTGTGCGGATGGCCACAGTGTACCGCGAACCGAAATGCAGGGCATGTTTTGCCCAGCCTGGCAGCGATGGATGGAGATGGCGAAAATATCACCTGATCTTGCCGCCGCTCGAATGAGATGGGATAAGGTAACGCAAGCCGTTTCCAGAATATGCGAACCCATGCAAAGCGCCGCCTGCATCATCAATCCCTTCACCCTGCCCGCTCAGGCGGACGATATGTCCCTGGCCGGCTGGTATGCCGAACCACTGGAGCAGGCACAGGCGCAGGCATTGCGGGCACAGGCGCAGCGGACGATCCGCCAGGCCTATGCGAGCGGGAGCTGTGCCTTCGGGGGACGGCTGCAGCAGCTGATGGCCCGCTTCCGTCTCGGGCACAGCATCGAACAGGAGGCTGATAGCCTGCTTGTGACCTCGCAAGCGGTGCGGGAGCGGGCGCTGATCGAGCTGGTGCACGGCCAGCTGCTACTCAGTGTGCGTGGCGCCGATGCCATGCGGCACCTGGATGCGGGATTTCGGCTGGCGGCCGATCTGCTGTCTCCGGAAGAGTATTTTGCGGTGCTGAAGCGCCATGAGTGGTTGCGCATCCTGCCCCTCCAGGCGCAACCGCTGGCCGCCCAGGGCCTGCAGCAATTGCTGGCCGAGGCGGTGGTGATCCGGCGCCTGCGCGGTCGGCACGGTGAGCGGCCACGCAGTACCGAGGGGGCGCACCTCGACACCCTGGATTGAACGTCGGGTTGCGTGCCCCTGCAGGCGCTGGCAAGGTGGCGACTTCCTGGGGTCTGCTCACACTGATTCAACAGGCTCTGTTGCATCTGAAAAAACACCAATCAAGGCACGAGGAGAGAAGTCCGGTGATTCCAAATGAACGAGGAGCAACGTGAAGAGCCGGGTTCTGTATCCGCCCAACGGCGTTCTCATTCGCTCCTGTAGCATGACTACATCCCGTTCATTCTGCCTTGCGGGACGAAAACAGAGTCCTGGCAGAGCCGATTGGATCAGTGTGAGCAGGCCCTGATATGGGGGCTGCCTTGATCCTGTTTCGCCTGCTGGCCGCCGGCCTGGCACCGCTCACACTGCTCAGTGCCCTCCTCGCCTACTGGTATCCCCCGCTGTTCCTGATCTTCAAGGACAGTTTTCTGTGGTTCTTCGCCGCCACCATGTTTGCTCTGGGGGTGGTGTTGAATCCCGATGATCTGCGCGACACGCTGCAGCATCCCGGACGCATCGGTGCCGGGGTGCTGACCCAGTACACGGTAATGCCGCTACTGGGTTTTGCCGTGGCGCTGGCCGCACCCTTCTCGCCTGAACTGGCGCTGGGATTTGTGATCGTGGCCTGCGCTCCGGGCGCCATGGCCAGTAACGTGATGGTCTATCTGGCCGGTGGCGCGGTGGCCTATTCGATAGCCCTGACCACGCTGGCGACCCTGGTCTCGCCACTGGTTACGCCATCGCTGGTCAAGTTGCTTGGTGGCGTATTCCTGGAAATCCCCTTCTGGCCGATGATGCAGACCATTCTGCTCACGGTGCTGGTGCCGCTGCTGCTGGGCATGGTGGTGCATCGCATTCTCGGTGGTTGCCTGCCGATGGCCAGGGAGATCGCGCCGGGAGTTGCAGCGCTGGCGATCATCATCATCTGCAGCTACGCGGTAGCGGCCAATCAGGTGCGGATTGCCAGCGTGGGCATCTGGGTACTGGTGTTCGTGGTGCTGGTCAATGGCTTGGGCTATCTGCTGGGCTGGTATCTGGCGCGGCTGTATGGCTTCGACTTCCGCCATCGTCTGACGCTGGCCATCGAGATCGGCATGCAGAATGCCGGCCTGGGGGTGGTGCTGGCGCTCAGGCATTTCACGCCGGAAACGGCGCTGCCCGGGGCCCTGTTTGCCGTCTGGTGCATCCTCACAGCGGCGGGTGCGACCGGTTATCTGCGACGATTTTCTGTCGTCCACTGACAGTTTGCTGGCATTTCTGCCAGGGCTTCACTGTCAATTTACCCCTTCGCAGCGGCTGGCCGGTACGGTGGCGGTGCCGATTTATTATTGAATATCCTTATTTATCAGTAAATTGATTGGTTGGTGGAATAAACTGGCATTCAAATTGCTCTTACTTGTACCAGGATGGACACTGACGGGCGATGGATCGCTAAAGTTCAGGATGAACTTGCCGACTTCAGGGATGAAGAGTCAGTTCCGGCATGTAGCCCGATGCCGCTGGATACATGCCGAAATTGATTCCTGTGCTGATGGGTAGTGTGAAAGACTCCTCCGACGCTGAAAAGCGTTTTCAGCCCCACCCTTTTGGTGGGGCTTTTTTTATGCCCCGGTAGGCCGCCACCCAAGGGAAAGGCTGTCGAGGTTGGGGGGTCAGCCCTGCGCCGAGGCCAGCACCTGCGGCAATTGTTTGGTCAGGGACTGTTTTTCCGCCACCCGTGTGCCGGTCAGCGCAAACCCCAGCAGCTGGCCATCGCCGCCTTCGAAATAGCCCGCCGTGCCCTGTTCATCCGCTTCGACGCGCCAGTTGCCGGCGGCGCCCATGGCCGGGGGGGACACCACCACCGGGTGGACCGGGGTCTTCACCACCACCGGCATGGCCGGATAGACCAGCTCCGTTGAGGTGCCGGCCAGGGTCCTGGCCAGCGCGCGGGCACCATTCATGATGGGCATGACATAGGGCAGCACCAGTCCCTCCACCTCCAGACAGTCACCCAGGGCGTAGATATGCGGATCGGAGGTCTGCAGGGTCTGGTGGGTGACGATACCGCGGTTCACATGCAGGCCGGCGGCCTGGGCCAGGGCGGTACGGGGGCGCAGACCGATGGCGGACAATACCAGATCGGCCTCCACTGTTTCGCCGTTTCCAAGGGTGATTCGATACCCTTTTCCCACTTTGTCGATTTTTTCGGCACCAGTTCCCAGGTGCCACTCCACGCCGATCCCGGACAGGGCCTGTTGCAGGGCCTGTCCGGATGGGGCAGGCAGCAGGCGCCCCAGGGGCTGGTCGCCAAGATCGGCAATGGCCACCGAGTAACCGGCCGCCGCAAGATCGTTGGCAAACTCACAGCCGATCAGCCCCGCCCCGAGGATCATCACCCGACGGGTGCCCTCCAGGCGAGCGCGAAACCGGGCGTAATCCCCGAGATCATTTACCGACAGCACCTCGTCGGCGCCATCCCCCTGGAAAGGAATGCGGATCGGGTCGGCCCCCAGCGCCAGCACCAACCGGTCGTAGCGCAGGCGGCCGTTATCCAGTTCCAGTTCCCGCCTGGCCGGGTGAATGGCACGCACCCGGGTATGGGGGCGGATTTCGGCGTTGAGCTGCCCGGCCATGTCCTCGGCGCTGGCGGTGGCCAGCTCATCGGCGGTCTTGTTCTTGGCCAGTGCGTTTGACAGCAGCGGCTTGGAATAGAACCGGCCGTCATCGGCGGTGACCAGCAGCAAGGGTGTGCCGCTGTCCAGCTTGCGGAATTCCCTGGCCAGGCTGTAACCCGCCAGACCGGTTCCGAGGATGAGGATGGGATCCATGACGTACTCCGTAAATAAAGGGAGGCGGATGTGCCGCCTCCGGTTCGGATCAGGCCGTTTCCACCATCTGGAAGTCGGACTTGGAGACGCCGCAGTCGGGGCATTCCCAGTCCTCGGGGATGTCTTCCCATTTGGTGCCAGGGGCGATGCCTTCTTCCGGCAGGCCGTCGGCCTCATCATAGATGAATCCACAGACTACACATTCCCATTTTTTCATTGCGGTTTACCTCTGTTTATAAACAAATGCTGCATCTTACCGGCAAGATCCCTTAGGCGGAAAGCCTGTCGAGGGTTTCCTGGTAGCGGTTCGCGTGCCGTTCCTCGACCTTGGTCAGGGCGGCGAAGCGCTTGGCGGCTTTTTCCAGTACCGACTGGAACATTTCGGCATGTTCCTTCGATTCCGCGATCTGCTCATCGAACTCGTCGACGGCATCGTGGCGCTGTTCCTCTTCGGCCAGGTGGCGGAATTTGGGGTACATCTCGGTGTACTCGTAGGTTTCGCCCTCGATGGCCAGTGCCAGGCACTGGGCCGGGTCCAGCCGGGTCTTCGGGTAGAGCAGGTCCATGTGACCGAAGGCGTGCTGTACCTCCTGGGCCGCAGTGGCTTCGAACACCTCGGCAGTGGCGATATCGCCCTGAGCCCGGCAGATCCGGGCGAAATACAGGTACTTGATGTGGGCCATGGATTCGCCGGCCAGCGCTGCCTCGAGGTTCTGGACGGTGACGGATTGCGGATTCTGCATACTCATGATGTCGCTCCTGTGGAAAATTGGATGCCGCTGTCTTACGGCTTGAGAGACATCATAGGGAGTGTAGATCGATAAATATAATGGATTGTTTTTATTATATTGATAGTTATTAACTATCAATTACCGGGGTCACACAGCTCAGGCCACAGCTGCGAATCGCCTCGGCCAGGGCCGCCAATGCCCGGGGGCGAGGGAAGTGCTTGCGCCAGGCCAGGGCCACGGTGCGACTGGGCACCGGTGGCGCGAAGCGACGGATGGCCAGCAGGCGTTGGGAGTACCGGTCGGCACCGGCGGCGGTACAGGGTAGCACGGTGATGCCGATGCCCGAGGCCACCATGTGGCGGATGGTTTCCAGGGAGCTGCCCTCAAGGGATTTCTGCAGGGTCTGGCTGCTGTGCCGGCATGCGGGGCAAGCCTGAAGGACCTGGTCTCGAAAACAGTGGCCGGCTCCCAGCATCAGTAGCGATTCGTCGGCTAGCTCCGTCGCAGCGATCCGGTCACGCTCCTGCCAGGGATGGGCGGCGGGCAGCACTATCACGAAGGGTTCTTCGTAGAGGGCGCGGGTGCTGATGCCGGGCTCGACAAAAGGCAGGGCGATCAGAATGACATCCAGTTCACCGCGTTTGAGTTTTTCGCTGAGGCGGGCAGTGAAATTCTCCTCGATCACCAGTGGCATTTGCGGGGCCTGCTCGTGCAGCAGGGGGATCAGGTGCGGGAACAGATAGGGGCCGATGGTGTGGATGGCGCCCACCCGTAGCGGGCCGGCCAGTTCATCCTGGGCGCTGCGGGCCATCTGCGGGATGGACGATGCCTCTTCCAGCACACGCTGGGCTTGCTCGATGATACGTTCGCCGATAGGGGTGAGATGGATGTCGGTCTTGCTACGTTCGAACAGGGTGATGCCCAGTTCCTCTTCAAGCTTCTTGACCCCAACGCTCAAGGTCGGCTGGCTCACGTGACAGGCCTCGGCGGCACGACCGAAATGACGTTCCCGGGCAACGGCGACGATGTAGCGCAGTTCAGTGAGGGTCATGGCCAGCCGGATAACGGGCGGGGGATTGTCCGAAGAACCCGGGCCTGCATCGCGATCCCATGTTATACGGAGTCTCCTGCCGCCACGAATTCATTCGGACAACCTGAACTATTCGCCCGGTGACAGCCAGTCGTGTGGCTTCAGGAACACCTCGTACAGGCGTGCTTCCTCCGTGCCGGGTGTCGGTTGCCAGTCGTATTTCCAGCTCACCAGCGGCGGCAGCGACATCAGGATCGATTCGGTACGACCGCCGGACTGCAGGCCGAACAGGGTGCCACGGTCGTAGACCAGGTTGAATTCAACATAGCGACCGCGGCGGTAGAGCTGAAACGCCCGCTCCCGTTCGCCGTATTCCAGGTCGCGGCGTCGTTCCACGATGGGCGTATAGGCGGGCAGGAAATGATCGCCGATACTGCGCAGGAAGGCGAAACTGCGTTCGAAGCCCCACTCGTTGAGGTCATCGAAGAACAGGCCGCCGATGCCGCGTGGTTCACCGCGGTGCTTCAGGAAAAAATACTCATCGCACCATTGCTTGTAGCGGGGGTACACATCGTCACCAAAAGATTCACAGGCCTGCCTGGCGATGCGATGCCAGTGTTCGGCATCCTGCTCGAAACCGTAGTAGGGCGTGAGGTCGAAGCCGCCGCCAAACCACCAAACCGGTTCTGCGCTGGCCTTTTCCGCCAGAAAGAAGCGCACGTTGGCATGGGTGGTGGGGATATAGGGGTTGCGCGGGTGGATCACCAGCGATACGCCCATGGCCTCGAAACTGCGCCCGGCCAGTTCGGGACGCGAGGCGGTGGCGGAGGGTGGGAGCTGATCTCCGTGCACATGGGAGAAATTGATGCCAGCCTTTTCAAATAGGTCGCCATCCTCCAGCACCCGCGAGCGGCCACCGCCGCCTTCGGGGCGCTGCCATTCATCTTCGTGAAAGGCCTTGCCACCATCGAGTCGGGCCAGTTCGGTACAGATGTGGTCTTGCAGGTCGAGCAGATAGGCTTTGACGACGGCGAGATCAGGCTGGGACATGCGGGTTCCGTAACGCGTTGGTTTGCAGGCATTGTAAGGGGAACGGGGGGAGGGCGACCAGCCTGGGGGGGTGGAGGAACGGATTTATACCGAAGGGCACAAGGAATCTGAGGGTAGCGTTATGCCCTCTGTCAAGCATGAGTACCCGCGGACATGAGCCGTTAGTGGCGGAATGAATTCGGGCCTGCAATAGGGCGTCATACCCGGTGGGTTTCGCAGCAGGCGCGATTGCGGCCTTCTCGCTTGGCGCGTTTGAGGGCATCGTCGGCGCGTTGCAGAAAGCTGTCCGGGGCCTCGCCATGACGGTAGCCGGCGATGCCCAGCGACAGCGAGACCTTGCCGATGGATTCCTCGGTATCGGTGCGGCGCAGGCGCTGGGTTTCCAGTGTGGCGCGGATCTGCTCGGCCAGGGTCAGGCCACCACTCAGTGCGGTGCAGGGCAGCAGGATGGCGAATTCCTCGCCGCCGAAACGGGCCACGAAGTCGGTGCCCTTGGTGCAGTCCTGCAGGTGGGTGGCAATGAAACGCAGTACCTTGTCGCCGAGCAGGCGGCCGTATTGCTGGTTGAAGTGGGTGAAGTGATCGATATCGGCGAGGATCAGGCTGAGGTCACGGCCGGATTCCTGGGCTGATTCCATGCTGGCCACCAGTTGTTCGTCGAAACCCTTGCGGTTGGCAATGCCGGTGAGGATATCCGCGCCGGCATCACCACGGGTGCGGTCGAGTTCCTTGCGCAGGGATTCCAGCTCTTCGTTGGTGGATTTGAGGCGTGCCTCCAGGCGCTGATTGCTCTCCTGCATGCTTTGCGTCTCCGTCAACAGTTCGTTGACGGCGCGCCGCAGTCCTTCGCGGCCCGGGTTGACGCTCAGGCGGGTGGCATATTCGCGTAGCACCTGGTCGTAGTGGCTGGCGTGGTTACCGGAGTCCAGCAGGTTTTCCAGCGTGCCGTTGAGCAGGCTGTGAACCTCCTCGCGCATCTGCTCGGCAATCCGGTCGCCTTCCTGTTCCACGAAGCGTGTGTAGAGATCCTCACTGAAGGCCAGATCAATGGCATCTCGAACATTGAGGGCGCGATCGATGGATTCCTTTAGTCCGGGATTGCGGCCACTCACATAGTCGTACCAGACCCGGTAGTGGGGTGGACTGGGGGGAATGCCGTGCCGGGTCATGAAGGGCAGGGCGAGGCGGACATATTCCGCTGCCTGTTCGGTGTTGTCCGGATAGTGCGTGGTCAATGTGGTTCCCCCCTGTTCAGATACCCGGTCGGGTATTGCCCATCCTCAGTGTACGGGTGGCACAGGCGATCCTGCTGTGCACTGTTCGGCATTCTGGCGTGGTGCGGGGGCTATTGCCAGTTCCAGGTGATCGGGCTAGGCGCTGCGCAGGATGGCACCAGTCACCCCATCGTGGATGGGGGTGGGGCGTACCAGGTCGCCGAGCGCGCCCGGCAGCCGGTAATCGAGTTGGTCGCCGAACTGTTGCTGTACGCGCAGGCGACTGCGGGCGGGGGGGCGGCCATTGCGGTTGGCGCTGGTGGAGATCAGTGCGCCACCCCAGGCGTTGCACAGGGCGGCGGCGACCGGGTGGGCGGTGATGCGTACGGCAAGGCTGTCATGGCGACCCCGTAGCCAGAAGGGGGTTTCCGGCTGGCAGGGCAGCACCCAGGTATGGGGGCCGGGCCAGGAATTGAAAATATGGCGCTGTTGTGTGGTGTTAAGGGGCAGCAGGTAGGGGGTCAGCTGTTCCCAGTGCGAGGCGATGAGAATAAGCCCTTTATCCGCGGGGCGTTGTTTCAGGGTCAGCAAGCGCTGCACCGCATCCGGGTCGAGCGGATCGCAGCCAAGGCCGTACACGGCCTCGGTGGGGTAGGCGATGACACCGCCCTGGCGCAGCATGCGGACCGCCTGCCGGAGCTGCCAGCGACTGGGCATCATGGATGCACTACCGGTCAGGCCTCGCCATCATCCCCGGCCTGGTCCGCTTCCTCCCAGGGTTCTGCAAAGCCGCAGTCCTTCTGTGGACAGACCCGCTCGGTACCCTTGCGCTTGGTGGTCTTGATGGTGAGGATCGGCCAGTTGCAGTCGGGGCAGGGGCCGGGCACCGGCTCGTTCCATACCGCGTAATCGCAGTCGGGATAGGTGGAGCAGGAATAGAAGATCTTGCCGCGCCGCGACTTGCGTTTGAGCATGGTGCCCTTGTGGCACTGCGGGCATTCGACACCGGTGTCCTCGGGCTTTTCCAGCGGCTCGATGTATTTGCAGTCCGGGTAGCTGCTGCAACCGATAAACTTGCCGTAACGGCCGGTGCGGATGATCAGGTCCGATTCACATTCGGGGCACTTGCGGCCCTCCACCACTTCCGGCTCGCTGCTTTCGCCATCCTCGCCCACGTTACGGGTGTAGTCGCATTCCGGATAGGCAGTGCAGCCGATGAAACGGCCGCGGCGACCAAGGCGGAGGGACAGGGGCTTGCCGCACTTGGGGCAGGCTTCATCGAGTTCCTCGGTGGTGACATCCTGGCGTGAAACGCTGGCATCCTTGTCCTTCACCAGCTCGGTGAAGGGATACCAGAAATCCTTCATCAACGGCACCCATTCCTTTTCACCGCGCGATACCGCATCCAGCTCGTCTTCGAGGCGTGCCGTGAAATCGTAATCCACGTACTGGGTGAAGTGATTGGTGAGGAACTTGCTCACAACGCGACCTACATCGGTGGGATAGAAGCGCCGTTTCTCCAGGGTGACGTACTCACGTGCCTGCAGGGTGGAAATGATGGAGGCGTAGGTCGAGGGACGGCCGATGCCGTGTTCTTCCAGCGCCCGTACCAGGCTGGCTTCACTGAAACGCGGTGGTGGCTCGGTGAAATGCTGTTCCGGGCGGATCTTGTGCAGTTTGACGCGGTCGCCTTCTTCCATCGGCGGCAGCAGTTTTTCATCGCTGTCGGCCTTGGCATCATCCACACCTTCCTGGTAGACCGCCATGAACCCCGGATCCACTACGGTGGAACCGGTGGCGCGCAGGGTGTTGCCGTCGCCGCAGGCGAAATCCACGCCCACGGTGTTGATGGTGGCATGGATCATCTGGCAGGCCACGGTGCGCTTCCAGATCAGCTCATACAGTTTCAGCTGCTCGGCGTTGAGATAACCCTTGATCTCGTCCGGCACGTGATTCACCGAGGTGGGGCGAATCGCTTCATGGGCTTCCTGGGCGTTCTTGGCCTTGGTCTTGTAGGTGCGCGGTTCGGCGGGCACGTTGTGGTCGCCATAGCGGGTTCCGATCAGGGCGCGGATTTCGTCCGTCGCTTCCTGGGCCAGGTTTACCGAGTCGGTACGCATGTAGGAGATCAGGCCGACGGTTTCTCCCCCGATATCGAGACCTTCATACAGTTGCTGCGCCACGCGCATGGTACGACTGGCGGTGAAGCCCAGTTTGCGCGATGCCTCCTGTTGCAGGGTCGAGGTGGTGAAGGGCGCGGCGGGATTGCGTTTGCGCTGTTTCTTTTCCACCGTCTGCACGGTGAGTTCGCCGCCGCCGGCCGCGGTGAGTTCCTGTTCCACCTCGCCGGCTTTCTTTTCGTTGTTGACGGTGAACTGGCTGAGCTTCTTGCCGTGCAGGTGGGTGAGTTTGGCGCTGAAGGCCTGCTGGTCCTTTTCGAGATCGGCCTCGATGGTCCAGTATTCCTTCGGCTTGAATTTTTCGATTTCGTCCTCGCGCTCGACGATCATGCGCAGTGCGGGACTCTGGACGCGACCGGCGGACAGGCCGCGGCGCACCTTCTTCCAGAGTAGCGGCGAGAGATTGAAGCCAACCAGGTAATCGAGTGCACGGCGTGCCTGCTGGGCGTTGACCAGGTCCATGGACAGGTCGCGGGCATGGTCCATGGCCTCCTGGATGGCACGCTTGGTGATCTCGTGGAACACCACCCGCTGCACGGTCTTGTCCTTCAGCTTGCCGCGGTCCTGCAACAGCTCGAACAGATGCCAGGAAATGGCTTCCCCTTCGCGGTCCGGGTCAGTTGCCAGGTAGAGGGCATCGGCCTTTTTCAGGGCCTTGATGATGGCATCAACATGCTTGGCGTTCTTGTCGATCACCTGGTATTTCATGGCGAAGTCATGGTCGGGGTCGACTGCCCCTTCCTTGGGCACCAGGTCGCGCACGTGACCATAGGAGGCCAGTACCTCGAAACCTTTCCCAAGGTATTTCTTGATGGTTTTCGCCTTGGCCGGCGATTCAACGATTACCAGATTCGTACTCATAGACTAGGCGATCAATGTGAGGCCGCTTCCAGGGCAGGGAAGAGGGTCCCGGTAAGGGGAGCGGCGGGAAATTCGGTTGTTAGTGCAGGCTGCCGGCGACGCTGTCGAGCACCAGATCTTCCATCCAGGCGTAAGCGGCTTCCTCGCCCGGCTGATTGAACAGCACCATCAGCACCACCCACTTCAACTGTTCCAGATCGATATCGTCGGTACCCAGGGCCATGACCCGGTCGATCACCAGTTCGCGGCTGGCGGGGGTCAGGATACCCATCTGTTCCAGGAACAGCAGGAAGCCCCGGCACTCGGTATCCAGTCGTTCCAGCTCGGGCCCATAGTAGACCCGGATGGCGTGCCCGGTCTGGGTTCCGGCAGGAGGAGTAACCGATTGATGAGAAAGACCTTCCAGCCAGTCAAAGGCCTGGTTGACCTCGTGCAGGGGGAAGCCGGCCTCGTTCAGCTCGATCTGCAGGGATTCGCGGTCCGGGCCCGGCTCATGCTCTTCATCCATGTAGTAGTTTTCGAAGAGATAGATCAGTACGTCGAACACGTTTTCTTTCATTTCAAACTCTCTTTTCGGTCCGGACATACCGCCCGCCGGCACTGGAGGCCACGTAGTCCTGCAGCTCTAGGAGCAGGAGCATGGAGGAAACCTCTTTCGCCGTCAATCCACAGCGTTGCACCAGCTCATCCACGCTGATGGGCTCGTATTCCATTGAATCAAGTAGTTGGCGATATTCGCGCGACAGCTCGCCAGTGCTTTCCGGGTTGCCAGCGGTGGTCTCGATGGCGCAGGCGCCGCACAGGGCACCCAGCTCTTCGGCGATGTCCTGTCCGGTTTCCACCAGCTTGGCGCCCTGGCGGATCAGGGCGTGACAACCCTTGGCCAGTGGGTTCTGGATGGAACCGGGGATGGCGAACACTTCGCGTCCCTGTTCCAGGGCGAACCGGGCGGTGATCAGGGAGCCGGAGCGAAGCGCGGCTTCCACTACCAGGGTGCCGACACTGAGCCCGCTGATAATGCGGTTGCGACGGGGAAAGTGCTCGGGTTTGGGCGGTGTGCCAGGCGGGAATTCGGATACCAGGGCGCCTCGTTCCGCGATGGCATGGGCCAGGTCGCGGTGCCGGGCGGGGTAGACGCGATCCAGGCCGGTGCCCATCACAGCGATGGTGATACCACCCGCCTGCAGTGCGCCCTGATGGGCGGCGCCATCGATCCCCAGTGCCAGGCCGCTGGTGATGGCCAGGCCTGCTGAGGCCAGGTGGGCGGCGAAATCATGGGCGGCGCGCAGCCCGGTGGCGGTCGGGTTGCGGCTTCCCACTACCGCCAGTTGGGGCAGCGCCAGGGCGGTGGGATCGCCATGTAGAAAGAGGAGCGGTGGTGGGTCGGGTATCTCGGTCAGCAGGGTGGGGTAGCGCGGGTCTGCCAAGGGGATGAGATGGTTGCGTGGCTCTGTTTGCCAGCGTAGATCGGTTTCGACCGCGGCCCAGTCGGGGTTTCGCAGGGCGTCCAGGGTAGTGGCGGCAAGCCCCAGCGATTCCAATGTGCTGCGGTCAGCCGCCAGCACTGCAGCCGGGTCGCCAAAGCGCTCCAGCAGACGATAGAAAGCGGCCGGACCGATGCCGGGGGTGCGATAGAGGGCCAGCCAGTGGCGCAGGGATTCCGTGGAGTCCTGGCTCATCGCGGCCGTTCCCTGGCCGCGGATGGCGGATCGATGGAGGCGGGAACGGCCCGCCCGATCAAGGATTCCGCACTTTATCCAGTACGTGCATCGGGCGGGATGCCTTCACGATGAGGCCGAAGCTGACCTTGTCGAATACCCGGAAGATCATCATTTCACCGGCACGTTCATCGGGCAGCTGCACCGTGTCACGGGGGGCCGGGGTGACCGCATCGCGGATGATGTCACCGGTCTGGTAGACCGCCAGCACATGGCCGACTTCGATGCCTTCGCGGGCGCCGCGGTTGATCGCCACCACCTGGTACTGGCCGATCTGACTCACGCCATCCACTACGTTGAGGATGCGGCCCTCGATCTGGCCGGCCGGAGCATGGGGTGTGAAGTGGGCGTGAATCTCCTCCTGGGATACCGGCCGCAGGCGGTCGCCGACGCGTGCCTCGCGGTTGCTGCGCACCAGATCGAGGGTGCTCACATCGGCGAAGGTATTCAGCTGTGCATCACCGATATACATGGCTTCATAGCCGAGAATCTCGCCACTGTCCGGATCCTTGTAGGGGCCACCGGCCCGGTACAGGTTGAACTTGTGGTCCGCCTCGTCGGTTATGCCGCGGGCATAGATGCGGTCACCGGCACCGACCACCACGTGTTCATCCGCGGCCGCGACCATGTAGGGGGCGGTCTTCATCTCGTCCTGATCCACTACCAGCGGCTGGGTGAGGAATTGGCGAATGGCATCGATGGGGATGGTGTTGATGGCCTCGTCGATGCGGGTTGCGCGGGCGGTGGGGGATAGCTTGACGGTGCCACCACTGCGGCTGACGCGCAGTTGCGGCTTGCCATCTATATAGACCAGGGTGATCACGTCACCGGGATAGATCAGGTGAGGGTTCTCGATCTGGGGGTTCACATACCAGACTTCGGGCCACAGCCAGGGTTGCTGCAGGAAGCGACCGGAGATATCCCAGAGCGTATCGCCCTTTACCACCACATAACGGTCGGGGTGCTCGGGGTTGAGTGCAATCTCGTCGGCATAGAGGCTGGCGGCAAACAGCACGGCCGTCACCAATCCCAGAAGTTTCTTGATGGCCATAGGGCGTCCCTTTCAATCGTTCGGTTGTTATGGTGCGGCCCGGAGGGCCGTATCCTTATAACTCGTTGTATTCCTGCATGCTGGGGGCGAGTGTAGCGGAAAAACCGTACAGTACAAAGTGTGGCATCCGCCCATCGAAACCCAGTATGATCATTGTGTTAGAGTATATAGTGTATTCTTTTGCGAATTCGTGATGACGTTCACATGGCCATTCTGAATATTCTGCATTTTCCCGATCCCCGTTTGCGCAACGTGGCAAAGCCCGTGGCGCAGGTGGACGACACTATCCGCCGCTTGCTGGATGACATGCTGGAAACCATGTATCAGGCTCCCGGCATTGGTCTGGCCGCCACCCAGGTGGATGTCGCCAAGCGAGTGCTCGTCATCGATGTATCGGAGGAAAAGGACCAACCTTTATGTTTTATCAATCCCGAGATCGTCGCTCGCGACGGAATCGAGGAGATGGAGGAGGGTTGTCTGTCCGTGCCGGGCTTCTATGAAAAGGTCCAGCGGGCCGACAATGTGAAGGTGAAGGCCCTCGACCGGGATGGCAATCCCTTCGAAATGGATGCCGATGGTCTGCTCGCCGTGTGTATCCAGCACGAGATCGATCACCTCGACGGCAAGCTGTTCGTGGATTATCTGTCCTCGCTAAAACGCCAGCGCATTCGCAAGAAGCTGGAAAAGCAGGCTCGTAATCACACCAGCCCCGCCCCTGCCCGGCATGCCGAACCGGTGATCTGACGAATACCCGGGGCGCCCGAACGCTTTGAAAAGGCGTCTTTGGTGTGAACCAAGGGTTTTCCTGCCCTGAACATTGCATCCCAACGACCGGCGGGTATCCTTCACGGTCACTGCCCGAAGGAATGTCCATGAAGATCGTATTTGCCGGTACCCCTGAATTCTCCGTGCCTGTGCTGCAGGCACTGCTCGACAGTACCCACGAGGTCATTGCCGTCTATACCCAGCCGGACCGGCCCGCCGGGCGCGGCCGCCAGCTGCGGGCCAGCCCGGTGAAGGAACTGGCGCTGGCCCATGATATTCCGGTTTATCAGCCGCGTACCCTGAAGGAGGTCGAGGACCAGCGGGTGATGGCGGATCTGCAGCCGGATCTGCTGGTGGTGGTGGCCTATGGCTTGCTGCTGCCCAAGGCGATTCTCGATATCCCCAGCCGGGGCTGTGTCAATGTGCATGCCTCGTTGTTGCCGCGCTGGCGCGGAGCGGCCCCTATCCAGCGCGCCATCCTGGCGGGTGATACGCAAACCGGTGTTACCCTGATGCAGATGGATGTGGGCCTGGATACCGGGGCCATGCTGGCCCGGGCGGCGTGCCCGATCCATGGGGATGACACCGGTAGCACCCTGCATGATCGCCTGTCGGCCATGGGCGCGCAGCTGCTGGCAGAACACCTGGATGCCATTCTGGCAGACCGCATCCAGGCGGAGCCGCAGGACGATGCACTGGCCAATTACGCCCGCAAGCTGGATAAGGCCGAAGCGGAGCTGGACTGGACCCGCAGTGCCGTGGAGCTGGATCGCCAGGTGCGCGCCTTCAATGCCTGGCCGGTGGCGCAGACCCGTTATGGTGGCAAGGTGCTGCGGGTGTGGCGCAGCCGTGTGGGTTCCGGCGCACATCAGGCCGCGCCTGGCACGGTTCTGGCTGCCGACAGGGACGGCATCGATGTGGCCTGTGGCGAGGGGGTACTGCGCCTGCTGGAGATACAGATGCCGGGCAAACGTCCCATGGGGGTGGCGGATTTCCTCAATGCCAACAATCTCAGCGGAGTCCGGTTTGGTGAATGACGCCAGCGGCGCCTGTGTCCATGAAGCGTAATGCCCGTGCCCTCGCGGCCCTGGCCGTTACCGAGGTGGTGGCCGAGGGGCGTTCGCTGAGCGCCGTATTGCCAGCCATCCTGTCCCAGGCACAGGACCGTGATCGCGGCCTGGTACAGGAATTGAGCTACGGTGTGCTGCGCTGGTATCCGCGCCTAGAGGCGTTGCTGGATCAGTTGCTGCAAAAACCGCTCAAGGACAAGGACCGCGATCTGCAGGTGCTGTTGCTGGTGGGGCTGTATCAGCTCGCCTATCTGTCGCTGGCTCCCCACGGCATCGTGCACGATACCGTGGAGGCAGCCCGGCAACTGGATAAGGTCTGGGCGGTCAAGCTGGTCAATGCCGTGTTGCGCAACTTCCAGCGCCAGCGGGAAACCCTTGAGGCCAGGCTGGATCAGAAGGAGGGCAGTCGCTATGCCCATCCCAACTGGTTGCTGAAACGGCTGCGGGCCGACTGGCCCGAACACTGGCAGGCCATCGCCGTGGCCAATAACCAGCGCCCGCCCATGGGGCTGCGCGTCAATGCCGGCCATCAGGATCGTGCTGCGTATCTGGAGCGTTTGCATCAGGCCGGCATTGCGGCGGACCTCATTGGCGCCACGGAACAGGGTCTGGTACTGGAGGCACCACTACCGGTGGAACAGTTACCGGGCTTCGCGCAGGGTGATGTATCGGTGCAGGACGGTGCCGCGCAACTGGCCCCGCAGCTGCTGGATGTGCAGGCCGGCATGCGGGTGCTGGATGCGTGCGCCGCGCCGGGAGGCAAGACCTGCCATATCCTCGAGCGCACCCCTGCACTCGGTGAGCTCTGGGCGCTGGATCAGGATCCGGTGCGGTTGCAGCGGGTGGAGGAAAATCTGGAACGACTCGGGCTGCAGGCCGGCCTGATCGCCGCGGATGCGAGCGAACCCGCGGACTGGTGGGACGGTGTGCCCTTCGATCGCATCCTGCTCGACGCCCCCTGTAGCGCCACCGGCGTGATCCGGCGTCACCCGGATATCAAGCGTCTGCGCACGGTCGCGGATGTGGTCGGCCTGGTGGAGCGGCAACGGCGTTTGCTGACGGCGCTGTGGCCCCTGCTGGTGCCCGGCGGCCGGTTTGTTTACTGTACCTGTTCGGTGCTGCGGGCCGAAAACACGGATCAGGTGGCCACGTTTCTGCAATCTCATACCGATGCACAGGAACTGCCCATCACGGCCGGGTGGGGGCATGCCTGTACCGTGGGTCGTCAACTCCTCCCGGGAGAGCAGGGTCTGGATGGATTCTATTTCGCGTGTATTCAAAAGCGGGCCTAGCGTGGGAATAAGCGGCGCAGCAAGGCGGCGGAACCCGTGGCTGGTGTGCTGGGTATGCCTGTTCGCCGGGCTGTGTGGCGCGGCGGTACAGGCCCAGACCGAGGCCCGGGAAGACAGCTACTTCAAGGTGCACGAGGCGCGCAGTCTGCTGGTGGACGGGGTGTACCGGGTCAGCGCGCAGGTGGATTACCAACTGGGCGACCAGGCGCTGGAGGCATTGCTGCACGGCGTGCCACTGGTACTGGAGCTGCAGATTCAGGTGCTGCAGCAACGCGAATGGTTGTGGAGCGAGACCGTGGCCCAGTTGCGGCAGCGCTATCAGTTGCGCTACCACGCCCTGAGTCAGCGCTACCTGGTGCTGAGTTTCAATACCGGGGTGCAGCAAAGCTTCAATCGTCTTGGTGAGGCACTGCATGCCATCGGCACGCTCTACGATCTGCCGCTGATTGACGCACGACTGCTGGCCACGGGCGGCCACTACCAGGTGCGGCTGCGCGCCGACCTCGATATCGAAGAACTGCCCACGCCCATCCGGCTGTGGGCCTACCTGTCCTCCGGCTGGGGGGTCAACAGTGAGTGGTACACATGGCCGCTGGAGCCGTAAAACGCTGGCGCCTGGGCATATGGCCCATGCTGAGCCTGTTTGTGCTGCTGCTGGTGTCGCTCAGCTTCATGAGCAACGCCACCCACAATTCAGAGCGCTTTGGCCAACTCTATACCTGGCTGTTGCTGATCAACGCCCTGGGGCTGGTTGTGCTGGTGGCGCTCATCGGCACCAATCTGTTCTGGCTCATGGGGCAGGCGCGCCGGCACGTGCCGGGGGCGCGATTGACGCGACGCCTGGTGGTGATGTTCGTGGTGCTGGCGGTGGTGCCGGTGAGTATCGTGTATTACTTCTCGCTGCAGTTTCTGCACCGCGGGCTGGACAGCTGGTTTGACGTACGCATCGAACAGGCCCTGGAAAGCGCGCTGGAACTGAGTCGTTCGGCGTTGGATGTGCGCCTGCGGGAACGGCTGAAGATTACCGAGCGGCTGGCCAGTGAACTGAGCGAGGAATCACCGGCGCTGATCCCCCTGGGACTCTATGACCTGCGGGTGCGCAGCGGTGCGGTGGAGCTGTCGGTTACCGGCAGTGATGGGCGTATCATCGCCTCCAGCAGTGTCGACCCCACCGCCATCGTGCCGCTGCGGCCAGCAGACGAAATGCGCTTGCCGCTGAATGCCTGGCAATCCTTCGTGAGTCTCGATCCCATCGACGACAACATCTATATCCGGGCCGTGGTGCCCATGCGTATCGGCAAGCCGGATACCGATGTCTACCTGCTGCAGGCCCTGTACGGTATGCCGGACCGGCTCAGCGATCTGGCCGAGACGGTGCAGAACGAGTTCGCCCGCTACAAGGAGCTGGCCTACCTGCGCCAGCCGCTCAAGTACAGCTATACCCTGACCCTGTCGCTGGTGCTGATGATGAGCCTGCTGTCCGCGGTGTGGGCGGCGTTCTACTCGGCGCGCCGGCTGGTAGCGCCGATCGCCGACCTGGCGGAAGGCACCCGGGCCGTGGCCGACGGGGATTACGGTAAGCGCCTGCCGGTGGCCGGTGAAGATGAACTCGGTTTCCTGGTGCAGTCCTTCAATGACATGACCCGGCGCATTGCCAAGGCGCGCGATCAGGCCAGTCGCAGCCAGCGCCAGGTGGAAGGACAGCGTGCCTACCTGGAGACGGTGCTGGGCAGCCTGTCCTCAGGGGTGATGAGCCTGGGTGCGGAGCAGCGGGTGCGCACGGTGAACGAATCGGCGGCGCAGATCCTGGGCATCGACATGCTGGCCTACCAGGGGCATCCCCTGCAGGAAGTCGCCCGGGAACATGAATTCCTGCAGCCGTTTCTCGATGTGGTCCAGCAGCATGCCCAGCAGTTGCCGCAGGAATGGCAGGAACAGGTGGCGCTGATGGGGCTGAGTGGCCGCCGGGTGTTGATGTGCCGTGGTGCCGGGCTACCGGGCGGCGAGGGCGTAGGGGATGGCCATGTCATCGTATTTGATGATGTCACCGCCCTGCTGCAGGCCCAGCGCGATGCGGCCTGGGGTGAGGTGGCGCGCCGCCTGGCCCACGAAATCAAGAATCCGCTGACGCCGATCCAGCTCTCTGCGGAACGCCTGCGGCGCCGCTACCTGGGCGTCCTGTCCGGCGAGGATGCCGAGGTACTGGATCGCGCCACCCACACCATTGTGCAGCAGGTGGAGACCATGAAGGAAATGGTCAACGCCTTTTCCGACTACGCCCGTGCACCGCAGATTCAGCTGGAACAGCTGGAGCTCAATCGCCTGGTGCAGGAGGTGCTGGATCTGTACCGTGGTACCACCAGCGTTGCGAAGCTGAGCTTCCATAGTGATGCGGCACGACTGCTGGTGGAGGCGGATGCCGGGCGCCTGCGCCAGGTGCTGCATAACCTGATCAAGAATGCTCTGGAGGCCTGCGCCCATGTACCGGCGCCGGAAGTCCATGTATCCACTCACCGGGTGCAGCAGCCCGGTGTGGAGTACGTGGACCTGGTGGTGGAGGATAATGGACCGGGGTTTGCCGCCGAGGTACTGGAGCATCTGTTCGAGCCCTATGTCACCACCAAGCCGCGTGGGACCGGGCTGGGGCTGGCGATCGTCAAGAAGATCGTCGAGGAACATGGTGGGGTGATTCAGGCGGAACCCAATGATAATGGTGGTGCGCGCTTGCGGGTGCGTCTGCAGGCCGTGGCCAGACGGGAAGAGACCGGCAGCTAGTGTCAACCGGTCCTGCGCCTGGGCTATAATGCGCGCTACACTGACTGGAGGCCGCGAGGCCAGCTGCCGGTTCGTCTAATTCAGTACGACGTATAGCAATGGATCAGGTAAGCTGCCCCAAACGCACTATCCGCTAAGCATACGAATGCGCGCCAGGCGCTCGCACCCTAACGAGGCAACCACTTCACTATGACGGCCAGCCACATTCTGGTGGTGGACGACGAACCGGATATCCGCAGCACCGTTCAGGAGATTCTGCAGGATGAGGGTTATGACGTTGCCGTTGCCGACAGCGGTGAAACTGCGCGCCAGGCCCGCCGCACCCGCCGTCCCGATCTTATTCTGCTCGACATCTGGATGAAGGATGTCGATGGTATCTCCCTGTTGCGTGAATGGTCCGAGGGCGGTGGCCTGCCCTGCCCGGTGATCGTCATGTCCGGGCATGGCACGGTGGAGACCGCCGTTGAGGCGACGCGGCTCGGCGCTTATGACTTCATCGAGAAGCCCATCTCCCTGGCCAAGCTGTTGCTGACGGTGGAACGTGCGCTGGAGAGCGACCGGCTGGCGCGGGAGAATATCGGACTGCGCAACCGCATCCAGCCCCTGGCCGAACCCGTGGGCAAGAGTGCGGTCATGCAGCCGCTGCGTGAGCAGGCCTTGCGTATCGCCCAGCACGATACCTGGGTGTTGGTCAGCGGCGAGCCCGGAACCGGCAAGAAGGTCTTTGCCCGTTACATCCACGAGCACAGTCAGCGCCGCAGCGGGCCCTTTATCGAAGCGGCAGTGGGCTCGCTGTCGCACGAGAATTCCACGGTGGAGCTGTTTGGCAGCGAAGAGGGCGAGGAGCTGCATTACGGCCGTTTCGAGCAGGCCAACGGCGGCACCCTCTATCTCGGTGACATTGCTGATATGGACACCCAGACCCAGGGTCGTCTGCTGAGCGTGTTGCAGAACCATTCCTTTCTGCGGGTCGGTGGTACGGCGCCGGTACAGGTGGATCTGCGCATCATCGCCAGCACGCACCGCAACCTGGAGGAAGAGGTGCGGGCCGGGCGTTTTCGGGAAGACCTCTATTATCATCTCAACGTGGTACCACTGCACATCCCGCCGCTGCGCGAACACTGTGAGGATGTGCCGGAACTGCTCAATTTCTACACTGATTATTACGTCTCCCATGAAAGCCTGCCCTATCGACAGTTCAGCGTTGCTGCGCAGAACCGGCTGCGTCATTACAGCTGGCCGGGTAATGTGCGGGAGTTGAAGAACCTGGTGCAGCGCCTGCTGATTCTGGGCAACAGCGATACCGTGGATGTGCAGGAGGTGGATGCGGCCGTGAGCAGCCAGCTGTTGCGCACGGAGGCGGCGGCCGTGGAGAGCCTCGCCTATGACATGCCGCTGCGCGAGGCGCGCGAGCAGTTTGAAAAGCAGTATCTCGCCCATCAGCTGCAGGAGGTCGGCGGTAGTGTCGGCAAGCTGGCCAAGCGTGTGGGCATGGAGCGTACCCACCTGTATCGCAAGCTGCGTGGGCTGGGTATCGAATTCAAGAAGGGGGGTGAATGATGCGTGTCCCTTTCGCTAACGAAACCGGAATTCAATGAAGATCATCATACTCGGAGCGGGCCAGGTAGGATCATCCGTTGCCCATAACCTGGCCAGTGAGGCCAATGACATCACCCTGGTGGATGTCAGTCGGCACCTGTTGCAGGACCTTCAGGATCGATTGGATATCCGCACCGTGACCGGTCAGGCCTCACATCCCGAGGTGTTGAGCCGCGCGGGGGCTGAGGATGCAGACATGATCATCGCCGTGACCAACAGCGATGAAACCAATATGGTTGCCTGCCAGGTGGCCTACACGCTGTTCCACACGCCGATCAAGATTGCCCGCGTACGCGCCGTGGAATACCTGAACTTCCCCAAGTTGTTTGCCCAGGAAGCGTTGCCCATCGATGTGCTGATCAGCCCCGAGCAACTGGTAACGGAGTATATCCAGCGCCTGATCCAGCATCCCGGCGCGCTACAGGTGCTGGATTTCGCAGATGGCCGGGTGCAGCTGGTGGCGGTACGCGCAGTCTATGGCGGGCCGCTGGTGGGGCATGAGTTACGCGAATTACGCGATCACATGCCGGGCATCGAGGCGCGAGTGGCGGCCATCTTCCGGCGTGGCAGCCCCATTATCCCCGAAGGCGATACGATTATCGAAGCCGATGACGAGGTGTTCTTCCTCGCCGCGCCCAAAAACATCCGTGCGGTAATGGGTGAACTGCGTAAGCTCGACAAGCCGGTAAAACGCATCATTATTGCCGGCGGTGGCAACATCGGCCTGCGTCTGGCCGAGGCGATCGAATCCAAATACCAGGTCAAGCTGATCGACTGCAACCCGGAAACCACGCGCCGGCTGTCGGAGCGGCTGGATCATGGCATCGTGCTGCTCGGTGACGCCGCCGATGGTGAACTGCTGCTGGAAGAGAATATCGAGAATACCGATGTGTTCTGCGCCCTGACCAATGACGAGGAGGCGAATATCCTCTCGGCCATGCTTGCCAAGCGCCTCGGCGCCCGCAAGGTGATGTCGCTGATCAATCGTGCTGCCTATGTGGACCTGGTGCAGAGCGACGTCATCGATATTGCACTATCCCCCCAGCAGGCCACCATCGGCAGCCTGCTGGCCCATGTGCGACGTGGTGATGTGGTGAACGTGCACTCCCTGCGCCGTGGCGCGGCGGAGGCCATCGAGGCTGTGGCGCACGGCGATCGCAGCAGCTCCAAGGTGGTGGGGCGCATGGTGGGCGAGATCAAGCTGCCACCGGGCACCACCATTGGCGCCGTGGTACGCGGCGAGGAAGTGATCATTGCCCACCACAACACCGTCATCGAGACCGAGGATCACGTCATTCTCTTCCTGGTGGATAAACGCTATATCCCCGACGTGGAACGGCTGTTCCAGGTCAGCGTCACCTTCTTCTGATTGCGCCGCATGCAATTCACCACCATACAACGCATTCTTGGTCTGCTCATGATGGTGTTCAGTACCACTATGCTGCCACCCGCGCTGGTGTCCTGGTGGTACGACGATGGCGCCATTGCGCCTTTTCTGCTGGGCTTTATTTCGGTACTGGTGGTGGGTTTCCTGTTCTGGCTGCCGGTGCGAGGCATGCGCCGCGAACTGCGGGTGCGCGATGGCTTCCTGGTAGTGGTGATGTTCTGGACCGTGCTCGGGCTGGTGGGGGCTGTGCCCTTCATGTTGTCCGAGTATCCGCATATGCCGTTTACCGATGCCGTGTTCGAGTCCATGTCCGGGTTGACCACTACCGGTGCCACGGTGATTACCGGCATCGATGACCTGCCGCAATCGATCCTGATCTATCGCCAGGAGCTGCAGTGGCTGGGCGGTATGGGTATCGTCGTGCTGGCGGTGGCGGTCATGCCCATGCTCGGCATCGGGGGCATGCAGCTCTACCGGGCGGAAACCCCCGGTCCGATGAAGGATAGCAAGCTCACGCCGCGTATCACCGAGACGGCCAAGGCGCTCTGGTATATCTACCTGTCGATGACCATCGCCTGCGCTATCGCCTACTGGCTGGCGGGCATGACCGGCTTCGACGCCATCGCCCACAGTTTCTCCACCGTGGCGATCGGTGGTTTCTCCACCCACGACGCCAGTATCGGCTATTTCAACAACGCGGCGATCGAAATGGTGGCCGTGGTGTTCATGCTGCTGGCGGGGGTGAATTTCTCGCTGCATTTCGTGGCCTGGCGTTCCCTCAGCCTGCGGCCTTACCTTACCGATCCGGAGGTGAAGACCTACCTTGTCATCCTGGTGCTGGTGGCGGCGGTGAGTGTGTCTTACCTGCATTTCACCCACTCCTTCGGTAGTGGTTACGACGCGGTACATCACGGTATCTTCCAGGCGGTATCGATAGGTACGACCACCGGCTTCACCACGGCAGAGTATTTCAACTGGCCGGGCTTTCTGCCGGTACTGCTGTTGTTCAGCAGTTTCATTGGCGGTTGTGCCGGTTCCACCGGTGGCGGCATGAAGGTGATCCGCTTTCTGCTGCTGTTGAAGCAGGGGGGGCGGGAGATCACCCGCCTGGTGCATCCTAATGCGCAGATACCGGTCAAGGTGGGCCACAAGGCGATGCCGGACCGTGTGGTGGAGTCGGTGTGGGGATTCTTCGCAACCTATGTGGCCAGCTTTGCGGTGATGATGCTCATCCTCATGTCCACCGGGCTGGATCAGGTCACGTCCTTTTCGGCAGTGGCTGCCTGCATGAACAACCTGGGCCCGGGGCTGGGAGAGGTGGGGCTGCACTATGGCACCATCAATGATACCTCCAAGTGGGTACTGTGCTTCGCCATGCTGCTCGGCCGCCTGGAAATTTTCACTGCGCTGGTGCTGTTGACGCCGGCCTTCTGGCGCCACTGATGTCCGGTGCGGACCTGCGTGCAAAGTGGGATGCACGCCACGCGCAGGCGCCTGTCACCGATCCCCGCGCAGTGCAGGTGCTGAGGGAATACGCTCACCTGCTGCCGGCGTCGGGGAATGCCCTCGACCTGGCCTGTGGCCTGGGTGGCAACGCACGCTTGCTGGCCGAACGGGGCCTGCAGGTGCAGGCCTGGGATTTTTCGCCAGTGGCCATTGAGCGGATTCGGGCCCAGCGGGTATCAGGCGTGCTACAGGCGCAGGTGCGGGACGTCATTGCGTCACCGCCGGTAGCGGCCAGTTTTGATGTCATCGTGGTGAGCTATTTTCTCCATCGCCCCCTGTTTGTCGATCTGCGCGCGGCATTGCGTCCCGGTGGCCTGTTGTTCTACCAGACGTTTCTGGCCGATAAGGTGGCGAGTGTGGGGCCTGCGGATCCGGAATTTCTGTTGCAGGAAAATGAACTGCTGCAGCGGCTGGACGGCCTGCGCATACTGAGCTACCGCGAGGAGGGGCGGGTCGGTGATCCGCAACAGGGTCTGCGCAATGAAGTCTATTGCGTGGCCATGCAACGATAGGGAGGTATCACGTGGGGATGATCGATAATTTTGAAAAGATGCTGGCGGCCGGCCAGGATAATGCCCTGCTGCGCTACAGTCTTGGCAACGAATACTTCAAGCAGGGGGATGCGGCCATGGCGGCTGAACACCTGGCGATGGCTGTCCAGCTGGATGCCGGCTACTCTGCGGCCTGGAAGCTGTATGGCAAGGTGCTCACCGGGCTGGGGCGCAATCCGCAGGCGATAGCCGCCTATGAAAAGGGGATCGAGGCGGCAGAGGCCAGGGGCGACAAGCAGGCGGCCAAGGAGATGCTGGTGTTCCTGAAGCGTCTGCAGAAACAACCGACCACCCATTAAGGCGGTGCCCGTGCCGGTTCCTGGCGCATCCGCCGGTGCGTTTATCTCCCCGGACGCCGTGCCGCGATATCCTCGGGGCGTGTCTTGAAGCGTTTATAGCTCCATTGGTACTGCTCCGGCAGGGCGCGTACGCACTGTTCCACCATCTGATTCACGACCAGCAGGGATTCCGCGGCACTGCCTTCATTGATCGCCTTTGGTGTCGTCATGAAATGCAGGATATAGCCGCGTGCCCGGGGTAGTCGCTCGCAGTAGGCGAACAACACCGGGGCCCTGGTCTTGCGCGCCAGCCGTGACAGAAAGGTCATGGTGTAGGCCGGCACACCGAAGAACGGCGCAAAGTCACCACCGCTATCACGCGGGTCCTGGTCCGGCAGCATGCCCACCACGCGGTTATCCGCCAGCGCCTGGTACAGGGCGCGTACCCCGCCGGCATCGGCGGGTACATAGCGGGCCCCCATGCGCTCCCGTGCCTGGCGCACCAGGTGATCGAGCTCTGGAATCCTGGGCGGACGGTACAGGGTGGTCATGGGCAGATTGGCGGCCGCCCACAGTCCGGCCAGTTCCCATGCCCCGAGGTGCGGGGTGGCGAGAATCAGCCCGCGCCCCTGCTGGAGGGCATCGTCGACCAGGTCGCGGTCGCGCACCTCTTGCAGCAGCGCCAGTGCCCGTTCCCCGGACCAGCACCAGAGGGGGCCGGTTTCAGTAAGGGTCTTGCCGGTTTCCATGAGGCTGCGGCGCGCCAGTCGTCTGCGATCGGACGGGGTCAGTTCAGGCAGGCAGCGTTGCAGGTTGGCTTCGGTGGTGCGGCTCAGGTCATTGGGGGTTACCGACAGCAGCCAGCCGAAACAGGCGCCCATGCCATGGTTGAGGCGCAGGGGCATGAGGGCGAAGAGCCGGAGGATGAATTGAAGCAATTTGGCGCGCATCTGGATAGTTCTGGCTTTATCGGTGCAAAATAGTGATTATTTTAGAGTAAATAACCATTTTATTTGCTGTTATGGTGGATAATTGTCAACTAATTCCCACATTTGCTTAAATATTGATATGGGTGGCGAATCTGCACCTGATATTCGCTCTTATTCCATCATAAGTGGCCTGATGGTGGATAAAAGGCTTTTGAAAAGAAGCTTGTTGTCGGACTCCTGCTGAGCCAGCAGTTCTTTCATTCGCTGGCGCTGGGTGGGCATGCGGAAGCAGGCCGGGCAGCTGTCTCCGATTACCGGCAGCTCAGCGCTGCGGGCGAATTCACGGGTCTGGCGTTCCCGCACATACACCAGCGGGCGAATGATGCGCAGGTCGCCGGCATCATTGGTGTAATGCGCCTTCATGGTGCGCAGCTGGCCGCCGTGGAAGGCAGACATCAGGAAACTCTCCGCCAGGTCGTCCAGGTGCTGCGCCAGGGCCAGTACGTTATAGCCCTCGCGGCGGGCGGTACTGTACATTACGCCGCGTTTCATGCGTGCGCACCAGCTGCAGTAGGAATCCCCGTCCATATGGGTCTTGGCTCGCTCCATGATCGGTTCATGCACGAAATGAAAGGGCACGCCGAGGCCGGTGACATGGGGTTGCAGCGGTGCGAGGTCGAAGCCCTCTACCATAGGATCTACGCTGATGACCCCCAGATCAAAGTGGATCGGGGCGTGGCGCTGCAGATGCAGCAGGATGTGCAGCAGCGACAGGGAATCCTTGCCGCCGGATACGCCCAGCAGGACGCGGTCGCCGGGGCGGATCATTTCGTAGTCGGCAATGGCGCGTCCGACCGGGCGCAGCAGGGCCTTTGGGGGTTGCGGGAGCATGGGCGAAAGGTACGTGGCAAGCGGCCGGCTGACAAGCTGTCGGTTTGCCTGTGAATGCCACTATACTGGAAATCACCGGTTTCGCGGGAACAGGACAAGTACATGGAAAGCCAGCAGGTGAAGGGACTGGGCCCACGGGAGGCATGGGAGATGGTGCAGCGGGATCCGCGCGCCCTGCTGGTGGATATCCGCTCCAATATGGAATTCCTGTTCGTTGGTCACCCCATTGGGGCCCTGCATGTGCCCTGGATCGATGAGCCGGACTGGGACATCAACCCCCATTTCGTCACCGACATCCGCAAGCTGATCCTGGGTGGGCTTAGCCATGACGATGACCAGCGCAGTGCGCCGGTGATCCTCATCTGCCGTAGTGGCAAGCGCTCCCTGGAGGCCGGCAAGGCCCTGCTCGCCTCAGGATTCCACGAAATCTATCATGTTGAAGAGGGCTTCGAGGGCGACCTGGATGAACATCATCACCGCAGCAGTAGTGGTGGTTGGCGATTTCATGGGCTTCCCTGGGAGCAGTGCTGAGCCGCTCCCTTTTGGCAGTGGGGTTTGATCCTGCCGGTACCACGTAAATCGGCTATAAATCCGGCTTCCGGGTTTTGGGGGTGGTATTTCCACCGGGTTGTGGGCAGAATTGACCGTCACGCCGGCCACCAGCAGCATCTTCCCGGTCGCGTCTGCACCAGCCCTGGCTCCTGGCTGTGGCGACTGTAAGTTAGCAGGATGTGGTGGCGGTAGATCACGAAACGCATAGAGGCGACCACTGCGGGATCCTCACTATATAATTGATGATGATACAAATTACACGGCTAGGAGGAGGACAGTAATGTCGACGACAGCTGAAGAAATGATGGGTAATGAACAGATGAATGCATGGCTCAACCAGAAGCTGGATGAGCTGCTGCCCACCAAGATCAAAGAAATCGATGAGGCACGGACCCCGTCCATGTCCATCATCGCCACCAAGGGCACCCTGGACTGGGCCTATCCTCCCTTCATTCTGGCGTCCACTGCGTCTGCAATTGGCTGGGATGCTTCCGTGTTCTTCACCTTTTACGGTCTGCTGCTGCTGAAGAAGGAAATCCCTTCCGAGGTCAGCCCGCTGGGCAACCCGGCCATGCCGATGAAGATGCCCTTTGGTCCCAAGTGGTTCCAGGGCATCACCTGGCCCATGCCGAACCTGATCATGGCCGGTATCCCGGGCTTTGAGAAGGTCGCCACCTCCCTGATGAAGAAGACGTTCAAGAACAAGGGTGTGGCTACCGTCGCAGAGTTGCGTGAACTGTGCATCGAAGCAGATGTGAAAATGCTTGCCTGTCAGATGACCGTGGACGTATTCGGTTTCAGTCATAGCGAGTTCATCGACGGCGTGGATTACGTCGGTGCCACCTACTTCCTGCCGGTGGCCAAGGATTCCGACGTCTGCCTGTTCATCTGATCAGGTTTTCGCGGGTCATTGAAAAGGGCGTGCACTGCACGCCCTTTTTTATTGGGCGGATCGCCGCTGTGGGAGATGAGTGCGCTGTGCCTGTAGCCAGTGAAGAAATTCGTCGAGCGGCAGTGGCTTGCTGAACAGGTAGCCCTGGATCTTTTCACAACCCAGGTCGGCCAGCGCCGCCAGCGTGTCATTATCCTCCACGCCCTCTGCGACCAGCGTATACCCCAGTCGATGCGCCATGTCGATGGTCGCTGCCACGATGGTGTGGCTGGTTTTTGAGTGGGTAATATCCATGATCAGGGAGCGATCCAGTTTGATGGTGTGGATGGGTAGCCGTTGCAGGTAAGACAGGGAGGAGTAGCCGGTTCCGTAATCATCCAGCTCAATCTGGATACCGGCGGCCTGGAAGGCATTCAGTATGCTGATCGCCCGTTCGGGTTGATCCATGGCCGCGCTTTCGGTGACCTCAATCCCGATCTGGTCGGGTGAGACCCGGGATGTCTGCAAGTGGCGCAGGAAGTGATCCGCGCAATCCGTTTCCGCGAGGGATCTACCCGACAGGTTGATGGAGATGCGCAGTGCGGAAAGGGCGGGCCCATGTTTCCGGATGTCAGTGAAAACCTGGTCCATGACCCAGGTTGTCAGGGCATCGATATTCCCGGTCTGTTCGGCAAGCGGGATGAATTCCGCGGGAGGAATGGTGCCAATGACCGGGTGCTGCCAGCGAACGAGAGCTTCGGCGCCAATACAGCACTGCGTTTGTGTGTCCACCTTGGGTTGGTAATGCACCGACAACTGGTTGGAATGAATGGCCTCTTTCAGCTGGCTGATGATGCTCAGGCGGCGCAGGCTGTGGCGATTGGTCGCTTCATCGTAGACGGCCAGGGTTCTGCCGAATTCCTTTGCCTTGTACATTGCCACATCCGCATGCTGAAGCAGTTCGGCCGCGCAGACGGCATCGTCGGGAAACACGCTGATACCCGCACTGGCATTCAGTGAGATGCTGATACCGTCCAGTTGTAACGGCGCCTGTAGTGCGGCGAACAGGGTGTGTGAAAAATCCTCCAGTCGGGTACGTGCCCCCTGTCTGTGAGTAACAAAGGCGAACTCGTCGCCACCGATGCGCGCCACCATGATGTCGTTCGGAAGCACAGACCTGAAACGAGTGCTTAACTGCCGTAGTACATCATCTCCCGTTGCGTGGCCAAGGGTGTCATTGATTTCCTTGAAATGGTCGAGGTCCAGCAGAAGCAGCGCTACCGGAGTAGGGTCCGTATTGGTCTGCTCCAGAGCTTCATTCATGTGGTGATGTAATGCGCGTCGGTTGGGTAGTTCAGTAAGCGCATCATGCGTCGCGGCATATTCCAGCGATTGTTGCAGCTGCAGACGCTCGGTAATGTCCTGCAGGATCAAAATGTATTCGTCGGGATCTTCTTGTGTGGTACTGCCCAGGGCGATTTCCACCGGTATCGTATGCCCCGCGTGATCATGCAGCGTGGTTTGGGTATGACTGCCGGTATACCGGTTGCGCAATTCGTCCCAGTTGGGAAGTATCCGGGTGACTGGCGTGCCGAGAATGCGGTTGCGGGTATTATCGATCAATTGTGCGGCAGGATTGTTGAGTGTGGATATCCGGCCATCGGCAGTGACAGTCAGAATCGGGTCGATGCTGTTGTGAAATACGGCTTGTACGATGTCATTCTTGGTTTTGATTGTGCGACGCTGGCGTGCCAATGTCAGGCCCTGGTGGTCGATGGTCCGGATAAAGTTGATGACCAGGGCAATGACCGCCGTACTCGACAGACTGTAGACCGGGAGCATCAGGCGCCAGTATGCGAAGGCTGCGGCGGCGAGCATGAAAATGCCGGCCACGGTGACGCACAGTAGCAGGATGCCAGTGCGCCAGCTGGGTTTGTAGGTCGAAAAGCTGATGAGAATCGCTGTGAGGGTCGCCAACAGGATACTGGCCACCGGGTTGCTATGTAGTAAGGTCTGGTTATGCAGGGACTGGTAGGCGAGGGCCTGCACAATCATACCCGGCAAGGCCCGATGCAAGGGAGTGGCCAATTGATCACCCAGTTCAATGGCGGTTGAACCGATGAGTACGGTTTTTCCGTTTACCTGTTCCGGGTCGAAATTTCCCTGGTAGATATCCGCATAGGACAGGCGCAGAAAAGATCCGGGATGAATGCTGTAATCGATGGCGACTTCGTTGCCTGTAAGAGGGATATCATGGCCGAGGGCCACGGCGAGGGAAGGGGTATTCAGGACCGGTGTGTTCGGGAAATGGCGCAAGCTGCGCACCAGTCCATCGTGATCCGGTGTGACATTGACCGATGCGGTGCTGGCGCCGGCCGTAATGAATAATTCCAGCGGCCGTGTGATCACGGTAGGCGCATTTACATGCTGCTGTTGGGCGGATTGCTGAAAGACGGGGAGCAGTAGTTTGCGCCTGGAGGTGTGGCGCTGGATTGCATGGGCAAGGGCCTGATCCTGTTCGACGGATGAGGCAGTGCTCATGTCGAGATCAATCCCGATAGTCTGTGCGCCAGCGGCACTGAGTTGATCGATGACCCGGGCGTGGTGGCTGCGTGGCCAGGGCCAGGCAGCCAGCTCGCGGAGACTGTGGGCATCGATTTCTACCAGCACAAGGTCGCTGTCTTGCTGGTGCAGATTGGCGGTAAACAGGAAATCCCGCATCCCCCCGTTCAGTGTATCCAGTACCCCGCTCGCATGCAGCAGCAAGGCCAGTGTCAGGGCGGTAAGAGAAGCTGTGAGTGTGGACTTCACGTCATTTATCGAGCTGCGTCATCTTCCGCAAGCGCCTGTCATTACAGGCCAGGGATAGGGAGTTGCAGAATGTCACCGAGGCTGTCACCTACGGTGGAGGTAAGGGAGGAGTCGCCGACACCCAGGTTGATCAGGCTGGAGGGGGTGGTGCCGAGCCCGCTGTCTCCGGCAAGGCTGCTGGTAGCGCCAATGATGTTGCCCACATTACCAAGGCTGTTACCTACGTCACCAAGGCTGTTACCTACGTCACCAAGGCTGTTACCTAC
>CBDUHN010000002.1:0-160198 GCA_965367295.1 uncultured Gammaproteobacteria bacterium | reverse complement strand
ATGATGCAGCAGTACCTGCGCATCAAGGCCGGGCATCCGGATATCCTGCTGTTTTACCGCATGGGTGATTTCTACGAACTCTTCCACCAGGATGCCCGGCGCGCCGCGGAACTGCTCGATATTACCCTCACGGCGCGTGGCCAGTCCGCCGGTGAACCCATTCCCATGTGCGGGGTCCCCGTACACTCCGCCGAATCCTACCTGGCGCGGCTGGTCAAACTGGGTGAATCGGTGGCCATCTGTGAGCAGATCGGCGACCCGGCCACCAGCAAGGGCCCGGTGGAACGCCAGGTGGTGCGCATCGTCACCCCCGGCACCCTCACCGACGAGGCCCTGCTCGCGGAACGCCAGGACAACCTGCTCGCCGCCGTCTACCCGCAGGGTGAGCGCTTTGGCCTTGCGGCCCTCGACCTGGCCGGCGGCCGCTTCACGGTGCAGGAAAGCGGCGGCGAGGAGGCCCTGCTGTCCGAGCTGGAACGCCTGCGGCCGGCGGAGCTGCTGCTGCCCGAGGATCTCGGCCTGCCCGGTGAATGGGGTCGCCTGCCCGGCCTGCGCCACCGCGCCCCCTGGCATTTTGATATCGAGACCGCCCAGCGCGAGCTCAGCGCCCAGTTCGGCACCCGGGATCTCGCCGGCTTCGGCATCGACGGCCTGGACCTGGCCATCGGCGCCGCGGGCTGCCTGCTGCAATATGTAAAGGATACCCAGCGTTCCGCCCTGCCTCACCTGCGTAGCCTGCACGTGGAGCGCCGTGAGGACAGCGTGCTGATCGATGCCGCCACGCGCCGCAACCTGGAACTGGAGTACTCCCTGTCCGGCCGTCACGAACACACTCTTACCGGTGTACTGGACCGCAGTGTCACCGCCATGGGTAGCCGCCTGCTACGCCGCTGGCTGCACCGCCCCTTGCGCGACCAGAAGCTGCTTCACCAGCGTCACCAGGCCGTGGCCGCGCTGGTGGAGAACCGCCGCTACGATGACCTGCGCGCGTTGCTGCGCGGCAGCGCTGACCTGGAGCGTATCCTCACCCGCGTGGTGCTGAAATCAGCACGGCCGCGCGACCTGACCGGTCTACGCGACACCCTGGGCCGACTACCGGACCTGCAGGGTTTGCTGGCCGGCGTCGACGATCCACTGCTGGCACATCTGGCCACGCGCATCGGGGATCACCCCGCCGTGTTCCACCTGCTCGATTCGGCGCTGCTGGAATCTCCGCCGGTATTGTTGCGCGACGGCGGCGTGATTGCCGCCGGCTACGATGCCGAACTGGATGAACTGCGGAACCTGAGCGAACACGGTGACCAGTACCTGCTCGACATGGAGACCCGCGAGCGTGAGCGCACCGGCATCCACAATCTCAAGATCAGCTACAACCGGGTCCACGGTTACTACATCGAGGTCAGTCGCGGCCAGGCCGACAAGGTGCCTATGGACTACCAGCGCCGCCAGACGCTGAAAGGAGCCGAGCGCTACATCACCCCGGAACTGAAGGAACACGAGGACAAGGTGTTGAGTGCCCGCTCCCGCAGCCTGGCGCGGGAAAAACAGCTCTACGATGAATTATTGGAACAGTTGGCAGAATTCCACGGCCCGTTGACCACCTGTGGTGAAGGCCTGGCCGAACTGGATGTGCTGGCCACCTTTGCCGAGCGTGCCGTGGCCCTGAACCTGACGGCACCGGTGCTGGTGAGCGAGACCGGACTGCGCATCGAGGGCGGCCGTCATCCGGTGGTGGAACGGGTGTCCGATGCGCCCTTCGTGCCCAATGATGCATGGTTCCATGACGAGCGCCGCATGCTCATCATCACCGGACCGAACATGGGCGGCAAATCTACCTATATGCGCCAGACGGCGCTGATCGTACTGCTCGCCCATGCCGGCAGTTTCGTGCCGGCCCAGCGTGCCACCATCGGCCCCATCGACCGCATCTTCACCCGTATCGGTGCCGCCGACGATCTCGCCTCCGGACGTTCCACCTTCATGGTGGAAATGACCGAGACTGCCAACATCCTCCACAATGCCACCGACCACAGCCTGGTGCTGATGGACGAGATCGGCCGCGGCACCAGCACCTATGACGGTCTGTCACTGGCCTGGGCGGTGGCGGTGGACCTGGCGGTACGCATACGTGCCTTCACCCTGTTCGCCACCCATTACTTCGAGCTGACCCAACTGCCCGACTTCTACGAAGACATCGCCAACCTGCACCTCGATGCCGTGGAGCACGGCGACCGTATCGTATTCCTGCATGCGGTCAAGGAAGGCCCGGCGGACCGCAGCTACGGATTGCACGTCGCGGCCCTGGCCGGGGTGCCCAAACCGGTGCTGGATCAGGCTCGCATCCGGCTGCAGGAACTCGAAAAACAGGAACGCGGACATACGGCCGCCACGCCCCCCCAACAGCAGATCGACCTGTTCCAGCCACCACAGGAGCACCCCCTGTGCGAGGCGCTGGAAGGTATCGACCCGGACAGCCTCACACCCCGCCAGGCCCTTGATATCCTCTTCAAGCTCAAGGAACTCGCGGACTGCAACTCCTGAACCATGGCCGGCGCCCCCGGCAGCACCGATCCTGACTCATCAGCCGCCCCGCCAAGATTCCGGCACACATGCGCCCACAACTGGCTTTCCTCCCCACCCATTCATTTCGCGCCCATAGATAACAATTAGTTACCAGCCATACGAGCTGTGGCACCTAATTTGCATTTGCTTATCGAAAGTGCCGCCATGTCGGCAGCGCCGGGTGTAGTGATCCACCACCACCCCGCGCCATTCGTTTGCAGAACCAGGACTAAAAGCCAAGGACACCCATGCGCATTGAAAAGATCTCTCTGAAAACCCTCGCGATCAGTATCCTGCTTGGGCTCGGCCTGTTATCCGTTTTCCTGTCCTACTTCACCGGCAACCAGTTTCGTGACGCAGCCCTGGATGCGCAGGGCCGAACCCTCTCCCGGGTGATCCGTATCGCCAGTGAAAACCAGCTGTCCGAATTGCAGATGGAAAGTGCGGCCATTGGACTGGAAATGCAGTCCTACCGGGTGGACGAACTGACCCGCAACCTGGCGCAGGAGCCGCACAATACCGATCTCCAGGCCCAGATCAAGGCGGAATTCGAGGATGTGTTCGCGGTCGAGAGTTCATCGTCCAAGCCGCTCGGGCTGGTGAAACTGCGCCTGTATGACCTCGATTTCAATCTGCAGCTGGAAAGTGTCTCCGGGCAAAATGGCCTGCCTCCGCAATTACCGGCCTTCCTGTTTGAACAGGCCAAGGGACGATCGGGACAGGACCGCCTACAACCCATCGGCGGCCTGTGGGTATCGTCCCAGGGTACCCGTTACTCCATGCTGGTGGCCATTGGCAGCCCTGACCCCCACGCCTACCTGGAACTGGTGATCAACCCGGTACAGGCACTGCAGACCGTCGAAAACGCAGTCCGCATCCCCCTGCGGATCGACTCCACCAACGGCAGCATGCTGTATCAATCCGCCGACTGGCATGATGAGACCCTTACCACCCTGCCGGTCCATTTCACCATTGCCGCAGCGAACGAAGCCCCGGCCCTGCGCATCACCGCACTGGAAGATATCGCCGGGCTGCTGGCGGTAACCGAAAAGACCCAGTGGTCCTCCACGCTGGCTTTCATCGGGATTTCGCTGTTCGGCCTGTTCATCGCGGTGATGATGCTCAATCGGTTCATCTTCACCCCGATTACCAATCTGTCACGCAACATGGAAGAATTTGCGCGCGGCAACTATTCCAACAGCATCGACACCCATGCACTGAAGGAACTGCATAGCCTGGCGACCGGCTTCAATACCATGTCGCAGACCGTGCACAACACCATCAACCAGGCACGTCAGGATGCCCAGGATATTCAGGGCAAGGTGGAGCTGATTCAGGATGTGGTGGAGATCGCTGCCAACGGCGATCTCACCGGACAGCTGATGGTGTACCGCGACAACGATGTGATTTCCGAGCTGGCCAACGGCATCCAGAAAATGCTCGACAGTCTCAATTCATTGGTATCGCGCATTCAGCAGTCAGGCATTCAGGTCACCTCATCGGCTACCGAGATAGCCGCCACCTCCAAGCAACAGGAAGCCACTGCAACGGAACAGGCCGCCACCACCAACGAGATCAAGACCACCGTTACCGAGATCTCCGCCACCTCGAAAGAACTGCTGAACACCATGAACGAGGTCACCGATGTGGCCTGGAAGACCTCCGAGGGCGCCAACCAGGGGCGCCGCTCCCTGCAGCGCATGGAGCAAACCATGCATCACATGATGGAAGCCACCTCTTCCATCAGTTCCAAACTGGCGGTGCTGAGCGAGAAAGCGGGCAACATCAACACCGTGGTCACCACCATCACCAAGGTAGCCGACCAGACCAACCTGTTGTCGCTGAACGCAGCGATCGAAGCGGAAAAAGCCGGCGAGTACGGGGTTGGTTTTGCAGTGGTCGCCACCGAGATCCGCCGTCTCGCCGACCAGACCGCAGTGGCCACCTGGGACATCGAGCAGATGGTGAAGGAAATGCAGTCAGCGGTCTCCGCCGGCGTCATGGGCATGGAAAAGTTCTCCGAGGAAGTACGCCAGGGGGTCAGCGATGTGGACGAGGTCGGCGGCCAGCTCACCCAGATCATCGAGCAGGTGGAAACGTTGATACCCCGTTTCGAAGAGGTGCACGAAGGGATGCAGGCCCAGGCCCAGGCCGGCCACCAGATCCGCGAGGCCATGGTGCAGTTGAGCGAATCCGCCACCCAGACAGCAGAATCCCTGCGCCAGTCCAACGGGGCCATCCAGCAACTGAACGATGCGGCCCGCGGCCTGCAGGGCGCTGCTTCCAATTTCAAGGTCAGTGACTGAAGGGGCAACCATGCTGTTGCTGATATTTCAGTTGGGTTCAAGCCGCTTCGCTCTCGATGCCCGTGCCATTGTCGAAGTGGTACCCCTGGTACAATTGGAACCTGTCGCCCATGCGCCTGGGTATATTGCCGGCTTGTTCAATTACCGGGGTGAACTGGTACCGGTGGTTGATCTGCGCAGCCTTACCCAGGATCAGCCCTGCACCCTGCACATGACCAGCCGTATCATACTGGTGCACTATCCCCTGCCCGGCGGTGGCCAGCGACTGCTGGGCATGCTGGCGGAACAGGTGACCGAAACCATCAAACGTGACCGCGACGCCTTTTCCTCCAGCGGCATTCGCATACACGACACACCCTACCTCGGTGATATTGCTCGTGATGAACAGGGCATGATTCATTTCCTGCAGTTCGACCAGCTACTGCCCACCGCGGTATGCGAACTGCTGTTCCCTCCGGATGTAGCCTGATGTCACTGGCGGCCATCGAGGAGCTACTCAAGAACACCATGGGACTCGATGCCCACACCATCGGTGTGTCCAGTATTCACCGTGCCGCACAACAGCGCATGGGCGCCTGCGGCCATGGCGACGACGCCACGGCCTATTTTCAGCTACTGCGGGCCTCCAAAGCGGAACTCGAAGCCCTCATCGAAGCCGTGGTGGTGCCGGAAACCTGGTTCTTTCGTGACCAGCGCCCGTTTGACGCCCTCAAGCGTTTCGTGCAGGAGGAATGGCTACCCAACCATTTTGCGCAACAGTTACGCATTCTCAGCGTACCCTGCTCCTCTGGCGAAGAGGCCTATTCCATCGCCATGGCGCTATGCGATCTCGGCTTTCCCGAAGCCAAGCTGCACATCGATGCCGTGGATATCAGCCGAGAAAACCTGGTTCGCGCCCAGCGCGCCCAATACCGGAACAACTCCTTTCGCGGGCAGAAACTCGGTTTTCGTCAGCGTTATTTCACACCGGTCGGCGACGAATACCTGCTTGAGGAACGCATTCGCCGCCAGGTGAATTTCCAGCAGGCCAACCTGCTGGACGCTTCCTTTCTGCATATGGCCGAACCCTATGACATCGTGTTCTGCCGTAACCTGTTGATCTATTTTAATCGCCCCACCCAGGATCGTGCCCTGCAAATCCTGCGACGGTTGCTGAAGGATGATGGTGTGCTATTCATCGGTCATGCAGAAGCGGGGCTGTTCCTGCAAAACTGGAAGGTTTCCAACCGCTATCCCTCTGCCTTCGCATTCCGCAAATCCAACGATGAGCGACGTGCCGTGGAGCGACCGGATTTCAGCCTGCCGCGCAGACGCCAGAAACCGAAATCCGTGTTGAACAAAAGCGCCCGCCCGCCGGTGGCGCGCGCCACCACCTATAGCGCTGCTCCCGCCAAACAGGCCACCCCTGCACCCGCACCGACTGCGGATGCCACGCTCAAGGAAGCGCTGCACCTCGCCAACCACGGACATCTTGCCGAGGCTGCGGATCTATGCGAACAGCAGTTGCGCCTGCATGGTCCATCAGCGCAGGCCTATTACCTTCTGGGGCTGGTGCGCGAAGCCACCGGCCTGTCCGAAGAAGCGGAAGGCTTCTGGCGTAAGGCCATCTATCTTGATCCGAAACACGTGGAAGCACTCACTCACCTGGCACTGCTATGCGAACGCAACGGTGATGACAAGGCCGCGCAACTGCTTTATCGGCGTGCCAAACGCGCCGCCCCTGATACCGGGAGCAGTACCTTATGACCTCTTCGGCTAAATCCGCATCCCTGCAACTGGATGACTGCTGGAATCGCATTGGCATCTGGTCACCCGAGGGCGCCAGCTGTGCCGAGCTCGAGCAGGTCACCCATTGCCGTAACTGCGAGATTTACTCCGCAGCAGGCCGGCGCATTCTGGATCGGCGCATGCCGGAGGGATACCGTGCGGAATGGAGCCGCGTCTATGCGCAGCAGAAAGACACTCGCGGTCAGCACAAAAATTCAGCACTGATATTCCGACTTGGTGATGACTGGTTATCCCTGCCCAGCAGGCTGGTGCAGGAAATCACCGAGGTAAAGCCCATTCACAGCCTGCCCCACCATGGTCGAGGCCTGGTCCGTGGCCTGGTCAATATTCGCGGTGAACTGCGTATCTGCGTATCACTGGGTAACCTGCTGGGGTTGCATCAGGGAGAAATCACCAGCAACGATCTCGGCTATGACGTATTTGCGCGCATGGTAGTCATCGCCCATGAACAGGATCAATTCGTGTTTCCGGTCACCGAGGTACACGGCACGCTCCGCTTTGACAGCAATGAACTGCACAGCGTGCCCGCCACCATCGGCAGGGCCAAGGCCACCTATACCCGGCACATTATGACGTGGAAGGAACACAACGTTGCCTGTCTGGATGATGAACTATTGCTCTATGCACTGAAAAAGGGGCTGTCATGAGCGATAGTGACGATATCGATCTCGGGCAATACTCGCTGTTGGATCTGTTCCGGATCGAAACGGAAACCCAGCTGCAGATACTGCATGAACAGCTACTGGTCCTGGAGCGGGATAGTGGCAATCGTAGCGCACTGGAAGCCTGCATGCGTGCCGCTCATTCCCTCAAAGGGGCATCGCGCATGGTGGAGATCGATGCCGGGGCCCAGATCACCCATGCCATGGAAGACCTGTTTGTTGCCGCCCAGGAACAGGGACTGCAACTGGATTCCCGCCATGTCGATCTATGCCTTGCGGCGCTTGATCTGCTGGATGCCGTGGCTCAGTGCACCCAGGAGCAACTGGCCCCCTGGCACAGGGAGCACCAGCCGCAAATCACCGCGCTGGTCCAATCCCTGCAGGAGGCGCAAACCCCGGCCGTACCAGTCACGGACGCGATCCCGCTGAGCAGCCTGGACAAGACCGCCGCACCCTATACCGGGTTCGTCAGTGATGAGAGCATGCTCGCCCTGTTCCGCATGGAAGCGGAAAGCCATCTCGGGACCCTGGAGCAAGCTCTGCAACAACAGGGTTCCAATGACCTGCTGCTGACAACGCTGGCACATGTCGGCAACGCCATCAAAAGTGCTGCCCGGCTGGTGGAGATACCGGCTGCGGCCGATCTGGCCCAGGCCCTGGAAACGGCTGCCGGCCAGGCCTTGGACGCCAACCGGGCGCTGAGCGAAACACAAATGCAAGCCATACCGCAGAGCATGGAACTGCTGTTGCAGATCGCCCGGCTCAGCATAGAGGAATCCGCTGCCTGGATAGCGGAGCAGACCTGCGCCATCCAGGCTACGATTACGCAACTCACCCCCGGTCAGGATATTGCTCCGCCCCCGGAAGCGGCTGGCGAAGCCTCCCCTTCTTCAGGCCAGATAGCATCAGCGGAGATCTCCCTCACCCCCTTCAGCGCCGACGCCACCATGATGGAACTGTTTCGTGGTGAGGTGGAAAGTCACGGCGCCGCGCTTAATGAAGGTTTACTGAACCTGGAACACAACCCCGCCGACGCCATACTGCTGGAAGGCCTGATGCGCGCCTCACACTCCATCAAGGGTGCCGCCCGCATGGTGGGCGTGGACTGCGGTGTGCGAATCGCCCATGTCATGGAGGACGTGTTCGTAGCCGCCCAGACACACCGGCTGACGCTGAACCCGGAACAGATGGATGTGTTGCTGCGTGGCGTGGACATGCTCACCCGCATCGCCCAGGTGAGCGTCGATGCATCGGGCCAGTGGCTGCAGGAACAGGAGCAGGAACTGGTGCAACTGGTGCAGTCCCTGCAGCAGGTACTGCAGGGCGAAACCCCTGCCAAACCCGTCGGCAACAACCTCGATGGTGACGCAACGAACCCGGTCACCACGATCGCCTCGCACCCCGAAAGCACTGCCAGCCAACCGTCCAGAGATGCCGCTATCCGCGTTTCCGCGGAAAGTCTGAACCGACTGATGGGACTGGCCGGCGAGGTACGGGTCGAGTCACGCTGGCTGCGGCCCTTCGCCGAAGGCCTGGTACAGGTGAAGCATCGCCAGGCGGAACTCATTAACACCCTCGACCGGCTGGGCGAGGCATTGAATAACATACAGGCCAATGAATATGTCACGAGCCTGCTAAGTGAGGCCCAGCACAAGGCCGGCCAATGTCGGCACAACCTGTCCGACCGGCTCAACGAGTTGGAGGAATACGATCGTCGCAGCCATAACCTGGCTGACCGGCTCAACCGGGAAGTGGTTGCCAGCCGTATGCGCCCCTTCGGCGATGGCATACAGGGATTCCAGCGCATGGTGCGTGATCTGGCCCGCAGCCTCGACAAGCAGGTGCAACTGGAGGTCAATGGTATTGGTACCCAGGTGGACCGGGACATCCTGAGCAAGATGGAGGCCCCGTTGAATCATCTGGTACGCAATGCCATCGATCATGGTATTGAGACTCCGGCTGAACGCCGCGCTGCCGGGAAACCGGAACTGGCCACTATTGTGATGGAGGCCGTGCACAGCTCCGGCATGCTGTCCATCACCGTCCGCGACGATGGCCGTGGCATCGACCCGGAACAGCTGCGCCGCAAAGTGGTCGATAAGGGCCTTACCAACGAGGCAATGGCTGCCAACCTGTCTGAGGCGGAACTGATGGAATTCCTGTTTCTGCCAGGCTTTTCGACCCGTGACCAGGTTACCGAGATTTCCGGTCGCGGGGTTGGCCTGGACGTGGTGCACAGCAGCATTCAGGAAATGCGCGGCGTGGTACGCGCGATCTCAACACCGGGCCAGGGTCTGCAATTCCAGATGCAATTGCCGCTCACCCTGTCGGTGGTACGCGCCCTGCTGGTGGAAATCGGTGGTGAACCCTATGCCTTCCCGCTGGCGCGCATTGACCGCACGCTGAAAATGCATCGCGACCGCATCGAAACCATGGAAGGCCGCCAGTACTTCACACTTGGCAATCAGCACATCGGTATCCTGTCCGCGAACCAGGTGCTGGAACTGATGGAACCGGCCCTGAATCAGGATGAACTGCCGATTATCGTGCTGGGTGAACGCATGGACCGTTACGGGCTCGTGGTGGACCGTTTCCTGGGCGAACGGAATCTGGTGGTACAGACCATCGACCCGCGCCTGGGCAAGGTACAGGATGTCAGCTCTGCCGCGATCCTGGAGGATGGCACTCCCTGCCTGATCATGGATGTGGATGATCTGATCCGCTCCATCGATATCCTCATCGCCGGTGGCCGCCTGGATCAACTCGACAAGAAGGGCCAGGCCGCACACCATCACCGTGGCAAACGTGTGCTGGTGGTGGACGATTCCATCACGGTACGTGAGGTGGAGCGCAATATGCTGGTCACCCGGGGATACGCCGTGGACGTGGCAGTGGACGGCATGGACGGCTGGAACGCAGTACGCACCGGTCACTACGACCTGGTGATCAGTGATGTCGATATGCCGCGCATGAACGGCTTTGAATTCGTCGAACACATCAAGGGCGATCCGGTGCTGAAATCCACCCCGGTGATGATCGTCTCTTATAAAGACCGGGAAGAAGACCGGGCACGTGGGTTGGAAGTGGGGGCGGACTATTATCTCACCAAGGGCAGTTTCCATGATGAAACACTGTTGGACGCGGTAATGGATTTAATTGGAGAGGCGTAGGAGTAATAGCACGCGATGAGAATCGCCATAGTCAATGACTCACAACTGGCCCTGGAGGCCCTGCGACGAGTGATCGCTTCAGACCCCGCCCATGAACTGGTATGGACGGCGGTCAATGGTGTGGAGGCAGTGGAAAAAGCCCTGCGCGATACGCCGGACATCATTCTTATGGACCTGATCATGCCGGATATGGATGGCGCCAAGGCCACTCGACAGATCATGGCCCACAGTCCCTGTGCGATCCTGGTGGTCACCGCATCGGTTCGGGAAAACACGCCCAAGGTCTTTGAGGCCATGGGCGCCGGCGCACTTGATGCGGTCAATACGCCGGTGCTGGGCGCCAGCGGCGATGGCGAGGGCCGCAATGCCCTGCTGGCCAAACTCGATACGGTAAAAATGCTGATCCGTGGCCAGGCGCGTATCAACGCCGCCCAGGGTATTCCCGCACCCTGTGTACACAATCATCCGGAACAGCAACTAATCGCCATCGGCGCCTCCACCGGTGGCCCGGCGGCACTGGCGCAGACCTTGTCCGCCCTGCCCCTGGATATCCCGGCCTCCATCGTGGTGATCCAGCATGTGGATGAACAGTTCGCGAAGAGCTTCGCCGAGTGGCTCGATAGCCAGATTGCACTACCGGTACGACTCGCGGAGGAAGGTGACCGGCTACAGCCCGGAACGGTGCTGGTGGCTGGCCGTCAGGATCATCTGGTGCTGAAACCCAACCAGCAACTGGGCTATACACCGGATCCGGTGGAATATCCCTACCGACCTTCAGTGAATGCCTTCTTCACCAGCCTGGTGGCCCACTGGCAGGGGGAGGTGACCGGGGTACTGCTGACCGGGATGGGCCGGGACGGCGCTGAGGGCCTGCTGGCCCTGCGGACCCAGGGCTGGCATACCATTGCTCAAGATATGGACACATCGGCCGTTTATGGTATGCCGAAGGCCGCAGCGGAACTGGATGCCGCTGAAGAGATTCTCCCCCTTGGGGAGATAGGGGGGGCTATCGCAGCACTATACGAAAAAACAACAGGTTGCAGCAGAGCTGGGGCATGAACGAGAGCACACCTATCGTGAGCAATACACAGGCGCAAACCGGAAGCTGGGCTGTAGTGCTACTGGTCGACGATCAGGCCATGGTCGCCGAAGGGATTCGTCGTATGCTCGAAAACGAACCCGGCATCGAATTCCATTATTGCAGTGACCCCAAGACGGCCATCAAGATGGCGGTGGAAATCAAGGCCACCACGGTGCTGCAGGACCTGGTCATGCCGGACATCGATGGCATGACCCTGGTACGATTCTACCGGACCAACCCCATGACCCGGGATATTCCGATCATCGTGCTGTCCAGCAAGGATGACCCCAAGATCAAGAGTGATGCCTTCGCCAACGGCGCCACGGATTATCTCGTGAAGCTGCCGGACCAGATCGAACTGATCGCCCGCATCCGCGCCCACTCCAAGAGCTATCTCGCCCAGCGGGAACGCGATGAAGCCTACCACGCACTGCGGGAAATGCAGGAACAGCTGCGGGAGATGAACACCCAGTTATCACAAAGTAACCGGGAGTTGCACCGCCTGTCTTCCCTGGACGGCCTGACCGGCATCGCCAACCGTCGCCAGTTCGATGAAGTACTGGACCGGGAGTGGCAACGTTCGGTGCGCAGCAACTCTCCGCTGTCACTGATCCTGATTGATATTGATTATTTCAAGCGTTTCAATGACAACTACGGTCACCAGGCTGGCGATGACTGCCTGAAGATGGTGGCCCGCACCCTGGACCGCGTAGTGCATCGGCCGGCCGACCTGGTGGCGCGCTACGGGGGTGAGGAATTTGTCGTCGTACTGCCGGATACCGATCAGGAAGGCGCGGAATCCGTGGCACAGCATATTCTCGACGAGATACGAGGCCTGCGAATCTCGCACAAGACCTCCGATGCTGCTGAATTCGTGACCCTGAGTGTGGGCATTGCCACCCGCTGCGGTGATAGTCATACGGTATCGGCCGATCTGCTGGCTGCGGCGGATCATGCTCTCTACCAGGCCAAGGAACACGGCCGCAATCGCGTCGAGATCAGCACCCAGGATCCCGAACACCAGGCTCGCGCCATTCCGTAAACCTTTCCTGGTAATGGTCGTCCCCCTGCCGGTTCGATTAGGTCTCGAAAAATCAGCCTGTACACCCTATCATTAGCGCTGGTCTTCGGCGCTTATCGATGACAGCGCCCTTGCATAACGGGAGCATAACAATGACCTTTGTAGTTGGCGAAAATTGCATCAAGTGTAAATACACGGACTGTGTTGAAGTATGCCCGGTAGACTGCTTCCATGAAGGACCCAATTTTCTCGTCATCGATCCCGAGGAATGTATTGACTGCACCCTCTGTGAACCCGAATGCCCTGCCGAAGCGATTTTTCCGGAAGATGATCTACCACCCGGACAGGAACAGTTCCTGGCATTGAACGAAGAACTGTCCCAGGAATGGCCCGTAATCACCGAGCAGAAGGCGGCCCCGCCGGATGCGGATGAATGGAACGGCAAGGAAGGCAAGCTGGACCTGCTGGAGCGGTAAGCAGTGCCTGGTGGTTACGGGCGATAGTACACAGACCGGCCGGATAAGATCCACACCATTACAGCGCTACAATAAAAACGGCGGCCCGAAGGCCGCCGCTGTCCCATGCGGGCACATTCCCGCCCGCCTCAAATCCTTTTGAAACCACCTTCCGTTGGCCTGATCCGTCCTCGTCCCAAGTCGAGGCTGCGGGGAATAATCCCCTTCCATAGTATTTTTTGCAAATACTCCAGTGACTTAGAAATACTTCACGAACCAGCACATGATCAAAGGCACTTGATTCATCAGCAATCAAGCCAATTGATTCAATAGGTTACAAAATGATGTTGGAAATGCGTACAGAAAATCAGTGATGTCGTAAGAATATTCGTACATATATCACTGCCTTCGGAGCCACCGCGAGCACGGCAGGCACCCTCAATCCATTTATAACAAATTGAAATATGGTTTTTTAAACCGGACAACCGGCCGTGCATAACGCCTGCGTGGTATGCACAGCGAATGGGGAAAGGGCCATCCGGAGCCGCACAGCTGAGGCAAGTGCGACTACCGAATCCCCCCATCGGGGCGGTACCCCTTTGACCTACCGGGCAGCGGCTTGCTGGTCCAGCATTGCGGCCAGTCGGTCAGCGGGTACATAGCCGGGCAGGATATCCCCGTTTTCCATCACAATGGTTGGCGTACCCTGCACACCGATCATCTGCCCCATCGCCATATGTTCCTTCACCGGGTTATCACACTGCTTTGCTTCCGGCTCTTTGCCTGACTTGGCCGTTGTCAGGGCGCTCTTCGGATCATCTGCACACCAGACCGATACTGCTTTTTCGTAGGAATGCGAGTTCACGCCTGCGCGCGGGAACATCAGGTAACGGACCTTGATACCGAGTTCATTCAACCTGCCGATTTCCTGGTGCAGTTTGCGGCAATAGCCACAATCGATATCGGTGAACACGGTGATGGTGTGTTTGGGTTTTTCAGGACTGAATATCAACATATTGTCTTCGCCAATCCCATCGATGGCCGCCTGCTGTGCGGCCAATCGTACCGGCTCAGTCAGATTCTTCCGTGTCCCCAGGTCCATGAGGTCGCCCTGGATCATGTATTTGCCATCGGCGCTGACATAGAACACGTGGGGCCCGATCACCACTTCATACAAACCGGCTATTGCCGCCGGTGCAATCCGGTCAGGCTTGATACTGCCCAGGCTGTCGCGTACCGCATTTTCCCCGGCCTGGTCCGCCGCGAGGGCCGAAGGGTTGACCAGGAACAAACCGGCCAGCATCCCAATAACTGCAACAATCTTCATCACATATCACTCTTCTGGTTGAAAGGCATTGCTACACCGAGCCCTGCATGGGACTGCAATAGCGAAGTAAAGTTCGCGAGTCAGTTTAGCAGCGATTTGTCCCGCACGGATTACAATCCTGTAAAGCCGAGCAGAAACAAGCCGCTACAGTATCGATCAGGGAGCAATCTGGAGCACCTGAAGACCAGATAAGTGGGAGAGCGGCACAGCCGTGGAGAAACTGACACGCATTGAATCCTGCGAGATCACCCTGGGTGATGCCCTGCCGTGGCCGCTCTACAACGCACAGGGCTGGTTGCTGTTTGAGCGTGGACAGATTATCTCCTCCCGGCGCCACCTGGAGGCCCTGCTCACCTGCGGCCTCTACCGCGGCCCGGAGACTCCTCCAGAGGCCGCCCTGGAATCCCTGCCGTGCATCGACGATAACCAGTGCGTATTCGATATCATCAGCCAGATCCCGCCCCGTCTCAGCCAGGCCCTGACCGGGCTTGCCCAGGGCAAGCACGAATACCAGGGCCGCATCATCCGACTGGCCAGGGAACTGCAGCATATCTGCAAAGCAGATCCCAATGCCGCCCTTGGAGCCGTGCACCTGTTTCATGATGGCCCCTACCCCATCGTGCACTTGATCCATACCGCTATTCTATGTGAATTGATCAGTATGCGGCTTGGCTATCGCCCGGAACGGCGTATCCCTCTGCTGTGCGCCACCATGACCAGCAACATTTCCATTATCAAACTGCAGGAAGAACTCCACCTTCAGACTGCACCATTGACAGAAGAACAGTGTGAGTTGATCCAGCATCACCCGGAAGATTCAGCACGCATTCTCAAGCAAGCCGGCGTTACCGGTGAACTGTGGCTAAAAACCGTGTTGCAGCATCATGAGCGCATTGACGGCTCCGGCTACGGCGGCCAGCTCAAGGGGTCCGAAATCATCATGGATGCCCGCATCATGGCGCTTGCGGATATCTATTCTGCCATGATCACTCCGCGTAAATACCGCGCTGGCATGCCAGCCAAAGAGGCCTTGCGCGAATTGTTCCTGACCCGCGGCAAGAATGTTGATAACCGGCTTTCCGAGGTATTCATCAAGGAACTGGGAGTATTTCCACCCGGTGCCTTTGTCGAGATGAACAATGGAGAACTGGGTATCGTCATTCAGCGCGGGCGCGATTACAAACATCCCCAGGTAAGCATCCTCATAGGACCAAAAGGCCAGCACTACGCCAACCCCATTATCCGCGATGGAAAAACGGAACCGCATCGCATCCGACGTCCCAGTCCCGACCCGATCGATTTCCCCATCAACCTGCGCCGCATCTGGAATTTCAACTAGGACATTATCCGCAGATCAGCCCCGCGGATGATGCTGGGCATGCAACTGTTTCAATCTTTCCTGTGCCACATGGGTATAGATCTGGGTCGTGGACAGATCGCTGTGCCCGAGCAGCATCTGCACCACGCGCAGATCGGCACCATGATTCAGCAAATGAGTGGCGAAGGCATGGCGCAGCGTATGGGGCGACAGTTCCTTATTAATGCCGCCGCGCCGCGCGCAATCCTTGATACGGTACCAGAACGCCTGCCTGGTCATGGCATCACCACGCCGGGACAGAAACACCGCATCACTCAGATGCCGTGAAACCAGTGCAGGACGCGCCTCACGCATATACTGCTGCAGCCACTGCAAGGCCTCTTCGCCCATCGGTACCATGCGCTCCTTACTGCCCTTACCCATCACCCGTACCAACCCCTGCACACTGTTGACCTGGCTTACCTGCAGGCCAACAAGCTCGGAAACCCGCAGACCTGTGGCATACAATAATTCCAGCATGGCACGGTCGCGCAACCCAACAGGCGTACCGGTATCCACCGCCGTCAGCAGCCGCTCCACCTCCTCTTCCGTAAGTGTCTTGGGCAGGGGGCGTCCCAGCTTCGGTGACTCGATCAGGGCACTGGGATCCTGTTCCAGGCGACCTTCACGCACCTGATAGCGATAGAAACGCCGCAGGCTAGACAGGGTGCGCGCCGCTGTTCGCGATCGGGTCCCTGCAGCATGGCGGTAGGCGAGATACTGATGCAGATCGGCACGCGATGCCGCTAACAGATTACTGCCTTCATGGGACAACCACCCGGCAATGGATAACAGGTCCTGCCGATAGGCACTGAGGGTATTCCGGCTCAAGCCACGCTCCATCCACAGGGCATCAAGGAAATGTTCCACGATTGCCAGCTCTTCATCCGGCACCGGAAAACGGGGCTGTGGCTTGCGCACTCCGGTTGATCGCGCAACCATCCGCTCAGGGCATGACCAGTTCGATGCTGCCGGATACCGTAACGCTTACCTCCGAATCCCCTGCCTGCACAGCAGGCATCGAGGCCTCGAAACTGGCTGTCTGTGCACGGAGCATGGACACCGGCCCGGGGAAGCGCCCCCCGGTCTGGATGTTTGCCTCCACCATACGATAGCCTTTGGCCGCCATGATCTGTTGCAGATTCGCGGCTCGCGCTTGAAATGCCTGCAGCGCCACTTCGATCATGCGCTCCTCGGCACTGCGACGTGCCTCGTCAGAGACAGTAAACGCCATGGATTTCACCTGCAGGCGTGCCTGCAGCTCACCAACCAGCGCACTGATGGCGGGAATATCCGCTCCCTCGATGAGCAGATCCTGGCTCGCCTGCCAGGACTGCACCTGGTCCTTGTCACGCAATGGATAGGTCTGGTAATTACCGGTCTTGATACGCGTGCCGGCACGCTCACGCGCCGTTGCGAGGGCCCATTCCATCGACTGGTTTATGGTCTTTGCCAACTGTGCCGGATCATCGCCCTGGGCCTGGGCTGTCAGCCACACCTGCATGCGATCATTCGCCACCTGTTCGCTACGCTCCACCTGGAAATGTAACCGGTCATAACGTTGCTCATCAGCCGCCTGTGCCACTACCATAAACAGACAGAGTCCTGCTCCCAGCCATGCACGCATACTCACCATGATCCGTCTCCCTTATTCATTGGCTATTGCGGTGATTGTAACACCGACACCCTGCGAACCGCGCACCTTGTGATACACTCACTTCTATCCATCCATATCCAATCCTCACCACGCAGTCATGCCTGATTTCCCCCAGCACCCCACCGTTACAGGTCTTATCCTCGCAGGTGGCCGCGGCTCCCGCATGGGAGGTAAAGACAAGGGTCTGCTGACCCTGGGAAATCGTCCCGCGGTGGAATACCTGCTGGATGGCCTTGCCCCGCAGACTGATACCCTGATGATCAGTGCCAACCGCAACATCGACCGCTATCAGCAGTACGGACATCCCGTGGTCCGCGATGCGCAAGCGGATTTTTCCGGCCCCCTGGCTGGCCTGCTGGCAGCACTGCAACACTGCAATACCGGTTACCTGCTTTGCGTTCCCTGTGATGCCCCGTTACTGGGGCCGGATTTTTCCATACGCATGTGTGCTGCACTACAGGCCTCCCATGCCCAGGCCTGTGTTGCCTATGATGGAGAGCGCATACAACCCGTACATCTGTTGCTACCCACTTCGCTGATCGACAATCTGCACCATTTTATCGCCAGCGGGCAACGCAAGGTACAGGACTGGGTGCAATCGATACACCCGGCCTATGCGGATTTCTCCGATCACCCGGAACAGTTCTGGAACATGAATACACCCGAGCAACGACAACGTATGGAACAATATCTGGTGGCCACCCGATGACTGATCATTATTCCAATCCACCGGTGCTCGGATTTGCCGCCCACAGCGGTACGGGCAAGACCACCCTGCTGGTAAAAATACTGCCGTTGCTACGCGCAACCGGCATTCATGTCGGTATGATCAAGCATGCCCATCACCAATTTGAAATCGACACGCCGGGCAAGGACAGTTACGAGCTGCGCAAGGCCGGTGCCGAGCAGATGCTGGTCGCCTCGGATCAACGCTGGGCGCTGATGCACGATTATGATCAGCCCGAAGAACCCAGGCTGGAAGAGCTGCTGCGAATTCTGCCCCGCGATCAGCTGGACCTGATTCTCGTGGAAGGTTTTCACAAGGCCCCGTTCCCGAAGATTGAATTACACCGGCCAGCTACCGGGAAACCGCTACTGTTTCCCGGCGACCCCTTTATCCTTGCAGTGGCCAGTGATGCACCAGTGACTACCAGCCTGCCGGTACTGGATATCAATTCGCCGCAGGAGATTACCGCGTTTATAATTGCTTACCTGCAATCCAGCACGTAAAACCATCCATGCCAACCACCTACAACAGGCTTTAGCCATGACCGATACCCATACCCAGGATCCCTGTGCGCCCCCCAAGACGAGACTACTATCCGTAGCGGATGCACAGGCCAAGATCACCGCTTTGCTCGATACCATTAGTGGTATCGAGCAGGTACCGATCCGGTCCGCCCTTAATCGCGTGCTGGCCGAAGAGATCATTTCCGGATTCAATGTCCCACCCTATGACAACTCGGCCATGGACGGCTATGCCGTATGCAGCGTGGATCTGCCAGGTGAAGGCGAAACGGAATTGAGGATACTGGGCAAATCCTTCGCCGGCACCCCATTTGACGGCAAGGTCACAACTGGTGGTTGTGTACGCATCATGACTGGTGCGATGCTGCCGGCCGGCACCGACACCGTCATCATGCAGGAACAGGTGAGGACAGACGGTGAGTACATTAAAATCGGCTCCAACCACAAGCCGCACGACAACGTACGGTATGCGGGCGAAGATATGGCGCGAGGGGATGTAGTGCTCACCCCTGGCCGCCGCCTGACTCCTGCTGATCTCGGTGTGCTGGCTTCCCTCGGCATCAATGAGGTCCGGGTACATCGCCACCTGCGGGTGGCATTCTTTTCCACCGGTGATGAGCTGTGCAGTGTCGGTGTTCCGCTGCAGGAAGGCCAGATCTATGACAGCAACCGCTATACCCTGTTCGGTATGCTCTCACGCATGGGAGTACAACTGATCGATCTCGGGGTGATTCGCGATGTACGCGAGGCAATCCACCAGGCATTCCGGGATGCTGCCGCGATTGCCGATGTCATTATCACCTCCGGCGGCGTTTCCGTGGGAGAGGCCGATTTTGTCAAGGAAACCCTTGATGAACTCGGCCAGGTGGACTTCTGGCGTATCGCCATGAAGCCCGGCAAGCCGTTGGCCTTTGGCACCGTGGACAAGGCGGTATTTTTCGGTCTGCCCGGCAACCCGGTCTCCGTCATGGCGACGTTCTACCAGTTTGTTCAGCCAGCCCTGCAACAGATGATGGGCGAGCCTGGGCAACACTCCCTGACCCTGCGCATTGCCACCGAAACACCGTTGAAAAAAGCGCCGGGGCGCACTGAGTTCCAGCGCGGTAGACTGGTACGGAATCCTGATGGCCAACTCATGGTGAGCACAACCGGCCTGCAGGATTCCCATGTACTTACCTCGATGAGTCAGGCGGACTGCTTCATTATTCTGCCAGCAGAATCGGTCGGTGCCGCAGCGGGGGAACTGGTGGAAGTACAACCATTTGCCGGGCTGATCTGAGAAAAGACCCTGCATCACTACAGATACACAGATCGCATTACAAGCAAGAATAAGGGCATGCTTGCATCGCAGAGCCCAGGTCCGCCTACATACCGAATAGTGGGTTTGGTTTTTTCTGTGTTTACCCCGGATATAAAAAAACCGTGACAAACCACGGTTTTTTATGTCGGGTTGACAGAATCGTCATCAAGCCTGTGATGCCTGTGCCTCAATATCCTTACGAACCTCATCCATGTCCAATGCAGAGGCCTGTTCCACCAGTTGATCCAGCGCGGAACCCGGCAGCGCACCCGGTTGCGAGAAAATAATAATTTTTTCGCGGAAGATCATCAGCGTGGGAATGGAGCGGATCTGGAAATGAGCTGCAATCTCCTGCTCCTCCTCGGTATTCACCTTGGCAAACACCACGTTGGAGTATTTTTCAGAAGCCTGTTCAAAAACCGGGGCAAAGGTACGGCACGGCCCGCACCAGGGAGCCCAAAAATCCACCAGCACCATGTCACTACCGGTAATAACCTGTTCAAAATTCTCTTTTGTCAGTTCGACAATCGCCACAATCCTATCTCCCAATCGTTACAGACACGGAAACAAAGTCCGTCAAAAATTCCAAGCACAGAGCACGAGTACGCTGTCTGCAAGGATGGGGGTGTCAGGGCGGGATTTCAAGGGTAACACTGAATAAAATCAGGATTCTTCCGATCGTTGCGCGGCTTTTTCAGCATCTACAGCTGCTTGTTCCTTTCCGGAAATTTCGCCTTCGGATTGATAGGTCGTATCGATTTCAACCCGGTTGCGCCCCATACGCTTGGCACGATACAGCGCCTTGTCGGCACGCTCGATGAAGGCACCCACCGTCTCACCGGGCTTGTACAAGGAAACCCCTGCAGAGAAGCTCGGTACCGGCAGTACCTTGCCATCCATACGCCAGCGGGTTTCGGCGGCACGCTTCTTCACCTTGGTCAGGGCGCGTTGTGCACCTTCACTATCGGTATTGGGCAGCAATACGGCAAACTCTTCGCCACCATAACGAGCCACCAGGTCATGGTGCCGGAAGATGGACAGAATACTCTTGGAATAGGTACCCAAGACCTCATCACCACCGGCATGGCCATAACGGTCATTGATCTGTTTGAAATGATCGAGATCGATCAGCGCCAGCGAGAGCGGGAAACCATAGCGCTGCACACGAGCAACCTCGTCTTCAAGGCGACGCAGGAATGCACGGCGATTGGGCAATCCGGTCAGTTCATCCGTCAGGCTCAGCAGGCGGACCCGCGTCAGTTCATCGCTCAACTGCCGGCTATCCGACTCGATCAGTTGCAGATAATGATGGGTACTATCGAGTTTGTCCGCCAGTTCGTGGTGGCCTGTATTGAGTTTTTCGATTTCACGTATCAGCGTCCAGCGCAATTCCTCCAATTCTTCGCTGTCACCAACCTGGTGCAACTCGCCGAGCACCACTTCCAGTAATACACCGAATTCCTCATTCTGGGTGATCGTCTCCAACACCCGTTGCGCCAACGTGGACTGCAGTTTCTGAATATCGCGACGCTTGGCATCAAGGTGATTGCGATATACGGAATCCACACGCCGTTCGGCAGGACCAAAGACCTCGGCATGTGTTGGCTGTGGTCCATGCAGAGGGTCCGAAAGGCCTATACGCGGGTCCGTGGCAAGCGAAGTGCTGAGTTCATCCTCCTCCCACTCGGGCTCGGATGGCATGTTGGCCGTGGTATCAGACGGCTCCTCCATGGGTGCAGCCGTTGCCTGTACGTCCGACACGGGTTCCGGATCGGGAACCGCGGGGGCAATGCTGGCTTGCCCCATCTCGACAGTTTCAGGCCCGGCAACTTCGGCAACTGGCACGGCCGGTTCGCTGGATACAACGGCAGGAGGGGTAATGCCGAAAGCCTGTAACAATGGCGCGACCGCCTCATGGAACAGATGCGTATCCACCTGCGAAAGGGACTGGATGCGTTCCGCGTACTGACTGACGGATTCGCTGACGGCCTTGAGTTCGGATTCGCTCAATGGCGGCTGCAAACGTGCCTGCAGCAGTTTGAGTTGTACGTGCTGGGTGGACCCTGCGGGCAGATGATGGGCGTAGGCATCCAGCAGTACCTGGGTTACTCCAAGGTAGGCCTGCTCCATGGCCGACTGACGATCGACCACGTCGGCGAGCATTCGCTCAACCTGACCATAAATGACCTGTCCCGGTTCGGTCTGCCGCAGGGCATCGAGCAAACGCAGCACCTTCACTGCGCCGGCATCGCCCCGACCCGGACTCTCGCCTCCCACCATCACAATGACTCCCGCACGCCCAACCTTTGGCGCACGGCGGAAATGAAATCCGCCGAAAGCTGTAATTTTTTTATCAATAATGGGCAGCTAACGTGTCGAACTCCTGCGGATCTCCGTTCCCGTTATCTGCGCTTGGACGCTGCAGCCTGGTCATCCCGCTTCCGTATTTATTATCCCTGGCGACCTGATCGGACGTATCCGAAACCAACTGCGAGAGTTACGTTACCCTGCTTCGCAAAAAAGAACAATGCGACGCCGGCAACTGTTGGGATTTTTTACAGTTTTTAAAACGCCGGAAAATCGGGCCCGCTACTCGGGCTGGCCGGGGAAACCGCATATCGCCATATTTTTTTATTTTTATTTACATAATGTTATGAATTAACAAGACCAGCGAACAACCCAATAGCAAAAGGACATGGATATAAACCGGCTGATTTCGTACAGGGTATACGGATGATTTCTTACAATTTAAGCGCACGATTTCGCATGTAGAAGTGGACTTTCGACTGCTTGATCTGCCACTTTTTTGACGATCAAACCGCGAACTGCTCCACAAAAAAACCGGCGGGCGCGCGAGCCCACCGATTTCTCACAGCCGTCTGGATGTAGATTATCCCAGCGCCGCAAAGATCTTGTCGCGGATTTCCTCCACCTTACCGATCCCCTCGACACGCACGTAGCGCGGGCTGTCTGCACCGCCGGACTCCGCCCATTTCGAGTAAAAAGCCACCAATGGCTCGGTTTGTTCATGGTAGACCTGCAGGCGCTTGCGAACCGTATCCGCCTGGTCATCATCACGCTGGATCAGGTCTTCACCGGTCTCATCATCCTTGCCCTCCACCCTGGGTGGGTTGAAAATCACGTGGTAGGTACGGCCCGAGGCCACATGCACACGCCGGCCACTCATACGCTTGACGATCTCCTCGTCGTCCACATCGATCTCCACCACGCAGTCGATCCCTACGCCCTGCTCCTTTAATGCCTCGGCCTGGGGAATGGTGCGTGGAAATCCATCGAACAGAAAACCATTCCGGCAGTCATCTTCCTGAATACGATCCTTTACCAGCCCCAGGATGATATCGTCGGATACGAGACCACCGGCATCCATGATCTTCTTGGCTTCAATGCCCAGCGGTGATCCCGCCTTCACAGCCGCACGCAGCATATCACCGGTGGAGATCTGTGGAATGCCGTATTTGTCCTTTATATAGTTCGCCTGTGTGCCCTTTCCTGCACCAGGACCGCCCAATAGAATTACACGCATGTGGTTTCACTCCTCCAGTGGATTCACGCAACAGAACCGCAGATATTATCCTTGCCCCTCCCCCGGGTACCAGGTAAGAGAATATATGGGGGGATGCGGTGAATTTATGTGGGCTGTATGATGACAATGACCATTAGTCCTGTTGTTTGGAGCATTATCCAAGGTCATGTCCATGCTGAATTTCTGCCAAGCACTGCTTCTCACCCTGCCGCTGCTGATCATGCCGCTGGCCGTACAGGCTGCCTGCGACGATGCACCGGCACACAAGGTGAACTGGACTGAATGCGACCTGCGCGGCCGCGATCTCAGCGGTCTCGATCTGCGAAATGCCAGTCTCAGTCACGCCAATATGGAGGGTGTGAAACTGGCGGGCACCATCCTGCGCGGTGCCAACCTGAGTTATGCCAATTTGAGCGGCGCCAGTCTCAGCAAAGCCCTGATGGAAAACTGCATACTCACCCGCACCAACCTGCAACAGGCCAACCTGCAGGGTGCCCGGCTTTCCGGGGCCCGGCTTAGTCGTGCTGATTTGCGCGGCGCCGATCTGCGTGGTGCCTTGCTCGATAAAGCGCAGTTTTACGAAGCCAACCTGACACGGACTGACCTGAGCCACGCCAGGCTCAACGAAACTATTTTTGACCAGGCCATTCTTAGTGGCGCCCTATTACAGGAGGTACAGGCCCGTGAAAGCCGCTTCGTTGAAGCCAGCCTGGAAGGTGCTGATTTTACCGGCGCTGAACTATACAAGGCACGCTTCGACAACGCCCTGTTGATTGGTGCGCACTTTACGAATGCCAACCTTAGCCGGGCCTATCTGGTGGATGCGGATTTGACCGATGCGCATCTGGAAGGCGCCGTGCTGGATAGTGCCATATGGGTGGATCGAAACCGATGCCGGCCAGGGTCTGTAGGAGAATGCCGCTGACAGCCGCTGCCGCTTTTCAGCTACGGGAATTCAATCGATATACTACGGGCAGGCCAGCAGCTAGAATCGGTACATGAAAACCTATGTCTGTCAGTGCGGTGCCCGCCTGCACTTCGAAAACTCCCTGTGCATGCGTTGCCAGCATAAACTAGGCTTCCTGCCCGATGACCGCACCCTCAGTGCACTGACCCCAATTACCGGAAACCACTGGCAGGCCATGAGTAACGGCCGCAGCTATCGCACGTGTAAAAATTACTATCAACATCATGTGTGCAACTGGATGGTGCCGGATGCGGATGATCATGCCTTTTGTTTTTCCTGTCGGCTTTCCGAGATCATCCCCGACCTGCGTAATCCGCAGAACCTCGAACTCTGGAGCCGGATCGAACGCGCTAAACGACGCCTGCTTTATAGCCTTTTATGGTTGGAACTGCCGATTGTCAGCCGGGAGGAAGACCCGCAACATGGACTCGCTTTCCACCTGCTGGAGGATGAGGAACAGGGTTTTTCCGAATTCGCACAGGTGATCCCCATGCAGGAGCGGGTTGTTACCGGGCATAAAAGTGGCATCATCACCTTGAACATCGGAGAAGCGAATCCGATTTCACGCGAACAAAATCGCACCCAGATGCAGGAAGCCTATCGCACATTGCTGGGACATTTCCGTCACGAATCCGGGCACTATTACTGGGATCTGCTACTGCGCAATTCACCACGCATCAGCGCCTTCCGCACCCTGTTTGGCGATGAACGCATTGATTATGACGCGGTGCTACAAGGCTATTATGCGAACGGGCCGGTGGCCAACTGGAACAGCAACTGGATCAGCGCCTATGCCAGCGCCCATTCCTGGGAGGACTGGGCGGAAACCTGGGCACATTACCTGCACATGATCGACACCCTGGAAACCGCCAGTGATTATGGCTTCGACCTGGGCACACCGGGAAATCATACGGAAACCAGGCCACAGTTCAGTGCCAGGCACCTGGCGTCTATTTCCATTGATGACCTGGTAAATGAATGGGGAAACCTTACGGTGGCGCTGAACGATATGAACCGTAGCATGGGTATGGAGGACGCCTACCCCTTCGTTTTGTCCAGCATCATCCGGGAGAAACTTGCCTTTGTGCATACCACGGTAATCAACCGGACTTTTCCCAGTCAAACTTCGGCAAACGTGTAAAGGCCCGCTTGATACCTTCATTCCAGGATTTTTGCAGCGCTTTATAGTAGGGGGAAGCCAGGTTCAGTGACATCAGCCGCGGTTCTTCCAGGCTGTTGCCGGCATACAACGCCAATTCGAATGGTGGGCCCACGGAAATATTACTGCGCATGGTCGAATCCAGCGACACCAGCGCGCAGCGTGCGGCTTCGTCAAGCGAGCTATCCTTGGTGATCACCCGGTCGAGAATGGGCTTGCCGTACTTGTTTTCCCCGATCTGCAGATAGGGGGTGTCAGCGGAAGAACTGATGTAGTTGCCTTCCGGGTAGATCAGGTAGATATCATGCTCATGGCCCTTCACCTGGCCACCTAGAATGAAACTGGCGGCAGCGGTGCCACCATTTTTGACTACTGCCGGCCCATGATGCAGTTGTTCACGTTGACTGAGATCCCCGATGTAATCGGCGATATCGAACAGGTGCTTTGCCTTCAACAGGTTGAACTTTGCATTTGGGTCGTCGAGATCGCGCTGAATGGCATTGACCACAGCCTGCGTCGTGGCCAGGTTGCCCGATGACAGGAGCACGATCATCCGATCGTTGCTCCAGAAAAAACGATGCATCTTGCTACAGGTGCGAATGTAATCCACGCCGGCATTGCTGCGTGAATCGGATGCAAACACAATGCCTTCGTTGATATTGATTGCAAGACAATACGTCATTCGCAACTCCTGGCGGTATTACCAAATCGGTCGGGAATGTTACCAGTTCGGCCGGCGCCTCGAATGATATTTTACTTCCCTACCCTTCTTGATTTAATGTGAGAGTGTTCCTGTCAAATAACGGGTTGCAAGCACAATATGGCGATTCGCTGGGGAAGTTACAAGGTAAAGGGGTTTTACGACGAACTGATCCGCGTAACCGGGAAACCCCGGCCTGCGGCGGCAGCCCTCTGCCAGTATCTGCGCAACCTGACGGATCATGAGATCGAGTCGTACAAATCCGCTGCGGACATGGCCATTTCCATCATGGGTATCACCTTCACGGTATATTCCGAGGAAGAGGGATCTATCGATCGCGCCTGGCCATTTGACATCATTCCCCGCGTTATCCCCAAATCCGAGTGGCTGCAGGTCGAAAAAGGCCTGAAACAGCGTGTCCTGGCCCTCAACCGCTTCATCGATGATCTCTACCACGACCAGAACATCGTCAAGGACGGCGTCTTTCCTGCCAACCTGCTGAAAAATTCCGTTAATTTCCGCAAACAATGTATCGGTATCGATCCTCCCGGTGGCATCTGGGCACACATCTGCGGTTCCGACCTGGTGCGTGACAAAAATGGCGTCATTTATGTGCTGGAGGATAACCTGCGCGTGCCCTCCGGTGTTTCCTACATGCTGGAAAACCGCCAGGTGATGAAGCGGGTGTTTCCCGACCTGTTCGAGGACCAGAACATCCTGCCGGTCGATGACTATCCTTCGAAGCTGTACGACATGCTCGCCGCCCTGTCACCACGGAAGATCGAACAGCCGGAAATCGTAGTGATGACTCCCGGCATCTACAACTCCGCCTATTTCGAGCACGCCTATCTTGCCCAGCAGATGGGCGCTGAACTCGTCGAAGGCCGGGATCTGGTGGTGGAAAAGGACGATTGTGTATACATGCGCACGGTAGATGGCCTGGCCCGCGTGGACGTAATCTACCGCCGTATCGACGACCTGTTCCTCGACCCGGAGGCATTTGATCCAGACTCCCACCTCGGCGTGTCCGGCCTGATCCGCGCCTGGAAGGCAGGCAATGTAGCACTGGCCAATGCTCCTGGAGCGGGCGTCGCTGATGATAAGGTGGTCTACTCCTATGTACCCGAGATCATCCGCTACTATCTGAATGAGGAACCCCTTATAGGCAATGTACCCACCTATAAATGCTTCAACAAGGAAGACCGGGAATACGTACTGGATCATATTGCCGAACTGGTGATAAAGCCGGCCAATGAGTCCGGTGGCTACGGCATGCTGATCGGCCCCCACGCCACAGGCAAGGAACGTGAGCAGTTTAAAAAGCTCATCCAGAAAGACCCCCGTAATTATGTCGCCCAGCCCATGCTGACCCTGTCAACGGCGCCGACCCTGGTCAACAACCGGGTCGAACCCCGTCATCTCGACCTGCGCCCTTTCATCCTCAGCGCACCTGATGACGTCTATGTCACCACCGGCGGCCTGACCCGCGTGGCATTGCGCAAAGGGTCAACGGTGGTAAATTCATCCCAGGGGGGTGGTAGCAAGGACACCTGGATCGTGGACGACGAGGGACTCTAACATGCTGTCAAGGGTCGCAGAAAATATCTACTGGATGGCCAGATACATCGAGCGTGCGGAAAATTCTGCGCGCCTCATCATGGTCAATACCAACCTGCACCTGGACCTGCCAAAGGGTGTGCAACCGGGCTGGCATCCCATTATTGAGATCCTCGGCTGCGAAGCATATTTCCTGGAAAATAATGCCGACTTCAATGAGCGCACCGTCCTCAAATTCCTGATCGCAGACCCCAAAGGTTCCAGTTCCATTCTGCGTTGCCTGCAATTGGCACGCGAAAACGCTCGCACCATTCGTGACATCATTCCTCGTGAGGCCTGGGAGCGAGTGAACGATATGCACATGATGGCAAGGAGCAACGCCGCGAGCGGCTATTCCAAGAGCGGGCGCTACGACTACCTGCAAAAAATCATTCTCGGTGCCCAGACCATCACTGGCCTGCTGGCTGGCACCATGCTGCACGATATGGGATACGACTTCCTGCGCATGGGCCGCAATCTGGAGCGCGCGGATATGACCACGCGCATCATCGATGTACGCTCAGCCAATCTGTTGCCAAACCACGAAGGTCTTACCCCCTTTGAAAATATTCAGTGGATGAGCGTGCTGAAATCCCTGACGGCCTACCAGATGTACCGTCGCAACATCCAGATTCGCGTGCGGCGCACTGACGTACTGAAATTCCTGCTCAAGAACAAGAATTTTCCGCGTTCCCTCTACCATACCCTGCTGGAAGTAAAGAGCTGCCTGCGACACCTGCCACGCAATGAAGAGGCCATTACACTGCTCAACGAAGTAGGAAAGAAGGTACTGCGTGCAGACCAGGCCATCCTGGAGCAGGATAAGCTGCATCACTTTATCGACGAAATGCAGCTGGGCCTTGCCGACCTCAATCAGTCCATCACCCGCACCTACTTCCAGTAGCGGGCTCAGCAGGTCCTGAAATTCGGTTCCGCTTATGCATTGAACCCCATTCAGCATAGGGGAAACTGATTTTCCGCGTGAAAAATGCCGTAGCCGACTTGTTGTTGAAGGCATCTCTCGCACTTCAACAGCTAATTGGCATGGGCTATTTTCTTGATCAGGAGTAGCTACACTATCGGCGAACAGGGGTCGCTGGCGGAAACACCTGCAACCCGGAATCAATTCAACTGAATCCGTTGCCCCCACGGCACCTTGCCGCGCCCCTTCACCAGCCACAACACCGGGAAATTTGGCACCTCTTTGGGAAATTCACCCTCGGCATCGGTGAAATACACCAGCAGATCGGGGTAGCTACCCTGTTGTTCAATCCATTCGAACACCGGAGTGAAACGGGTGCCACCGCTACCCTGCATACCTTCCGGCACGGTGAACGCTTCCCAGGGCTCATATATCCAGGGCCCCTGCTCAGATAACGCCGCATCGCAGGCATGCAAGGTGATGCGTGCGCGCATCTGGCCTTTGATGGCATCGATCTCGGTGATGAATTCCTGGATCTCCTGGTCGCGTACCGAGCCGCTGGTATCGACCACCACCATGACGTCCACCTGGCTGCTGCGCAGGGTGGGGAAAATTGCCTCCCCTTCACGGCGTGAAGGCCGGAAGTAGCTGTAATCATCCCGCGCCGAAGCCGTCATGTAGCGCGCCAGCAGCATGCGCCAGGGCAGCTGCGGCTGCAGCAGATGCTCCACCAGGCGGGCCATGGTACTGCTCAGCTTGCCGGCCTGCTGTGCCTGTTGGGCAGCACCGGCCAGGCGCTGACGCCATTGCACCGCGAGCTGTTCGCGCTCGGTTTCCGTCAGCGGGGCCGGCGGCAGATCATCACTCTCCTCGCCCTGCTCGTCGAACCCCGGTGCAGCACCGGCTCCACCGTCCTGGTCTTCATCGGTTTCGGGCTGCGCACCCTCGCTTTGTTGGTCCGGCTGATCCTGTCCGCTGATGTGATCCCGGGCATCCGGAGGGGGTGGTGTACGCCGGGACCGGTCCTGCTGTTCCTGGTCGTAAAAATGGTCGTCGTGGGTTTCCTGGTTGAGGTCATCCTTGATATAGGGATAGATCTCCTCGGCAGTCATATCCTCGTAGCCGGATTCCAGCAGCACACCCGGCGGCGGTTTCATACCATCCTTGATGAGTAGTGGGTTGATGGCGAGATCACAGGCAATGTCCCAGCGTGATTTCACACGGTGCTGACGGCGGGCGAAATGGGACAGGGCACAATGCAGGGCTTCATGGGCCAGCACGAACTGGGTCTGCTCCAGGGTCAGGCTGTGAATGTATTCAGGATTGTAGTAAAGGGCACGCACATCGGTACCGATGGACTTGCAACGATCCGGTTTAGCGGCCTTCATGGGCAGACGCAGCACCAGTGCCCCGAGGAAGGGACGTTCGAGAATGAGGCGGGTGCGGGCCGCGCTCAGCTTGGTTTCGATATCATCCTTCATCGACCATACGGCCTACATGTCAAACAGCATCACATCGGCCACGGCCTTGGCCCACACCGAAAACTGGGGCACGCTGAACAACTCCTGCCCCACCGCACGGTGCATGTCGGATACCAGCATCACCCCCATTTCACGCTGCGGGAAACGACCGGCGTAATCAAGTATGTGACCCCAGCCTTCACTGGCCTCAGGGGTATCCTTGACCCGAATGGCGCGCGCCACCAGCGCCGACGCGACGGCATACTGCAGGTCGGTTTCCCGTGGTACCGGCACCTGCTCGCCCTTGAGAATGGCATCCATATCCGGCAGCTGGTCGAGGTTTTCCACGAATGCCGACAGTTCGATCCCGGCCGCCGGACCGACACAGGCCTGTAGCGCCCCCACCATAAGCTCCGAATTATCACCGAACTTGTGCAATGCACGATGGGCGAATTCCCAGGAACGCGGCGAGGGAAAGGCCACCGGGTTGTGCGCGGGGTCGAATTCAAACAACAGCTCGGGACGAAAGCGCAAAAAGCCGATCAGGCGCTCGTCGATGCCGTGAGCATAGGCCCAGGCTACCCAGTCATCGAGGTTCACGTCCAGCTCGAAATGGGAAAAGCGATTGGCCAGCGGAGCTGGCATGGTATAGGTAACCCCACGATCCCCCTGGCGGTTACCGGCGGCGAAGATCGCCCAGCCGGCAGGTACCTCATAGGCACCCAGGCGGCGGTCGAGGATCAACTGATAGGCGGCGGCGGAAACGCTGGGCGGTACCGAGGTGATTTCATCGAGAAACAGAATGCCGCGCGACCCATGACGCTCGGCATCCGGGAGCATGGCGGGAATCGCCCATTCGACATGATCGCTGACCCGGAAGGGAATCCCGCGCAGATCACTGGGCTCCATCTGGGATAGACGGATATCGATCACCGGTACGCCGTGATCCGCCGCCACCTGCGCCACCATCTGGGATTTGCCGACCCCCGGGGGACCCCACAGCATCACGGGGGTATGGTGGCCAGTATGGGTACTTTCAAATTCTCGTTGCAGAACGGTATTCAATTGCGAGGGGCGCATGTGTCTTCCACCACATCTGGGCTGATCAAGGGTCAGGGCGCGGCATTATTGTCATCGAACAGGCCGCGCAAGTTCTGCTCATGTTACGCATTTTGCAGTGGAATTGCATATTCCCACGGAGATTAAAAGGGTTGCCTGTGGTCCTCCTATGCGTCTGCCGTGGGACGCATGGATGGCACCGGGAGGGCCCACTGGATAGCTCAGGTTCCGGCCGCCGCCCGGGAATCGGCACAGGTGAATGGTGCCGTAGGGGCAGCTGGCCCAGCCATCCACATGCCATGTCGGCATGCGAAAAATCCCCCTCAAAAAAACGCCACGGGTGCCGTTACTTTCTGGCATGCAGTGCATGCCATGCACAGGCACCAGAACAACGCGGGTTGTGCCATAGAGCAAAGCCGTTCACAACCCGCAACATGAGGCAACATGGGCATTGGAATGACCGGTTCACCCTGTATTCTATTATGTGAATCTTCCCACGACGGCAAGCATCCGCTGGCTGAACAGCTGCGCCGCGCCGGTATCCAGGTAGAGCTAGCCAGCAATGTCGGCGAGGCTCACCGCATGCTGCGCAGGCAATTCTACGATGGCATCGCCATCGACCTGCTGCTGCCCGACCAGGATGGCATCTCATTGGCCCTGGACATCCGCCGTGAACACCTCGACCTGCCGGTCATGGTACTGACCACGCGCCACAAATCACGCCGCCTGGCCAACGACATGCCCGATTGGCTCGACCGTTCCGCCAATCAGGCCCGCATGGTCTTCGCGTTGAAACAGGCCAGCCAACGCAGCGCTGGTCGCCGACCGCGCGTGTTACATGTGGAAAACGATGATACGCAGGCACAATTGGTGGAAGACACCATGGGCCGGCAGGTACAGCTGGTGCGCACACGGGATGCCGGTGAAACAGAACTGGCCCTGTTCCAGGGCGCATACGACCTCGCCCTGATCAACATGGACGGTGGTAAAGATGTGTGCAGCCAGGCCCTGCACCTGCTGGAAACCAAACCGGCCAATCTGCCGCTGGTCATCAATACCGCGCCCGATAGCGACCCCATGATTCCGATCATCTGGGCCCTGATCTCCCATTATGACGAGCCCGATCGGGTCGCCTACTGCTGAGTTTCAGCCTGGCCCACTTCGTATCACGCTAGCATTCCGAAGAGCTCCCTTCACCCAGGCGATCGAGCTGAGCATCCTGTTGCCCAGCTCTACCACACACCATCCCTGCACGGTTTTCAGCCTGAATTCAGTTCCTTCGCCTAGACTCGCGCAAACGCAATCCGTAGATTTTCACCATTTGGAGCGCTACGCGCCCGGAGAATACCGCTCATCATGAACACCCAGTCGTTCCTGAATCAACTATTGCAGAATGGCAAGTCGTTGCTGGAGTCAGGCGGTGCCGCCGTAAACCGCGCCACCGGTAACGATGGCATCGGCACCTTCGGCAAAGGGGCTGCGGTCGGTGGCGCCCTGGGCCTGTTACTGGGTAGCAAGCGAGTACGCAAGATCGGCGGGAATCTACTGGCCTACGGTGGCGTCGCCGCCCTTGGCGCACTGGTCTACCGGACCTATACCGACTGGCAACAGCAAACCGCCGGCGCGAATACCGTCGCGCCGCGCACCGCTGATCGCGTCATCGGTGTGGAAGCGGAAGAACACAGCCGCGCCATGCTCAAGGCACTGGTGGCCGCGGCCAAATCCGACGGCCACATCGACGACCGCGAGCGAGCACTCATCGAGGCGGAAACCACCCGCCTGAGTGATGATCCGGAATTGCGTACCTGGCTCGATCAGGAGCTGCGCCGACCGCTGGATCCTGCTGAAGTCGCCCGTGCTGCACACACTCCCGAGATGGGTGCGGAAATCTATATGGCCAGCGTGCTGGTTATCGACGACGGAAGCTTCATGGAGCGCAGTTATCTGGACGAACTCGCGCGCCAGCTGGGGCTCGACCCCGACCTGAAGGCACGATTGGAGGCACAGGCACAGCAGGGTTGAGCAAGATAATGCCGGGGAAAATCGCGGGTCCTGGTTGAACAGCCTGGAGGCCGCCTGGTGTTATCCACGCGGTTGCAATGACTATACAACGTGTCTTTTCAATCTACGAATCCTTCATCCTCCGTAACTGCCGGCGTTGTTTCTTATCCGGCTTACGGTCAGGGTGAGGTGCGCTGCTCGCCAGCAGCCGATGCTGCTCACGCTGCAGGTCGCGCGCCAGGATGCTTTCATCGGTTTCGCGGTAGAGGGTCTGCGCCACGGTTGCGGAACCACGCCGTTCCGACAGGTTCATGACCACCACGATGAACTGCTGTGGCCCCTTGTGGATTTCGAGGCTATCGCCCACCTGTAGAAGCCGTGCGGGTTTCACGCGGGCGCCATTGACATGCACCTTGCCGCCCTGGATCGCCTCAGTGGCAAGACCCCGGGTTTTGAAGAACCGTGCCGCCCACAGCCACTTGTCCGCCCGCACCCGCGGTTCATTGGATTCACTCATGCCTGCGCTATCGAATGCCGTGCCGCCGCCAACAACTGTTCCGTGGTGACAGCGCCGTTCAGGCGCTGCTCACCGATGAAAAAAGTCGGTGTCGCACGCACCCCCAATTCCTCCGCCGCATGACGGTTCTGATACAGACGCTGCTCGAAACGCGGATCAGTCCAGGCGCTATCACACAATGCAGAGGACATCCCGGCTTCCTGGGCGAGACCGCGTAGCACGGCCTCATCACCGATGTTCCGGCCTTCCACAAAAAAGGCCTCGAACAGGCGCTGGTGAAGCCGGTAAAACCGCTCAGCACCGGCCGTTTTGGCCGCCTCGGCCAGTAACAGGGCCCGGTGGGAATTGGTGGTGAACACATGCTCCTTCAATGACAGACCTTCCTGCTGCGCCATCTCATCGAGGGTGTCCATCATGCGGTGCCAGGTTTCGGGATCGTAGCCCAGTTCCGTCACCGGTTGACCTTGCGGCGGTGTATCGGGGTGAATCTCCAGAAAACACCAGTTGATGCGCAGCTCGTACTCGTCACGCAGGTGATTGAGCCGAGCATCGCCCACATAACAGAAGGGACAGATGTAATCGGAAAAGACCGTGGCCAGCAGGATGGGTTTTCTGGGTTCATTCATGATGGATGCGGTTCACTCAACTCTCTCACCGGTATACAGCGCGACCTGCAGGGGCGATCATCCGCCCCTGCAGCTAACGTCGTTGTGTATCAGGCGGAGAGGGTCAACAGCAGCTCGTTCAGCCGCCGTACAAAGGCCGCCGGATCTTCAAGCTGCCCGCCCTCACTGAGCATGGCCTGATCGAACAACACATGACTCCAGTCGCCAAAGCGGTCTTCGTTCATATCCGCTTTCAAGCGCTGCACCAGCGCATGCCCAGGATTGATCTCCAGAATAGGCTTGCTGACCGGGATCTCATGCCCGGCCTGCTGGAGGATCTTCTGCATATGTATGGCCATATCCTGTTGCTCCAGCACCAGACAGGAGGGTGAACTGGTCAGGCGGTGACTGACACGCACTTCCTTGACCTGGTCGCCCAGCGCCTGTTGCATGCGCTCCAGCACATCCTTGTATTCGTCCGCAGCCTTTTCCGCCTGCTCCTTTTCCTGCTCGTCCTCCAGTTTACCAAGGTCCAGATCACCTTTGGCGATGGAGACCAGTGATTTGCCGTCGAACTCACTCAGGTGGGAAATCATCCAGTCATCCACGCGGTCGGACAGCAGCAGGACCTCGATACCATGCTTGCGGAACACTTCGAGATGTGGACTGTTCCTGGCAGCGGAAAAACTGTCGGCCGTCACGAAATAGATCTTGTCCTGGCCTTCTTTCATACGACCGACATAGTCTTCCAGTGATACCACCTGCTGTTCGGTATCATTGTGGGTGCTGGCAAAGCGCAGCAGTCTGGCGATGCGTTCGCGGTTGGCGAAATCCTCGCCGGGTCCTTCCTTCAGCACGCGACCGAATTGCCCCCAGAATTCCTGGTATTTTTCCGGCTCATCCTTGGCGATTGTTTCGAGCAGACCCAGCACCTTCTTCACCGAGGCCGAGCGGATAGTGTCGATGATCTTGCTATGCTGAAGGATTTCGCGCGACACATTGAGCGGCAGATCATTGGAATCCACTACGCCGCGTACAAAACGCAGATACTGCGGCATCAGCTGTTCGGCATCGTCCATGATGAACACGCGGCGCACGTAGAGCTTGATGCCGTGACGGCGTTCGCGATCCCAGAGGTCGAAGGGCGCCCGCTTGGGAATATAGAACAGGGAGGTGTATTCCTGGGTGCCTTCCACATGGTTATGGGTCCAGGCCAGCGGGTCCTCGAAGTCATGGCCGACATGTTTATAGAATTCCTGGTACTCGTCCTCCTTGATGTCGCGCTTGGCGCGGGTCCACAGTGCCGAGGCCTTGTTGATGGTTTCGTATTCGTCTTTTTTATCCTCATCCAGCGACTTCATCTGGATGGGCAGCGAGATGTGGTCGGAATACTTGGTGATCACCGAACGCACCCTGTAGGGCTCGAGAAAATCATCCTCACCCTCGCGCAGGTGCAGGGTCACACTGGTGCCGCGTTCGGCCTTTGCCACCGTTTCCAGGCTGTAGCTGCCCTCTCCGTCGGAGACCCAGCAAACCCCGTGCTCGGCACCCAGGCCGGCGCGACGCGTCACCAGGGTAACCTTGTCGGCGACGATAAAAGCGGAATAAAAACCGACCCCGAACTGGCCGATGAGCTGGCTGTCCTTGCTCTGGTCACCGGTGAGGGATTCAAAGAACTGGCGGGTGCCGGACTTGGCGATGGTGCCGATATTGTCCATCACCTCCTGGCGACTCATGCCAATGCCCTTGTCGTGGATGGTCAGGGTACGGGCGTCCTTATCGATATCGATGCGGATCTCCGAGCCCTGATCGCCTTCGTACAGGGCGTCATCGGCCAGCGCCTCGAAACGCAGCTTGTCACAGGCATCCGAGGCATTGGAGATCAGTTCACGCAGGAAGATCTCCTGGTTGGAATACAGGGAATGGATCATCAGCTTGAGCAGCTGACGCACTTCGGTCTGGAACTCGAGGGTTTCCTTATGGGCTTCGATGGTCATAGCGTCGAACTCACCTTGTCTGAATTACATAACAGAATGCAATTTCAGCAGATGGGGACGAAAAGACCCTATTTCAAGGTCGGCAGGCACAATTGGCTGCCCGCCCCCCCTTACAGGGCGATGGGTAACGGCTCCGCCGCCCCTTCATGGGCCAGCAACCAGTATTTACGCGCCATCATCGGCCCCTGCCGGTGTCCCGAGTAACCACCGCTATCGGTCTTGCCGACCACCCGGTGACAGGGAATCAGAATGGGTACGGGATTTTCACGACAGGCGCCGCCAACCGCCCGTGCACCACTGTCGATGCATTCGGCCAACTCGCCATAAGTAACGGTCGTGCCAGCCGGGATAGCGCACAACGCCTGCCACACACGCTGCTGAAACGGGGTGCCCGCCAATGCCATGGGAGGTAATTCCAATATCTGGCAACCGTTGCTGAAATAGGCCTCCAGCGCTGCCACGACCCGCTTGCCCGCCACACTGGAGGCCGGTTTCAGCAGCACATCCTGGCCAAGGTATTCGATGCGGCAGAGCCGGCCACCCTCCAGGCATCCTCCCAGGCGCCCAAGCGGGCTGGGCAGGACAAAATCAAAGGCATCTTCTTTCATGGCATCACCTCCTGGGTAACGGAGCGTAGTTGCAGGCGCTGGATTTCATTGCGCAGCACGGCACGTCGGCCCGGTTCCCGAGTACTGTTCAGCAGGGTGGTATAGATGCGCCGGGCATCCTGCAACAGCCTGGCCTCAGTCAGGGACTGCGCAGCATGATAGCGGGCCGTCTGGGCCCAGGGATCCATGGCAGAGGGATCCAGCAACGTAGCCGACTGCAGGTAAAGATAGGCGGCCTGAGCGGGATTGCCCAGCGCCTGCCAGGAGTCGGCCTGCCAGAACAGTAGTTCGCGTCGTCGCTGCGGATCCAGGTCATGGCGCATCAAGGACTCAAACAGAGGCAGGGCCTGCGCATGAGCATGCACGGTTTGCAGGTCGAACACCACCTGTATCCAGCGATCCAGCTGCACTTCCTGCAGCGGGGTCTCGTCATTCAGCAACGTAGCCAGCACCCGCGCGCCCTCCTCCGGCCGGGCAGTATGAATCGCCACCCGGGCACGACGTAACCCCCACTCCAGTGCATCGGTCCCCGGTGGTGGCGCCTCCATACCCTGCATCAACTGCGAGGCGAGATTCAGGTCGCCGCTTTCCAGTGCCTCGTCTATGAGTCGATAGCGAATAACGCCGGGCAGCGATTCCTGTGCGGAAAAGCGACGGGATTGCAGGTAGAGATTGCGAATCAGCCGCTCACCCTGCGGCAGGTTCGCCAGCAACGACACCAGATATTCGTGGGCCAGTTCACGGCGCTGCTGACTACTGCCATAGACACTCAGGATGGCAAACAACACCCTCGCCCGCGCCGGATTTTTCTCGATGGCCTCGGTGGCGGGGAAATACCAGTCATCATCGGAACCCAGCAGGCGCTGTTCCTGATTGCCAAGCGCCTGTCCATGGGCAATCCAGGCATCCCAGAGCATATCCGCCTGTACCGGGAACAACTCCCAGCCCGGTTCCGCCTGTCCCGCAAAGGCCAATGCATGCTCGAGGGTATCGATGTACACCGGCACGGTCAGCGGCTGGGCGGCCTCCACCGCCAGCTGCCAGGCGAGCGCACGGGTCACATCCGGGGTCTTGTCCCCATTGGCAATGTGGATAGCGGCATCATAGGCCTGTTGCGCGGACAGCGTAGAGTTGCGCAGACGTGCTGCCGTAGCCAGCACCTGGGTAACCGCATCCTGCTTGCCATCGACTGCAGCCAACATTTCATCGTAACGACCGGTACGCAGCAGTACCTGGTCACGCAGATGCTTCCATTCTTCGCTGCCATCACCAAAGTCCTGCTGATAGCGCACCAGTGCGCTGCGCGCATCCTCCAGCACCCCATCGGCCAGGTAGCCACTGATCACCATCCGGCGCCAGCGCGCCCGGGCTTCCGGATCGGCATCCAGCGCCGTCCAGAGCAGATTGCGCGTGACCGCCAATGCCTCCTGCGGACGCTGCTGTTCCAGCAGGGCCGCGGCCCATTCGGTATGGGCCCAGTTACGGAAATCCGCGGAGAGGCCCTGCGGCAGCGCTGCGAGGCGCGCAATCACTGCATCCAGATCGCCCAGGACGCGCAACAGATAGACCCGTTCACGCTCGTAACGCATCCAGGTAACAGGGTCCACTGCATAGGGAGGCTGCTGGGCATCGAGCCGCTGCAGGGCCAGCTGAGGTGCACCGGAGCGGGCCAGCTGAGCCAGCTCCGGGAGTGAAACGGTCTCCACCGCCACGGATAACAGCGGAAACAGGCTGAACAAGGCGATCAAAAACCGTATGCGCAATAACAAGGCCGGATGCTCCCGATGGTCAGAGATGGATTGTACCAGCCTGCCGCTGTGCGGTGCTTTCTGCCTCATCATCACCCAAACAAAAAAGGGTTCCCCCGCAAAGGAGGAACCCTTTTTATATGGCCCAACACATTGAGGCCGGATCTGCAGACCTTTGCGGTCTTAGATCTTTTCCTTGATACGGGCGGCCTTACCGGACAGATCACGCAGGTAATAGAGCTTGGCACGGCGCACGTCACCACGGCGCTTGACCTGAATCTCCTGTACCAGAGGGCTGTGGGTCTGGAACACGCGCTCAACCCCTTCACCGTGGGAGATCTTGCGCACCGTGAAGGCGGAATTGATGCCGCGGTTGCGCTTGGCGATGACGACGCCCTCGAAGGCCTGCAGACGCTCACGGTTGCCTTCCTTCACCTTCACCTGCACCACGACGGTGTCTCCGGGACCGAAATCCGGCACGTCCTGCTTCAGCTGTTCCAGTTCCAGTTCTTTAATGATGTTGCTCATGGTTCGATCCCCACAACGGTACGTTCAAATTTTCCAGTTCACTTGCCACGCTGCTCCAGATATTCCTGCAACAGTCGTTGCTGCTCTTCACTCAGCGGCGTCCTTTCCAGCAGATCCGGACGCCGCTCATAAGTCCTGCCCAGTGCCTGCTGCTGACGCCAGCGCCGTATTTCGGCGTGATGGCCACCCAGTAACACTGCCGGCACCGGTCGGCCATCCAATACTTCCGGGCGGGTGTAGTGCGGGTAATCCAGCAGGCCATCCGTAAAGGAGTCCTGTTCGGCGGAATCCGCATCACCCAGCGCACCGGGCAACAGCCGGGTCACCGCATCCACCAGCACCATGGCCGCCAGCTCACCGCCGCTCAGCACATAGTCACCGATGGACCATTCCTCATCGACCTCGGCCTCGATCAGTCGCTCATCGATACCTTCGTAGCGACCGGCGATCAGGATCAGCCGTTCCCGCTGCGCCAGCTCCCGCGCGCCGGCCTGGTCCAGCTTGCGCCCCTGTGGTGACAGGTAGATCACCCGGGCCGGGGCCGCATCCGTACGCGCAGCCTGTACCGCGGCTCGCAAGGGTTCGACCATCATCACCATGCCGGGACCACCGCCATAGGGCCGATCGTCAACGGTGCGGTGACGATCCGTAGTGAAATCCCGCGGATTCCAGGTTTCCAGCTGCAGCAGGCCACGCTCAGCGGCACGGCGCGGAATGCCGTATTCCGTCAGTCCGCGCACCAGCTCCGGAAACAGGGTAACCACGTCGATACGCATGGTCAGGCCCTAAAACTCGGGATCCCAGTCAACGTGCAGTTCACCGGTTTCGAGGTTCACCTCGGTGACCACCTTGCCCATCACATAAGGGATAAGCCGCTCCCGCTCACCCTGTACCACCAATACATCATTGGCACCGGTTTCCAGCAGGTGATCCACCGTACCGAGCTCTTCACCGGCTTCGGTAATCACCCTCAGGCCGATGAGATCGCTCCAGTAATACTCTCCTGCCGGTGCAGCCGGCAGCTGACTACGCCGGATCGCAATCTCGGACCCGATCCAGCGGGCTGCCGCGTCTCGGTCATGACAACCGGCCAGGTGTGCGATCACGCCTTTGCCATGCGTCTTGCCCTCAAGCAGCTCCACACTTTGCCAACCACCTGGCAACTGAATCTGCCAGGGGTTGTACTGCAAGATATTGTCCCGGGGGCCCGTGTAGGAGTAGATGCGTACCCACCCTTTCACGCCATAGACCCCGGAGATGCGCCCCACCGGAACCAGTGGTTCAGGGGCGCGGGGTTTATCCGCCTCCGTCACCATTGACGGCATGCTTCGTTCAAGCAGCCTGCTTGGTTTCCTTCAGCAGCTTGGCTACGCGCTCGGAAGTCTGCGCACCCTTGCCGATCCAGAAGTCAGCGCGTTCGACATCGATACGCAGGCGTTCTTCCTGGCCGGTGGCAACCGGGTTGAAGAAACCGATACGTTCAATGTAACGGCCATCACGGCGGTTGCGGCTGTCGGTCACCACCAGATGGTAAAAGGGCCGCTTTTTGGCGCCGCCTCGAGTCAATCGAATGGTCACCATGAAATTCTTTCCTCTGTCAAAATCCACAACGGATGGCCCAAGGGGTCGGGCCACGGGTAAACGGCGCATTCTACTGGAAATCACGAAAAAGGGAAGCCTTGATCAACGCCGAGGAATACACCCGCCCTGCAGCAGGATGCTGTCGAACAAGTGTAAACAGCAGTCAAAAATGTCGACATAACTGACATGGGACAAACAATGCGATGCACGCTCGAGGATTTTTTTATAACTATTTGTAATTAAACAACATGTCAATTTATGTCCCTGCCGATCCCGGCAGACGAAATGACGAATTTTCTTACAGTCGAATCATTGCAAATACCCTACATTCTTCGACACAATTGAAAAATGCAATGTGAAACAGCTGATTACGGCTACTGGCACGCAGGTTGCTTTATACAAATCTTAAGTACCTATGGATGTGGTACCGACGAATAAGAAAGAGGATTGGAGGAGAGCTACCCGCGCCGATCTAGCACAGAGCCACGGGTTACGTGCTACAAAAGCAACCAAAATAACAATACCATTCGAGTTGCAGCACACATTCATACGGCAGCCCCAGGGCTGCCGTTTTTATTTCCGCAGCGTCCTAAAACGGCAGCCCAGTGGGCATGCTGCCCTTGAGACCGCGCAGCATCTTCGCCATTCCGCCCTTGGACATCTTTTTCATCATCTTCTGCATCTGGGTGAATTGCTTGAGCAGTTTGTTCACATCCTGCACCTGGGTGCCGGAACCGGCCGCGATACGCTTGCGCCGCGAGGCCTTGATGATATCCGGGTGACGGCGTTCCTGCGGGGTCATGGAATTGATCACCGCTACCATGCGATGAATATCCCGGTCGTTGGCCTGTTGCTTCACACCCTTGGGCAGGTTGGCCACGCCGGGCAGCTTATCCATCAGGCCCGCAACGCCTCCCATACTCAGCATCTGCTGCATCTGGTCGCGAAAATCCTCCAGGTCAAAACCCTTGCCCTTTTGCAGCTTCTTGGCGAGTTTGACCGCCTTTTCCTGATCGACCTTCTGGTGCGCCTCTTCCACCAGGCTGAGCACATCGCCCATCCCAAGAATGCGCGAGGCTACCCGGTCAGGATGGAAAGGCTCCAGGGCCGCCGTCTTTTCGCCCACGCCAAGAAACTTGATGGGCTTGCCGGTGATGGCACGAATGGACAGCGCCGCGCCGCCGCGGGCATCACCATCGGTCTTGGTAAGTACCACCCCGGTCAGCGGCAGGGCGTCGTGAAAGGCGCGCGCGGTATTGGCAGCATCCTGGCCGGTCATACTGTCCACCACGAACAGGGTTTCAACCGGATTGACGGCGCTATGCAGGCGCTGGATTTCCTGCATCATGTCCGCATCAATATGCAGGCGACCGGCAGTATCCACGATCAGCACATCCACATGCTGCTTGCGGGCCGCATCCAGCGCCGCCTGGGCGATAGCGACCGGGTCCTGTGCAGACTCGCTCGGGAAAAAATGCACATCCACTTCGCCGGCCAGGGTTTTCAGCTGCTGGATCGCGGCCGGACGATACACGTCACAACTGGTCACCATCACGGACTTCTTACGCCGCTCCTTCAGCCAGCGGGCCAGCTTGGCGGTACTGGTGGTTTTACCGGAACCCTGCAGGCCGGCCATGAGCACCACGGCGGGCGGCTGAACATTGAGCTGCAATTCGTCGTTGGCCTCACCCATGATGTGAATCAGTTCATCATGGACCACTTTCACCAGCGCCTGGCCCGGGCTGAGGCTCTGCAGCACCTCCTGCCCCACCGCGCGCTCGCGTACCCGCTCGACGAAGTCCTTCACTACCGGCAGTGCCACATCGGCCTCCAGCAGCGCCATGCGTACTTCACGCAGGGTATCCTTGATATTGTCTTCGCTCAGACGCCCCTGCCCACGCAGGTTTTTGATGGTGCGGCCAAGCCGTTCCGAAAGAGTATCGAACATGGTGAATTCCGGGTTGCTGCCAAGAAGGGGTCGAGACCCCGTGGGGGCCGATTATAACTGGAAGCGGTCCCCGCCGGACAGACGGTGCAGGGAAAAGCCCTGGATGAGTTCCTCGCATTCGCGATAGATCAGGTCTTCCATGCCCGGTTTCAGGTGGGAAAGATAAAGCTTGGGACGATGATTCAACTTGGCCAGATCCGTGGCCAGTAGCTGCGGACAATAATGATACGCCATGCGGGAGAGTTCGAGCTCGCGGTTGGGAAATGCGCATTCCGCCACCAGCAGGTCCAGCCGGTCATGGCGGTTGAGCACGTCCCAAAAATGATCATTGGTAGTGGTGTCGCCGCTGAAGGCAAAGGCCTTGCCGTTGGCTTCGATGCGATAACCGATACAGGGCACCACATGATTGACCGCGATGGCCTCGATGCGACGACCATTGAGCTCCACCACTTGGCCGGGATGGATTTCTTCAAAACGCATCACTGGCTGCTCGGCATTGGGCAACTTGCTGAAATCCGGCCATACCACCCAGTTGAAGACATGCTTGCGTAACGCATCGAGGGTCTCGGGACGCCCGTGCACCACAATCGGGGTGCGAATACGCTCAAAGATGGAATCCACCAGCATGGGCAGACCGGCGATATGATCCAGGTGGGAATGGGTCAGGAAGATATGACGCACAGTCGCCATCTCCTCCAGGGAAAGCTCACCCAGCCCGGTGCCGCCGTCGATGAGGATATCGCCGTCGATGTACATGGACGTGGTAGCCAGCCCCACGCCAATACCACCGCTACATCCCAGAATCCGTATATCCATTCCGTTCCATTGGGGATAAGTGCTTATCCGTCATGTCGATTCGCTGGCCAGAACCAGTCCCGCTCGCCTGTTCATTCCGCATCCGGGCAGGCTTCAATGTACTGCACCGATATGCCATCATGCAGGTCCCGTGTCACAACACCAATCATTCTCATAGGCATGCATTCACAGCTGCTTGCAAACTTGGCCATCGTTCTATACCTGGCAGCCAGCGCGATCCTGGTCACGCGCCTTGCCGGGGTCGGGCCTACCGCCCAGTGGCCGCGCGGCGGCGCACTGTCGGTGGCCTTTGTGGCGGTACTGCTACATGGCGGCGTACTACTACCCACCCTGCTGACAACCGGCGGCCTCAACCTGGGCTTCTTCAATGCCTCATCGCTGATCGCCCTGCTCACTGTCGGGCTTCTGCTGCTGGCCGCACTGCGCAAACCGGTGGAAAACCTCGGCATCGCCTTGCTGCCCATTGCCGCCGTGAGCATTGTGCTCACCCTCAGCCATCAATCGCAACATATTGTAGAAAAAAGCCTTTCCTGGCAGCTGGAAACCCACATCCTGATCTCGGTGCTGGCCTACAGCATCCTCGGACTGGCCGCCTTTCAGGCCTTGTTACTGGCCCTGCAGAACCGCCAGCTGCACAACCGCCGGCCAGGTGGTTTTGTGCGTGCCCTGCCGCCCCTGCAGACCATGGAGGCGATACTGTTCCAGATGATCGGCACGGGCTTTGTTCTCTTGAGCCTTTCCCTGCTCACCGGGGTACTGTTTTTAGAAGATATTTTCGCTCAGCACCTGATTCACAAGACGGTCCTGTCCCTGATGGCATGGGGCGTCTTTGCCGGCCTGCTACTGGGCCGCAAGCAATACGGCTGGCGTGGCCGTATCGCCATCCGCTGGACCCTGAGCGGGTTCGCCTTCCTGATGCTCGCCTATTTCGGCAGCAAACTGGTGCTCGAACTGGTGCTCGGAAAATAACCCGGGCTTTTTGTATTCAGCATCCGGTTCCGTACAATGAACCCCCGTTGCATTGATGAGGCCTTCCCTGGTTGGACGCCATTCCACTCAGCTTTCTCTACGGCACACTGATCCTGCTGCTCGCGATCTCTGCCTTTTTCTCCGGCTCTGAAACCGGGCTTATGACCCTGAACCGCTACCGGCTGCGCCATCTCGTGCGCAGCAAGCACAAGGGGGCCATGCGCGCCCAGGCCCTGCTCGACCGGCCGGACCGGCTCATCGGCATGATCCTGGTGGGCAACAACCTGGTGAACATCGTCATCACCCAGCTCGCCACCATCATCGCCCTGCGTCAGCTGGGCGATGCCGGCCTGTGGGTTGCCACCCTGCTGCTCACCCTGGTGATCCTGCTGTTCGCCGAGGTCACACCCAAGACCCTGGCCGCCCTGCACCCGGAACGTATCGCCTTCCCGGCCGCTCATATCTATACGCCGTTGCAACATGTCATGCGCCCCTTTGTCTGGGGCGTCAATATCATTGCCAACGGGCTACTGCGCCTGCTCGGTGTCAGTCAGGACAGCAGCGATCAGCAATCCTTAAGCCGCGAGGAACTGCGTACCGTGCTAATGGAGGCCGGCGCCCTGATTCCCAAGCGCCACCAGAAAATGCTACTCAACCTGCTCGATCTCGAACAGGTGACCGTGGAAGACATCATGATCCCCCGCAACGAGGTGCTGGGCATTGATCTCAATAACGACTGGAGCGATATCGAAAAACAGATCATGGCCCTGCAATACACCCGCCTGCCCATCTACCGCGACAGCATCGACGAGGTGATCGGCTTCGTCCACCTGCGCAATCTGCTACCTGCGCTGCGCAAGGGTGAACTGGACGAGGACAAACTGCTGCAACTTGTGCGGGAACCCCATTTCATCCCGGAGAACACCTCGCTCAACCAGCAACTGCGCAACTTCCAGCGTGAACGCCGCCGCGTCGGCCTGGTGGTCAACGAATACGGGGATATCCAGGGTCTGGTCACCCTGGAGGATATCCTGGAGGAAGTGGTCGGCGAATTCACCACCGATCCGACCGACAGCATCAAGGACTACACCCAGCAGGAGGATGGCAGTTATCTGGTGGACGGCACTGCCACGGTCCGCGACCTCAACCGGGCATTGCACATCGAACTCCCCACCGATGGTCCGAAGACCCTCAACGGCCTGATTCTGGAACATATGGAAGACATCCCCGAAGCCGGTACCAGCCTGCTGCTGGCAGGCTATCCGGTGGAAATCGTCCAGATCAAGGACAACCTCGTGAAAACCGCGCGCCTGCAGCCGGTCAAATACCATGGCAGCGAAGCGGATTCCGACTAACGCGACGTGTAACCGATATTGACCGCAGGCTATACTTCTTCGTCACACGCTACGGCCACCATAATGCAAAGAGGACAGGCGATGACCGGTCACATCAACAAATCGGAGGCGGAATGGCACCGGCTGCTGAGCGAGGAGCAGTTCCAGATCACCCGCAAAAAGGGCACCGAACGTGCCTTCAGCGGCGAGTATCACGATTGCAAGATACCGGGCACCTACCTCTGCACCTGCTGCAGTGCCGCCCTCTTCTCCTCGCAGCACAAGTATGACTCCGGCAGTGGCTGGCCGAGCTTCTGGCAACCCGTCAGCGACGATGCCCTCGCTCGCCACGAAGACGTCAGCCATGGCATGCGGCGGGTGGAGGTGGTCTGCGGTCACTGCGATGCGCATCTCGGCCACGTGTTCGAGGACGGACCTCCGCCCACCGGTCTGCGCTATTGCATCAACTCCCTCTCGCTACAGCTGAAACCCGACACATCAACTTCCTGACAGACCGGCCGACAGTATCAGACAGGGAAGTCGATTACCTCGCAGCGGCAATTGTGACCAAGGTCACAGTTATAGAACAATCACGATGCGAAGCAATCACTTAGGACTATAATCAGGCGCGATGCCCAGGCTAGGAAGCAATCAGGATGGCGAAACTCACGCTGTCGTTCAAAGACAAAAAACTGAAAATCTATCCGCTGGTTGAGGATGAGGTGGTGATCGGCCGTGCGCCGGAATGCGCCGTCCTCATCGACAGCCTGGCGGTGGAACCCGAGCATGCACGCATTCAGAAAAAAGGCGCGCAATACCTGCTCACCGCACTGGGTGGTAACCATGAAATCACCGTCAATCAGGTCAGCGCCGCGGCGCATGAACTGGCGGATGGCGATGTCGTCCATGTCGGCAAACATACCCTGACATTCAGCCTTGAAGCGACAGGCCATTTCGTCGGACAGGCCGCGCAGGTCAGCCAACAACCCGTGGTCGGCTGGTTACAGATCCAGAGCGGCAGTCACCTTGGGCGCACTATTCGCCTCGACAAAGCCATGACCCGGGTCGGCAAGAGCCATGTCGCCGTTGCGGTAATCGTGCGCCGTGGCGATGGGTATTTCCTCTCCCATCTGGAAGGCGACACGCCACCCGTGGTAAACGATCAATCACTGGATGACCGCACCCATCCCCTGCGCAACGGGGACCAGATCAGAATCGATACCTTACAACTGCAGTTCTTCATGGACGAACAGCCGGCCATCGACCCCAAGGCACCGCAAAAGGGCCCGGACGACCAGCGTGATTTCAGCCGTGTACACTTTGAAGTACCTGTGACCCTGCACCTTGGTGACCAGTCCTGGGAAACCCGGCTGACCGACATCTCCCTGCATGGCGCACTGGTACAGCGCCCGGATCATTGGGAACCGGTGGAGGGACAGGTCTACCGGCTGGATGTGTGCCTGAACAACGAAGTAACCATCCACATGGACGCCCAGGTGGCCCATAGCTCCGAAGACCGGGTCGGCTTCCGTTGTGATGAACTCGATGTCGATAGCATCACCCACCTGCGTCGTCTGGTGGAACTCAACCTGGGTGACCCGGAACTGGTAGAGCGGGAATTATCCGCGCTGGGATAAGGGACCTGCCACCCGCGGGAATATTGTCCGAATAAATTCGGACCTACAGGCACCGTGAACCGACGTTGCCAGATCCAAAATCATTCGGACCTGGCGACTCAGACCAGGTCCAGTACATCCGACAGGCGCCGTGCGGCCACTACTTCCATACCATCCAGTTTGCCGCTCTTCGGCGCATTGGCGGCAGGAATGATGGCGCGTTTAAAGCCATGCTTGGCCGCTTCCCGCAGACGATCCTGGCCATTGGGTACCGGCCGGATTTCGCCTGCCAGCCCCACCTCGCCAAAGGCGATCAGATCCGTATCCAGCGGGCGGTTACGAAAACTCGACAGTACCGCCAGCAGCACCGCCAGGTCCGCCGCAGTTTCACTCACCCGCACCCCGCCGACCAGGTTCACGAACACATCCTGATCCCCCATGGCAATGCCGCCATGACGATGCTGCACTGCCAGCAGCATGGACAGGCGGTTCTGTTCCAACCCCAGGGTGACGCGACGTGGATTGGCCAACTGGCTCCCATCCACCAGCGCCTGCACCTCCACCAGCATGGGCCGCGTGCCTTCCATGGTCACCATGATCACACTGCCGGACACCGGCTCCTCGTGGCGTGACAGAAAGATCGCGGACGGATTGCTGACTTCTTTCAAACCCCGGTCGGTCATGGCGAATACACCCAGTTCATTGACCGCACCAAAACGATTCTTGATGGCCCGCACCACCCGGTAACGACCGCCGGCATCGCCCTCGAAATACAACACCGTGTCGACCATGTGCTCCAGTACACGGGGGCCGGCCAGGGTACCTTCCTTGGTGACATGCCCGACCAGGAACAGGGCGGTACCCGTCTGCTTGGCATACCGTACCAGCTGGGCTGCACTCTCACGCACCTGGGCCACGGAACCCGGTGCCGACTGCAATACCTCCGTATACGCCGTCTGAATGGAATCCACCACCATCACCTGCGGCCGCTCGCGGTGAGCCGTCTCCAGGATGCGTTCCACCGAGGTCTCCGCCAGCAGGCGTACACCCTCACCGGACAGACCCAGGCGCTGGGCGCGCAACGACACCTGTTCCGGTGATTCCTCGCCGGTGACGTAGAGGGTGGAGAGCTGCTGCGCAAACCCCGCCAGCGCCTGCAACAACAGGGTCGATTTGCCGATACCCGGATCACCGCCGATAAGGATCACCGAACCGGCCACCAGGCCACCACCCAGTACCCGATCCAGTTCACCGAAGCCGACCGGAGTGCGGCTTTCCGTTCCCGGTCGCACCTGCGCCAGCTCCTGCACCTTGCCCGCCTGCTCACCGGCATAGCTCACAAAACGTGCCGACTTGCCTGTGGCCGGGGCAACTGCCGCGGTCTCCACCAGGGTATTCCAGGCCCCGCAATCACCGCACTGCCCATTCCATTTCGGGCTCTGGCAACCGCATTCACTACAGGTGTAGAGGATTTTTGTCTTTGCCACGGGCTTCTGTGTCCAATGAGCAGGCCTGTACGGCCATCGATATAATCGTGGAACTGTACGGAATCCTGGTGTGAATAGCGTCTAATACGCCATTTGCACGCGTCCGGTGATACCGGTCAGCAATTCATAGCCAATGGTATCCGCGGCGGCGGCAACTTCCTCGACCGGCAGCCCCTCTCCCCAGAGCACCACGGGATCCCCTTCCCGCACCTCGTCGTGGCCACGCAGATCCAGGGTAATCATGTCCATCGATACCCGCCCCACCAGTGATACCCGCCGCCCTTTGACCAGTACCGGGGTTCCCGCTGCTGCATGACGGGGATAACCATCGCCATAACCGATGGCCGCAACGCCCACGCGCATATCCTCGGGACATGTCCAGCTGCCGCCATAGCCGATGGCATCCCCCTTGCGCAACGAGGTAACGGCAATCAGCCGGCTCTCCAGGGTCATCACCGGTCGAAGACCATGGTCGGCACCAACACAATCCCCAAAGGGGGAAACGCCATACAGCATGATACCCGGGCGCACCCAGTCGTACTGCGTGTTCGGCCAGCCGAGGATGCCGGCGGAATTGGCCAGCGAACGCTCACCGGACCGGTTTGCCACGGTCCGTTCAAACCGGTCGCGCTGAAGTTCCGTGGCGGGCTTGTCCCGCTCATCGGCACAGGCCAGGTGGGAAAGATACCCCAGTGGCTGCTGCACAAAGGGCAAAGCCTCCAGACGTCGACAGGTGTCTTCGAACTGATCGGGGGGAAATCCCAGGCGATGCATGCCGGTATCCAGCTTCACCCAGACCCGCAACGGGTGTTCCAGGCAAGCGGCTTCGAGACGCTCGACCTGCAACTCACTGTGCAGGGCAACCTCCAGTTTCTGGCAGTCCGCCTCTTCCAGCTCTGCCTCGTCCATAAAACCTTCCAGCAGCATGACCGGCTTGCGTATGCCCGCCTTGCGCAACACCAGCGCCTCCTCCAGGCGCGCCACGGCAAAACCATCGGCGTCCTGCAGCGCCTCGGCCACAGGCACCAGTCCATGGCCATAACCGTTGGCCTTCACTACTGCCATAATATGACTGTCGGGGGCAACCGTACGGACCCGCTCAAGATTGTGTTGCAGGGCCGACAGGTCGATGCGCGCCCGCACAGGACGCGTCATAGATACCCCTCGTCGCTGTAGATGTCCGGTGCAAAGTTCTCGAAACGTGTGTACTGGCCCAGGAAGGTGAGCCGCACCGTACCGATGGGGCCATTACGCTGTTTGCCGATAATGATTTCCGCAGTGCCCTTGTCAGGGCTTTCGTTGTTGTAGACCTCATCGCGATAGATGAACACGATGACGTCAGCATCCTGCTCGATGGCGCCGGATTCACGCAGGTCGGACATTACCGGGCGCTTGTTGGGACGCTGCTCCAGACTGCGGTTGAGCTGTGACAGGGCGACCACCGGGCAGTTCAGTTCCTTCGCCAGCGCCTTCAGGCCACGGGAGATCTCCGATATCTCGGCGGTGCGATTATCGCCACCGTTACCACTACCCTGCATCAGCTGCAGGTAGTCGATGACGATCAGGCCAAGACCGTGCTCGCGCTTCAGGCGCCGTGCGCGCGCACGCAGTTCGGTGGGATTCAGGGCCGGTGTGTCATCGATGAACAGCGGTGCCTCGGCGAGGATGCTCACCGCGGAGGTAAGCCGCGGCCAGTCGTCATCCTCCAGCTTGCCGGTACGCACCTTGTGCTGATCGATATGCCCCAGCGAGGACATCAGGCGCATGGCGAGCTGTTCGCCGGGCATTTCCATACTGAACACGGCGGTAGGGATCTTTTCCTTGATGGCCGCGTTCTCGGCAATGTTCATGGCGTAGGTGGTTTTGCCCATGGAGGGGCGACCAGCCACGATCACCAGATCCGAAGCCTGTAGTCCGGCGGTCATTTCATCGAAGTCGGTGAAACCGGTGGGCACCCCGGTGATGGGATTGTCGCGGTGGAACAGCTCGTCGATCTTGTCCACCGCCGTGGTGAGCAGGTCCTTGATGCGCACGAAGCCACTGCGGCCACGGTTACCCTGCTCGGCGATGCGGAACACCTGCTGCTCGGCAAAATCCAGCAGCTGCTTGGAATTGCGCCCCTCGGGGAAATAGCCGACATTGGCGATATTGGTGCCGACACCAATCAGTTGGCGTAACACCGAGTACTCACGCACGATGTCCGCATAGGCACGGATATTGGCGGCGCTGGGGGTATTTTTCGCCAGGGTGCCGAGGTAGGCCAGGCCACCGGCGTTGTCCAGCTGATCCTGCTTGCCGAGCCATTCCGACAGCGTAATCACGTCGTAGGGGCTGCCCTGGTCCACCAGGGAACGGATGGCCTCGAAAATCAGCCTGTGGTCGCGACGATAAAAGTCTCCATCGGAAACCCGGTCCCCCACTTCATCCCAGGCGCTGTTTTCCAGCATCAGGCCGCCCAGCACCGATTGCTCCGCCTGGATGGAATGCGGTGGCACCTTCAGTGCTTCGGTATTCAGATCAAGGGCCGCGGCGGCCTGTATCGATTCCGGCATAACACTCCCGAGTGGCATGGCGCGCGGCAGCGCGCTGGATGGGGATTACGGGTGTGAAATTCCCGCGGCCCTGTTTACTGGCACCGCTGGATAACCCAAGTCTGGAGCATACTAAGCCCTTCACCCTGTCATCAAGGCTTGACTCGGCAAAAACAACGAACACACCCGATGCCATGGCATCGGGTGCGAGGGTGGAGGAGACATGCACTTGGTTGCACCGCCCGGAACGGGCGGTGCGGGCAGCCTTACTCGGCCACCACCACCACGTTCACGGTGGCGTTGACATCGCTGTGCAGGTGCACCTGCACTTCGTACTCCCCTACCATACGGAACGCACCTTCTGGCATCCGGATCTCATGGCGTTCCACCGGCGCGCCGGCATCCGTGATGGCCTGGGCGATATCACCGGTACCCACGGAGCCGAACAATTTGCCTTCATCACCGGCCTTGGAGTTGACGGTAACCGTCATGCCATCCAGTTTTTCGCCGCGCGCGGTGGCGGCAGCCAGCGCATCGGCAGCCGTTTTTTCCAGCTCGGCGCGACGCTCTTCAAAGGCCTTGATGTTTTCCTCGGTGGCGGCGGTCGCCTTACCGGAAGGAATCAGGAAGTTGCGGCCATAGCCGGACTTCACATTCACCTTGTCGCCCAGAGCACCCAGGTTTTCAACCTTTTGCAGCAGAATTACTTCCATCGTCGTTACCCCATTACCCCGGTCTGTTCCGGGTATCTGTTTTGCCGAACCCTGTCCGGCCTGTTCAACATTAAGACTTTGCAATCTCCGGTACTCGATCACGAAACCGGAACCAGCCATCCAACACGCCAATCACCACCACCAGCACCACGACCTCGGGCAGTACAAACAGCAGCACGTAAAAGCTGATCAGCCACCAGGGCCTGAGCCGCCGCTTCACCGCGATACCGTGGACCACCGCCGTACCCACAAACAACAGGGGTACCAGCACCACCAGCCCCATCTGCAGCACCACTGCCGCCATCGTGCCACTGGTAAAACGCGCCAGCAGCAGACCGGCAAGGGTGATGGCACTGAACCACCCGGGCAATGCCAGCTGCTGGAACTCGGTGCGAAATCCGCCCGGGTTATACAGCAATGCCTGCCAACCTCGCGCCAACATCAGGCTGAGCAGCAATCCCAGCACCAGTGCCGCCGCCACCGTACCCGTCATCATGCTCGAGGCCTGCTGCAATAGCTGCTGCACCTGGTCCGGCTGCATGCCCAGTTCCTGGTGCCGTAGCGCCTCTTGCGCCAGCGGCTCCAGCAGTCCTCGCCAACTGGCCGCCGGATCATCCACCCAGGCATACACCAGCAGCACGGCCACCAGACCAAAGCCGGTGGCAGCCAGTACCGCCCATGGCAGCGACCGGCTGATGCGCAGCACGCCAGCCACCAGCCAGGCCGGCAGCCAGAGAATCAACGTGGCAATGACCACCGGCTGCGCCTGACCCAGGCTGAGGTAGCCAAACAGTCCCGTGGCCAGTAATGCTCCGACCAGCACCAAGGCCCCTTCGGCAACACCACGGCGCAGGGTCACCAGCATCAGTGCACCCGCGCCCACATAGGCCAGTACCGCAGTAACCGGTGGCAGCAGCAGGCTCAGCACCGAGCTGGTGGCCGCCACCAGCATGGCCGGCAGGCGCCCCCGCATGATGAAGTTTGCCAATGCGCGCATGGTTTACCTCAAACCGGCCCGGCCCTGCCGACGACCATGCCGCCCGGGCCCATGCTGTGCCCAATCATGGGCCTGCGGGCCGGTCGACGACTCCTAGTGGGAATCGGTGTATGGCAGCAGTGCCAGAAAACGAGCGCGCTTGATGGCGGTCGACAGCTGACGCTGGTACCTGGCCTTGGTACCCGTGATACGGCTGGGTACGATCTTGCCGGTTTCACTGACGTAGTTTTTCAGTGTTGCAATATCTTTGTAATCGATTTCCTTCACGCCTTCGGCGGTGAAGCGACAGAATTTACGGCGACGGAAAAAACGAGCCATGGTAATCCACCTCTATTTTGTGGTGTTGCAATTCAATCCAAACATTCAATGTGCAGAGCATGCAGTTCCAGCAGGGTATCCGGATCCCGGTGTCCGCGACGGGCCAGAAAGCCCTGGACGCGCACCCGGTTGCCGGTATGCAAACGCTGTACTGCGGTCTGCAGTTCGGCGCCGCTGGCGACCACCCGAATCCAGCACTGTACCAACCGCTCCCCACCGGCCTCCATCTGACGGGACTGGTGTTCCAGCCCGAAACGGCTGATGGGAATGCCAGCAGGGCTGGTGCGAGTCTGTGGTGCGCGGGTAACGATTCCGGTCAGCGTCAGCTGATTGTCCGCAACCGTCTCCTCCGGCTTCACCGCTTACTACGCCAGACAGGAAACCACCTTAGGCAGCATCCTCATCGTCGTCGCTATTGTCGCTATCATTATCGGAGTCATCATCCGAATCATCGCGACTGCTGCGTTCCTGGTCCTTGTCGTCACGCTTGGCCAGAAGGGAAACTTCCGTCACAGCCTCTTTGCGTGCAATCACCAGGTTACGCAGCACGGCATCGTTGAACCGGAAGGCGCTGGTCAGCTCTTCCAGGGTCGCGGTGTCGCACTCGATGTTCATCAGGACGTAATGGGCCTTGGCCACTTTCTGGATGGGATAGGCCAACTGGCGGCGACCCCAGTCTTCAAGACGATGGATCTTGCCATTGGCCCCTTCGATCGTGGAACGGTAGCGTTCCACCATGGCAGGCACTTGCTCACTCTGGTCCGGGTGGACCAGGAACACGATTTCGTAATGTCGCATTGTAGCTCCCTACGGTTTAACAGCCACTCGCCCAGGGCGGGTGGCAAGGAGAGGAGTGACGGTTATCACTCGAAGGCGCGCATTCTACGCAAACAGGCGCCGTGATTCAATCACTTGGCTGATTGCCGCTGGCGGCGCGCCTCGAACAGGGCAATGCCGGTGGCCACCGATACATTCAGACTTTCCACCGAACCGGCCATGGGGATGCCGAACAGGCCGTCACAATGTTCTCGAGTAAGACGCCGCAAGCCCTTGCCTTCACTACCCATTATCAGCCCAAGCGGGCCAGTGAACCGGGTTTCATAGAGTGTATCCGTGGCCTCACCCGCCGCCCCGTAGAGCCAGACCCCGGCATCACGCAGACTGCGCAGGGTACGCGCCAGGTTGGTGACGGCAACCAGCGGCACTGTCTCCGCCGCGCCGCAGGCCACCTTGCGCACCACCGGGGTCAGGCCCACGGACTTGTCCTTGGGTACAATTACCGCGTGCACACCGGCTGCATCCGCGGTACGCAGGCAGGCCCCCAGGTTATGGGGGTCCTGCACACCATCAAGGATCAGCAGAAAGGGGGGTTCCTCGAGCGTCTCCAGAAAGATCGGCAGATCCGCCTCTTTAAACGCCGGCGCCGGATGGGTCACTTCAGCCAGCACACCCTGGTGCCGCCCTGCCCCGCTCAGCTCGTCCAGCTCATGGCGTGAACGCGGAGCGATATCGATTCCCGCGGCTTCCGCCAACGTAACCAGTGCCTGCAGCTTGTCGTCCCTTCGGCTGTCCTGCACCCAGAGGCGGCGGATCCGTTCGGGCGTACGCTCCAGCAGGCTGCGCACGGCGTGCAGCCCAAAGACCCGCTCCTGTTCACTCACCTGATTATCTTCAGCGAGGCTCGTAGGCGCGCTGTTCCTGGCCTTCCACCACAGGCTTGATCAGGATCTCCACCCGGCGATTGAGCTGGCGACCGGCCTCGGTGTCGTTGCTGGCACGGGGTTCACGCTCACCCCGGCCCTCGGTGCTGAGACGTTGCCAGGGAATGCCGCGGTTCGAGAAATACTGTGCGACACTTTCCGCCCGCTGCTCCGACAGGCGCTGGTTGTAGGCATCGGAGCCGACGCTGTCGGTATGGCCGATGACATGCACCACGGTGCGATCATACTTCTGGATCAGGCCTGATACCTTGTCGAGGGTGGGCAGGAAGGCCGGCTTCAGATCGGCCTTGCCGAAATCAAAAGAGACCTCGCTGGAAACGTCGATTTTCAGGCTTTCATCCTGCAAGCGCTGGATTTCCAGGTCATGGCGCCGGGCCTCTTCCTGCAGGGCTGCCTCGAATTCCCGCTGCTGGTTGTCCATGTAGTTGCCCACCGCGCCGCCGGCCAGTGCACCGGCCACAGCCCCCCAGTAACGGCCCCGATCACTATGCACCTGGTGCCCCAGCACCGCACCGGCCACAGCACCGATGGCGGCCCCGGTCTTGGCGCGACGATTGGGATCATCGGCGGCACAGCCGGCGATGGCGATCGCAATGATGACAGGCAGTAGTTTTTTCATCCGATTCATTCCTTCTTCCCCTTCCCACGGCCACGGCGCGAACCGCGCCGACCAGTTTTCTTGCCACGTTTTTCCGGTTTTCCCTCAACGGCAGGAGTCGACTCCTGACTCTCATCTCCAAGTGCAAAGTCGATTTTGCGCTCATCGAGATCCACCCGCACTACCTGCACCCGGATGGGGTCACCCAGCCGGTACATCTTGTTGGTGCGTTCACCCAGCAGGCGATGATGAGCGGGATCAAAATGATAGTAATCGTTCTTCAGGGACGTCACATGAATCAGTCCCTCGACAAATATATCAGAGAGCTCCACGAAAACCCCGAACGAGGTCACACTCGTGATCACACCGTCATATATCTCGCCGACCTTATCGAGCATATATTCGCACTTCAACCAGTCCACGGCATCACGGGTGGCATCATCGGCACGCCGCTCGGTCATGGAGCAATGCTCCCCGAGCTGCATCATGTCAGCATGGCTATAGGGGAAGGCTGCGGGCCGCTTGCGCTCACCACTCTCCACCGCCTTTTTCTGCAGCTGGTGGCGAATGGCGCGATGCACCAGCAGATCCGGATAGCGGCGTATCGGCGAGGTGTAATGCAGATACTGCTCGTGTGACAGGCCGAAATGACCGACGTTGTCGGGATTGTACTTGGCCTGTGACAGGGAGCGCAGCATCACCGTTTGAATGAGGTGTGCGTCCGGACGAGTACCGATGCTGCTCAACAACTGCGCATAATCCTTCGCCTCAGGCTTTTCACCACCCGGCAGCGACAACCCCAACTCGCCGAGAAACTCGCGCAACGCCGTGATTTTCTCGGAACGGGGACCTTCGTGTATACGATATAGGGTAGGAATCTTGTGTCGTGCCAGGAAGCGTGCCGTGGCCACGTTGGCGGCGATCATGCATTCTTCGATAATTTTATGGGCATCGTTGCGCACCACCGGCACGATGCGCTCGATCTTGCGATCCGCACCGAACACGATACGGGTTTCAGTGGTCTCGAAATCGATTGCGCCGCGCTTTTCCCGCACCTTGCGCAGCACCTTGTAGAGCTTATAGAGCGATTCCAGGTGCGGCACCACCGCCTCGTACTGCTGGCGTGTCTGCTGATCCTTATCCACCAGCATGGCCGCCACCTGATCGTAGGTAAGCCGTGCATGGGAGCGCATCAGCGCTTCATGGAAACTGGAACGGGCAATCTTGCCTTCGTCATTGATGTACATTTCGCACACCATGCACAGGCGTTCCACTTCCGGATTCAACGAGCAGAGTCCGTTGGACAGGACTTCCGGCAGCATGGGGATCACGCGTTCAGGGAAATATACCGAGTTACCACGCGCCAGGGCTTCCTGATCCAGCGCCGAACCCGGCTTCACGTAATGGGACACATCGGCGATCGCCACCAGCAGGCGCCAGCCCTTGGGTTTGCGTTCGCAGTACACGGCATCATCGAAGTCGCGCGAATCGACGCCGTCGATGGTAACCAGCGGCGTATCGCGCAGGTCCAGCCGACCACGCTTGGCGGACGCAGGAATCTTTTCACCGTATTTCTCGATCTCCTTTTCCACGTCGGCCGGCCAGCGCAGCGGCAATGCGTGGCTGCGAATGGCCACATCAATCTCCATGCCCGGTGCCATATGGTCGCCGATCACCTCGACGATACGCCCCACCGGCGGCCGACGGCGGCTCGGCTGTTCCACCAGTTCCACGGTGACAAATTGCCCCGACTGCGCACCCATGCGCCATTCATCGGGAATCGACACCTCGATCGGCAGGCGTTTGCTGTCGGGGATCACCAGGCCGACTCCCTGCTCACGCGTGTAGCGGCCAACCACTACATGGGTATTGCGCTCCAGCACCTCGACGATGGCGCCTTCCCGGCGTCCGCGCCGGTCCAGGCCCACCACACGCGCCACCACCCGGTCACCATGCAGCACCTCGCGCATGGTACGGCCGGAGAGAAACAGGTCGTCGCCCCCCTCGTCCGGCACCAGGAAGCCAAAACCGTCAGGATGCGCAATGATACGACCGCGGATGAGATCCAGCTTATCCACCAGACCATATCCCTCGCGGCGGTTCTGGATCAGCTGACCATCGCGCTCCATGGCATTGAGGCGACGACGCAGGGCTTCCAAATCCTCCTCCGACTCCAGGCCCAGCACCTCGGCGATACGGTCACGGCGCATCATCACGCTGTGTTCGGCCAGCATCTCCATGATGAACTCGCGACTGGGAATGGGATTTTCGTATTTGGTGGCCTCGCGCTGGGCGCACGGGTCCTGCTGCTGGAGGGAAGAGGTTTTCTTGTTGCGCTTACGTACCATGAGTGTCTCTTATGGCCCGACCATCGGGCATTTTGGAATAGTATATGCGCCGGATTGACAAGCTCCAGCACTGCAGGTAAAGTTCGCGGCTTCCAGCGTTAGGCACAAGCCGGCGATGGGAAAAGCCGAGGTGGTGAAATTGGTAGACACGCTAGCTTCAGGTGCTAGTGGGGGTAACCCCGTGGAGGTTCAAGTCCTCTCCTCGGCACCATCTTCCAAAAACGGGTGTGGTTTCCACACCCGTTTTTTTATGTCCGTCATTCCTATTCAAAGGGGTGGCGCAGCACGATACTCTCGGCCCGGTCCGGGCCGGTGGAAATAATATCGATGGGCGTCTCCACGATCTCCTCGATCCGCTTCAGGTAAGCCTTGGCATTGGCCGGCAGGGCGTCGTAGTCCTTCACACCCACCGTGGTATCTTTCCAGCCCGGCATATCCTCATAGATCGGCTCACAGGTGGCGAAGGCATCGGCGCCCACCGGCGGCGTCAGGCGCTCCACCCCATTGCACCGGTAGCCCACACACAGGCGGATGGTATCGATACCGTCCAGTACATCCAGTTTGGTGATACACATGCCGGTCACACTGTTGATCTGGTTGGCGCGGCGCAGGGCCACGGCATCAAACCAGCCGCAACGGCGCGGCCTCCCGGTGGTGGAACCGAACTCGTGGCCCTTCTTGGCCAGGTAGGCACCCACCTCATCCTGCAGCTCCACACCGTCGTAGAGCTCGGTGGGGAACGGGCCAGCACCGACACGGGTGGTATAGGCCTTGGTGATGCCGAGCACGTAATCCAGGTCACGCGGGCCCACGCCGCTGCCGGTGCAGGCACCGCCGGCGGTGGTATTGGATGAGGTCACGAAGGGGTAAGTGCCATGATCGATGTCCAGCAGCGCACCCTGTGCCCCTTCGAACATGACGTTCTTGCCATCGCGGCGATACTGGTAGAGCAACTCGGGAATATCCGCAATCAGCGGTTCCAGCACGTCGGCCATGGCCAGGGTTTCATCCAGCACCCGCTGAAAATCCACAATATCGGTCTTGAAGTAATTTTTCAGGGTAAAGTTGTGATAATCCATAACCTCGCCGAGACGCGCGGCCAGGCGCTCGCGCTGGAAGATCTCACCCAGCTTCAGGCCCCGGCGGGAAATCTTGTCCTCGTAGGCCGGCCCGATACCACGGCCGGTGGTGCCGATAGCCTTCTTGCCACGGGCCAGCTCACGGGCGTGATCGAGCGCCACATGATAGGGCAGGATCAGGGTGCAGGCTTCCGATAGCTTGAGGCGCTCACGGGCCGGCACACCCTTGGCCTCCAGCATCTGGATCTCTTCCATCAGGGCGTCGGGGGACAGCACCACACCGTTACCGATCAGGCACTGCACGCCGTCGCGCAGGATACCGGACGGGATCAGGTGTAGCACCGTTTTTTCCCCGTTGATGACCAGGGTATGGCCGGCATTGTGCCCGCCCTGGAAACGGGCCACTGCAGCGGCCCGTTCGGTGAGCAGATCCACCACCTTACCCTTGCCTTCGTCACCCCACTGGGTGCCGATCACCACTACGTTCTTACCCATCGAACTTGAACTCCTCACACCTTTTCGTGAAACCGTTGTATGCCGCCCACTCTAGGGCCTGTTCACCCTGGCCGCTGCACGATGGCCAGGGTGAACAGGCCCTAAGACAGATCGGCGATGACCCACTGCTCCTGCTCATTGCGCAGCTCGCGCCCGCAACCCATGGCGCGGGCAGCGCCCTGCTGTCCCGGCAGGCACTGTATCACCCGTTCGCCCGCAGCACGCAATTCCGCGATGCGGCGCTGCAGGGCCGCATCTTCGCCGGCGGGTGCGAAGATCGCACTGGCTTCGGCGGCGGACGAAGGCTCACCCAGGGCCAGGAGGGTTTTCAGATCGGCACTGAAGCCGGTCGCCGGTCGTGCCCGCCCGAACACCTTGCCAATCTGGTCATAGCGGCCACCGCGGGCGATCTCCTGCCCGTAGCCGGGCACAAAGGCGGCGAACACCACACCGGTGTGAAAGGTGTAACCACGCAACTCGGCAAGATCAAAATACAGTGGAATATCCGGCAGGCGGCAGCTGGCCGCTGCCGCGATGGCACAGAGATTATCCAGCGCCTGCAAGGTGTCGGCAGCAGCCCCGGCAAGCACCGTGCGGGCCTCGGCCAGAACCTCTTCTCCACCATTGAGCGTCGCCAGGCTGCGCAGACGCCGTCCCTGATCCGCGGGCAGTGCGGCGGTGAGTTCGTTGATTTCCGGGATCGCCTTACGCTGCAGAGCATCGAACAGGGTCGCTTCCTGGTCGGCATCCAGCCCGGCTTCCCGGGCCAGGGAACGGAAAATACCCACGTGCCCGAGATCCAGGTGAATGCTCTTCACGCCGGTGAGGGTAAGTGTCTCCAGCATCAGCGCCAGCACTTCCACATCACTGGCCACGCTGGCATCCCCGAACAGCTCGGCACCCACCTGCATGGGGCTGCGTGAACCGGCAAAGCCGTCGGCGCGGGTGTGGAGCACCGTCCCGAGATAACAGAGCCGCACCGGCTCCTCGCGCTGCAGCCGGTGGGCGTCCATGCGCGCCACCTGCGGTGTCATGTCTGCACGTACACCCAGGGTGCGACCGGTCAGCTGGTCGGTGAGCTTGAAGGTCTGCAGATCGAGGTCGCGACCGGTACCGGTCAACAGGGAATCCAGGTATTCGATGAACGGCGGGATCACCAGGTCATAGCCCCAGCCATGGTACAGATCCAGCAGTTGCCGGCGTACCGATTCCAGGGCCCAGGCGTGGGGCGGCAACAGTTCACCAATGCCTTCCGGCAGCAACCAGCGATCACGTACAGTCATATTGAGTTCACGAGTAGTCGTTCAATTCAGCTAACGTACAACATAGAGCAGCAGCACACCGGCCAGCATACTGCCCAGTCCTGCCAGGCGAATGCTGCGATCATCCAGCTGCGCCATCACTTCCAGCATGCGGCGCAGGGCCTGGGGATTCCAGAACGGAATCACCCCCTCCAGCACCAGCACCAGGGCCAGGGCTGCCAGCAGATCCTGCCACATGGCTTACTCCAAAAAAAACCGGGCAGCGTGCGCACCTGCCCGGATGGATGATGTAAGCGTTACTGCCAGCCAGCGCCTAGCGTTTACCGCGTGCATTACCGAAATATTCGAAGAATTCGGAATCCGGCTCCAGAATCAGCAGATCATCCTGACTCTTGAAAGCGCGCTGATAGGCGCTCAGGCTGCGATACAGGGAATAGAACTCCGGGTCTTTGCCATAGGCCTTGGCGTATATTTCGGCGGCACTGGCATCACCCTCACCACGAATGGTCTCCGCATCACGATAGGCTTCGGCCAACAGCACTTGCCGCTGTCGGTCGGCATCAGCCTTGATCCGTTCCGCCGCCTCGAAACCACGGGAACGGAAATCCTTGGCCACCCGTTCACGTTCGGCGCGCATACGCCGGTACACGGAATCGCTGACCTCGGCAGGCAGGTCGATACGCTTGATACGTACGTCGACAATCTCAATACCAATAGCCTTCGCCTGTTCATTGGCATTACCCGTCAGCACATTCATGATCTGCACGCGCTCGCCGGACACCACTTCATTGATAGTACGGTTACCGAACTCGCCCCGCATACCATCCTTGATGATCTGCGAAATACGCTGCTGTGCCGAGCGCTCGTCACCCTGCACCGCAGTGTAGTAACGGGTTACATCATTGATGCGCCATTTCACGAAGGAGTCAACGACCACATTCTTTTTCTCCACCGTGAGGAAGCGCTCCGGCTCCACGTCCAGGGTGAGAATACGGGCATCGAACTTGCGCACGTTGTTGATGAACGGCACCTTGAAGTGGAGCCCCGGCTCGTAGTCCGCACGCACCACTTCCCCGAGACGGAACAGTACGGCCTTCTGCCACTCGGTCACGATAAAGGTGGAGAAATACAGCAGCACCGCCGCCACGATCAGGCCAATCAGCCCCATATTCTTGGCATTACCCATTAGCGTGTCTCCCGTATCTGCTGCGGCGGACGACTTACGGCGGAGCCAGTCGGACCGGCACCATCAATCGCGGCACCGAAGCTATCGACGGAGCCCTGCACCGGCAGCGCTCCCTGCTTGATCATGCGATCGAGGGGCAGATAAAGCAGATTGTTGCCACCCTTCACGTCCACCACCACCTTGCTGGAACGGTCAAGCACTTCTTCCATGGTTTCCATATAGAGGCGCTTGCGGGTGACTTCCGGCGCCCGCTTATACTCGGTCATCAACTGCGAGAAGCGACTGGCTTCACCCTCAGCCTGTGCCACCAGACTTTCCTTGTAGGCATTCGCCTCTTCCAACTGACGGGCGGCCATACCACGCGCCTTGGGAATCACATCGTTGGAGTAGGCCTCGGCTTCGTTCTTGAGGCGCTGTTCGTCCTCACGGGCACGGATGGCATCAGAAAAGGCACCCTGCACCTCTTCCGGTGGCTGCACATCCTGCAGCGATACCTCGGACACCCGCAGACCGGCCTGATACTGGTCCAGCATCTGCTGCATGAGGACCTTCACCTGTGCCACCACTTCGCTACGCCCCTCGGTCAGCACGAAATCCATCTTGCTCTTGCCGACCACCTCACGCAGAGCGCTTTCTGCCGCTTGCTGCAGGGTGCTACGCGGATCACGTACGTTGAACAGGTACTCGCGCGCGTCCTTGATCTGGTACTGCACCGCCACCTGTACATTGACGATGTTCTCGTCACGGGTCAGCATCAGAGCCTCTTTGGGCACAATGACGGAACGCTGCCCGGAAGAGCGATAGCCGATTTCCTCGGCACGCCGCTGCTCCACGTCCACTACCTCGACGGTTTCCACCGGATAGGGAATGTGCCAGTGCGGTCCCGGGGTGGTGATGGCGGCGAACTCGCCAAAGCGCAGCACCACACCACGTTTACCTTCATCGATGATGTAGATACCGGTCGCCAGCCACACCAGGGCGCCGACCACCAATAGCAGGCCTATGCCGAACGAGCCAGCACCACCGCCAGAGGACACGCCACCTCCCTTGCGACGGCCACCGAATACACCACCCAGTTTGGCCTGCATCTTGCGGATCAATTCGTCGAGATCCGGCGGTCCCTGATCGTTACCGCCCTGACCCCAGGGGTCTTTATTATTGCCACCCGGCTCATTCCAAGCCATTCCACTCACTCCGTTGTTACGGTACACGTAACGCGTTGTTGGAAAATCTGTATTCTGGCGCGTGCCAAGGCCTGCGGCCAGCACGCAAGACGTTCATTCTAGGGAGCTTGCGCCCCAGCCGCAACCAAGGAGTCACGGGAATCCATAGGGGTAAAACGGAATTCCACCCCCTCCTTCCGGAATAAGCGCTCCAGCTCCTGCCGTGGCGCACGAATCTCGATGCACCACTCGCCCTCTTCATCAACCGACTCGTTGATCACCTTGCCCAGTTCATAGAGCCGGGCGCGCAGGCGTCCGTCCGCCGGCGACAGAAGCAGCGAACCGTGCAATACCGATTCCTGGAACAGCTCGGTAACGGCTTCCAGCAGCAGGTCCAGACCGGCACCGGTCGCCGCAGAGATCCACACCCGGCTGGGGCGTCCGTCGGCATTGCGCTGCAACTGTGCCGCTTCACCGCTCTGGTCGATCTTGTTATAGACCAGCAACTGCGGCACTTCGTCCGCCTCTATCTCGGCCAGCACCTCGTTGACCTGGTCGATGCGGGTCTGGCGTTCCTCGTCGTGGGCATCCACCACATGCAGCAGCAGCTGGGCCTGGCGGGTCTCCTCCAGGGTGGAGCGAAACGCCGCCACCAGGTCATGGGGCAAATCACGAACAAAACCAACGGTATCCGCCAGCACCACCGCACCCAGGCCAGGCAACTGGATGCGTCGCAGCGTCGGGTCCAGGGTCGCGAACATCTGATCGGCAGCGTATACCTCAGCGTTGCAGAGCCGGTTGAAAAGTGTGGACTTGCCGGCGTTGGTATAACCCACCAGCGATAGTGTAGGCACCTCGGCCCGGGAACGGGCCCGGCGCCCCTGATCGCGTTGTTTACGAACCTTCTCCAGGCGCTTATGAATCATCTTGATCCGTTCGGCCAGCAACCGACGGTCGGTTTCCAGCTGGGTTTCGCCCGGGCCGCGCAGGCCGATCCCCCCCTTCTGTCGTTCCAGATGGGTCCAGCCACGCACCAGGCGTGTGGACATATGCTGCAGCTGCGCCAGCTCCACCTGCAGCTTGCCCTCGAAGGAACGGGCTCGCTGGGCAAAAATGTCGAGAATCAGGCCGGTACGGTCCAGCACACGGCAGGAAAACACCCGCTCCAGGTTACGCTCCTGGCTGGGTGAAAGGATATGATTGAAAATTACTACTTCGGCAGCTTCTGCCACAGCGGCAAGGCGGATCTCCTCCGCCTTGCCGCTACCGACATACAGTTTGGCATCGGGAGCATGACGACTGGCCGTGATAGTGGCAACCGGCGTGGCGCCGGCCGATACTACCAGATCGGTAAATTCGAGCAGATCACCAGGGTCCGATTCCCCGGGAAAATCCACGTGAACCAGCACTGCTCGTTCACCACTACGCGGGCGTTCAAACAATGACTAGGGCCTATTCACACTATCCGCGCCGTGGCGACGAGCGCAGCGAACCGGATGCACATAAGCGAGGCGCAACACCGGCTCGCAGCGAACGGACTCCATCCCTCCGGTCTGCACCTCAAAAGTCGCCATGCGGCGCTGCTCGTCATCCATTTGGAATCACCAAACCTCACTCCTCGCGCCTTGCCAGGCGACTTTTGGGACAGCAACGCCATGGTGCGAATAGCGTGACCACCCCCTGATCCCCGCACAGCGACTGCACGGGACAGAAGAATCAGGAATTACCCGGCTCCGGACCGCCAGCCTCATCCACAGCACCGGTAGCCAGGCGCACATTGCGGGCCGGCACCACGGTGGAGATCGCGTGCTTGTAGACCATCTGACTGACATTGTTCTTCAATAACACCACAAACTGGTCAAATGATTCGATCTGCCCCTGCAACTTGATTCCGTTCACCAGATAAATTGACACCGGGACGCGTTCTTTACGCAGTGCGTTTAAAAAGGGCTCTTGAAGTGATTGGCCGCGGGCCATTTCGGTTCTCCTTATTCTCGTTACATGCACCAAGGTTCTTTCTCCTAAGAATCTTCTCAATTAAAAAGTTAGCAATGGTAAACCGCAGTCCTTTGCGTACTAGCTTTTCCCGGCGAAGCCAAAGGTTCAAAAAATTGTAGCACAGCCATTAATCTGGAACGATCAGATCAGCTCCGCCCCACCCTGCCACCAGGCCGCCACGCGGTCAGCCAAGCCGGGTTCGGACGGATCCAACCAGGTCAGATCCTGTTCACCACGCAGCCAGGTCAGCTGGCGCTTGGCATACTGGCGGGTGGCGGCAATGCCGCGCTCCACCATTTCCGCTTCGGTCGATTCCCCCGCCAGCCAGGACCAGATCTGGCGATAGCCCACCGCACGCATGGAGGGTAATTCCGGCGTAAGGTCCCCGCGCTCATACAGCGCCCGAACCTCCTCCACCAGTCCCTGTTGCAGCATCAGCCGGAACCGCTCGTCGATACGCGCATGCAGTAACGCCCGCTCCGGTGGCATCAGCGCCAGGTTGACGAAGCGGTACGGACTCGCCTTACCGCGCCCCGCCTCGAACCAGTCGCTGAGTGCCCGACCGGTCAGCCGATACACTTCCAGGGCCCGGCTGATGCGTTGCGGGTCATTCGGGTGGATACGCGCCGCCGCAACCGGGTCCACCGCCGCCAGCTCAGCATGCAAGGCATCCCAGCCCGCCCCGGCCGCCTGCCGCTCGATCTCCGCCCGCACCCGCGGGTCCGCCGCTGGCAGATCCGACAGTCCATGCTGCAGGGCCCGGAAATAGAGACTGGTGCCTCCCACCAACAAAGGTAGACACCCGCGGGCAATGATTTGTTCCATCAGATTCAGGGCATCGTCACGAAACTGGGCCGCCGAATACGTCTCGGCCGGATCGAGAATATCGATCAGATGATGGGGAGCCATCGCCAGCACGCCCGGGTCCGGCTTGGCGGTACCAATATCCATACCACGGTAGATCATGGCGGAATCCACACTGATGATCTCGAACGGCAAACGCTGCACCAGCTCCACCGCCAGGCCGGTCTTGCCGGATGCGGTGGGGCCCATTAGGCAGAGGATGGGGGCTGGGGACGGGGGCATGGTGAAGGTACGTATCTCGTGAAGCTCAACCGGGGATTATCCGATCAGCCGAAAAGGTTTCATCGGCCACGAAGGAATAGCTTATCCAGTTCCTCCAGACCAATCTGCACCCAGGTAGGCCGGCCATGATTGCACTGACCACTGCGCTCGGTGCGTTCCATGTCGCGCAGCAGCGCATTCATTTCCCCCATGGTCAGCTGTCGATTGGCACGCACCGAGCCATGGCAGGCCATGGTGGACAGGACTTCGTTCATGGCCTCCTGCAGACGCGTACTGCTACCCTGGCTTTCCAGGTCCGCCAGCACATCGCGCACCAGGGCCTCGGCATCCCCGCGCACCAGCAGACTCGGTACCTGACGGATCACCAGCGCCTCGGGGCCATGTCGATCCAGCTCGATGCCGAGTTCGCGGAACCAGTCCTGATATTCCTCGGCACGATCCGCCTCGCGCCGGCTCACCGCCAGGCTCACCGGCACCAGCAGGGGCTGGGAGCGGATACCGTCACCGGCATGGGAGGTCTTCAGGTGTTCGTACGTGATGCGCTCATGGGCGGCATGCATATCCACCAGCACCAGCCCCTGCGCGTTCTGTGCCAGGATATACACACCATGCAGCTGCCCGAGTGCAAAACCCAGCGGCGGCGATTCAGTCGCAACCTCTTCCTGCGGTAGTACACCACGATCCGCACGTGGAGTTACGACACTGCCATGCAGACTGCCATAGCGCTCAACCTGCTCACGGACCTGCAAGGACATGGGTTGCTGCATCGGCGGTGACGCCGGTGCCACCTGGGTGTGCAATGCGGCCACCGGACGCATGGGTTGCGGCGTGGGCAACTCCCCTCCTGGCCGCACATCGGCCAGCACCTGATGCAGGGAACGGAACAGGAAATCATGCACCAGGCGGCTGTCGCGGAAACGCACTTCGTGCTTGGTGGGGTGCGCATTCACATCCACCGCGGCCGGGTCCAGCGAAAAATACAGCACAAAGGCCGGATGCCGGCCGTGATATAGCACATCCTGGTAGGCCTGACGCACCGCATGGCCAATCAGCTTGTCACGCACCATGCGACCGTTGACGAAGAAATATTGCAGGTCCGGCTGGCTACGGGAAAAGGTCGGCAGGCCGATCCAGCCCTCGATGCGCATGCCGACCGCTTCATGCTCAACGTGTAGCGCCTGTTCCATGAAGGCCTTGCCGCACAGACTGGCCACGCGCCGCTCCTGCTCCGCAAGGCTGGTCGCCGCCGGCAGGTGAAACACCGGCTTCTGATCACGCCGCAGTTGCAGCTCCACTGAAAAACGGCTCAGGGCGATGCGCCGTACCACATCTTCGAAATGCTTGTATTCGGTGTTATCGGTGCGCAGGAATTTACGCCGTGCCGGCGTATTGTAGAACAGGTCGCGCACCTCGATAGTGGTGCCCATGGCATGGGCCACCGGTTCCGGCTCCGGACACTGCTCACTGCCATCTCCCTGTACCGACCAGCCGGCAGACGCGTCCGCAGTGCGCGATTGCAGGGTCAGGCGCGACACTGAGGCAATGCTCGGCAGGGCCTCGCCACGAAAACCCAGGCTGGCAATGCACTCCAGCTCCTCCAGTGTCGACAGCTTGCTGGTAGCGTGACGCGACAGCGCCAGAGCAAGCTCTTCTTTGGCGATACCGGTACCGTTATCGCGCACCCGGATCAGGCGCCGACCACCTTCCTCCACATCGATCTCGATCCGCCGCGCACCGGCATCCAGGCTGTTCTCCAACAGCTCCTTCACGACGGAAGACGGGCGCTCCACTACTTCGCCCGCCGCGATCTGGTTGACGAGCTGGGGCGGCAAGGGACGGATAGGCATGGGGCGGGTAAGAGGGTTACCGAAACTGCGGCCATGATAGCGGAATTCACCGCAGCGCGCATGGTGACACGATCAACAGGGTACGCCGTAGGTCCCGATTTATTCGGGCATTATTGCCGATGCCTCTGGTCCGGCCACATTCGGACCTGCAGGTGGCACCAGGGTCGTGGCCAACGGAGCAGGCCTCAACTACCCTCGGGTATGGTCAGGGTCTTGCCCACGAACAGGCGGTCGCTGTTGAGCCCGTTGGCCACGCGCAGGGTCTTCACATCCACACCATAGCGCTGTGCGATATGACTGAGGGTGTCACCAGAACGCACCACATGCTGACGGGCGATGCGCTTCGCCACCAGGGTGCCGGGAGGCGGATTGCGGCTGAAGTAACCCTGGATCCCCTGCAACACAGCCTGCGCCAGCTTCTGCTGGTGCTGGCTGCTGCGCAGATTGCGTTCTTCCTGGGGATTGGAGATGAATGCGGTCTCCACCAGGATGGAAGGAATATCCGGGGATTTCAGCACCGCAAAGGCAGCGTGCTGCACGGTACGCTTGTGGACCCGACCCACCTGTTTGAGCTGGCCGAGCACATTATCACCCACCTCCATGCTGGCCTCGATACTGGCGGACTGGGAAAGATCCAGCAACACCTCCGCCAGCAGATCATCCTTGTCATCGAGACTCACGCCACCGACCAGGTCAGAAGCGTTTTCCCGTGCCGCGACCCAGCGCGCCATTTCCGACGAGGCGCCGCGCTTGGAGAGCACATAGACGGAGGAACCCTTCACGCTGGAGTCCCGGAAGGCATCGGCGTGAATGGAGACAAACAGGTCAGCCTTGTGCTTGCGGGCCAGGTTGATGCGCTGGCGCAAGCCGATGTAGTAATCACCATCCCGGATCAGTACCGCGCGCATACCCGGTTCGGCATTCACCAACGCGGCAAGTTTGCGGGCGATGGACAGCACTACATCTTTTTCCCGGGTACCGCCCCTGCCGTGGGCGCCCGGATCCTCGCCGCCGTGCCCGGCGTCGATGGCGATGATCAAATCACGTGATTCCAGCGGGACGGTCTTGACGGCCCTGGGTGCCGTCGTCACCCGGGGAGCGGCCGCCACCTGCTCGAGGTCGATGACCAGCCGATGGCCATACTCATCATTGGGCTTGAGCACGAAACTCTTGGGACGCACTGCCTGGGTGAGATCCAGCACTACGCGCAGCCCCTTCCCCTCCCGCTTGCCGGTACGCAGTGCCTTGACCAGTCCGCCTTGCGCGGACGCCGCCTCAAAACGATTACCCACCTGGACACCTTCCAGGTCAATGACCAGGCGTTCCGGGTTATGCAGGGTAAACAGCTTGTGCTCGACGGCACCGCTGGCATCAAAAACGACGCGGGTACTGTCTGGTGCCGCCCACAGGCGTACGCCTTCCAGATCCACCCCCGCACGAGCCAGGGATCCAAAGGCGGTATACCAGAACAGCAGACTGATAATGAGAAATCGCACGTAGGCACACCCTCCCGGGACCCATTTCGAGCAGGTTGCCTATATTGAGGCACAGCCTTTGGGAAATTGCAAGAATTGTCTTGATCTTCACTTAGATACAGCGTGTATCTAAACAATTACACAGGCTTGCAAGCTAACTGCCAGCCTACGCCCCGGAACCCGATCCCTGTCCTGACCAGCGCTGCAGAATCGTTTCCCCATGTGCGGACGGGGCCCGCAGGCGGATCCGGCGCCCGGGATCGGCATACTCAATGTCCAGTACCAGGTCCGGCGGCGGCAGCATGCCCACGCCCTGCTCCGGCCACTCCACCAGGCAGAGGTTGCCACCGGCGAACATCTCCCGAATCCCGACCCATTCCAGCTCCTCAGGATCCGCCAACCGATACAGGTCGAGATGAAAGACACTGCGATCCGCCAGGGTATAGGGTTCCACCAGGGTGTAGGTCGGGCTTTTCACCGCCCCCTGGTGGCCCAGTCCACGCAACATCCCGCGTACCAGCGTCGTCTTGCCGGCGCCAAGCTCACCGTTCAGAAAGATCCAGGCACCTTCCGGGCATGCCCGCGCCAGCGCCGCGCCAAAGGCCTCCATCGCCACTTCGCCTTCCACATAGCGTTCGAGCATCATGCCGGATTCACTTCCCTGCGCAGGGCCGCTATCAGATCGCTTGCCAGCATGCCCCGTTCACCATGCCGCGCGGCATGATCCCCGGCGGCGGCATGCACCCACACACCCGCCTCGGCCGCCGCCGGCTCGGCCAGCCCCTGGGCACGCAGGGCGGTGATCACCCCGGTCAGTACATCCCCCATACCACCGCTGGCCATGCCCGGGTTACCCCGGTTGCACACCACCACGGGACTGCCATCCACCTCGATCAGGGTACCGGCCCCCTTCAACACCACCGTGCCACCATAGCGCTCCGCAAGTGCCCGCACCGCCGCAAAGCGATCCGCCTCCACCTCGGCAACGGTGCTGCCAAGCAGCCGCGCCGCCTCACCCGGGTGCGGCGTGAGTATCCAGTTGCCGCGCCGCACCGGTTCCTGGGCCAGTAGATTGAGGGCATCCGCGTCCACCACCAGCGGCAACGGGCTGTCCAGCAGAGTGCCGAACAGGCTACGCCCCCAGTCCGCCGTACCAAGCCCGGGGCCGACGGCCACCACGGTGGCTCGCTTCAGCAGCGGTGCCAGATCTGCCCCGTGCATCACACCCTGGCACATCAGTTCGGGCCGCGTCATGGGGATATTCGCAGCATGGTCGGGGTGGGTGGCCAGACTCACCAGTCCGGCGCCGGTGCGCAGCGCCGCTTCGCCTGCCAGGCGCATCGCCCCGGGCATACCCACGGCCCCGCCGACCATCAGCACATGCCCGTTGCATCCCTTATGAGCGCTGCGCAGCCGGGGCATCGCCAGCGGCCCCAGCGGTGCCCGGGTAAGCAGCAAGACCTCGGCCGGCACATTCTGGTATATCGAAGCCGGCAGCTGCAGATCGGCAAACAGCACCTCGCCGGCATAGTCTGCCGCCCTGCCCGTATACAGCCCCTGCTTACGACCGATGAAGGTTACCGTCACCGTGGCCTGGACTGCGGCGCCCAGCGCTACACCGCGGTCTGCGTGCAGGCCAGAGGGGATATCGAGGGCCAGACGCGGTACCGGCAGGGCATTCATGGCCTCGATCGCGTCGCGCCAGTCACCCTCCACCGGCCGTTCCAGCCCGGTGCCGAGCAAGGCATCGACCATCACGTCAGCCTCCAGCGAGATATGCTCCCGATAGGGCTCCGGCATCACCCCGGTGGCCTGCAACGCATCCAGGGCCTGGCGCGCCTCCCCGCCGATCCGGCCGGCATCGCCGAGTTGTACCACCTTCACCGCAAGACCCGCCTCCTGGGCCAGGCGCGCCAGCACATAGCCATCACCACCATTGTTGCCAATACCGCACAGCACGCGCACCCGGTGCGCCATGGGCCAGCGCTGGCGCAGCACCGCAAAGGCCGCCGCACCGGCACGGCACATCAATTCATAACCGGCAATACCGTGATGTTCGATGGCCATACGGTCAAGTGCCCGGGTCTGGGCAGCGGTATACAGCCAGCTGTTCGGTTCCTGTTCATATGGCTGCGACATGGCTTCACTGGTGATCTGAAAAAGAGACTGGCAACATACCGTGAACCCATCCCTGAAATCCACTGCGATGCCTCAGCCCCAGAATGCCCAACCCGACTACGTCGCGCTTGCCCACAACATCAAGCTGTGGGGGCGTGAACTGGGCTTTCAGCAGGTAGGGATTACCGATACCGATCTGGGTATACATGAAACCCGTCTGCTGAACTGGCTGGGGCAGGATCGTCACGGCACCATGGAATACATGGCACGCCACGGCACCAAACGCAGTCGGCCCGCAGAACTGGTGCCCGGCACCATTCGGGTCATCTCCGTACGTATGGAGTACTGGCCGGAATCCGAGCGCCTGGCACGCCAGGTACTGGAGAATGATGCGCTGGCCTATGTATCCCGCTACGCACTGGGCCGCGATTATCACAAACTGCTGCGCAACCGCCTGCAGAAACTGGCCGACCGGATACAGCAGGTTGCCGGACCGTTCGGCTATCGCGCTTTCACTGACAGTGCACCGGTGCTGGAAAAGGCCCTGGCGGAGAAAGCCGGCCTGGGCTGGATCGGCAAACACACCAACCTGCTGCACGATAAAACCGGCTCCTGGTTCTTTCTGGGGGAACTGTTTACTGATCTGCCCCTGCCGGTGGATACCCCGGCCCGGAACCATTGCGGCACCTGCCAAAGCTGCATCGACGCCTGCCCCACCGGCGCCATCGTCGCGCCCTATGAAGTGGATGCGCGGCTGTGTATCTCCTACCTCACCATCGAACTGCGCGATGCCATTCCGGAACACCTGCGGCCCCTGATCGGCAATCGCATCTATGGCTGCGACGACTGCCAGCTGGTGTGCCCCTGGAACCGCTTTGCCCAGCCTGCCGTGGAACGGGATTTCTCGCCGCGGGAAGGACTCGAGGCCAGCGAACTGGTGACATTGTTCCGCTGGACGGAAAATGAATTTATGGAGCGACTACAGGGTTCGGCGATCCGCAGAATCGGTTATGAATGCTGGCTGCGTAACCTGGCGGTGGGACTGGGAAATGCGCCGTTCACCCACGAAGTGGTTACCGCCCTGCGGGAGAGGCAGCACCACCCATCGGCGCTGGTGCGGGAACATGTACGCTGGGCCCTGGAACGTCACGGCGCGGATACCGCGGATAGCCTCCGACTACCTTAGATTCCCAGCCATAGCAGCAGACCTGGCAAGGTCAGCCATAGCAGCCCCTTGACCAGGAAAAACAGGAAACCGAGCAGACCGAGTCGCTGCGCCCAACCTGGTATTGGACAACGCTTGCGGATGTACTGGTGAATACCGGACTCCATACCTGTGTAGCGCACGCCAGCGCCCCAGACTTGAGGCCCACTATCCCCAAAAGCCCCGTTTCACCCATCCCGGGACTGCTGCAACTCCAGGGCCCGCGCATAGAGTACCTTTTTTGATGCGCCGGTGAGTTTCGCGCCCAGAGCCGCGGATTGTTTCACCGACAACTCCTCCAGCAGCGTGACCAGCACCCGCTCTACCCCGGCATCGACCAGGCCGGGATCCCGTGCCGGAGCCCCCTCCACCAGCACCACGAACTCGCCCTTCTGCTGATTCGTATCCGAATCCATCCAGACCAGCAGTTCACTGAGCTGTCCATCCCGGATTGTCTCATAGGACTTGGTCAGCTCACGGGCCACCACCACGCGACGTTCGTGGCCGAATATGTTGGCCATGCTGCGCAGGCTCGCCAGGATACGGTGACTGGATTCATAGAACACCAGGGTACGGGACTCGCTGACCAGCTGTTGCAATCGTCCCTCGCGCTGCCCCTCCTTGGCTGGCAGAAAACCCTCGAACACAAACCGGTCAGTGGGCAATCCGGCCACCGACAGGGCACAGATCACCGCACTGCAACCGGGTACCGGTACCACCCGCACCCCCCGCTCCCGTGCGGCCCGCACCAGCGGAAAACCGGGGTCGCTGATCAGCGGCGTGCCGGCATCGGAAATCAGCGCCAGACTTTTACCCTGTTCCAATTCGTCGAGCAGTCCGTCAGCCACCCTGCGTTCATTGTGTTCATGCACGGAGCATAGGGGAGTGCGAATACCGAAATGCGTCAGCAGCCGCTGGCTGTGGCGGGTATCCTCCGCGGCGATGCGATCCACCGACTGCAATACCTGTAGTGCCCGCAGCGTAATATCCTCGAGATTGCCGATGGGCGTGGCCACGATGAAAAGTGTGCCGGGAGCTGCTTCCATAATGATGGGAATCCCTGATGAACGTTACCGCATCGTAACCAAATTCCTCCAGCGGCGACACCGCCGCCACGGTGGCGCAGACGGTGCATTTCCAGTAGAGTCAGGCCTGCTTTTCCAAAGCACGACTACCATGCCGAACATTCGTACATTCCAATACTGCCGCCTGCTTCGCCCCCTGCTCCTGATCCTGCTGATCGGCCTGCTTGCCTCCTGCGCCACCGCGCCGCGGCCGCGTGGCGAAGACCCACTGGCACAACAGGCTGACCGCCTGGCACAGGCCGGCCAGTACCGCGCCGCCGCCGAACTGTACCTGGCAGAAGCCGCCACGACCCAGGGCCTTGATCGCATTCGCCTGCGCCTGCAGGCGGCCGGCTATCTGCTGGACGGCAACGATGCCGATGCCGCCGCCGTCCTGGTGCAGGATATCGACACCGCCGGTCTTCCCGCCGAGGAACAAACGGCAACCGCACTGGTAGAAGCCCGTATCGCACTGGCACGCCACCGGCCAGATGCGGCCTTGAGTGCGCTGCGCGCCGCCCCGGCAGCAGAAGATTCACCGCTGGCACCGGCCTATCACCGCTTGCGGGCCCAGGCCTATGACATGGCCGGCAACCGCCTGGAAAGTGCCCGCGAACGGGTCTGGCTCGATGGCCTGCTGACGGAGCCGGCGGCCCGCGAGGAAAACCAGCGGGCGATCTGGGAATCCCTGTCGGGCCTGTCCGACACCGCCCTGCAGCGGCTGCGCCTGAATCCGCCACCCGACATCCTCAGCGGCTGGATGGAACTGGTGCAAGTGGCGCGCAGCCTGCGCCGCCCCGGTGCGAGCACCGGTACCGCCCTGCAGGACTGGCGCATGCGCTACCCATCGCACCCCGTCGATCCCGCCCTGCTGGACCAGTTGCTGGGACAAACCGGCCCCGGTAGTGCCCCCCTGCAACGTATTGGTGTACTGCTGCCGATCACGGGCAGCCTGGCCACCCCCGCCGCGGCGATACGGGACGGCATACTCGCCGCCCGCTTCCGGCAGGCCGCGCAGGGCGAGGCGCCGGAAATCCGCTTCTATGACACCGGCGCCGGCCCACAGAGTGTGTGGACGCAGTATCAGCTCGCCATCGCCGATGGCGCACAGATGGTGATCGGCCCGCTGCGCAAGGAATCCGTACAGTCACTGGCCCAGTCCGGCACCCTGGACATACCGGTGCTGGCCCTCAACCAGACGGAAACCGGCACACATCCGTCCCTGTACCAGTTCGGCCTGGCGCCGGAAGATGAGGCGCAACAGGTAGCCGAACGGGCCCGTTGGGATGGCCACAGCGGCGCCGTGGTGCTGATCCCGGAAGGCGCCTGGGCGGAGCGGGTTTACAACGCCTTTGCCAGCCGCTGGACCGAACTGGGTGGCAGCATCCTGGAAGTGCAGCGTTTCCCCGCCAACCAGGTGGATTTCGGCACCGCCATCCAGTCACTGCTCAACCTCGATGACAGCCGCAATCGTGCTCGCGCCCTGACCCGCCAGCTGGGTCGCAGCCTGGAATTCGAGCCCCGCCGGCGCCAGGATGCCGATTTCGTGTTCCTGCTGGCGCGCCCCCAGGAGGCGCGCCAGATCAAACCCCAGCTGCGTTTTCACCACGCCTCCGATCTACCGGTCTACACCACGTCCTACGGCTACGCCGGACATGTGGATGAAAACCGCGATCAGGACATGAACGGTATCCGCTTCTGCGACATGCCCTGGGTACTGGCACCGGAAGAGGCCCAACCGTCATTGCATACCGAACTGGCCCGCCTGTGGCCCGCCGACCTGAAACGCAATACCCGCCTGTACGCACTTGGCATCGATGCCTATCAGCTGCTGCCTTTTCTGCAACAGCCGGGATTGCGCTACCTCAACGGCGTGACCGGGGTGCTGTCCGTGGACCATGGGCAAAAGATCTACCGGGAATTGCGCTGGGCAGAAATGCAGCGTGGTCACCCACGGCTGCTGGAAGCGGCACTGGAACTCACTCCGGCACCGCTGCTGCCGGATGACCTGGCACCTATGGAAGGACCGATGGAAGCGGTCCCCGCACCGGAGGACATGGATGAGCCAACAACAGACGGGAGTCCAGGCGGAACAGACCGCCTGCCGACACCTTGAGCGGCAGGGACTGCGCCTGCTCACCCGCAACTACCGCTGCCGTGGTGGTGAAATCGACCTTATCATGCGCGATGGCGACAGCCTGGTCTTTGTCGAGGTACGATATCGCCGCCATGATCGCTATGGCAGCGGTGCGGAGTCGGTTGACCTGCGCAAACAGAGCCGCATCATCCACTGCGCGCAACACTATCTGCAGCAGTATCCGGCCGCCCAGCAGCTTCCGGCACGCTTCGACGTGATCTCCCTCGCCGCCGATCATGACCTGCAATGGATTCGCAACGCATTCAGCACCTGAGCCCGGGTTGCGCTACACTGCTCCACCGTGAACCCGGCGGCCGGCATGGAACCATTGCCATCATGGGCTGTCGAGAGACATGCCGCCCCATGCGGTCATGGCACGCAAACAAATAATGGGACGCCGACGGGGAATACCTTACCTGCGCGGCCCATTGACCCACCACTTCTCGGAGAGGAGAACTGAATTCATGAATACTCACTGGCGCGCACTCACCCTGGCATTCCTGGCCACCACCTTGCTGGGCGGCTGTGCCGGCGTGGTAGTGGGCAGTGCAGCAACCGGCACGGCCATGGCTGCCGACCGCCGTACCCCCGGCGCCTTCATCGATGACGAACTCATCGAATGGAAAGCGCTGATTGCCATTCGCGAAGACAAGAATCTCAGCAGCCAGTCGCACATCAATGTGACCAGCTACGACGGCGTGGTGCTGCTCAGCGGCGAAACCCCCACCGAGGCCCTGCGCACCCGCGCGGCGGAACATACACGTAACATCGAGAAGGTACGCAAGGTGCACAACGAGCTGACCATCGCCGCCCCCAGTGCCCTGATGAGCCGCACCAGCGATACCGGTATCACGGCGCAGGTGAAAACCAAATTGCTGGGCATTCGCGGCCTGGAAGGCTTCGATGCCACCAAGGTGAAAGTGGTTACTGAAAACGGTACCGTATTCCTGATGGGCAAGCTCCACCACCGCGAGGCCGACGTAGTCACTGACACCGCCCGCCAGGTCAAGGGTGTGCAGCGTATCGTGCGACTGTTTGAATACCTCGATTAGGTCAGCAGCGGCCTTATTCGTTCGTGCGCCGGACAGCACCCTGAGCGGCTGTCCGGCCTTCACCCCGAAACCATTCCCATGCCTGCATCCGAGCCGTTCCTCGACCGTCTTTCCGCCATTGTCGGCGGCGACCAACTGCTGACCGATCCGGCCGACCGCCTGCCCTACGGCTACGATAACAGCCGCCTGCAGGCCTTACCCCGGGCAGTAGCCTTCGCCACCAGCCACGAACAGGTGGAGGCAATCGTGCGCCTGTGCAATAAACAGCGGGTGCCCCTGGTCGCCCGTGGCCGCGGTACCGGCACCACCGGTGCCACGGTGCCACTGGACAATGCCCTGGTGCTGTCACTGGAACGCATGGATCGCATCCTGCGCGTGGATCCGGCCAACCGGCTCATGGTGGTGGAGCCCGGCGTCACCAACCAGGCGGTGCAGGACGCGGCGGCGGTACACGGGTTTTTCTGGCCACCGGACCCCACCAGTGCGGCGGTCTGTACCGTGGGGGGCAACCTGGCCTATAACTCCGCCGGACCCCGCGCAGTGAAATACGGTACCCCGCGCGAAAACACCCTCGGTCTGCGTGCCGTCACGGGTAGCGGTGCCAGTATTCGCACTGGGGTGCAGACCACCAAGGGTGTGGTTGGGTATGACCTGACCCGGCTGCTGATCGGCTCCGAAGGCACCCTGGCGCTGATCACCGAGGCAACCCTGAAACTGACCCCGTTGCAACCGGCCAGGCGCACCATGCGTGCGGTCTACCGGGACATGACCAGTGCCGCCGCCGCGGTATCCCGCATCATGGCGCAACCGGTGATTCCCTGCGCGCTGGAGTTCATCGATGGCCAGGCCATCGAGATGGTGCGACGCTATTCCACCAGCCCGCTGCCACAACAGGCCGGTGCCATGCTGATGATCGAGGTGGATGGTACCGAAGACTGGATCGATGCCGCCGCAAACGCGGTCAGCGATGCCGCCCGCGGTGAGGACCTGGTGGAACTGAGTACCGCCAGCAGTACGGAAGAGGTACAGGCCCTGTGGGCGACCCGCAAGGCCCTGTCGCCGACGCTGCGCAACATCGCGCCAAAGAAGATCAACGAGGATGTGGTGGTACCGGTCTCGCACATGCCCGAACTCATCGACGGACTGCAGCGGCTGTCGCAGCAGCACAACATTCCCATCGTCAATTTCGGTCACGCGGGCAACGGCAATATCCACGTCAACCTGCTGGTAAACCCCGACGACCCGGAACAGATGCGCGCTGCCGATACCTGTCTCGACGCGGTATTCACACTGGTGCTGGATCTTGGCGGCACCCTGTCGGGCGAACACGGTATCGGGCTGGTAAAGCGGGAATTTGTCGGCCGGGAAATCGAACCCGACACATTGGCGCTGATGCATGCCATCAAGGATCAGTTTGATCCGAACGGTATTCTCAATCCGGGCAAGGGCTTTCCCGAACACTGAAGGGGCACAGGCTACCGCTTCAGCATGGAGGCCGACAGTTTATTGCGACCCCGTCAGCCGATGGGTCTGCGCAGCCCTATTTCACCACCTTGAGCGCCGGCCGCCGTGGCGGTTCCGAATCCGGTTCCGGGCCTTCCGGAGGATCACTGCCATCCTCCTCCGTAAACACCATCCCACGCCCGTTCTCCCGCGCATAGATCGCCAGCACCGCCATTGTCGGCACACAGATATAGGTGGACACGCCGGAGAAACGCGCATTGAACTCCACCCGCTCATTATTCATTACCAGTCCCTGCACGGCCTGCGGACTGATATTGAGCACCACCTTGCCATCCTGCACGCTTTGACTGGGCACATCGACGCCCTCCTGGCGAGCATCCACCAGCAGGTAGGGAGTCATCCCGTTATCAAGCACCCATTCATGGATGGCACGGAGGAGATAGGGGCGGCTTGAAGTCATGACAGTGGCAGAAAAATCAGGTGCGGTTGAAGCGCGGGCCTTACCCGGCCGGTGAATCCAGAGTATAGGACATCAAAAAATTTCGCCCGGCGCTGAAACCGGACGAAACTCGCAGGGTATTACGGACGCATTTCCCGCTCGGCTTCCGTCAGGCTGTCCTGGAAAGTTTCACGGCTGAACATCCGCTTGGCATAGGCCTGCACGGCCTTGGCCTGCGGCGGCAGATCCACCTTGTAGTGCGGCAGGCGCCACAGGATCGGCAGGATACTGGCATCCACCAGCGAAAATTCATCACTGAGGAAGAACGGTTTGGCGGCAAACACATCGTTACTGGCTGCAAGACTGTCACGCAGCATCTTGCGGGCCTTGGCTGCGGCCTTTTCGCCCTTGGTCTCGATCTCATTGGCCAGGCTGTACCAGTCCTGTTCAATACGATAGAGGGCCAACCGCGATTTCGCACGTGAGACCGGATCCACCGGCATCAGCGGTGGATGAGGAAAACGCTCATCCAGGTATTCCATGATCACGCGCGGATCGTAGAGCACCAGTTCACGATCCACCAGGGTGGGCACGGTCTGGTAGGGATTCAGGTCAATGAGGTCTTCCGGCTTGTTGGCCAGATCGATATTGAGGACCTCAACAGTGATACCCTTTTCCGCGAGTACGACGCGGGCACGATGACTTTGCGGGTCAACGGCATCGGAAAACAGGGTCATGACTGAACGTCGGTTGGCGATCAGAGCCATTGAGGATTCTCCTGCCTTGAGTAGGCGTTACTTACTTGCATGAACAACCAAATACAAAAACCGCCCCGGCCATGGTGCATGCACCACGCACACGGGGCGGCTTTTACTGCCGGACATTAATGAATGTCCTTCCAGTATTCCTTCTTCATCAGGTAACTGACTACGAACAAAACGCCCAGGAACAACAGCACCCAGACACCCAGACGTTTGCGCTCCAGTTGTGCCGGCTCACCCATGTAGGCCATGAAAGCAACAATATCCCGCACATCACGATCAAACTCATCCGGCGTCCTCGTGCCGGGCTTGACCATTTCATAGCCGGTGATGGTGTGGTGCTCATTACCCTCATGATCCACCGTGGTTTCGATGATCGGCTTCTTCAGGCCTTCCAGTTCCCACAGCACATTTGGCATGCCGACGCTGGGGAATACCTCGTTGTTGACGCCAAAGGGGCGCTTGTCATCAAGGTAGAAGGTGCGCAGGTAGGTGTAGAGATAATCCACACCACGGGCACGGGCCATCAGGGTCAGGTCCGGCGGCGCGGCACCGAACCAGGCCTTGGCGTCCACCGGATCGATGGCCACCTTCATCAGCTCACCCACCTTGGCACCGGTGAAGATCAGGTTGTCACGCACCTGCTCCTCGGTGAGGCCCAGATCGCGGGCCATGCGGTTGTAACGCTGGTGCTGTGCCGAATGGCAGCTCAGACAGTAGTTCACGAACAGCTTGGCGCCCCGTTGCAGGGATTCCTTGTTGTTCAGATCGATATTGGCCTTGTCCAGATGGGGGCCACCGCCTGATGCCATCGCCCAGACAGGCATCAGGGCAATCAACAGGGTCAGGATCGTCTTTCTCATTTGCTTGTCACCCTTTCCGGAACCGGCTTGGTCTTGTCCATCTTGGTGTAGATGGGCATCAAAAGGAAAAATGCGAAATAGACGGCTGTGCCGATCTGCGCCAGAGTCGTCTTGCCAGGAGTGGACGCCTGCGTGCCCAGCCAGCCCAGCATGAAGAAGGCGATCACGAACAGCGCCACGGCGCCCTTGAACAGCGGGCCGCGATAGCGAATGGATTTCACTTCGCTACGATCCAGCCAGGGCAGGAAGGCAATGATTACCACGGCGCCTCCCATCAGTATCACCCCGAGGAACTTCGCCGTCAGCGGACCGATGTCGATGGTGACCGCACGCAGGATGGCGTAGAAGGGGGTGAAGTACCATACCGGCGCAATATGCGGCGGGGTCTTCAGCGGGTCGGCTGGATCGAAATTCGGCGGCTCCAGGAAGTAGCCACCGCCTTCCGGCACGAAGAACACCACGATCGAGAAGAACATCAGGAACACCACCACGCCCACGATATCCTTCACGGAATAGTAGGGGTGGAAGGGGATGCCATCCTTCGGAATGCCGTTCTCGTCCTTGACCTTCTTGATCTCCACGCCGTCGGGGTTGTTGGAACCCACTTCGTGCAGCGCCATGATGTGCGCCGCCACCAGACCGACCAGCACCAGCGGGACCGCGATGACATGGAAGGCGAAGAAGCGGTTCAGGGTGGCGTCGGAGATGACGTAATCACCGCGAAGCCACAGTGCCAGATCGTCACCGACGACCGGAATAGCCCCGAACAGTGATACGATTACCTGCGCACCCCAGTAGGACATCTGCCCCCAGGGCAGCAGGTAGCCGAAGAAGGCTTCGGCCATCAGGCACAGGTAGATGAGCATGCCGAAGATCCAGATCAGTTCGCGTGGCTGCTTGTAGGAGCCATAGATCAGGCCGCGGAACATGTGCAGGTACACCACGATAAAGAAAGCCGAGGCCCCCGTGGAGTGGATGTAGCGAATCAGCCAGCCCCACTGTACATCACGCATGATGTACTCCACTGATGCAAAGGCACGTTCAGCATCGGGCTTGTAGCTCATGGTCAGGAAGATGCCGGAAACGATCTGGATAACCAGCACCAGCATCGCCAGGGAACCGAAGAAGTACCAGAAATTGAAGTTCTTCGGGGCGTAATATTTGGAGAGGTGATCCTCCCACAGGGAACTCAGCGGGAAGCGGGCGTCAACCCATCCCAACAGACCGCCTTGCCATTTTTCACGATTGCCGCCAGCCATTATGCAGCTCCTTGATCTTCACCGATCTTGATGACGGTGTTGCTTACATAGCGATGAGGTGGGACTTCCAGGTTCAGCGGAGCCGGGACCCCCTTGTACACTCGACCGGCGAGGTCGAAGCGGGAACCGTGGCAGGGGCAGAAGAAACCACCCTTCCAGTCCTCGCCCAGGTCGGCCGGCGCCACTTCCGGGCGATAGGTGGGTGAACAGCCCAGGTGGGTACAGATCCCGACCAGCACCAGGTATTCCGGCTTGATGGCACGGACTTCATTCTTGGTGTATTCCGGCTGGGCGGATTCGTTCGAGGCCGGATCACGCAGGCGGTCATCCAGGGTTGGCAACGCCGTCAGCATGGCCTCGGTGCGGTTTACCACCCATACGGGTTTACCGCGCCACTGAACCCGGATCATCTGTCCCGGTTCTACTTTGCTGATATCGGCTTCCACGGGCGCGCCCGCGGCCTTGGCCTTATCACTGGGTAGCATGGATGTAACGAAAGGAACCGCCACAGCGGCGGCACCGACGGCTCCCACCACGGTAGTGGCGGCGGTCAGAAACCGACGTCGGCTTGGGTCTGCACCTTGGGCACTCATTCAGCGTTCTCCAGAAGATGAGTAAAAAATTCTCGCGTCCGTGAAAGACGCTGGCGGGCTGCACCCGGGGCATAATCAGTAAAATCAGAATATTCTAATTTAACTTTCCGGAGCCCTGTAAACGGCGTAGCTTCCTATAAGTGAGGTTTTAGGTCAAGCCGTAATGCACTATCTTGAGCTAAATCAAAAGAATGCAGCCAATTCCAGCACCGGGCGGGCCAGCCCTCAGACCGGGTTGTCGATGTCGATGAAGTGATGCTCGAGGCCAAACCGGTCCGCAAGGTGCGCGCCCAGGGCCTGCACCCCGTAGCGCTCGGTCGCATGGTGGCCGGCGGCGAAATAGTGGACCCCGCACTCCCGCGCGATGTGCACCGTCGGCTCGGAGATCTCCCCACTGATGAAGGCATCCACGCCCAGCGCTACGGCCTGTTCGATATAGGACTGGGCTGCCCCGCTGCACCAGGCCACGCGTTGAATGCGATCCCCCGCACCGGGGATATGCTGGGGGCGGCGCCCCAGGCGGAGTTCGATATGGTCCGCCAGGCCGGCCGGGGCCAGCGCCACCTCCAGTTCGCCATGAAACAGCAGCTCGGGACCACCTGCTTCACCACCCCGGCCGGAGACAACCAGCCCCAGCTGCTGTGCCAACTGAACGTTATTACCTACTGTGGGGTGTGCATCGAGGGGCAGGTGATAGGCGAGCAGGCTGACATCCTGCTGCAGGAGGCTCTTGAGACGCCGCTGCTTTATGCCTGTGATGCGGGCATCCTCACCTTTCCAGAAATAACCATGGTGCACCAACAGGGCATCGGCGCCCGCCGCCAGTGCCGCATCGATCAACGCCTGGCTGGCGGTCACGCCCGTAATCAACCGCTGCACTCCTGGTCGCCCCTCCACCTGCAGGCCGTTGGGGCAGTAATCGCGAAAACCTGCCGCATCCAGATAGCGGTCACAGTACTCCACAAGTTCGATCAGTCGCGTCATATCGGATTTTGCCGGTAGCGGGGTTGCGCGCAGTCTATTGGGTTTTTCCGCCGCACGCGAGACACGAGGATTGGACCCTGTTTATACAGGCACAGTAGAATAAGCCGAACCCGCCAGGAATTTCATCCCGATTATGCGCATCTACAGATCCCTGTCCTTCCTTCTCCAGGCCATCACTGTTGGCCTGGCCATAGCGTTCGTGGTCGTGATCATGAAACCGGACTGGATCCGCCCCAATGAACCACGGGTGGTGGAACTGCGGGAAAGCACCCTGCCCGCCCCGGGCCAGGAATCACAGGCGCAATGGAGCGGTCCGGTATCCTATGCCGATGCGGTGGAAACCGCGGCACCGGCGGTAGTCAACATCTATACCACCAAGCTCGTCACCAGCCGCAGCCACCCGCTGCTGGATGATCCGGTTTTCCGTCATTTCTTCGGCGATCGCTTCGCCGCACCACGCAAACAATTGCAGACCAGTCTCGGTTCCGGCGTCATTCTCAGTGAACAGGGCCTGGTATTGACCAACAACCATGTCACCGATGGGGCCGATGAAATCCAGATCATGCTGCATGATGGCCGCAGCGCCCGTGCCGAGGTGGTCGGCATAGATCCCGATACCGATCTCGCCGTGCTGCGGGTCGATCTCGACCAGCTTCCCACCATGGTGATCGGCTCCTCGGAAACCATGCGCGTCGGCGACGTGGTGCTGGCCATCGGTAACCCCTTCGGCGTGGGCCAGACGGTCACCCTCGGCATCGTCAGCGCCACCGGGCGCAACCACCTGGGCATCAATACCTTCGAGGATTTCATCCAGACCGATGCCGCCATCAACCCCGGTAATTCCGGTGGCGCCCTGATCAATGCCCGCGGCGAACTGGTGGGCATCAACACCGCCATCTATTCCAGGACTGGCGGTTCCCAGGGCATCGGCTTCGCCATTCCCATTCAACTGGCCAAGGGAGTATTGACGCAGATCATCGAACACGGTCGCGTGGTGCGCGGCTGGCTCGGCCTCGAGGCCCAGGATCTCACCACGGCACTGGCGGAATCGTTTCAGCTCGAAAACACGCGCGGTATGGTAGTGGCCGGGATCCTGCGGGGCGGTCCCGCTGAACTGGCCGGTCTGCAGCTGGGCGACGTCATCACCCGCATCAACGACCGACCCATCACCGATGCCCGCGAAGCGGTGAATTACATCGCCCAACAGCTGCCCGGCAGCCGCATTCATGTGCAGGGTATCCGGGAAGGACAGGCGTTTGATGTGGAGGCGGAAGTCAGCAGCCGGCCGGTGCAGACACAATAGTCGGCTGCAATGATACGTGAAGCGCCTTCATGAATAAGGACCAGCCGCAGCCGAACACTTAAACGAAACCAGCTGTAGATCCGAATTTATGCGGACGCGGCTTACCTGATATGGCAATGTCCGAATAAATTCGGACCTACAAGGCCGCGCGCAACGCCTGCAGAAAGGCCTCGTTTTCCTCCGGCTTGCCCACCGTCACCCGCAGACAATCCGCCAGGGCACCACCGGCACCGGACAGATTCTTGATCAACACGCCCTGCTCTTTCAGCGCCTGAAAGATCTCGTTGCCACGACCGGCCGGCACGCGAAACAGGATAAAGTTGGCATCACTGGGAAAAGGCGCCACACCATCCGTCTCCCGCAATTCGGCACACAGCGCCGCGCGGTCCTCGCGGATCTGCCGCGCCTGCTCCTCCAGCACCTCCACGTGGTGCAGGGCAAACTCGCCACTCGCCTGGGTAAGTACATTGATGTTGTATGGCAGACGGGTCTTGTCGATCTGCTGCAGCCAGGCCGGTGCCCCGACCAACAGCCCCAGGCGCAGGCCGGCCAACCCCATCTTGGATACAGTACGTAGCACCAGCAGGTTATCGTACTGTTGCAGACGCCCCATAAAGGAGGCATCGGTAAAAGGTGCATAGGCCTCGTCGACAATCACCATACCCGGCGCCGCCTTCAGGATACGTTCCATATCGGCATCGGCGAACAGGTTACCGGTGGGATTGTTGGGGTACGCGATGAAAATCACCGCCGGCTGATGCTGTTCGATGGCGGTCAGCATGGCCTCGATATCGAGCTGAAAATCATTGTCGAGCGGTACGCCCACATAGTCCATGCCGACCAGTGTGGCGATCATCCTGTACATGACGAAACTGGGTTCCGGTGCCATCACCACTCGTCCCGGTTGCGCCACCGCCAGGGCCACCATCTGGATCAGTTCATCGGAACCGTTACCGAGCAGGATCTCCATCCCCTGCGGCACCTGCATGCAGTCACGCAGCTTTTCCTTCAGCTGCTGCGCACCGGGGTCGGGGTAGCGATTGAGGCTGACATCGCGCAGGGTTTCGAGCCAGGCATCGATCAGCCATGCGGGCCAGGTATAGGGATTTTCCATCGCGTCCAGTTTGATGCAGCGGCCGGGATCCGGCACGTGATAGGCCGATAATGCCCGAATCTCGGGACGAATCCAGCGTTCGATCTTGTCGGTGGTTTGGGTCATGTTGACTCTGTTCTATCGATTGAAAAATCCACCGCAGAGTGCACAAGGCAGCAAGGGTGTTGCGGTACGATTCTGCTGTCCCGAAGATAGTCATGGCCGGCAGCAGGCACGTATGAGCAGGATATACGAACACCTTTGCGTTCTTTGCACCTTTGCGGTGAACGCATCCATGGCTTCTCGCCTACTTATGCTTGATACGATACTCCGCCGAACGGGCATGGGCGGTCAGCCCTTCACCGCGCGCCAGTGCCGAGGCGGTCTCACCCAGATCCGAGGCGCCCTGCTCCGAGGCCATGATGATACTGGAGCGTTTCTGGAAATCGTACACTCCCAGCGGGGAGGAAAAACGCGCCGTACGCGAGGTGGGCAGCACGTGGTTAGGACCGGCACAATAATCGCCCAGCGCCTCGGCCGTATAACGACCCATGAAAATAGCACCGGCATGGCGGATATCGTTCGCCAGTAGCTGGGGATCGGCAACGGAGAGTTCCAGGTGTTCCGGTGCGACATAGTTTGATACCGCCACCGCCTCGGCGAGATCCTTCACCTGGATCAATGCACCGCGGGCCGACAGCGAGGTCTCGATCACGGTCCTGCGCTCCATGGTGGGAAGCAGCCGCTCTATACTCTGCTGTACCCGGTTGAGAAAGTCCCCGTCGGGGCTGACCAGGATCGCCTGCGCGTCCTCGTCATGTTCGGCCTGGGAAAACAGGTCCATGGCGATCCAGTCGGGGTCGGTACCGCCATCGCTGATGACGAGGATCTCGGAGGGCCCGGCGATCATATCGATGCCGACGGCGCCGAACACCATGCCCTTGGCCGTGGCTACATAGATATTGCCGGGACCGGTAATTTTGTCCACCTGGGGAATGGTCTCGGTACCATAGGCCAGTGCGGCCACCGCCTGCGCACCGCCAATGGAGAACACCCGGTCGACCCCGGCGATGGCTGCCGCCGCCAGCACCAGGTCGTTCACCACGCCATCCGGCGTGGGCACCACCATGATCAGTTCCGCCACGCCGGCCACCTTGGCGGGCACCGCATTCATCAATACCGAGGAAGGATAGGCCGCCTTGCCACCGGGTACGTACAGGCCCACGCGGTCCAGTGGCGTGACCTGCTGACCGAGCACGGTACCGTCGGCCTCGGTATAGGACCAGGATTCCATCTTCTGATGCCGGGCATAGGCCCGCACCCGCTCTGCAGCCCGCTCCAGCGCGACACGATGCGGTTCGGAAATATCATGCAGCGCCTGCTGCAGACGTTCGAGGGGGATTTCCAGATCCGCCATGCTCGCGGCATCGGTGCGATCGAAACGGTTGGTGTATTCCACCACTGCCGCATCGCCACGGGCCCGGACCTCGGCGATCACGGTACGTACCGTGTTTTCCACCTGGGTGTCGGACACCGCTTCCCAGGCCAGCAGTTGTTCGAGCCGGGACTGAAAATCACTATCCGTACTGTTCAGACGTGTAATGGCCACCATGCTTCCTTCTCGTCCAGAATGCCTAACCTGCTGACTCCATCAGGCCTGCACCGCCTCGGCGATGCGATCAATGAAGGTCTTCACTCGTGCATGCTTCATCTTCATGGATGCCTTGTTCACCACCAGCCGGGAACTGATATCGGCGATGTGTTCCAGTGGCTCCAGGCCATTGGCCTTGAGGGTGTTACCGGTATCCACCACATCGACGATACGATGCGCCAGTCCTACCAGCGGCGCCAGTTCCATGGAGCCGTAGAGCTTGATGATTTCCACCTGGCGTCCGCGTTCGGCATAATAGCGGCGCGTGCTGGACACGTACTTGGTGGCAATGATCATGCGTTCCGGTTCCGGGCCGCCGTTCACGGGACCGGCCACCATCAGCCTGCAACGGGCAATGTTCAGGTCCACCGGTTCGTATAAGCCTTCCCCACCATGCTCCATGAGCACATCCTTGCCCGCCACACCGAGATCGGCAGCACCGTACTGGACATAGGTAGGCACATCGGATGCGCGGATGATCACCAGCTTCACATCGGGCTGATTGGTGTCGAGGATCAGCTTGCGACTGGTTTCCGGATCATCCACCGGCGTGATGCCCGCATGGGCCAGCAACGGCAGCGTCTCTTTGAAGATGCGCCCCTTGGACAGGGCGATGGTCAATGTGTTGGTCATGGGTCTACCCAATTCCTTGGAAATCGTTTCTGGCGGCACCGCGGAATTCTCTACCTTCCCCCCGGCACACGCCACTGCCTGTCTGCTGTGCCAATGCGGATAAATCCGCACCTACAGACAACACTCGGTGGTAGGTATGGAGTTACGCGGGCACCCTTCGTATCCGCGCACCCAGCTGGCCGAGTTTCTCTTCAATACATTCGTAGCCACGGTCGATGTGGTAGATGCGATCGACGCTGGTATCGCCATCCGCCACCAGCCCCGCCAGCACCAGGCTTGCCGAGGCACGCAGGTCGGTGGCCATCACCGGCGCGGCGGTAAGACGTGGCACCCCGGTGCTGATGCAGGTATTGCCTTCCACCCGCAGCTTCGCACCCATGCGCTGCATTTCCTGCACATGCATGAAACGGTTTTCAAACACCGTTTCGGTGATGGTGCCGCTGCCTTCGGCCACCGAGTTCAGTGCCGTGAACTGGGCCTGCATATCAGTCGGGAACGCAGGATACGGCGCCGTACGGATATTCACCGCCTGCGGCCGCCGCCCTTCCATGTCCAGCTCGATCCAGTCCTCACCCACATCCACGCGGGCACCGGACTCACGCAATACCTGCAACACGGCGTCGAGCGTATCCGGACGGGTATCCTTCACCTTGATCTGTCCGCCGGTAATGGCGGCGGCCACCAGGAAGGTACCGGTCTCGATGCGATCGGGCAGTACCTTGTAATCGGTCCCCGAAAGATTATCGACCCCTTCGATTTCGATGGTATCGGTACCGGCACCGGAGATCTTCGCCCCCATCTGGTTGAGGCAGTGGGCAAGATCCGCCACTTCCGGTTCCCGCGCCGCATTTTCGATCAGCGTGGTGCCCTTCGCCAGCGACGCGGCCATCATCAGGTTCTCGGTGCCGGTTACGGTGACCATCTCCATCACCAGCCGCGCACCCTTCAGGCGATCCACGCGAGCCCGGATGTAACCGCCTTCCACATCGATCTGCGCCCCCATGGCCTTGAGCCCCTTGATGTGCTGATCCACCGGTCGTGAACCGATGGCACAGCCACCGGGCAGCGACACGTCGGCGCGACCATAGCGGGCCAGCAATGGCCCCAGCACCAGGATGGAAGCGCGCATGGTACGCACCAGATCATAGGGCGCGGAGAAATCCTGGATGGTGCGCGGATCAGCCTGGATGCTCATGCGTTCATCCACCACCAGTTCCACACCCATACGACCGAGCAGTTCCATGGTGGTGGTGACATCGTGCAGGTGGGGCACATTCCGCACGGTCACGGTATCGTCGGCCAGCAGGGTGGCGGCGAGGATGGGCAGCACCGCGTTCTTGGCACCCGAGATGCGGATCTCGCCGCGCAGCGGCGCGCCGCCGCTGATAATGAGTTTATCCACGTATCAAGCCATCACTGCTGCAAGGGGGTCTGCTTGGACCATTGTTCGGGGGTGTAGGTACGCAACGACAGGGCATGGATCACATTGTCCTGCATCAGGGTACCGAGGGTGCGGTACACCAACTGATGTTGCTGCACCATATTTTTGTCTGCAAAGACCGGGCTGATGACAATGGCGTCGAATTTATCACCCTGGCCACTGATACGGGCCTCGGCATCGGGGACACCGGCCTCGATCAGTTGCTTGATCTCGTCTGCACTTATACTCATAAGCTGTTGTTCCATTTGAATAGGGCGCCGACCTGAACGTCCATCAGGCCAACCCGGAATAAACCGAAACGGTGAATCATATAGAAAAATGCCCGTGAACGGGAGTTCGCGACCGCTCAGGCCGCCTGCAGGGGCAGGATCTGGTCCAGGCGGCTGATCCGTGCCATTTCGATAAGCTGGGCCGGAACATTGCGGAATTCCAGTACCCGCCCCTGATTGTGCGCCCGGCGCAACCAGTGCACCAGCAAGGCAAGACCGGCACTATCGACATGTTCAACGCCGCTGAGATCGAGGTACAGCGGACCACTGGCAGGCAGTACCCTTTCAGCCTCTCCGGCCAGTGCGGTTACGGTGGCGAATTCCAGCACCCCGCTGATGGCGAGGACACCATTTTCCTGCGCCGTTATCCGTGCTGCCGTGGCCATGGCTTACTGGGCGCCCTCTTCCGCCTTGCTGAACAGGAACTTGCCGATGATCTGTTCCAGCACCAGCGCCGACTGGGTGAGGCTGACGCGATCGCCCTGCTTGAGGTATTCCTCGGCGCCTCCCGGCTCCAGGGCCACATACTGTTCACCGAGCAGGCCCGCGGTAAAGATACTGGCCGAGGTATCGACGGGGAATTCATTGAAACGGGATTCGATACGCATGGTCACTACCGCCTGGTAGGCCTGGCTGCTGTAGTCGATGGCGGAAACCCTCCCGACCCGCACACCGGACACGGTCACCGGCGAGCGCACCTTGAGACCCCCGATATTCTCGAAATTGGCGGTGACCTCGTAGCCCTCGCCATCGTTGCCGAAACTACTGAGGTTACTCACCTGCATGGCCAGCACGAACAGAGCGCCGATACCCAGGGCCACGAAGACACCCACCAGAATCTCAACGGTTTTGCTTTGCATCATCTCAGATGTCCCCAAACATTAAAGCGGTGAGCACGAAATCGAGCCCCAGCACCGCCAGTGCGCTGTGCACCACGGTACGGGTGGTGGCACGACTGACGCCCTCCGAGGTCGGCACGGCATCATACCCTTCGAACACCGCAATCCAGGTGGCCACGAATCCGAATACCAGGCTCTTGATCACGCCGTTATAGATATCCTCGTGGAGATCCACCTTGGCCTGGATCTGCGACCAGAAGGCGCCGTCATCCACACCCAGCAGGCCCACCCCGACAAAATAGCCGCCGTAGACACCGACCGCGCTGAAGATGGCCGCCAGCAACGGCATGGACAGGAATCCGGCCAGAAAACGCGGCGCCACCACCCGGCGCATCGGATCCACTGCCATCATTTCCATGCCCGACAACTGCTCGGTGGCCTTCATCAGACCGATCTCGGCGGTCAATGCGGAACCGGCGCGACCAGCGAACAGCAACGCGGCGACCACCGGCCCCAGTTCGCGTACCAGCGACAGCGCCACCACCACACCGAGGGATTCCTCGGCACCGAAATCCACCAGGGTGTTATAGCCCTGCAGCCCCAGCACCATACCCACAAACAGCCCGGATACCAGGATGATCAGCAGGGAAAGCACACCGACCGAATACAGTTGCTGCACCACCAGTCCCAGGCGGGGCAGCAGGCTCGGCAGGCCATACAGCACCTCGAACAGGAACAGATGACCACGCCCCAGGCGCTGAAAGAATCCCAGTCCGGTGCGGCCCAGTTGGCGGATCATATCCAGCATGCTGGTCATCCGTTCCCGGCCATCAGGTCTGCAAGGTAGTCGGGCGCCGGGTAATGGAACGGCACCGGGCCATCGGGTTCCCCATTCAGGAATTGCCGTACCCATTCGGAACGGGAGCGGCCCAGTTGTTCCGGCGTTCCATGCTCCACCACCTTACCTTCGGATACCAGGTAGACGTAGTCGGCAATACTGGTGGCCTCCGGCACATCATGGGTCACCACGATGCTGGTCAGACCCATGGCATCGTTGAGCAGCTTGATGAGTTTCACCAGTACCCCCATGGAAATCGGGTCCTGGCCAGCGAAGGGTTCGTCGTACATGATCATCATTGGATCAAGCGCAATGGCCCGGGCCAGGGCCACGCGCCGCGCCATGCCGCCGGAAAGCTCATTGGGACCCAGCTGGTGGGCACCGCGCAATCCCACCGCCTCCAGCTTCATCAGCACGATGTCGCGGATCATGGATTCCGGAAGATCGGAATGTTCGCGCAACGGAAAAGCGACATTGTCGAACACATTGAGATCGGTCAGCAACGCGCCACTCTGGAACAGCATGCCCATCCGCTGGCGCATGGCATACAGTCTGCTATGACTGAGGGCGGCCACCTCCTGCCCATCCACCTGCACCGATCCCGAAGCGGGCTTGAGCTGCCCACCGATCAGACGCAGCAAGGTGGTCTTGCCGGTGCCGCTCGGGCCCATGATGGCCGTGATCTTGCCCCGCGGGATATCCAGGTCCACACCATCAAAGATCACCCGGCTGCCGCGGGCAAAGCGCAGCCCGCGAATACTCACGATGACATCTTCCCGGGGACGGTTGTCGGACTGTTCGGCCATGCTCGGCGCATCTTCACTGGAATCAGCGCGCACTGTACCGTTTCGGCTGCAGCGCCGTAAAGCCCCGGGATTCCGAATCCATCGCCGGTCCGGATTTATTCGGACCCGCGGAGAGCGCATATCAAAAAAGCAACCCGGTGATGACCGCACTCCCCTGTCCCCAGTAACAACAGCCAAGGTATGATGGCGCGCATGACCAATGTTGTCCCCTTCAAGAAGCCCGGCCCCGGCAAAAAACAACAGGGCAACACCCTCTGTCGGCGTGGCTTTCACAAATGGAAGGAAGTACCGGGCACCCCGTTCGACGTCAAATCCGGCAAACTGGTCACTCGTTTCCGTTGCGAACGATGTGGTAAAGAGCGCGTCGACGCCACCTGAACCGCGGATTCCGGCCCGGGCATCAGGAAGCTGTTCTCTCCTCCCCCTCATCAGTAAGATACGCAGCCTATGTGGATGGAACTCTTTGCAATCGTGATCGGCTTCGCGCTGCTTGTCTGGGGTGCGGACCGCTTCGTCATGGGAGCCGCGGCCACGGCCCGCAACCTGGGCGTATCACCCCTGATCATCGGCCTCACCATTGTCGGCTTTGGTACCTCGGCGCCGGAAATCCTGGTGTCCATCGTGGCCGCCATGCAAGGCAACACCGGCCTCGCGGTGGGCAATGCCATCGGCTCCAACATTACCAACATCGCGCTGATCCTCGGCATTACGGCCATGGTGGCGCCCCTGCAGGTGAGCTCGGCGCTCCTGCGGCGTGAATTCCCCATTCTGCTCTTCATCATGGTGGTGTCCTTTGGCCTGCTGTGGGACGGGCGGCTGGACTTCATCGATGGCATGGTACTGGTAGGCGGCATGCTCATCATGATCGGCTGGATGGTGTACATGGGCATGAGACCACAACAGTCCGATCCGATCGGCCAGGAATTCGACGCCGAGATCCCCCGTGACATGTCCACGGGCGCCGCCCTGTTCTGGACTTTCGTGGGCCTGGTGGTGCTGGTGGGCAGTTCACGGGTACTGGTTTGGGGTTCGGTACAGATCGCCCATGCCTTCGGCGTCAGCGACCTGGTAATCGGACTTACCATCGTGGCGCTGGGCACCAGCCTGCCGGAACTGGCCGCCTCAGTCATGAGCGCGCTGAAAAATGAACACGAGATCGCCGTCGGCAATGTCATCGGCTCCAACATGTTCAACCTGCTGGCGGTACTGGGCCTGCCCGGCCTGATCAACCCCAGCAACGTGGAACATGCGGTACTGACCCGCGACTACCCCATCATGATCAGCCTCACCCTGATCCTGCTCGTGCTGGCCTACGGCATACACGGCAAAGGCCACGTGAGACGTCTTGAGGGCGCCTTCCTGTTCGCCTGCTATGGCGCCTATCAGGCCCTGTTATACTTCACCACCATTGCCCACCACTGACGGACCCTGCATGAACGAACAGACCCTGCAACGCCTTGGCCTCGCCGTGATCGAAACCGAGGCCCGCGCCGTAACCGCGCTGGCCAGTCGTATCGACCACCTGTTCGCCAGTGCCTGTCAGCTGATGCTTGCCTGCGAAGGTCGCGTGGTGGTCATCGGCATGGGCAAGTCCGGCCACATCGGCAGCAAGATCGCCGCCACCCTCGCCAGCACCGGCACACCGGCCTTCTTCGTCCATCCCGGCGAGGCCAGCCATGGCGACCTGGGCATGATCACCGCCCGGGACGTGGTGCTGGCACTGTCCAACTCCGGTGAGACCGCCGAGATCCTCACCATCCTGCCCATTATCAAGCGCCTCGATGTGCCGCTCATTTCGCTGACCGGCAAACCTCAGTCCACCCTGGCGCGGGCTGCCACGGTGAATCTCGATGTGGGCGTGGAAAAAGAGGCCTGCCCGCTCGACCTGGCGCCTACGGCCAGTACCACCGCGGCACTGGTGATGGGAGATGCGCTGGCCATATCACTGCTCGATGCACGCGGCTTCACCGCCGACGACTTCGCCCGTTCCCATCCCGCCGGCACCCTGGGGCGACGCCTGCTGCTGCTGATCGACGACATCATGCATACCGGTGCACAGATCCCGCAGGTGAGCGAAGACACCCTGCTCAGTGATGCGCTGCTGGAGATGACCGCCAAGCGGCTCGGCATGACAGCCGTAGTGGATGCGGCTGGCAAACTCACCGGCGTATTCACCGATGGCGATCTGCGCCGCACCCTCGATCGGGATATCGACGTGCACAAGACACTGATTCGCGACGTCATGACCCACAACCCCAGGACCATTCAGGCCGGCCTGCTGGCCGCCGAGGCCCTGCAGGTGATGGACACGAAAAAGATCAACGCCCTGCTGGTGGTAAATGATCAGAATGAACCCGTCGGCGCACTCAATATGCATGACCTGCTGCGCGCCGGCGTGGTGTAAACCCCTGTTACACAACTTCGATACTATCTGACCGCTATGAAAGACATCCTGGAAAAAGCCGCCCGCACCCGCCTGCTGATTTTCGACGTCGATGGTGTATTGACCGATGGCCGTCTGTTCCTCGGCGATGACGGCCAGGAATACAAAGCCTTTCACTCACGTGACGGTCACGGCATCAAGATGCTGCTGAGCCACGGCGTGGAAATCGCCATCATCACCGGGCGTACCTCCGAAGTGGTGAAACACCGTATGCGCAATCTTGGTGTCACCCGTCTCTATCAGGGCCAGCATGACAAGACCATTGCCTTCCGGCAGCTGCTGGATGAAATGCAACTGATGCCGGACCAGGTGGCCTACGTGGGCGATGACGTAGTGGATCTGCCGGTCATGCGCAAGGTCGGCCTGGCCGTTGCCGTGCAGGATGCTCACCCGCTGGTGAAACAACACGCCCACTGGCAGACTCCCAGCAACGGCGGCTGCGGTGCCGCGCGTGATGTTTGCGAAATGATACTCGAGGCCATGGGCAAGCTTGAGGAAGAGATGGAGAAGTACCTCTAGATGTTGCGCCGTAACCTCTGGCTGATTCTCGGCCTGCTGGCCACCGCCGGCCTCAGCTGGTGGTTGTTCACCCAGGTGCAGATGGAAGGAGAGGTTGCCGCCCGCGAAAAGGCCCACCGGCCCGATTTCTTTCTGGATGATTTCACCCTTACGGTGATGAATGAGCAGGGCCGTGCGAAACACCGGGTCCAGGCGCCCCACATGGTGCATTTTCCCGATGATGATTCCGCCGAGGTGAACGATCCCTACGTGGAGATCTATCGCCCCCATACCACCGACTGGCATATTCGCGCCCGCTTCGCCTGGATCGGCCCCGGTGGTGAACGGGTACGCATGCAGCGGGACGTCAGGGCGGAACGCCTGGGCAACGCCGATGTGCAGCCGCTGACCATGCTCACCGAAGAGCTGTTGGCCCTGCCCGATGAGCATTACATGGAAACCGATCTGCCGGTGACCTTTCTCAGCCCCGGCTGGAATGTCCAGGCGATTGGCATGCAGAGCTGGCTGAATGAGGGTCGCATGCATTTACTGTCTCAAGTACGAGGTATACATGAGCCGAATCAACCCTAAGCTGCTATGGTGTCTGCTACTGTCCGCACTGCCCCATTCTCCGGCATGGGCGCTGTCTTCCGATCGCCAGCAACCCATGCACATCGAAGCGGATCAGGCGGAGCTAGATGAACAGAAAGGTATCAGTATCTATACCGGCAACGTGAAGGTCACTCAGGGCACACTGGTACTGACCGGCAATCACATGACGGTCTATAACCAGGACGAAAACATCGACAAGGTAATCCTGCTTGGCAAACCTGCCACCTATCGACAGCGTCCCGACGGCAAGGATGAGGACATGCGCGCCGAGGCGCTGCGCATGGAGTACTATGCCAACCCGGAGCAGGTGATTCTGTTACAGAAAGCCGTGGCCTGGCAGGGTAAAAACACCTTCCGCAGTGACCGCATCGTCTATGATGTACCCCAGGACCGCGTCCAGGCCGGCAACCGCAGTGGCGACCAGCGGGTACATATCATCCTTCAGCCCAAGCCACAGCCTGCCGTTAGCCCCGACACCAAGTAACCGGAATGACGATCCTGCGCGCAGAACAACTGGGCAAACGCTATCAATCGCGACAAGTGGTCAGCGATGTGACGGTGGAAGTCCGCAGTGGTGAAGTGGTCGGCCTGCTGGGGCCCAATGGCGCGGGCAAGACCACCTCTTTCTACATGATTGTCGGATTGGTACCCTGTGACCAGGGCCGCATCCATATCGACGATGAGGATCTGACCCGCAAACCCATGCACGCACGGGCCCGCGCAGGCGTAGGCTATCTGCCGCAGGAGGCTTCCATCTTCCGCAAGCTCACGGTGGCGCAAAACATCATGGCAGTGCTGGAAACCCGCCCGGGACTGAAGTCGATGGAGCGCAAGCAGCGCCTGGATCAGTTGCTGCAGGAACTGCATGTCAGCCATTTGCGTGACCAGTCAGGGGTAAGCCTGTCCGGCGGTGAACGGCGCCGGGTGGAGATTGCCCGTGCGCTGGCGGCGGAACCGCGTTTCATACTACTGGACGAACCCTTTGCCGGAGTAGACCCCATTTCGGTGGTGGACATCCAGCGGATCATCCGGCATCTGTCAGACAGGGAAATCGGCATCCTGATTACGGACCACAATGTACGGGAGACCCTTGGCATCTGCAGCCGCGCCTATATCATGGATGGCGGACGGGTCATCGCCGAGGGCCCGCCGCAGGCCATCCTCGGCAACCAGCAGGTACGCGAGGTCTACCTCGGCGACCAGTTTCAATTATGAGTTACCGCATAGCGATGTTTTTCTCCCAATGGCATAATAAATGCAGTAGAATTATGCGCATGCGTACACAGCCGGGTTACTTTCGCTAAAATATGAAGCAATCCATTCAGTTACGTCTTGGTCAACACCTCACCATGACCCCCCAGCTGCAGCAGGCCATCCGCCTGCTGCAGCTCTCGACCCTGGACCTCCAGCTGGAGGTGCAAACCGTACTCGACTCCAACCTGATGCTGGAGCAGGCCGATGGCGACAATGCCGAAGGGCTCGATCCAGCCGAAATGGCGGCCGAGGACGGGGGCAGCCAGGAGTCGGAGCGTCCACTGCAGGAAAAGGAAACCGAACTTCCCGAACCCATCGAAGCCCTGGAGCGCAACGCCACCGAGACCATGCCCGACGAGTTGGCGGTGGACAGCACCTGGGAAGACACCTTCGACATGGGGAATATGGGGGACATGGGGCAGACCAGCTACAGCGCCCCCGGTGAGGACAACAACCGCGATTTCTTTGAAACCCACAACAGTGAGGGCGAAGGCCTCTACGAGCACCTGATGTGGCAGCTCGGCCTGACCCCGTTCAGCGATCGCGACCGGGTCATCGCCACCTCCATCATCGATTCCATCAATGATGACGGCTATCTGTCCAGCTCCATTGAGGATATTCACCAGGGTCTGGAACGGGAACTGGGCGAAGGCGCCGACCTGGAGCTGGATGAGGTCGAGGCGGTGCTGCACCGCATTCAGCAGTTTGACCCCCTGGGGGTTGGCGCCCGTGGACCGGCAGAATGTCTGAGCATCCAGCTGGCCCAGGTAGATCCCGATACCCCCTGGATCCAGCAGGCCCGCCAACTGGTGGCCGAACACGTAAACCTGCTTGCCAACCGGGACTATACTCAACTCATGCGGCGCATGAAGCTCTCGGAGCCTGAGCTGCAGCAGGTCATCGAGTTGATTCAGTCCATGAACCCGCGCCCGGGTTCCCAGTTATCCAAGAACACCGCACAATATGTGGTTCCCGATGTATTTGTCCTCAAACGCAAAGGTAAGTGGGTCGTGGATCTGAACACCGACGCCATTCCACGGATACGCATCAATCAGCAGTATGCGAGCCTGGTGCGCCGTGCCGACAACAGCGATGACAACAACTACCTGCGCAACCATCTCCAGGAGGCCCGCTGGTTCCTCAAGAGCCTGCAAAGTCGCCACGAAACCCTGCTCAAGGTTGCCCGCTGCATCGTCGAACACCAGCGCGGCTTCTTCGAATACGGGGATGAAGCCATGAAGCCGCTGGTACTGCGCGATGTCGCCGAAGCCGTGGAGATGCATGAATCGACCATCTCGCGCGTGACCACGCAGAAGTACATGCACACGCCGCGCGGCATCTTTGAATTCAAGTTTTTCTTTTCCAGCCACGTGGGCACGGCCGATGGCGGCGAGTGTTCCGCCACCGCAATCCGCGCCATCATCAAAAAGCTGGTAGCGGCGGAAAATGTCGTGAAACCCTTGAGTGACAGTAAAATCGCCGACCTGCTCTCCGATCAGGGCATCAATGTCGCGCGCCGTACCGTCGCAAAGTATCGGGAGGCGATGTCGATCCCTCCTTCCAATGAACGCAAACGCCTGGCTTAAGGGCGAATGGACGAGGAGTTCCTAAATGAATATCAATCTGACCGGACACCATGTGGACATCACCGAATCGATGCGTGATTACGTGAACAGCAAGTTCGATCGCCTGGAACGGCACTTCGATCACGTAACGGATGTCCACGTGGTGCTGGGCGTGGAAAAGGTCCGCCACAAGGCGGAAGCCACCATGCATATCAGCGGCGGCACCCTGTTCGCAGACGCCATCGAAGATGACATGTATGCTGCCATCGACGGCCTGGTGGACAAGCTTGATCGCCAGGTGAAGAAACACAAGGAAAAGCTGACCGATCATCACCGCTCGGAAGGCTCCATCAAGACGCAGTTCTAAACCTCCGCAGCGGGCCCCGTCAACGCGGGGCCCACGGATGCATGCCATGCAAATCGTTACGCTACTTACACCGGACCGCATCGCCTGTCACCAGGACCTCGCCAGCAAGAAACGGGGCCTGGAAGCCCTGGCAGGCCTGCTCGCCACCAGTAGTCCGAGCCTGACCGAAGTGGAAATCTTCGACAGTTTGCTCAACCGCGAGCGGCTCGGCAGTACCGGCCTGGGTACCGGGGTCGCCATACCCCATGGCCGCATGAGCGGCATCAGCAGCCCGATCGGCGCCATCATCACGCTCAACAGTGGCGTGGATTACGATGCCATCGACCACCAGCCGGTGGATCTGCTGTTCGCCCTGCTGGTGCCGGAAGAATCCACCGAGGAGCACTTGCAGATCCTGGCCGGCCTGGCCAAGATGTTCAGCGACCGCAAACTCTGCAAACAGCTGCGCGAATGCCAGGATGCAGAACAGTTACTGCATCTGCTGGATGGCTGGGAACCGCAACGCGCCACGGCATGATTACCACGCCAACGGTCGGTAGTCTGTACGAAGCCCTGCATGAAAAACTCGGTTTGCGCTGGGCGGTGGGCAAACGTGGCTCCAAACGAGCCATTCAGTGCCCACAGGATAGCGATATCGACATCTCGCTGGTCGGCCATCTGAATCTCATCCACCCGCATCGGGTACAGGTGATGGGTGAAACCGAACTGCACTACCTCAATACCTTACGCAAAAACACCCGCCTCGATTCCATCTCGCAACTGTTTTCCGGGGTTTCCGACCTCATCATCATCGCGGATGGACAGAAAATACCCGAGGAAATCCGTCAGCAGGCCAGGTCCTCATCCACACCGGTATTGTGCTCGATTCGTGCCTCGCAGGATCTGGTCAACAATCTGCAGTATTACCTCAGCAATCTGCTGGCCAAACAGATCACCCTGCATGGTGTGTTCATGGAGGTCATGGGTGTCGGTGTGCTGATTACCGGGGATGCCAGCATTGGCAAAAGCGAGCTGGCGCTGGAACTGGTGGGTCGTGGTCATCGCCTGGTGGCCGATGACGCACCGGAATTTGCCCGTACGGCACCGGATACGCTCAACGGCCGTTGCCCGGCCATGCTGCAGGATTTTCTTGAAGTGCGTGGCCTCGGGATCCTCAATATCCGTTCCATGTTCGGTGACAGTGCCATCAAACAGAATCGCAATCTACGCCTGATCATTGACCTGGAAGACATGAGCGATGAACGCATCCGGCAGATCGACCGCTTGCAGGGCAGTCGTGCTACGCGCACCATACTGGGGGTCGAGGTACCTGAAATCACTCTGCCGGTCGCACCGGGCCGTAACCTGGCGGTGCTGGCGGAAGCCGCGGTTCGCAACCATATACTGCATTTGAAAGGCTATGACGCAAGCGCTGAATTCATTACACGCCAGACAGAATTCATGGGAACCTGAATGAAGCTGTTGATCATCAGCGGCCTGTCCGGATCGGGAAAAAGTATTGCCCTGCATACGCTGGAGGATATCGGATTCTACTGTATCGATAACCTGCCCATGGGATTGCTCGGCACCTTTGCCCGCCATCTTGCCGAGGAAAGCAGCGGCCGTACGCCGGACATGGTGGCCGTCGGAATCGATGCCCGCAACCATCCCGATCAGCTGCAGCGGTTCGGTGAAATCCTCAAGGAACTGCGCAGCCAGGCCATCGAATGCCAGATCATCTATCTGCAGGCGGATGACGCCACCCTGCTGAAACGTTTCAGCGAAACCCGGCGCAAGCATCCTCTCAGCGGTAAGGGCATTTCTCTGGCCGATGCCATCGTCCGTGAACGCGAACTGCTCAACCCCATCGTTCAGAATGCCAACCTGTTCATCGACACCAGCCATACCAACATTCATCAGCTGCGTGACCTGATCCAGGAGCGGGTCGGCAACACGGATAGCCGCGAGCTGTCCCTGTTGTTCGAATCCTTCGGCTTCAAGCACGGTGTGCCTGGCGATGCCGATTTTGTCTTTGATGCACGCTGCCTGCCCAATCCCCACTGGGACCCGAACCTGCGTCCACTGACCGGCCGGGACCAGGCGGTGGCCGAGTACCTTGAACGCGATGAACTGGTCCAGGCCATGTTCGGGCAAATCCGGGATTTCCTGATGAACTGGATTCCACACTTCAAGGCCGATAATCGCAGCTACCTGACGGTAGCCATCGGCTGTACCGGCGGCCAGCATCGTTCGGTATACCTGAGTGAGCGACTGGCCGCCTGTTTCCGTGAACAATACGCGAACGTGGCGTTGCGGCACCGGGAGCTGCCATGACGGTTGGCCTGCTGATCATCACCCATGGCCAGATAGGACCGGCGCTGCTTCAATCGGCAACCGAGGTGCTGGGCTGCTGTCCACTGGCATCCAGGACCCTGGAGGCCCATAACGACTGCAATCCCGACGACATACTGCAGCAGGCACTGGATGCCGCCAGCACGCTCGATACCGGAGACGGTCTGCTGGTGCTGACCGACCTGTTCGGTTCCACACCCAGCAACATCTCCTGTCGACTGCAGCAGTTTCATCGTGCCAGCGTGATTGCCGGCATCAACCTGCCCATGTTGGTGCGGGTGCTCAACTATCCCTCCCTGCACCTTGAAGAGCTGACCCACAAGGCCATCAGTGGTGGACGGGATGGTGTACTACTCTGCAAAACCCGGATCGACCGCTGACCATGATGCAACAGGATTTCGAAATCATTAACAAGCTCGGCCTGCATGCGCGCGCCGCCGCCAAACTCGTCACACTCGCCTCCAGTTTCGGCAGCGATATTCAGGTTGGTCGTGACGGCCAGAAGGTCAATGGCAAAAGCATCATGGGAGTGATGCTGCTGGCGGCATCCAAGGGTACCGTCATCACCATCTACGCTGATGGTGATGACGAAAGTGATGCGGTGCAGCAACTTGGTGAGCTGATTGCGCGCCGCTTCGAGGAGGCCGAATAGGGCTGGCCATGACCCAGATTCTGTCCGGCATCGGCGTCTCCCGCGGCATTGCCATCGGCAAGGCGCATGTTTTGCGCCAGGATGCCCTTGAAGTACGCGAGCTGAAGCTGGCGGAAGAGGCGCTGGAACAGGAGATCAAACGTTACAGTGAAGCCGTACAGGTGGCCCGTGAACAGCTGCGCGCCATTCGCCAGCAGATCCCCGCCACCACCCGCAAGGATATCGTCGAATTCATCGACACCCACCTGCTCATGCTCCAGGACTCCACCCTTGCCCATGCGCCGGTGTATTTCATTCGTGAATACCAGTGCAATGCGGAATGGGCACTGAAGCTGCAGCAGGATGCCTTAACAGCGGTCTTCGATGAAATGGATGACCCTTACCTGCGCACCCGCAAGGACGATGTTAATCATGTGATCAACCGGATCCTGCGCATTCTCATCTCCGGACAGGAACTCGATGACGCGCACCTGAACCCGGACCTGAACGGTGCCATCATATTCGCAAGCGACCTGACCCCGTCGGATACCGTGTTGCTGCATCACCAGGGGGTGGCCGCCTTCGTCACCGAATTCGGTGGTCCGCTGTCCCATACCGCCATACTGGCGCGCAGCCTCGGCATCCCGGCCATTGTCGGCGCCCATAGCGTACGGCGCTATATACAGGATGGTGAAACCGTCATCCTCGATGGCGATCAGGGCGTCGTTCTGGCCGGTTTCGACGACAGCATCCTGCGCCATTACCAGCAACAACAGGATGCCGCCACCACCCGCCGCCGCAAACTGGCCCGGCTCAAGGGTGCCCCGGCCATCACCCTCGATGGTGTGCAGATACAGCTACTATCCAATATCGAACTCCCGCAGGATATGGACCGCACCCTGGCCGTGGGCGCCGAAGGCATCGGCCTGTACCGCACCGAATTCCTGTTCATGAACCGGCCCGATACCCCTTCGGAGGAAGAACAGCTGGAACGCTATCGCGAGGTGATCCTGGCGATGGAAGGTCTTCCCGTCACCATTCGCACCCTTGACCTGGGTGCCGACAAAAAGGTGGATAGCGGCCACACCTCGGGGCGTAGCTGCAGCAATCCTGCCCTGGGCCTGCGTGCCATTCGGCTATGTCTGAAAGACCTTGACCTGTTCCGCCCCCAGCTGCGCGCCATTCTGCGTGCCTCCGCCGAGGGACCCACGCGCATGATGATTCCCATGCTGTCTACCTTGCAGGAACTGTCCCAGGTCCTGAACCTGGTGGAGGAAACCAAACAGCAGCTGCGTGAGGAAGGCAAGCCCTTCGATCCACATCTACCCATCGGAGGCATGATCGAGATTCCCGCCGCCGCACTGACCGCACCCTGTTTCGCGGCCAAACTGGACTTCCTGTCCATCGGCACCAACGACCTGATACAGTACACTCTGGCCATCGACCGTATCGACGACGAAGTGGCCTATCTGTACGATCCCCTGCACCCTGCTGTACTGCGTCTCATCCAGATGACCATCGATGCCGGACGCAGCGCGGGCATCCCCGTTTCCATGTGCGGCGAAATGGCCGGCGACCCGCGTTTCAGCCGCCTGTTGCTGGGTATGGGGCTGACCCAGTTCAGCATGTATCCAACCAGTATCCTGGAAGTGAAGGACTGTATCACCCGGAGTTCGATTCAGGATGCGGCCAAACAGGTCAGCCACATCATTTCCTGCAACGATCTGCAGGATATCCATGCCCGGGTGGACGAACTGAACCTGCGGCCCCGCAGCGACTGAAGACCATCTCCACTGCCGTTCACTGCGCCCCATAGAGACAGGCTCGCGTACGGCATTCCCCCTTGCCACACCATCCCGGCCACTGATCCCTGATCTTCCTTCTCTTACCCATCCCATCTTTCTACTGATAACGGCCGCCTGTTACACTCACCCAAACCGGATCATCACCACCTCCGAAGCAACGAGGCCGCCATGGCAGACGCCGTCCACACACAGATTCCGCAGGACCACCTGCAACTGTTGACCACCGCCCTGCACAGCGGCGCCGCAGAACAGGTGCGCCGTTTGCTGGTGAACCTGAATCCCGCCGAGATCGGCCACCTGCTGGAATCCCTGCCCCACGGTCCACGCGAACTGCTCTGGGAACTGGTGGACCCGGAAAACCAGGGTGAGGCCCTGCTACATGTCAATGACGAGGTCCGGGCCGGCCTGATCGGAGAGATGGAAACCGAGGAACTGGTGGCGGCCACCATCGGCCTCGACACCGATGATCTGGCCGACCTGCTGCAGGACCTGCCCGGTGCCGTGATCCATGAGGTGCTGCGCTCCATGGACAAGCAGTACCGCAGCCGGCTGGAGTCGGTACTCTCTTACCCGGAGGATACCGCCGGCGGCCTGATGAATCTGGACACCATCACCGTTCGTGCCGATGTATCACTGGATGTGGTGCTGCGCTACCTGCGCCTGCGCGGCGAAATGCCGGAGCTCACCGACAGCCTGATCGTGGTGGACCGCAAGGAACGCTACCTCGGCATGCTGCCCCTCACCACGCTGCTTACCAACGATGTCGAATCCAGCGTGGCACAGGTCATGGATCGCGAGGCCGAGGGCATCCTGGCAGACATGCCCGATACCGGAGTGGCCAAGCGCTTCCAGGACCGCGACCTGGTTTCGGCACCGGTAGTGGACAGTAACGGCACCCTGCTCGGCCGTATCACCATCGATGACGTGGTGGATGTGATTCGTGATGATGCCGATCACTCACTGATGAGCATGGCCGGCCTCGACGAGGAAGACGATATCTTTGCGCCAGTGGTCACCAGTGCCCGGCGCCGCGCCCTGTGGCTGGGCCTCAACCTGGTCACGGCCCTGCTGGCATCCTGGGTCATCAGCCTGTTTGAAGGCATCCTGCAGCAGGTGGTGGCGCTGGCGGTACTGATGCCCATCGTGGCCAGCATGGGTGGCATCGCGGGTACCCAGACCCTGACCATCGTGATTCGGGGCCTGGCCCTTAAACAGGTGGGCAGTTCCAATGCCCGCTCCCTCATGCACAAGGAACTGGCGGTCAGCACTCTCAACGGCCTGCTATGGGCGCTGGTGGTGGCCCTGGTTGCCGGCTTCTGGTTCGGCAGCGAACAGATCGCCCTCATCATCGCAGCCGCGCTGATCATCAACCTGGTCTGCGCCTCGCTGGCAGGCTTCGGCATCCCGCTATTGCTGCAACGCATGGGCATCGACCCCGCGCTGGCAGGTAGTGTACTGCTCACCACCGTCACCGACGTAGTAGGTTTCCTGGCCTTCCTGGGATTGGGGACTCTGTTCCTGCTGTAATGGCAGGTCCGAATTGATTCGGACGGGTTCTCTTCACATGACCTGCTACACATCGGGAGCTGAAACCACAACCCGATAGAAAGGCGGCCCGATGATTCGGGCCACCATGCGGACCTCCCATGTTTCTTGGCGTTGCCAACGGGGCCGGGGAGCCACCTGGCATGGCCATGCCAGGCAGGAGAAATCATCCCACTCGGCCAGGGTGGAAAACAGGGAACCTTGCTTTGCCCTGCTCCCTGAGACTACGGGAACCGCCTGATTACCGGTACAATGCCACAACACGCCAGCAGGACAGATTGAGCATGAATTGGGAAGACGAACCGGAGCAGGACGAAACCACTGGCGAACGCCCCAGTAAATCCCAGCGCAAACGGGACATGAATGCCCTGCAGGAACTGGGCGAGGCGCTGGTGGAACTACCGGAATCGGCATTGCGCAAGATCACGATGCCCGAAGAGCTGCGCGATGCCGTTCACCAGGCCAGGGCCATCAAGGCCCACGGCGGCCGCAAGCGGCAGCTGCAGTATATCGGCAAGCTGATGCGCAACATCGACGCCACCCCGATCCGGGAAGCCCTGGAACAACGCACCCAGCAAGCTCGCAGCAGTGCCCATCATTTTCACCAGCTTGAGCGATGGCGCGACCGCCTGTTGAGCGAAGGGGATGAGGTGATCGAAGAGGTCTGCGAACGCTACCCCGCAGCGGAGCGTCAGCGCCTGCGTCAGCTGGTGCGTCAATCACGCAAGGAAACGGAACTGCAGCAGGCGCCGAAATCAGCGCGACAACTGTTCCGCTACCTGCGTGAACTGGAGGAAACGCCGGGTTGAGGCGGTACTACGGTCGCGCACCCCATCCAGGTGCGGCGCGACAGAACCGTCATACCTTGCAGGTCAGCGAGCGGTGCTGGATGGCGGGGAAGGTTTTGCGGACCCGCTCCAGCCGCTTGCGGTCGATATTGGCACAGACCACGCCGGAACCGGTGGCCAACCGGTCCAGCACCACCCCCCAGGGATCGACGATCATGCTGTGGCCGTAGGTTTCCCGCCCATTGACGTGATAACCGCCCTGCGCCGGCGCCGCCACGTAACAGAGATTCTCCACCGCACGGGCACGTACCAGGATATCCCAGTGGGCATTGCCGGTTACGGCGGTAAAGGCCGATGGCAGCGCCACCAGTTCCATGCCTTCGTCCAGCATGGAGCGGAACAGCTCCGGGAAACGCAGGTCGTAGCAGACGGCCAGACCAAGTCGGCCCAGCGGCGTATCCACCACCACGGTATCACGACCCGGCTCGATGGTTTCCGATTCGTTATAGCGTTCCCTGCTCTCGACCAGTTCCACGTCGAACAGGTGGATCTTGTCATAGCGGGCCACCTGCTCGCCCTTATCGTTGAACAGCAGGCAGGCAGCCCGCACCTTGTCGGGGTTGTCGCCGGCAATGGGTACCGTTCCCCCGACCAGCCAGATGTCGTGCTTCTCGGCCTGCTGGGCCAGGAATTCCTGGATCGGTCCGGAGCCTGCCTGTTCCTTGATCTTGAGTTTGTCCTGCTCCGTCTTGCCCATGATGGCAAAATTTTCCGGCAAGACCACCAGCCTGGCGCCCCGCTCCACCGCCGTGGCAATCAGCCGTTCGGCCTCCAGCAGATTCGCGCCCACATTCGGGCCCGAGGCCATTTGAATACATCCGATCACACTCATGGGAATCAATCCTGGGAACAGTAGCTAAATGCGTCCGTAAGAATGGCTCGTGGGTACAGTTCACACCGACTCAACGGACAATGGGAATGGGAAACGGCAAGTTCAACGTTCACTGGGGCTCTCTGCTACCGGCAAGGACCCCACGCGGGATTCCGGTTCCTCAATACGCAAATCAAGGGCATCGCGTTCCTGGCTGCCCGATTGCAGCTGGATGCGCCGCGAAGGGATACCCAGCGCCACCAGCCAGGAACGCAGTTCGTAGGCCCACAGGCTGCCCTCTTCCCCGCCGGGATAACCGATCACCAGGGCGCGTCCCTCATCGGCCTGCAGGGACTGCACCACCTCACCCAGCGGTGCCATGGCCACCAGGGAAGTGCCGCTGCGCGGCCGCGCCCACTGTTCCGCAGACAGGTTCCAGCGGGATTCCGCCAGCACCGTGGAAGCAGAAATAACGCAAAGGAAAACGGACAGATAGCGCAACATGGCGTGCAGCATACCATAAAAACACCGGATTTCTGCAGCGCCCGATGGCGACAACAGCTCCGGCTTCATTGCAATTTTTCAGTCTTGCCGGGAAGTGGAATCGGACCTACGCTGATGCGCTCCAGGATCGGATCATCCCAGGAGCCGGTGACCTGATACTGATAGCGTGCCAGGCGATTCATGCGATCCCCGAACAGGCGTTCGGCCACGAACAGGGCCGCCCCCACCGCCGGCCCGCCGGCAAGCACCCCGGCCAGGGGAATGTTGGAGGAGACCAGTGGTGTCACGGTCACCAGCTGATCATAATCCCGGCTGACAAAACCGGTACGGCCGGCGATCACGATCTGCGCGGCCGGTCCCTGCACGGTCAGGTCATTGGTATAGGCATCACCGTCCACAAAACTGATATGACCTCGAATCTCGTCGAAGCTGAACCCCTTGCCGAACAGGTCACTGAAATCCAGCGACAGACGCCGCTGCAAACTGTGGATACTGAGGATGCTGAGCACCCGGCCGGCCGGGGCATTGACCTTCACCAGTTGACCACTGCCGAACGCCACGTCCAGGTTGCCTTCCACCCGATCCAGATCGAACTCCAGCGGCGACCCCGGCCAGTTGGCCACCATCGTGGCGTTGGTATGCGAGGTTTCCATGGCACGCTCGTATCCAAAGGTATCCTGCAATACCCCCAGGTTGCCATTCTTGAGCTGTAGCTCAAAACGCGAGACCTGTTTACCGGCCGGTGACACTACCCACTGCCCCTGCGCCGTAAACTCATAATCAGCGGATAGCAGTGCCAGCTTTTCCACCTGCATGCCATCCTGTCGTCGCCGGGTCTGCAGTTCCAGGCTACCCAGCACGCGCTGGTCATACTGCAAATGCCGGGTCTTGATGGACAGGGATGGAAGGGTGGCGGGGTCCAGTTTCAGATCCTCGTGCACACCGCCACCCTCCGGCATGGTTTCGATACGCAGGTGATCGAGATCCATTCGCACCGCCTCGATTCCCCGGCTGTCCTGTGCCAGACTCAAGTGGCCTTGTGCCGATTCACCGGTGAAATCACAGGCCCAGACCGATCCCGTCTTGGTGATCCGCAGGCCCACTTCACGTAACAGGCGCCGATAGACCTCCAGCTCCGCCACATTCAGATCGATTTCCATAGGCGGCAACACCGCATCCTTGCCATCCCCCTTGGGCAGTACCGCCTGCCAGTCGGCCAGTGAAACCCGCTGCAGATCGCCACTCAGCTGAAACACATTCCCTATCGGTAATTGTGCCCCGCCCTTTCCGAAATGCAGTTCACCGCGCACTAGCCGCTGACCACCTGCTGGCAGAGATGCCAGCGCCAGCATAGCCTGTACATCGGTACCGTAACGTACCGTCAACACCCCCTCCCCATCGCCGCTCAGGCTCCGCTGCAGGACCAGCGGACGGGCAACCGTACGCGCCTTGGTGAACGGTTCCGGCAGGGCCACCTCGATGCCTTTCAGATCGGAGGCCAGTTCCAGTTCCACGCGCGGTGGCTTGCCCGCTTTTGGTTCGTGAATCCGGATCTCAGTCTGCCAATTGCCCGCCCCTTTCAGAAACGCTGCTACCGGCCACTGCCATTGCTTCACCTTTGCCACCAGCCCCAGCGCACCGCTGAGTTGCAGCCGGTGATAGCCACCCTCCCGTGCGGGAAGGGTATCCAGATTGATCGTGACCGGCGCTTCCCACAGCCGGGCACTGAGGTCCCGGGCCGCGATGCTGGATTCGGTAAAGCGCAGCCGGCCCTGCAGCGCCTCCAGGGACAATTCATATTGCTCGGCCTGTACACCGTTGCCCTTCAGCGCCAACTCGCCGTTGACATGAAAATCACCATGCTGTGTCCGCAACGGTACCTTTAGCTGCAGATCCAGGCGGGTGTCGCCGGTAAAACGGAACTGTTTCGCCAGCGCCTGGTAACGATCACCGATGGGGCTGCTATTGAGAAAGCGCAGCATCTCCTGCATAGCCCCGGTGGCGATACCGGTGATCTGGAGCGGCGGGCCGTTTTTACGCAGATTGGGGGTATAGGCCCGGATCTCGCTCAGACGACTGGCACCAATACGACCCTCGATTCCCTGGATCTCCATGCCGGCCCCGGTAAAGGACAGGCGGGCACGCAAATCCTCAATGGGCTCCCAGCCCTCGTGATAATCCAGCACCGCGTGCTCCACGTCCGCACGCACCTCGAAGCGACCTTCTTCATTATCAAAGGGGAAATGATTCAGGGGCCCGTGGAACAGCACACTGCCACCGGTAATGACACCGTCCACCAGACCGCGATCGAGCCACGCCACGGCCTTGTCATTCATGATGTGTGCCGGCAGATAACGTCCGGTCTTCGCCACCTGGCCACGTTCGATATCGAAATACAGATCGAGATAGGGCGCCGGCAGCGACGCTGCCAGCGGCAGGTCGAGCTGCCATTTCCCCTGCACCGCAACATCCTCGTTGGCAAGCTGGAGGTGATCGGAATAGAGGCGCAGGCGATCCTCCAGTCGTTGCCAGTGAACCTCACCACTCGCCTGCTGCAGCAGGAATGGCTCCCGGAACAGGTGCTGAACATTGACTGCACCAGCGGTGGTTTGCACACTCACCGTACCGCCATTGAGATCACCATCGATATGACCGCCCCAGCCCTGCAGGCCGGGCGCCTTGCCCGATGGGCGGGTATCCAGATCCTGAAAATCAGCGCGCAACCGTGCCTGCTCGACCACTCCATCGCGCAGTTGCGTTTCAAACTGCAGATCGGACATCCGCCCCTCGGGCGCCGCCAGCAGCCATTGCTGGACCGGCCCCGGTGTCAGCGGTGACCAGAGCGACAGCAGCCGCGACAGCATCCCGATGTCCAGATACTGGGCCTCGGAGCGCCAAACGGTGGCACCATTATCTGCAGAGGTCCGCGCCAGGCGCCAGCGACTGGCGGGCCAGATGACCTCATTCTGTATAAGCTCAAAATCATTTGCCGCCAGTGTCCAGCCCGAAGTCTCGCGCTGCCACAATAACCGGCTCCGCAGGTTTGCAACTGTAAACGGCGGGGCATTCGTACCGGCAGCACCACTGAACTGGCCATCCTGCAAGTTAAAATCCAGTGCCAGCTCGTCGAATGCCAGCCCGGTGAACCGGCCCCAGAGTTTCATATCCAGCCGCCCCCAGGCATCAACCGGACGCTGGGGAATCAGGCTGCTCCAGGCGGCCAGGCGCGCACCCTCAACCTGTACGAAGGACTTGCCCTGCCAGTCACCGGGATGTGCGGGATCACCTTCAGCCGCAATAGACCAGAGCAGTCGATTGCCATAGGCGGCAGGAAGCGTCGCCACGAGGTCGGCGCGATAGTGGCGGCGGTCGCCATTGAGCGTGAGATCGATATCCGGCAGTTCCAGCTGGGGAATCCGCCCGCTGAGATCCTCCCAGCGTAACCGGGTATCCAGCACCGACAGCTTGCCGATATCCTGCAGCAGCGTCAGTAACACGCGGAGATCGAATTCGCGTTTGGGCAATGGATAACCACGCAGGGAAATCCGTCCCTCGGTATCGCGCAGCAGATCCAGATCCATACCGACCAGGCTGATACCGGAGGTGACCGGCGAGTATTGTTGCAGGGAACCCAACAGATCCAGGTGCAACCAGACCTCATTGACGGAAAACAGCTCCTGCGACCCTGCTTCGTCCCACATGCGGACCTGGCGCAACTGCAGGGTAGGCCCGAAACCCTGCCAGGCAACATCCATCTCTTCAATGGATACCGGGCGGTGCAGCTGCGCTTCCAGTCGTGCCTCGATATCGGCGCGGTAATCCCCCATCAGCGGCAGCAGCAGACGCGCCGCGCTGAGCGCCACCGCCGCCATGATCAGCAACGCGGCAACAAGGAATCCAAGCAGATTGAAGACAGGTCGCAACATGGTCAACCGAATCAGGTGGACACCCGCATAATCGAGAATGGCCTCACATCAACACCACATCGTATTGTTCCTGTGTATAGAGGGATTCAACCTGCAACTTGATGGGTTTGCCAATAAAGGTCTCCAGTTCGGCCAGGCTGGTGGACTGTTCGTCCAGCAGCCGGTCCACCACTTCCTGCGATGCCAGTACCAGCAATTGTTCCGAATCGAACTGGCGCGCTTCGCGGATAATTTCCCGAAATATTTCGTAGCACACCGTCTCGGCGGTTTTGAGGGAACCACGGCCGCCGCAGACGCTGCAGGGTTCACACAGCACATGCTCCAGACTCTCGCGGGTGCGCTTGCGGGTCATCTGTACCAGCCCAAGAGTGGATACCTCGCTGATATGACACTTGGCATAATCCCTGTCCAGGGTCTTTTCCAGCGCACGCAGCACCTGGCGTTTGTGCTCCTCCTGCACCATGTCGATGAAATCGACGATGATGATACCGCCCAGGTTACGCAGCCGTAGCTGACGCAAAATGGCCTGGGCCGCTTCCAGGTTGGTTTTGAAAATGGTCTCTTCCAGGTTGCGGTGTCCGACATAGGCGCCGGTGTTTACGTCAATGGTGGTCATGGCCTCCGTCTGGTCGAAAACCATGTGGCCACCGGATTTGAGTTGTACCTTGCGCTCCAGGGCCTTCTGGATTTCATCCTCCACCCCGTACAGGTCGAATATGGGACGCTCACCGGGATAGTATTCGATCTGTACCGGCAGTTCGGGAATGAACTGCTCCACAAATCTGGTCACCCGCTGATAGGTTTCCCGGGAGTCGATGCGCAGTTTTTCCACATCGGTGTCAAGCAGGTCACGCAGCACCCGCAACGTCAGCGGCAAATCCTCGTGAATGACGTTACCGGGCTCGATATCAACGGCACGCTCCTGAATGGACTTCCACAGCTTGCGCAGGAATACCACGTCCGCCTCCAGTGACGCATCATCCACCCCTTCGGCCGCGGTGCGGATGATATAGCCCCCCGCCTTGTCCTCCTCGCTCAGGGACTGCACGAGGTCCTTCAGCCGCTGGCGCTCCGCCTCGTCCTCGATCTTCTGCGACACACCGACATTCTTCACATCGGGCATGAAGACCAGATAACGGGAGGGCACCGTAATGTGCGTGGTCAGACGTGCCCCCTTGCTACCCAGCGGGTCCTTGATGACCTGCACTGCCACCTGTTTGCCTTCATGCAGCAGCGCCGTGATGGATTCGCTCTGGGTCGGATCTCCGCTGAATTTCTCCCCGTCATGGCTGCCGGCGATGTCCGAGGCATGGAGAAAGGCGGCCCGTTCCAGGCCGATATCGACAAAGGCAGCCTGCATGCCCGGCAATACCCGGCACACCTTGCCCTTGTAGATATTGCCCACCAGCCCGCGCCGATTGGCGCGCTCGATGAATACCTCCTGCAGGACCCCGTTTTCCACCACGGCAACACGCGTTTCCTGCGGGGTTACATTGACCAGGATTTCTTCACTCATAGGTGGTTCCGGTTTGAATCGTTATTGTGGAAAGCTGCCAACCTCTTCCGCCAGCAACTTCCTATACTGACACCCGCGGCTCCGGATTTATTCGGACCTGCAGGACTCACCTCAACACCCTGATGCCGGCCTGTCGCAATAGTTCCGCCGTTTCAAACAACGGCAGCCCCATCACGCCACTGTAACTGCCTTCCAGGTGTGCCACGAAGATCGCGCCCAGCCCCTGGATACCATAGGCACCAGCCTTGTCGGCAGGTTCCCCACTCTGCCAGTAAGCGAGCCGTTCTTCGGCGCTGATGGCACAAAAGGTCACCCGACTGCGGCTCAGACACAGCAGGGGCTCAGGGGTGACCACAGCCACCGCCGTCAACACCTCGTGGGTACGCCCCGACAGGCGGGCCAGCATGGTCAGGGCCTCGCGCTGATCCGCCGGCTTGCCCAGGGGCTCGCCGTCCAGCACGACCAGGGTATCGGCTCCCAGCACCGGGCCGCGTTCCGCAGCCGGAAGCGCTGCCCAGCCCGCCTGGGCCTTTTCCAGCGCCAGCCGCTGCACAAACGCGTCGATATCCTCCTGCGGATGACGGCTTTCATCCACATCCACCTGCACCCGGCGCGGTAGTACCCCGATCTGCTCCAGGAGTTCGCGGCGACGAGGCGAGGCCGAGGCCAGGTAAAGACCGGACGACTGCATCATGCACAACACGCAACATGGTGCCTGCCAACTGGCATCGAAGGCCATACCGCACACAATATTTTATTGTAAAAACAATTAGAAATAACCATATCCTGAACCTGAATCTCATATCATGACAAGCGGGGTCCAGGGGCTATTGTCGATGGTAGGGATGGCCTTTGTACAGGGTCCAGGCACGGTACAACTGCTCGGCCAGCACCACCCGCACCAGGGGGTGAGGCAGGGTCAGGGAGGACAGGGACCAGGTCTGTACGGCGCGCTGTCGACAACTTTCGGCAAGGCCATCGGGGCCACCCACCAGCAGGGCCACGTCCTGCCCCGCGCCCAGCCAGGATTCCAGCTCCCCCGCCAGCTGTTCGGTGCTCCAGTCCTTGCCGTTCACTTCCAGGGCAATCACCCGGCAATCCCGCGGCAGCGCGGCCAGCATGCGTTGGCCCTCCTCCTCGATTGCCCGCTGCACATCGGCGTTCTTGCCGCGTTTGCCGAGCGGGATCTCGACCAGCTGCAGACCGCATTCACGCGGCAGGCGTTTCGCGTACTCCTCGAAGCCCTGCTGCACCCAGGCGGGCATGCGTGTACCCACGGCAATGAGGCGGATCTGCATAGGGAAGTGGCAGCCTATTGGCCGATACGCTGGTTAGGGGCCACCTCGGCACCCGGCCCGTCGAAGGACCAGAGCTTTTCCAGGTTGTAGAAGTCACGCGCGGCCGGCAGCATCACATGCAACACCACGTCCCCGAAGTCCACCAGCACCCATTCGCCGGCCTGCTCGCCTTCCACGCCGATGGGAGCCTCACCCCGCTTCTTGGCCTCCATCACGACGTTTCCCGCCAGGGATTTCACATGGCGGTTGGACGTGCCGCTCACGATGATCATCCAGTCGGTGACCGAGGTCTTGCCGTGGACATCGAGCGCAGTGATCTGGACACCTTTCATGTCTTCCAGCGCCTTGACCACGAGGTCTTTCAATTCATTTCCATTCATAAGTTCACTTTCATCTAGGGCTTCACGCCGGATTCACATTAAAAATCGCCTTCCGGTCGGAATGGGATCCAACCTATAAGGGCGCGGTATTTTGTGCCTCGGTATAGAGGCCTTCGGTCTGAATGTAGTCCAGCACTGCATCGGGGAGCAGAAAGCGCGGGCTGCTGCCTGCGGCCAGCTGTGCCCGGATGGCGGTGGCGGAAATAGTCAGCTGGCTGACCGGCACGAACAGGATGCCACCCGCTGGCTGCCGGGCCAGCGCCGTCTTATCGACTACCCGGTGGCGACGCACCAGATCCGCCAGATCACCCGTAATGGGCAGGGCCACACCGGGTCGCTCCATCACCACCAGATGGGCCAGCTCGATCAGCCGTGTCCATTGATGCCAACCGGGCAGGCCAAGAAAGGCATCCATGCCGAGGATCAGTACCAGGGCCCGCGGGCCGGTTTCCTCCCGCAACGAGGCCAGGGTATCCACCATGTAGGAGGGACCATCACGACGCAGTTCCCGGTCATCGACCCGCATGCCCGGCTGCCCCGCCACGGCCCGCTGCACCATGGCCAGGCGCTGCTGTGCCGTGGCGTGGGGCTGGACACGATGGGGGGGAAGTGATGCTGGAATAAAGCGCACTTCCGTCAGCCCCAGTTGCTGCTGCACCTCCAGGGCCGTGCGCAGATGTGCGTAATGGATAGGATCGAAGGTGCCCCCGAAAATACCGATCATCGGGCGGGCACACCGTGCTTACTGGCGAATGTGACCGTCACCCATCACCACGTACTTGAGGGTCGTCAGACCTTCCAGCCCCACCGGACCCCGGGCATGCAGCTTGTCGGTGCTGATGCCGATCTCGGCCCCGAGCCCGTACTCGAAGCCATCCGCGAAGCGGGTGGAAGCATTGACCATCACCGAACTGGAATCCACCTCACGCAGGAACCGCCGCGCATGACCCAGGTTTTCGGTGAGAATGGCCTCGGTGTGTCGCGAACTGTGACGTTCGATGTGTTCCATGGCCTCTTCCAGGTCCGCCACCACGCGCACCGCGAGAATGGGCGCCAGGTATTCGGTATCCCAGTCCTGTTCCGTCGCCGCGTGGATGCCGGGCAGGATGACGCGGGTACGTTCGCAACCGCGCAGCTCCACGCCCGCGTCCTGATAGGCCTTGCCCAGTACCGGCAGAATGCGCTCGGCGATATCGGCATGCACCAGCAGGGTCTCGGTGGTATTGCAGGTGCCATAGCGCTGGGTCTTGGCATTGAAGGCCACCTTCACGGCCTTGTCGAAATCCGCCTCGGCATCAATATAGGTATGGCAGATACCATCCAGGTGTTTGATCACCGGTACCCGGGATTCCCTGCTGATGCGCTCGATCAGTCCCTTGCCGCCGCGCGGGACGATGACATCGACGTATTGTTCCATACGTACCAGCTCGCCTACGGCAGCACGGTCAGTGGTCTCGATCACCTGCACCGCCTCCACCGGCAGACCGGCTTCGGTCAGACCGTCGCGGATGCAGACGGCAATGGCCTGATTGGAATGCAGTGCCTCGGAGCCACCGCGCAGAATGGCGGCATTACCCGACTTCAGGCACAGGGCAGCGGCATCGGCGGTCACATTGGGCCGCGATTCGTAGATGATGCCGATGACTCCCAGCGGCACCCGCATGCGACCCACCTGGATACCGGACGGACGGTACTTGAGTTCGGAAATCTCTCCTACCGGATCGGGCAGCGCGGCGATCTGGCGCAGGCCCTCGGCCATGGCGGCGATGCGGGCCGGGGTCAGTTCGAGGCGGTCCAGCAGGGCGGCATCCAGCCCGCGGGCGCGGCCGGCTTCCAGGTCTTTGCGATTTTCCGCCGCGAGGGTATCTGCAGCGGCCTCGATGGCTGTGGCAATGGCCACCAGGGCCGCATTCTTGGCGCCGGTATCGGCGCTGGCGACCTTGCGCGCGGCTGCACGGGCCCGTACCCCCACCTGCTGCATGTAGGCTGGGATATCAAAATTCAGGGAATCCGCTTTTGCACTCATGATTCAGTTACTCACATCACCTGTTCTTGCGTCCCCTCTTCCTGGAAGGAGAGAGACAGGGGGAGGGTTGCCCGGAAAGCGGGGCCTGCCGGGTAGAGAGGTCGCTATCCCGCACGCCGCAGATCCACCCCGGCCATGCGCAGGGTCAATTGTACCAGTTCATCCCAGGGGTTGCCCGGGGCCTGCCCCTTGATGATGCGATCGAGGGCGGCCGCCTGCTGCACCAGCTGCTGCCAGTGGGCCAGTCGCAGCCGCCCCAGGGCCGCGGCCACGGGTTTCTTGCGCGACTCCCAGACCCGGAACCTGGCCAGCACCTGGTTCGGCGATACCCCTTTGGCCACTTCGCGGGCCATCCCGGTCAGGTTGCGGATTTCGCGGGCCAGCGCCCACAGGATCAGTACCGGCTCCACCCCTTCGCCACGCAGGCCGGCCAACATGCGCTGGCTGCGGGCCACCTCGCCCAACAGGGCGCTGTCCACCAGGCCGAACACATCGAAGCGGGCACTGTCCGCCACCGCCGCCTGCACGGCATCCGCCGCCACCGGGCCGGGGCCGCGCAACAACAGCAGCTTTTCGATCTCCTGGGCACAGGCCAGCAGGTTACCTTCCACCCGCTCCGCCAGCAGGGCCACCGCCTCGCGATCCGGCTGCAGGCCGCGACTCTGCATACGCTGCTGTATCCAGGCCGGCAGGCGCTGGGCATCCACCGGCCAGAGGGTGATACCCACTCCCGCGCCTTCCAGCGCCTGCACCCATTTACTCTTGCGCGCCGCCGCTTCCAGCTTGCCGGCAATGACCATCAGCAAGGTATCCTCCGGCGGCCGTTCCACATAGGCGCGCAGCGCCTTGCCGCCCGCATCCCCCGGTTTGCCACTCGGCAGGCGCACCTCCAGAATGCGCCGCTCGGCAAACAGCGACAGGTTATTGCCCGCCGCCAGCAGCTGGTTCCAGTCGAAACCGGAATCCACATTCAGCACTTCCCGATCCGTGTAGCCCTGGGAACGGGCCGCGGCACGAATGGCATCCGCCGCCTCGGTCACCAGCAGGGTTTCATCGCCACTGATGAAATACACCGGCGCCAGGGTTTTCTTCAGGTGGGCTTCAAGCTGTTCGGGGCGTAGTTGCATAAGGTCAGGGTGGAGTGACGGGGTTACCGGATCATTGTAGGTACAAATTCATTCGCATTGCTACGGCCATGAATATCCCCTCCTGGCATGATGGGACCTCTGCCTTCGATACGTACCGGTGCGTGATGACAGGTGTGCAGCACCATGGCTGTTGGGTGGAAATGCGAATGAATTCGCGCCTGCAGGACATCCACCTCAGCGTGCAATGATCGACAGCTGCTGCACGATGCGCAGCGCCAGATCACGCTGCATCTCCTCGCGCAGGTTTTCTTCTTCGGTGGCCTTGCCCAGCACATCGTTTTCGTCAAACTGGTAATCCCGCTTCGCCGCCAGATGCTGCTTCTCCACCAGCACCTGGCCCTGGGCATCTTCCAGTTGGTAATCCACGCTGTGATGGACCTCGTATTCCGCCACCTTGCCGGTGCTGCCCACCGACAGGGTACGCCGCGAGGAAGTCTCCCCCAGCACGACCAACACCGCGGAGGCCTGCTTGCGGCTGTCCACCACCCGGGCGCCGGAGGTGCGCAACACATTGCCGAGTTCCCGCACCAGCGGGCTGAAGCGATCGCCTTCCACCAGGATATCCTGCATCACCTGCGGCAGCGCCACATTGCCACGCAGGTGGAAACCGCATGCGGCCAGCACCAGGACCATCCACAACAACCCTCCACGGGACAACCTTGCGGCAATGCTTTTCATGTAACGCTCCTAGACCACCAGATTGACCAGTTTGCCGGGTACCACGATCACCTTGCGCGGTTGTGCCCCGGCCACGAATTTCTGTACATTCCCGTCAGCCAGCGCCACCGCGATCACGGCATCGCGGTCGGCTCCAGCCGGCACTGTGACCCGGCCGCGCACCTTGCCGTTCACCTGCACCACCATTTCGATGCTGTCCTGCACCAGCGCGGCTTCATCCAGCTGCGGCCAGCGACAGTCCACCACCGCGTCCGTATGCCCCAGGGCCTGCCAGAGGGTATGGGTGATATGCGGCACGATGGGCGCCAGCATCAGCACCGCACTTTCCAGCGCCTCCTGCAGCACGGCACGGCCGGCATCGCTGGCATCGCTGAAACGGCTCAGTTCGTTGAGCAGTTCCATGTTGGCGGCGATGGCGGTATTGAAGGTATAGCGCCGGCCCACGTCATCGCTGACCTTGTGGATGGTTTCATGCACCTTGCGGCGCAGCGCCCTCTGGTCATCATCGAGCACCTCCACGTCCAGCGCCGGTGCACGGCCGAGGGCCACGTGCTCGTGCACTGCTTTCCACAGGCGTTTGAGGAACCGGTAGGCACCATCCACACCGGAATCGGACCATTCCAGCGACTGTTCCGGCGGCGCGGCGAACATGGTGAACAGGCGCACCGTATCGGCACCATACTGGTTGATCAGTTCCTGTGGATCGACGGTATTGCCCTTGGACTTGGACATTTTACTGCCATCCTTGAGCACCATGCCCTGGGTCAGCAGGCGATTGAAGGGCTCATCGCTGTTCACCAGGCCTTCGTCACGCATCAGCTTGTGGAAAAAGCGCGCATAGAGCAGATGCAGTACGGCATGCTCGATGCCACCGATGTACTGGTCCACCGGCAGCCAGTAATTGGCGCGTTCATCGAGCATGGACCCGGTGTTGTCAGTGCCGGTGAAACGGGCGTAGTACCAGGACGATTCGAAGAAGGTATCGAAGGTATCGGTCTCACGCTCGGCCTTGCCACCGCATTTCGGGCAGCTGGTTTCATAGAAAGACGGCATCTTCTTGATGGGTGAACCGACACCTTCCAGCTCCACGTCCTCGGGCAGCACCACCGGCAGCTGGTCCTCGGGCACCGGCATGGCGCCGCAGGTCTCACAGTGAATAATGGGGATCGGACAGCCCCAGTAACGCTGGCGGGACACGCCCCAGTCACGCAACCGGTAGTTGATGGTGATGCGGCCCTTGCCCTGGCTTTCCAGGTGTTTGGCAATGGCCTGGAAGGCATCGGCGGAGGTCAGACCATCAAACGGACCGGAGTTCTTCAGCACCCCTTTGTCCACGAAGGCGCCCTGCTCCATGTCCAGCGGACTATCGTCGAGGGGGTAGATCACCGGCTGGATCGGCAACCCGTAGGCCCGGGCGAATTCCCAGTCACGCTGGTCGTGGGCCGGCACCGACATCACCGCCCCGGCGCCGTATTCCATCAGCACGAAGTTCGCCGTCCACACCGGTACCGGCTCACCGGTGATGGGATGAATCGCCTGGAACCCGGTATCGCGGCCCTTCTTTTCCATGGTGGCCATGTCCGCCTCGGCCACCTTGGTCTGCTTGCAGGTCTCGATGAAGGCGGCCAGTTCCGGGTTCTGTTCCGCCGCCGCCATCGCCAGCGGATGCTCCGGCGCCACGGCCACATACGTCACGCCCATAAGGGTGTCGGGGCGGGTTGTGAACACGGTCAGCGGTTCCCCGCGTCCTGTCACGGCGAACTGCAGTTCCACACCCTCGGAGCGGCCGATCCAGTTGGCCTGCATGGTGCGCACCTGGTCGGGCCAGCCGTCGAGGGTTTCGAGATCCGCGAGCAGCTGGTCGGCATACTCGGTGATCCTGAGGAACCACTGGGGAATCTCGCGCCGCTCCACCAGGGCGCCGGAACGCCAGCCGCGGCCATCGATGACCTGTTCGTTGGCCAGCACGGTCTGGTCCACCGGGTCCCAGTTGACGGTGGACTTCTTCTTGTAGACCAGCCCTTTCTCGAACAGGCGGGTGAAGAACCACTGCTCCCAGCGGTAATACTCGGGGGTACAGGTGGCCAGTTCCCGCTGCCAGTCGTAGCCAAAGCCGAGGCGCTGCAGCTGGCCGCGCATGTAATCGATGTTCTCGTAGGTCCATTTGGCCGGCGGCATTTTGTTCTTGATGGCCGCCCCTTCCGCCGGCAGGCCGAAGGCATCCCAGCCCATGGGCTGCAGCACGTTGCGGCCCTGCATGCGCTGGTAGCGGGAGATCACGTCGCCGATGGTGTAATTGCGCACATGGCCCATGTGCAGCCGGCCCGAGGGATAGGGGAACATGGACAGGCAGTAATATTTCTCGCCGGGGGCATCCTCCCGGGCCCGGAAGGTCTGGTTTTCCTCCCAGTAGGCCTGGGCGGCGGTTTCAACGGCGTCGGGGCGGTACTGCTCTTCCATTCTTGCGACCTGAATCTATTAGGTATAAACGCCCAAGGATACAGTAGCTTCACGGCCCGGAACAACAGAACCCGCACCCCGGGCAAGTGCAGGCATGCCTGGAACCGAGGCCACATATCAGGGAGAAACACTGCGAAAGAGCCCTGCGGAAAAATCCATTCCCCAATCGGATGTACTGATCCGGGCCTACAAGCCGATGCCTGGTTCCCCTCAGTATTGTTGACCCTGACATCCCGCCTGCTAACCTTAGGTCGTCACAAGGAAAGAACAATAAACCAAGAGGGGGACCCCGCCATGAAATACCTGACACCGGGCGCATTTGTCATCGCATTTCTAGTTCAGACCAACCCGAATTCCGCTTCCGCCATTACCCTCAATACGACCAGCCTGCCCGCCGAGATACAGTCTTGCATTGGAGATGGCCAGTGTATTTTTGGGCCCCGCAACCTCACCAGTATCGCAGAACATCAGGGGGCTGACCTGTTCACCTACCAGGAATTATCTTCCGGGAGTCTGATATCGAAATTCCTGGTGCGGTATACCCTGAGCGACGCCTACCAGGTTTCCTATGATGTCGTCATGCCCTCTGCCGGCTACATCTGGCTGGGCGGCAATACACAATACAATCAAGCCAGCCAGACGCATGACTTCTCACTCTATCTCGACCAGGTTAGTCCGCTGCCCCTGGATCTCACCAATTTTTCGTCAAGCCATGGCAATACCATTCACCTTGGTCTCAGCTCTAACGATCTTCTGGCGGGTGGCGCACATTGGTCTGTCTATGCGGATGAAACAAATGGCTTTACCGTTTACGAGAGCGGCAGCCTGGTCACCGATGGCGTCACCTCGGACGCGTCATTATGCCTGGCGGGTGGCTGCGGCGCCGATGCCACATTCAATACTGTGTTTTTACAATTCCTTGCCAATGGAACAACGCTGGACCTGGTGCCGATACTCAACACGACAGATAGCCGTGCCATTCTCTACCAGCAACGCCGCTACTATGACGACGGGAGTGAATTCTGGGCTGACTACCAGGAACAGGTGCATTCGGTCCAAACGGTACCCTTGCCTGCAGCCGTCTGGCTATTCGCCTCCGGTTTACTGGGACTGATCGGCAGCATGGTGCGCAGGCCACAAACCGAGACACAGCCCTGATCATCCTGATGCTCCTTGGGCATCACCCACGTAGCACGCCGCCATCATCGATGTATGGCGGCGTGCCCCATCCTCGCCTGCCCCCCCCCGAAACCAGCTCCTTGTTATTGCCAGTCAGTACCAACAAGTTCTTTCCCTCCGTCCCCGTCTGCGCCACACTAGCCGGTAGCACATAATCCGATAGCAATACCGTGATATGCCAAGGCCCGGTGGCTTCACGCCCCCTTGTCCACAGGCTCGGATCAGGAGACAAGCATCGATGAACGACGAAAAACACCCATCCACCACCCAACGCCTGATCGAGGCCTATGACCGCATGATGGAGCGGGTCAGCGCCAGCCTGGAGGAAGCCGAGGAAAAGGCGCTGCCCACACTGCGGGAAAACATCGAGCACGCCGCTGAAAAGGCCGTGGAACTGGAGGAACTGACCCGTGATGAGGCGGAGAAAGTCGCCATGTACCTGCGCCGCGACCTGCAGGACGCAGGCAAACACCTGGCCGACACGGGTGAAGAGCTGGGCAGCTGGCTCAGGTTCGATATGGAACAGATCGAAGACCGTTTCCTGGAATTTCTGGCCCGTGCCGCCGATCAGACCCGGCTGGAAATACTGGAACTGGAGGAGCAACTGCAGGCCGACCCGCCCCACCACAGCGGCGAGATTACCGGTCCCGGCACCCTCTACTGCTCCGATTGCGGCCAGGCCATCCATTTCCACGAGACCGGCCATATCCCGCCCTGCCCCAAGTGCCATGGCAGCAATTTCCGGCGTCAGCCAGTGGAAAGATAAGGCCCGGGCGCGGATAGTAACGGGCAGATTCAGGATTCGACTTTCCTGCTCCAGTAATCACCAAAGGGAAAATCTGCGCCGCGACTCGGCCACCCCCTATAATCAGCATATTGGCAAAGTAGCAAAAGGTTGTAGTGATGCGGTACCGGTGGTGGGCAGAAACGATATGCGGTGGATGGATGTTCCTGCTACTTACCTACGGTACCGTTGCTGGTGCCGAGGTGATTTCGATCGAAATGGCGAACCAGCTCACCGCCAGTGCCGAATACCGGGCTGGCAACTCGGGGCTCCCCGCTGTACTTATCCTGCACGGCTTCCTGCAGACCCGGGATTTCTCCACGGTGGCCCGCCTCAGCGATTCGCTGCACGAACTGGGATACAGCGTGCTGGCGCCCACTCTTTCGCTGGGCATCAGTACCCGGGCGAAAAGCCTGCCCTGCGAAGCAATTCAGACCCACTCCATGCAGAGCAGTGTGGATGAATTACGCACCTGGGTGCGCTGGCTGACCAACCGGGGGCATCAGCAGATCATGCTGGTCGGACACAGCGCTGGCAGCGTCATGGAGGTAGCCTACCTGAGTCAGCAGCCCGATCCGGCAATCCAGGGCGCCATCCTGATCAGCCTCAGCTATTTCGGTCAGGGCAAGGCCGCTTTCGAAAATGCCGCCGATGCCGATCGGGCCCGGCAGGCCCTGGCGCAGGACAATAACGAGCTGGACCATTTCGGTCTTGCCTTCTGCAAGGAATACCTCGCCCACCCGCGAGACTTCCTTTCCTATTACCACTGGTCAAAGCAACATACCCTGGATGCCCTGCAGGCGACCCAGGTCCCGGTAAGCGTCATTATCGGTGAAGCCGATGACCGCATCGACCGCGAGTGGATTGCCACCCTGCAACAACACCGGGCGCGCGTGATCATGGTACCCGGCGCGAACCACTTCTTCGATGCGGAAACCGAATTCGACCTGCTGAATGAGGTTGAAGCGATACTGAGCCCACGCTAGGGCCACAGTTTGGATAGTGGAAGCAGGCCCTGACCGTGATTCGCAAACTTTTTCAGCACCCCCTGTCACTGACGTCCTATGCAGCGATCTTCATCGCCCTGACGTTATTACTGTTCGCCATCCTTGGCTGGCTCACACTCAGCCATCTGCAGAATACCCGCGACAAGGTCACCGCCGTGCAATTGAACAGCGCGGATGCCGAACTCAGTCACGCCCTCAGTCATGTGGAAGGCGTCATCCGTGCCCAGGCCCAGGAACTGGCCGACTGGGACGAAGTACACCAACAACTGAGCAACCCCACCTATTACGCCTACTGGCGTGAGCATCGCCTGATGAAATCGGACCTCGTCCACAGCTACATCCGCCAGGCCGAGGTCTATAGCGCGCAGGAAAAGGTCCTGGCAAAAACCACTGAAAGCGGCCTGCCCGACAGCTTGCCGGAACTCGATCTGGAACCCTACCTGGTGGTGAATGACGAGGACATTTCGCTGTTTTTCTTCGCCCCGGTCCTGGAGACCCGCAACGGCCACGCAAGAATTGGCTATATTGGCCTGCGAGCCGATTTCCAGGAGCTGTTTCACAGCCTGAACCGGTTCCGGTTTCTGGATGAAAACACCCTGCGGTTCACCGCTGCAACCAACAGCCCCATTCCCCTGTCACGGATCAAGGAACACCTCCACTACCAGCTGCGCAGCAATCCCGAGGCCGAGGCGGTACAGGAGGTGATGGAAACCGCCGTATTACGTCTGGCCGTCACCATCGGTGCACTGGCGGTACTCTTCTACATCATGCTGGCCACCCTGCTGGGCATGCCACTGCGGCGATTGTCCCAGATCATCGACCACCTGAAAAAATCACCAGACGACCAGGAACTGATCAGCAGTATCGAAACGCTGCCCATCGCGGAACTGGAAAAGGTGCGGCACTCGCTCAATGAATACCGGCACCAGTTACAGACCGTCCATAGCAATCTCGATGAGAAGAACAAGGCACTCTGGGAAATGGCGCATCACGACCCGCTGACGGGCGCCTTCAATCGGCGCGCCTTTGACGTGGACTGGAACAATCTATGCGGCACCCTGGCCGGGCAGCGACTGGACATCGCCTTCATCCTGTTCGACTGCAATCATTTCAAGGCTATCAATGACACCTATGGCCACTCGGTGGGTGACCAGGTCATCCGCCACCTCGCCCAGGGGATACGCGATGGCCTGCGTCATGGTGACAAGCTCTACCGCATCGGCGGTGATGAGTTTTCCACCATGCTGGTGAACTGCTCTGCGGAATGCGCCCAGGAGGTGGCCGAACGCTGCATCCGGGAAGTACAGAACATCGATTTCAACCTGATCGGCATCAAGGAACCGGTGCGCGTCAGCGTGGGCGTCTCCTATTCCAGCGGAGAAATCCTCGATGACCTGAATGCCCTGCAATGGCAGGCGGATATCGCCATGTACCGCGCCAAGCGCCCCGGTTCCGGGCACCTGCAGTTCTATACCGACGGCATGGAGGATGGCGCGATCAACCTGGTATCCAGTCTGATCAGCAATGCGGTCTATGACGCCATCACCCAGGGCAAGGGGATCGAGATTCATTACCAGCCGATCATCCGCCTGGAAACCGGTGTAGTGGAATACTTCGAAGCACTGGCCCGGATCCGCAACGAGGATGGCCTGCTGAACCCCGGCAGTTTTCTGCCCCTGGTGGAGTCGAGGCAGTTGGAACTGGAGTTCGACCTGGCCGTGCTGAGCGCCATACAGCAGGACCTTCAGCAGGGTGTGGTCCCTGCTGGTAGCGGGGTTTCCATCAACCTCTCCGGTCACAGTGTGGCGCACGCCCATATTGCCGATAGCCTGCGCGGATTCAGCCGTTTCCGGGATCAATTCAAGCTGCTACTGGAAGTCACCGAAACCGCACTCATCACCCAGCTGGAGCCCGCCACCCACAATCTGAACGAGGCCCGCAAAAGCGGTTTCCTCATCGCGCTGGATGATTTCGGCAGCGGCTATTCGTCCCTGCGCTATCTCGCCAACATGCCCGTGGACATCGTCAAGTTCGATATCAGCATGGTGCGGCAAATGGCCGAGGGCGGCCGCAAACAAGTCATGCTGGAACAGCTCGCCAGTATGATTGCCGAGGCAGGCTACTGGCTGGTGGCCGAGGGCATTGAAACTGCAGAGCTCCGGTCCCTGGTGGAACAAGCCGGTTTCCACTACGGCCAGGGATACCTGTTCGGCAAACCGGCCCGTGACCTGCAACGCCACCGGGGAAAGCAGACCGGCAATTCCACCATATAACACTTTGCCATAACCTGGTCTGCTGCTACCCTTGCCCGCAAACAAGGCGACGAAAAACGCCACAAGTAGTGATCCTGCATTTCGGCACGGCAAGGGGGGAAACATGGTTCAGCTGGTAAACCTGCTCACACGCACCCGCGAACTGGGCGCATCCGACCTGCTACTCAGCGCCGCCGCACCACCGGCCTGGCGTGTCAACGGCAAGCTGATCCCCCGCGACCATGACCCCATCACCAGCGAGGAGCTGGACAGCTTCGTGCGCAAGGTACTCACCAAGGAGCAACTGGCGCGCTTTGCCACCGAGCTGGAAATGAATGTCGCCCACCGCTTCGGCGAACTGGGACGCTTCCGCATCAATGTCTTCCGCCAGCGCGGCCACCTGGCCATGGCCTTTCGCGCCATTCCCGATGTCATCCCCGGCTTCGCTGAACTCGGCATGCCGGAAAAACTGGCGGAACTGGCCATGCTCAAGCGCGGCCTGATCATCATGGTGGGCGGCGCCGGCGCCGGCAAGTCCACTACCCTCGCCGCCATGATCGAACACCGCAACCGGCATGACCGTGGTCACGTCATTACCGTGGAAGATCCCATCGAGTACACCTTCAGTCACAAGGAATGCATGATCAACCAGCGCGAAGTCGGGCTGGACACACGCTCCTTCCACGAGGCCCTGAAGAACTCCCTGCGCCAGAGCCCCGACGTACTGATGATCGGCGAGGTACGCGACCGCAAGACCATGGAGCGCGCCATCGAGTTCGCCGACACCGGCCACCTGTGCCTGACCACGCTGCACGCCAACTCATCGGACCAGGCCTTTGACCGCATCATCAACCTGTTCGAGGAGCACGAACGTCAGCAGGTGCTGCTCAGTCTGTCCGCCAACCTGCGCGCCGTGATCTCGCAGCGACTGGTACCCACTCTCGATGGCCAGCGCACCTGTGCCTATGAGCTGATGGTCAACACACCGTTGATCAGCGACCTGATCCGGCGCGCCGAGCACCGGGCCCTGAAGGAGGCCATGGAAAAGGATGAAACCTATGGCATGGTGTCCTTCGACCAGTGCCTGTACGAGCACCTGCAGGCCGGTCGCATCAGCGAGGCCATGGCCCTGGAATACGCAGATTCAGCCAGCAACCTGAAGCTGCGCATACGCCTGAATGGTGGATAGGGAACGGCGTGGCATGGATGCATGAATGCACGGGCCGACAGGTGTCTCAATACACCTTGAATTGCTGCACCATCGACTGCATGCGTTGCACCAAGCCGATCATCTCCTCGCTGGTCTGATGGGTTTCCTGTGAAGCAGTCGCGGTGTCATCCGCCACCTGGCTGATATTCACCACGTTGCGATTGATCTCCTCCGCCACCGCGCTCTGCTCCTCGGAGGCGGTAGCGATCTGCACACTCATGTCCGAAATGCAGTTGATGGCAGAAGTGATGGTTTGTAGAGAAGTGAGCGTGGCGCCCACCTCTTCGACGCTGTCCTGGGCGCTCTTCTCGCCACGATCCATGGTCCGCGCCGCCTCGCCGGCCGCGTCCTGCAGGTGTTCGATGACACGCTGGATTTCCTGGGTGGATTCCTGGGTGCGGGTCGCCAGGGTGCGCACCTCGTCGGCCACCACGGCAAACCCGCGCCCCGACTCACCGGCACGGGCCGCCTCGATGGCGGCATTGAGGGCCAGCAGATTCGTCTGGTCGGCAATGGAGCGGATCACATCCACCACATCGCCGATGCGGGTGCTGTCAGTCTCCAGCTTGCGCACCACATCCGCGGCGCTATGTACCTCGCCCGCCAGCTTGCGGATGCGGCCCGCCACCTGTTCGACGGTACCGCTGAGACGTTCTGCTTCCTGGTCAGCCTCGCGGGTGGAGTCTGCCGTGCTGGCGGCATTGCGGGCGATCTCCTGCACCGTGGCCGACATTTCGTGCATGGCGCTGGCCACCTGGTCGATTTCCGACTGCTGCAGCCGGACCCCGGAATCGGTGGTCTCGACAATGCCGGCGGCACGGGAGGCCACTTCGCCGAGATGGTCCGAGGCATCCCCGATGCGGGTCAGCACGGTACGCAGGCGCGCCTCCTGGGCGTGAAGCGCCGCCAGCAGCTGTCCCACTTCATCGGTGCGCCCGGTGTATACCTCGGTGGCAATGGCGTTATCGAAAATGTCGCGCGCCCGGGCCGCCGCCCGCTTCCAGGGGCGGGCGATCCACCAGGCCACCAGGCCACTGCCGGCCAGCCCCGCCGCCAGCACGAAGGCCAGCGCCGGGTGCCATTCGACCCCGGCCAGCCCCGCGGTCGCCAGCATCAGCGCCAGCACCAGTCCATGCCCGATCAGCAGCTGGCCGGTCATCCCCGGCCGCAGGCTGCGACGCAGGCGCTGCCAGGATGAGAAACCCTGCTGAATCCCCGCGTACAGCTCCTCGGCCCGCTTCACCAGGGCACGGTCCGGCTTGACCCGCACCGACTGGTAACCGGCAATCTCGTCGCCTTCGTAAATAGGGGTTACGTAGGCGTCCACCCAGTAGTGATCACCGTTCTTGCAGCGATTGTTGACCACGCCCATCCAGGCCTTACCCTGCTTGACGGTATCCCAGAGGTCCTGGAAGGCCGCGGCCGGCATATAGGGGTGACGGATAATATTGTGGCTCTTGTTCAGCAATTCCTCCTCGCTGAAACCGCTGGTGCGACAGAACGCATCATTGATATAGCGAATCACACCTTTACGGTCAGTGGTGGAGATAATCTGTATATCATCGGCATAGACATGCTCGTTTCCGGTGATGGGGAAATTCTGCTTCACTCTGGACTCCTGGTAACAACTTACAGCGATACGGATACGAAACGTACCTGATCCATATCGCTCAAATTCATGTAATCTTTAGCTTACAGACGGCTTGTGGCGCCAATGCATTGAGCCCGCTCACCTGTACGGTTGCCGCCCAGGAATGCGGTGTACTATGGTCGGGAACTTCGCGCCCGTCACCGCGTCTATACGGGCACAATTGAACACACCCTCATACGATTCAACACGTGATACGGAGCCATATGACAGAGACCCTCAGCCTCCAGTCACTGCGTGACTATGTCAGCCACCACATCCTGGCCCAGGAAACCCTGGTAGAACGATTACTCATTGCCCTGCTCGCCGATGGCCATCTGCTGGTAGAAGGCGCCCCCGGGCTGGCCAAGACCCGCGCCATCAAGGTACTGAGCGAGGCCATCGAAGGCGATTTCCACCGCATCCAGTTCACCCCCGACCTGCTGCCCGCCGACCTCACCGGCACCGAGATCTACCGTCCCCAGGACGGCAGTTTCCAGTTTCAGCGTGGACCACTGTTCCACAATCTGATCCTGGCCGACGAGATCAACCGCGCCCCGGCCAAGGTGCAGTCGGCACTGCTGGAGGCCATGGCGGAACGGCAGATCACCGTCGGCAGCGAAACCTATTCACTTCCGAAACTGTTCCTGGTGATGGCCACCCAGAATCCCATCGAACAGGAAGGCACCTACCCGCTGCCCGAGGCCCAACTCGATCGTTTTCTGCTCCATGTCTACATCGACTACCCCGATGCCCGGGCAGAGCGGGACATCCTGCGCCTGACCCGCGAGGAGGCGCGCGAGGGTCGCAGCGAGCCGGCGCCACCGCCACAACGCATGACCCAGGAAACCCTGTTCGCGGCACGCCGCACCATCCTCGACCTGCACCTGTCCGAGGCGCTGGAGGAATACCTGGTGGAACTGGTGGTCGCCACCCGCGACCCGGAGCCCTATGGCGCTGAGCTGGCACAATGGATCCAGTACGGCGCCAGCCCGCGTGCCACCGCGGCACTGGACCGCTGCGCCCGCGCCCGCGCCTGGCTGCATAACCGCGACTTCGTCAGCCCGGAGGATATCCAGGCCGTGGCCCACGATGTGCTGCGCCATCGCATCATTCTCAGCTACGAGGCCGAGGCGGAAGGCATCACCCGTGACCGCTTCATCGACGAACTGCTGCAGCGGGTAGCCGTGCCCTGAAGGAAGCCATGGCTGTGAACGTCTTCTCTCGGTTACGCCGACGTACGGTCCCCGCACCGGACCCACTTCCGTCCTCCCCGGCGGCCACCACCACTGCGGAGCTGATCGGGCTACGCGAGGCCGCACGCACACTGAGCCTGCGCAGCGGCCGCATCCGTGCCCTGCAGGGACAGAATCACCTGTCACCCTTCAGGGGCCGCGGTATGGAGTTCGATGAGTCGCGTCCCTACCAACCCGGCGATGACATCCGCAGCCTCGACTGGCGCGTTACCGCTCGCACCGGCAAGACCCACACCAAACTATTCCGCGAGGAACGTGAGCGCCCGGTCATCATCGCCGTGGATCTGCGGCCGGCCATGTTCTTCGCCACCCACGGCCGCTTCAAATCGGTACAGGCCGCCCATATGGCCGCCCTCCTCGCCTGGCGCAGCACACAACAGGGGGACCGGCTCGGTGGCTTCCTGTTCGGTGCCCGCCAGCACTGGGAGGCACGCCCTGCCCTGGGCACCGCCGCCACCCTGCATTTTCTCGAACAGCTGGCGCAGCGCAGCCACCCTAACGGGGACAGCGGCAGCGCCGATCCCGACGCCCTGCAACAGGCCCTGGCACGACTGCGACGCGTCGCCCGGCCGGGCAGCCTGATCGTGCTGATCAGCGATTTCCGCGGCCTCGATGCCCGCGGCGAAGCCCACCTTTCCCAACTGGCCCGTCACAACGAACTGCTGCTGGTATCGATCTATGACGCCCTGGAGACCCAGCTGCCACCACCGGGACGATACCGTCTTGCCCAGGCGCAGCGGGAGCTGATCCTCGACAGCAGCGATGCGCTTATACGGGAACGCTATGCCCAACAGTTTCAGGCACGGCGCACACAGCTCGAACAGCTGTCCCTGCGCTATCGCCTGAAACTCCTCGCCTGCGCCACCGATGAGGACCCGTTGCAGCGCTTGCAACAGGGCCTGCAGATGCACCGCCCATGAATGGCAACCCGCTACCGCTGCGCGATATCCACCTGCCGGAGGCAGTGTCCTGGTGGCCACCGGCACCGGGCTGGTGGTTGCTGTTACTGCTGGCACTACTGGCAACGGTGCTGCTGCAATGGTGGTGGCGACGCAGACACCGCCGGCACCTGCAACACAGCGCCCTGCAGGAGCTGCGCGCCATTGAGGCAGCCTATCGCCAGGCCACCGATGACCTGCAACTGGTGCAGAATCTGTCGGTGCTGTTGCGGCGGGTCAGCCTGAGCCGCTTCGACCGCGAGCAGGTGGCGGGCCTGAGTGGCGAGGCCTGGCTGCAATGGCTCGACCGCCAACAGGAGCACGACGACTTTCAGCACGGTGTCGGCCGCGCCCTGCTCGAGGCCCCCTATCGCCGCACGGCCGAAGTGGATGCGATGGCCCTGCTGGCGCTGTGCGAACGCTGGCTACGACAGGTGACTCATCCTGCGCGGGGCGCACCATGATTCACTTCGAATGGCCCTGGTGCTGGCTGTTGCTGCCCCTGCCCTGGCTGGTGTGGCGTTGGTTACCACCGGTATCCGCCCAGCAGGAAGCGGCGCTGCGGGTACCGTTTCTCGATGACTTCGACACCCCGGGCAACCCACATTCAAAACCGACCACAGGCAATGGCTACTGGTGGCTGGCGGCACTGGCCTGGGGTTTACTGATCGCCGCCGCCGCCCGCCCCCAATGGCTCGGCGACGCAGTGGAACTGCCGGTGAGCGGCCGTGACCTGATGCTGGCGGTGGACCTGTCAGAATCCATGCAAATGGAAGACTTCGAATGGCAGGGCCGGATGGTGAATCGGTTGGCCGCCACCAAGCATGTCGCCAGCGATTTCATCGAGCGGCGGGTCGGTGATCGCGTCGGCCTGATCCTGTTCGGTGAGCAGGCCTACCTGCAGACCCCGTTGACTTTCGATCGGGAAACCGTGAATCAATTGCTGCAGGAATCGGCCATCGGCCTGGCCGGCAAGGCCACCGCCATTGGCGACGCCATCGGCCTGGCGGTAAAACGGCTGCGTGAGCACCCGGTGGACAGCCGGGTGCTGATCCTGCTCACCGATGGCGCCAACACCGCCGGCGAGATCAGCCCCTTGAAAGCCGCCGAGCTGGCCGCGCAGGTCAAGCTGAAGATCTACACCATTGGCATCGGCGCCGATGAAATGCTGGTGCGCTCCCTGTTCGGTACCCGGCGCGTGAATCCCTCCCAGGATCTGGATGAAAAGACCCTCACTGCCATTGCCGAAAAAACCGGCGGGCGTTATTTCCGTGCGCGCGATCTCGACGAACTGGAACAGATCTATCACTTGCTGGACCAGCTGGAACCCATCAATGAGGATGCCCGGTATTTTCGCCCCCGCCATGCCCTGTATCCCTGGCCACTGGCCGGTGCGCTACTGCTGGCATTGCTACTCCTGATACTGCGGCAGCGCGACCATACCCCACGCGGGGTGTCCCATGGGTGAATTTCATTTCCTGCGCCCCCACTGGCTCTGGCTGCTGCCGCTGATCGCCGCACTGGTGTACTGGCTGCTGCAGGGGCGGCAACGCAGCCGCAGCTGGTCGGCGGTCTGTGACCCGCAACTGCTGCCATTTCTGCTGCAGGGCCACACCGGCCCGCAACCACGCCGTTATGCGCCCTGGTGGATCGGCCTGGCAGCCACCCTGTTGCTGCTCGCCCTGGCCGGACCCAGCTGGGAACGGTTGCCGCAACCCGTGTTTCGTGATCAGTCAGCGCTGGTGATCGCCCTCGACCTGTCGCGTTCCATGGATGCCACCGATCTCAAGCCCAGCCGCCTCAACCGTGCCGTACTGAAAATCACCGACATCCTGCGCAGTCGCAAAACCGGGCAGACCGCCCTGCTGATTTATGCCGGCGACGCCTTCACCGTATCCCCGCTCACCGATGACGTGGACACCATCATCGCCCAGTTGCCGGCGCTGGATACCGGCCTGCCACCGACGCAGGGCAGCCATGCCGACACCGCCCTGCATATGGCGACGAATCTGTTACGCCAGGCCGGCGCCACCCACGGCCGTGTACTGCTGGTCACCGACGGGGTGATCGATAACGCGGCCCTGCAGGGTGCGTTGGCCGAGCTGCAACAGCAGGGACACCGGCTGTCGATACTCGGGGTGGGTACGGCACAGGGTGCGCCGGTGCCGTTGGCAGGCGGCGGTTTTCTCAAGGATGCACAGGGCACCATCGTAGTACCCAGGCTCGACAGCGCCGTGCTGCAGGCACTGGCACAGCGTAGCGGCGGCCGCTATACGGAACTGCGCAGCGATGACCGCGACCTGCGTTACCTGCTGCCCGATGTACAGGAACATCACCCGGCTGGCACCGAAGCCACCACCGGCCTGCATACCGACCAGTGGCGCGAACAGGGACCCTGGCTGATCCTGCTGGTGATCCCGCTGGCGGCGCTGGCCTTCCGGCGCGGCCTGTGGATGCTGCTACCGCTCCTGTTGCTGCCGCTGCCCGATCCGGCCCAGGCCATGGACTGGCAGGATCTGTGGCAACGGCCCGATCAACAGGCCATGCAATCCCTGCAGCAGGGCGATGCCCAACAGGCCGCCGAACAGTTCACTGACCCGCAATGGAAAGCCGCCGCCCAGTACCGCGCCGAACAGTACGAGCAGGCAGCACAGACTCTGCAGGGAGTAGACAGCGCCGACGCCCTCTACAACCGCGGCAATGCACTGGCCCGCGCCGGCCGTTATCCCGAGGCCATGGCCAGTTACGAACAAGCCCTGCAGCGCGATCCACAGCACGAGGATGCGCGGCACAATCTGGAATTGCTACAGCAACAGCAACAGCAACAGCAACAGGGCCAGGATCAGCAAGGACAGCCGCAAACACAACCCTCGTCGGATGGTGCCGGACAGCAGGGGCAGCCGGGTGATACGGACGACCAGGGTTCCAGTGCCGATCAACCGCACGACGCGCAAGACCCGTCATCACAAACCGATGCCAGCGGCGCTTCGCAAACAGCAGACCCGCACACATCATCACCGGCACAACCACAGGCCGAATCACAACAGGCTGATACCGACCAACCCGCCGCAGCAACGGAACCAACACCTTCGCCGACGGAGCCAGGAGACACACAGGCCGCCCTGGACCGCGAGGACCCTGCCAGCACGGAACGGGACGAGGCCAGCGAACGCTGGCTGCGCCGCATCCCCGATGATCCCGGTGGCCTGTTGCGGCGCAAATTCCGCTATCAATACCAACAGCGCGATGCGCGCGGCGCACCCGAGGAACAACCATGGTAAGGCGTATTCTGATGATCCTGCTGCTCAGCGTCAGCTGGGCCACCGCCTGGTCCGCCACCATCGAGGCACACCTGGACCGCAATCCCGTGAGCCTGAACGAATCCTTTCAGCTCAGTTTCGATGTGCAGGGCGACCAGGATGGCGAGCCGGATTTCTCACCCCTGGAAACCTTCTTCGACATTCTCAACCGCTCGCAGAGCAGCCGTATCCAGATCGTCAACGGCAACATGACACGCAGCAAGCAATACGAGCTCACCCTCATGGCGCGCGAGCCCGGCAACTACACCATTCCCGCCATCGCCTTCGGCGAGGACCGCAGCAATCCCCTGGCGCTGGAAGTAGGCAAGGAGGTCGTATCCTCCAACGAACCCGGCGGCCCGCTGTTTCTGGAGACGGAGCTGACACCTCGAAAGACCTACGTTCAGGCCCAGCTGCTCTACACCGTACGCCTGCTGCGTTCGGTAAACCTGCGCAGTGGCAGCCTGAGTGAACCAAAACTCAGTGGTGTCGAAGCAATGGTGGAAAAACTCGGTGAGGATCACGGCTATGACACCATGCGCAATGGCGTACGCTATACGGTAGTGGAACGGCGCTATGCGATCTATCCGCAACAAAGCGGCACCCTGACCCTGGAACCAACAGTGTTTCAGGGCCAGATCCTCGAAGGCAGCCGTTTCGCCTTCAACGACGTACTCAAATCCAAACGACTGAGTTCAGAGCGCTACCAGGTGACGGTATTGCCGGTACCTGCCCATGCGCCCCATCCCTGGCTGCCCAGTGAGGAGTTGCGACTGGTGGAGGAATGGCCACAGGACCCGCCCCGGTTCACCGTCGGTGAACCGGTTACACGTACACTGACCCTGATGGCCAAAGGACTCACCGCCGCCCAGTTGCCGGAACTGGCCACGCAACTACCGGGGGGGATCAAGGCCTACCCGGATCAACCGCTGCTCAAGGATGATACGCAGCAGGACGGGCTTACCGGTATCCGGCAGGAAAAAATCGCCCTGATGCCCACGCGGCCCGGACGCTTCACCCTGCCAGCCATCGAGATTCCCTGGTGGAACATCACCACCGGCCAGCAGGAAATCGCCCGTATCCCGGCGCGCAGTATCGACGTGATCGCCGCCGGTGATACCGCGCCACCGCCCGTGTCACTGCCTGCCGAACCCGCACCGGTGGCACCCCCGACCACCACACCGGCACCGTCCAGCATGCCGCACGACAAGGGTGCGGGCCTGTGGCCCTGGCTGAGCCTGCTGCTGGCACTGGGCTGGGGCGTAACCGCACTGGCCTGGTGGCTGGGTGCGCACCGGCCACGGGGCATGGCCAGCCGCGCACCGCACTCCGGTTTCCGCCCGGTGCAACGCGCCTGCAAGCGCAACGATGCCGCTGCCTGCAAGACGGCCCTGTTGCACTGGGCCGCCAGTCGCTGGCCGGAACAGCCGCCCACCAGTCTCGGTGCCATCGCCGGGCGGGTGGATACGGAATTCGCCACTGCGCTACAGGAACTGAGTCGCTGCCTCTATGCCCCGCACCCGGACCCATGGAATGGCGCTTCCTTATTGCAGGCAGCAGAACAGTGGCGCAGGAAAGCCGCGGCAAAAGCCCCTGACCATGGCAGCGTACTCGCGTCCCTGCATCCGCAGCGCTAGGGATTATCCTGGGTTGCATCCGAATAAATTTGGATCGATAAGGGCCGACCGCAGCGTTTACAGCCTGCCCATACTATCCGGATGGTACCCGGGCCCCGTTGGCGCCGCCGAGCATCGCAGGCCAGACCGGGAGAAGCGCGCAACTGTCTGAGCCGCGCAGTGGCGAGTTTTGCGCGCGCCGGTTTGGCCGAGAAGCGCAGGGTACGGGCGCAGCCCGCAAGCCGTCGGGCCGCCTTTCTTTTGGCCACTTTTCTTTGGCGGAGCAAAGAAAAGTGGCTCGCCCGGCAAAGGGCGAAAGGGAGATTTCAAAGTGGCAGGCAAACTGAAATAAACCCCGTCCAAGTGAATTCGGCGCCTGCAGGCGCTCTCCCGTGTTTCTAACCGCTCCAGCATATCAATTTTCCGAATTTGCTTGCCGGTCCAATACCTTCCTTCCGCCCTTTGCCGGGCGGGTTACTTTCTCTTGCATGGCCAAGAGAAAGTAACCAAAGAGAAGGCCACCCGACGGTCCCGCCTGCTGCGCGGGTTCCCTGCGCTTCTCGCCGGTTTGCGCGCTCGCCCAACTCGCAGGATTGGCTGCACCGCTAGCGCAGCTTGCAAATCCAGCTCAAACAGCGGGGCTCGCTTTCCCGCAAACCGGCTGCGATGCTCGGCGGCGCCAACGGGGCCCGGGTGCCATCCGGATAGTATGGGCAGGCTGTAAACGCTGCGGTCGGCCCTTGTAGGCCTGAATTCATTCGGACGCGGTCATCGGTGGTGGCAATGCGAATTTGTCGCACCTACCAAAATCCGGCACCCAGCCCCCACATGGCACTTCCGCCCATTGTTTGCCAAGATAGCAGGCACATGACGCACCCAAGCAGGACCTTTCCATGACCAACCACGACTACGATCTGCTGGTGATCGGTTCCGGCCCCGGTGGTCAGGCCGCCGCCATCACCGCGGCCAAACTCGGCAAACGTGTCGGGCTCATCGAACGCAAACCCTATGTCGGTGGGGTCAGCCTGCAGACCGGTACCATCCCCAGCAAGGCGCTGCGCGAAGCCGCCTACCTCACCTCCCGTTCCGCCCAGCTCGGCATGCGTCGCACCCGGCAACGTCCCGTCGCCAGCGAGCCGGAGTTTCTCGTCGAGGCCCTGAGCCAGAAAGACCGCGTGGTGGAACGCAAGGAAACTCAGCTACTCGGAAGACTGATGAAGGAGGGCATCACCCTGATTCCCGGCGAAGCGGGTTTTGTCGACGCCCATACCCTGCACATCACCAGCCCACGCGGCGACCGACAGTCACTCAGTGCAGACTTCATCGTGCTGGCCACCGGGTCACGACCACGACGACCGCAGAATGTACCCTTCGACAAGGAACGGGTTCTCGACTCCAGCTCCATTCTGAAAATGCGCCGCCTGCCCGCCTCGCTGATCGTGGTTGGCGGTGGAGTGATCGCCTGCGAATTCGCTACCATGTTTGCCCCGCTGGGGGTGCAGGTGACGCTGATCGATTCCCATGCCCAACTGCTGGCCTACCTCGATGATGACATCGCCAGCCAACTGGCCGAGGATTTCCGCGACATGGGCATCAGCCTGCGCATGCAGACGCGGGTGGAACAGATCACCCACAACGAGGATCACAGTGCCGTCCTTGTCACTACCGACAGCGGTGAAACCCTGCAGGCCGACAGCCTGCTCTATGCACTGGGTCGCGAACCCAATTACACCGGCCTGGAGCTGGAAAGGGCTGGCCTCGTGGCCGACGACCAGGGATGGGTGCGCATCAACGAGCAGCACCAGACCACGCAGGCACATATCTATATCGTCGGTGACCTTGCCGGCCGGCCCTCACTGGCCGCCACCGCCATGGAACAGGGACGCATGGCCGCCCAGCATGCCTTCAACCGTGAACGGGCACGTGGCAGCGGTCCCCTGCCCATGGCCATCTACACCATTCCGGAAGTGTCCTACGTGGGCGAAACCGAACGCGAGCTGCAAGCCCGTGGTGCGCAGTATGTAGCTGGCCATGCCCGTTACGCGGAAACCGCCCGCGGCCAGATCATCGGCAACGAACACGGCCTGTTGAAACTGCTGGTGGACCGTGGCAGCCACGCGATTCTCGGTGTGCACATCATCGGCGAGTCCGCCAGCGAATTGGTGCATGTGGGCCAGATGGCCATGACCTGCCATGCCACCGTGGATGTGCTGGCCGCCACGGTGTTCAACTACCCTACCCTGGCCCAGTGCTACAAGGCCGCCGCGTTGGAGTGCCTGACACAGCTGGGGCAGTGAGGGATCACTGTCCGAATGAATTCGGATAATTCCATCAACCCGCCGCTGCCACAAATCTGTGCCTGCACTGGGGGTACTGAACCATCCTTGTGCACAGTGAGGAAAAGGTTCTGGATTGCGGAATTCATGCTATATAAGCAATCAATGTAATGCTAATATTTCGCGCAATGACAAAAACAACCATACCGATCCAGGAACCCGTATGAGTTCAGCCACACCCCATCGCATCGTAATCGTCGGCGGCGGCGCCGGCGGTCTGGAACTCGCCACCAAGCTGGGCAGGAAGGTCGGCAAATCCGGAAAGGCCAGCATCACGCTGGTGGACAGTTCCCGCACCCACATCTGGAAACCGCTGCTGCACGAAGTCGCCGCCGGCACCTTTGATTCCTACGAGAACCAGCTCGAATACCTGGCCCAGGGCGCCAAGAACCACTTCCGTTTCCGGCACGGCCGCATGGTGGGCCTGGACCGCGACAAACATGAAATCCAGGTCGCCCCCACCCACAACAGCAACGGCGCGGAGGTCATCCCGGCACGCAGCTTCGGCTACGACACGCTGATCATTTCCGTGGGCAGCGTCAGCAACGATTTCAATATCGAGGGGGTGCGCGAACATTGCCGCTTCCTCGACACCAAGCAGCAGGCCGAGGCCTTCCAGAACCACCTGCTGGAATCCTTCGTCTATGCCCACGCCCATGCCCAGGGGGAAACCCAGCTCACCGGGCACCTCGACGTGGCCATCGCCGGCGGCGGGGCCACCGGCGTGGAACTCGCCGCGCAACTGCACAAGGTCTCGCGCCTGTTCAAGGCCTATGGCCTCGACCAGATCAGCCCTGGCGACATCAAGATCAGTGTCATCGAGGCCGCCGACCGCATTCTGCCCGGACTGCCGCCCAAGCTGTCGCAGGCCACCGAAGACGAACTGCGCAAACTCAATATCGAAGTGCACAAGGGCGAACGCGTGGTAAAGGTCACGCCCGAGGCCATTCATACCGCCAGCGGCAAGCAGATCACCGCCAACCTGAAGGTGTGGGCCGCCGGCATCAAGGGCCCGGATTTCCTCAAGGACCTGGCCGGCCTGGAAACCAACCACATCAACCAGCTGGTGGTAAAACCCACCCTGCAGACCACCCGTGACGAAAACATCTTCGCCTTCGGTGACTGCGCCGCCTGCCCCTATCCGGACAAGGAGGGCAACGTACCCCCTCGTGCCCAGACCGCCCACCAGCAGGCTTCAACCCTGGTGCGCACCATGTGCGCGCGCCTGCACGGCAGTGAGCTGCCCATGTACCGCTACCGTGACTACGGCTCACTGGTTTCCCTCGGCAAGTACAGCACCGTCGGCAACCTGATGGGCAACCTCACCGGCAGCGTCATGATCGAAGGCTTCTTCGCCCGCATGGTGTACCTGTCCCTCTACAAGCTGCACCAGCTCGCCCTGTTCGGTTTCTACCGCACCATGATGCTCAGCATCGCGCACCTGTTCCGCGCCACCGTACACCCGGAAATCAAGCTGCACTGATTTCGCAGGGCCGAATCCATTCGGGCTACGCGCTAACTTCCATACCTGGAAACCAGGCTATCTCGTCATTGGCGCCAAAGGAAATCCTTGCCGGGCATCATTCCATCAAAAGCCTGTTCCATTATCACAGCCGTTTATGCAGCCCGTGAGCGAACGCCGCAGGCAACTTCCGGCTATCACCCTGGGCAATGCACGAATACGGCATAGAGACGTCAACACAGCCCTTTCCGCTACGCGGTAACACACATAGCAAACATCCCTTCGCCCTGGCGCACTGTTCTGATCAGGATGCACCCGCGTTCACACCCCGAATGCACAAACCGAGGGCAATGATGAAAGTGGATCACGAAAATTTTCTGCACCATTCTCCATAACCCACTGCTTTAACTGTTTATTACTATTTAATGATTTAATGGTACGTCTCTTGCAGCACTGCATCGGTCGTTGCGCCCCTGTCATGAGGTGTCTTGCTTCCTGGCAATGCCCGTCAGGCAGGTCGCGGCATTTGATCCATGCACCGTAGTTGGAGAGCCCAGATGTACGAAAAGCACGCGCCTGCCGGGGGAGACCCCTCGAAAATCATCCCCTACGAGGAACACCTCATCGACGAACTCGAACACATCGAGGAAGAGGTTGACCACGTACTTGGCGAGGAATACGAGCACTGCGCCGTACCCCAAAAAGCACGACGGAGCATGTTTTCAGTAAGTATGGTCTGGCTTGGCTTCCCCATGATTATCACCGGTGCCATGACCGGTTCCATTCTGGTACTGGGTATGGGCTTCACGCGCGCATTGTGGGCAATGATTATCGGGAACCTGATCATGCTGGGTTATGTTGGCGCACTCGGCGTTCTCGGCACACGCAAAGGGTACAGCTTTGCACTGTTGGCCAGCATCGTCTTCGGCCGTAAGGGATACATGCTGGCCTCCGGGCTATTGTCCACACTGCTACTTGGCTGGTATGCCGTACAGACGGGTATCACGGGAGCCTTGATCAGCAACGCCTATGAATTGAATTACGTGGCAATGACCCTGATTGCGGGCTTGCTATATATCGGCATCACCTTTGTCGGGGTCCGCGGGCTGCACTGGATCGGTGTCCTTTCGGTACCGCTGTTTGTCGTACTCGGGAGCTGGGTCGCGCTCGATGCCGCCAGCACCACGACCTGGAGCGCGATTTTCTCCTATGCGGGTAACAATCCGGAAATGCCGATGGCCTTTGGCGTCGGACTGACGGTGGTTATCGCGCTGTTTATTGATGCGGGTACGGTATCCGCTGATTTCAATCGCTGGGCAGCCGACACCAAGAGTTCATTGGTGGCAACCTTCAGCGCCTTTCCGTTTGCCAACCTGATTGCCATGCTGGTTGGCGGCGTAATGACTGCCGCTCTGGCGGTTCCCGATGCAAACCCCTTCGGTGGCGACAACATGTTCGGCTACATGGTAGGCACGGAAATCGGCTGGTTGGCCATCATCGCGTTTGTTTTCCTGCTCCTGAACCTGGGTTCTGTCTGTTCCCACTGCCTCTATAACGCCGCAACCGGCTGGTCGCGCATACTGAAAAGTCACATGCGCCTGATGGCGGTAGTCCTGGGCCTGATCGGTATCGCGATTGCCGCAACCAATGTATGGGCCTTTTTCATCGAATGGCTCAGCCTGCTGGGTATCATCGTGCCGCCTATCGGCGCCATCGTTCTGGTTGACCAGTATTTCTCCCGCAAGGATTCGGAAATCGACACCGATTGGCGTCCGGAGGCATTCATTGCCTGGATTGCCGGCTCCCTGGTGGCATTCATCGTCGAGAAATCCGCATCACATCTTTCCACCGCCATCTCCGCTGCACTGGTGGGTGGCCTGGCCTATCTGGTCATCATGGGCATGAAGGGAGATGCACGGAAATCCGTTTCTCAAGAGTAGTTCAGCGTAACGACGTAGGAGTAGTAGAAGTGAGTGATTACAAGATTTACGAATTAGGTGATGTGGTCCTTCAGTCCGGCTTGACGCTGCGTAATGCAAAGCTGGCCTATAAAACCTTTGGGACCCTGAATGCGGCCAAGGACAATGTCATTGTCTACCCAACCTGGTATTCGGGTCAGCACTATGACAACGAGTGGCTGATCGGGAAAGGCATGGCGCTGGACCCGGAAAAATACTTCATCATTATCCCGAACATGCTGGGCAACGGCCTGTCGTCTTCACCGAGCAATACGCCGGTACCGTATAACCAGGCCCGATTCCCCAACATCACCCTGTACGACAACGTAACCTTGCAACATCGCCTGGTGACGGAGTTGTTCGGTATCGAGAAGATCGCCCTGGTCACCGGCTGGTCCATGGGAGCACAGCAGACCTACCAGTGGGGTGCTCTCTATCCGGAAATGGTGGAGCGCATCGCACCATTCTGTGGATCGGCCAGGACCTCGGTACACAACTTCGTGTTTCTCGAAGGCGTCAAGGCCGCACTGACGGCCGATGCCGCCTGGGATCACGGCTGGTATGACGAGCCGCCAGCCAAGGGGCTGCGCGCCATGGCCCGCGTCTATGCCGGCTGGGGTTTCTCGCAGGCATTCTACCGCGAGAAGCTGTATCTCCAGTGTGGCTATTCATCGCTGGAGGATTTCCTGGTGGCCTTCTGGGAAGGGTTCTTCCTGGACCGTGATGCAAACAACCTGCTGGCAATGCTCTGGAGCTGGCAGTATGGCGACATCAGCGCCAATCCCAAGTACAACGGCAACTTCGAAAAGGCCCTGGCCGCCATGACCTGCAAGGCGATGATCATGCCCAGTCAAACGGACCTTTACTTCCCGCCCGAAGATTGTGAGTACGAAGTCAGCTGCATGCCCAACGCGGAATTCCGTCCCATTCCTTCCATCTGGGGCCATTTCGCGGGTGGCCCGGGCGTCAACCAGGTCGATGTGAAATTCATCGACGATTCCCTTAAGGAACTGCTCGCTCGCTAGCAGCGCCAGGATCGGCCCTGCCCGGGACAACCGGGCGGGGCCTTTTACCCCCCGTCTCTCCCCGCAGTGTAAGCCGCCCCAAGGGAGCGGGACGCCGGAAATACTCGTTGACTTCGGATTGGATCCCTATATACTCGATCGAGCTTGAAAGTATGCTTTGTATTTATGTTCACCATTTCGACGTCCCTTCTTTGTACCTCGTCCTGTTCTTCATAAGTAATCGCACCACTTCCAGCACACCGGCCCTTCCAGGGCTTTAATTACTCTTGAATGAAATAGGAATTGCTATGTCCACTATTACCGGCACCGTCAAATGGTTCAACGAATCCAAAGGTTTTGGCTTCATCGAGCAGGAAAATGGTCCTGACGTATTTGCCCACTTCAGCGCCATCTCCGGTTCGGGCTTCAAAACCCTGGCCGAAGGCCAGAAAGTCCAGTTCACGGTCACCCAGGGCCAGAAAGGTCCCCAGGCTGAGAACATCGTCGCGATCTGAGCATTGAATCACGACGTGGCCTGCAGTACATACCATGCAGGCCCTCCTCAACCCCTGATGGGGTGAGGCTAAAGGGCGAGACTCTTCGGGGTCTCACCCTTTTTTGTTGGCCCGGTATACCTACAGGTCAACACCGTACCCGTAACACTTGATGCCACTCAATGTTACATCCCGACACCAGGCCATACAGACCTGGTGCAAAGACGCCATGCAGTATAGAGCGTCATCTCCGTAGTCAATCGAAACCACGCCCCCGGGCGTCAGGCCGTTTACACGCCGGTTCGTTACGCTTCTGCCGACGACTGTTGATGCGCCGGATCGATATACAAGCCAAACCAGACTGAGGAAACCATGCAGAAAAGACATCGAATCCAGTTCCCGATAGCCGAGTCATCTCACCTGAACCAGGACGAGGCCTATTTCTATCTCCACAACTCAAGCGGAGAAAGAAAAATACGCTTCCATGACTACGATGAAATCTACCAGGTGCCCGGTCTCTATGAACAAATCTTTTATGACCGGCTGAAATGCACATCGCCAGGCAAGGTAGCCTCCATCCTCGAAGCCGCGGTAAAACAGTCCCAGGTCAATTTCAGCGAGCTTCGTGTACTGGATTTAGGTGCCGGCAATGGCATGATGGGCGAGGAACTGAAAAAGCATGGTGTTTCGCGCCTGATAGGCGTCGACATCATCCCGGAAGCCTACGATGCGGCCATTCGCGACCGGCCCGGAATCTATGACGCATATTACGTGGAGGATTTCACCCATCTGGAAGATGAGAAAAAAGAAGAAATAGTCTCCTGGCAGTGTGACTGTATGGTAACGGTTGCCGCGCTCGGTTTCGGTGACATACCGGTAAAGGCTTTTATTGAAGCGTTCAACATCATCAAAAGCGAGGCATGGGTAGCGTTCAACATCAAGGAAACCTTCTTTGACATCAGCGATGATTCAGGCTTTTCGAGAATGATTCGGGAATTGATCTTCTCCAAATACCTCGATGTCTATCACATCGAACGCTATCGGCACAGGTTATCGATTGAAGGCGAGCCACTGTATTATTTTGCCATTGTCGGCCGGAAAATCGCCGATGTCCCTGATGCATTCCTGGAATCAAAAGGTCTTTCGACCTGACAACAGGCTTGCGCGGCTCTATGGGGCTGCACCGGAACCGGTGACGCCAGCAGCGGAGGATTATTGCTGAGCACGCCACACTCCATCCGGCCTCGTGCAGGGCGCAGGCTTCCGTCGCGGTGAGCAGACCGGGCGGTCTTGCCGTTTTTATTGGCCAGGTATACAGTCTCCATCGACCGGCATTTCATACTGTATGACCACAATCGGAGTCGGGCATTCCAGGGCCGGTGGTCTGCCTTGGACTCCAGGCCATCCCTCCCCGGACGAGGCGGCAGACAGGGCATCCAGCACGGGAGTGCGATCATGATTCATCTTTCAGCTGCATTGGACGCCTGGAACAGCCCCGATTTCGAACATGCCCTGAAGCAGGAAATACAGGCCATCGATACGGGCCTGCTCCCTTTACAGGAAGGCTTATCGCAAAGCAGTCATGTCAGCGACAGCGATATCAGCGTGGTGATCCTGCACATTACGGAAACAGCGGATGTCATTCGCGCGAAAACCGGGATCTTCTATGCAGGCATTATTGCGGGAAGTTGCTGTGCCGATGACCCGACGCCGGTGTGCGAACAGACCGAGTACTGCGAAGTGCAGCTGGATATCGACAAAATCACTGCTGCGACAACGATAACGCTCCTCACGGATCAACAGGATCGGTAAAGCCGGCCTGCTGCCGCAGAAACTGGTGACACATCACCATCGCCCGCCGGCTGCCGTACCCCTTATGCTGTTATCGCCATTTGAAAAAAATGGCTATTTGCTACAATGCCGATGAGCAATACAGGGACGCGCATGAACTACTTGCCTGTGGTTTTACCGGAAAGCCCTGTTTGCGCGGGTGTACCCAGCGTGATCCCCACCTTGTCCCGCAAAGGCATTCCGATCTGTTACAGCACGTAATGGCGTCAGTGCGCAGCCGCGTACACCGTTATTTCTGGTGACCACCAACTCATATATTCCTCAGTGACAGAGCAAGAACCGCCCGTCGTGATCCGGTCTGCCGACGCGATGGGACATTGACAAGCTGCGCCTGGATCATTGCATCCGGTGTATTTGCATGAACTGGTTAGGGAGTAATGTCGTGACTACAAAACCGAACATCATGATTTCAGAGCAGGATGCGGAGCGACTGGAGCAACTGCTGGCCTCTCTTGCCGATGATGCCTTCCCCGGGAAAGCAGATCTGGAAGCGGAACTGGAGCGGGCTGAAGTGATTGACTCCAGGGATATGCCGCCCTCCGTTGTAACCATGAATTCCAGGGTGAAATTCAAAGTGTCTCCCTCGGGAAAAGACTTCTGCCTGACCCTGGTATACCCGAAGGATATTGATCAAAGTGGTGAAACAATATCCATCCTTGCCCCGGTCGGCAGCGCCCTGCTCGGCTTGTCCCAGGGGGATGAGATCGAGTGGCCGAAACCCGGTGGTGGCAGCCTCAAGGTCCGGATTGAAGACATTCTTTATCAACCTGAACGTTCAGGTGAGTTCCATCGTTGAGGCATGTAAGTCGCAACGGAGCGGCATGCCCCTTCCTGGAAGGGAAGAGGCATATGCCGATCTGTTCCGTAGTGGGTCTTACTGATTTTTTCCGGGATCGTAGGGTGCAGCGCCGGGTTCCGGAATCTCGTTTTCATCCGGCGGAACAAACCGCCCTTCACCCTCGAACGCACTGAATTCACTACTATTCAACCGGCCATTGTGGTCGGTATCGATGCTCTCCCAGTGGGTACTGAGATCTTCCCTGGCAGCCGCTTCCTCCTTGCTGATGTAGTGATCGCCATCGGTATCAATACCTTCAAAGGTCGTCATGTCATTTCCATCCATCATGTCCTCGTCAGCCGCCATCACGGCGCCGGACAGAATCAGGGCGGTGCAGACCACACCGGTCTTCAGAATCGATTTGCGCATTGTCGTAGACTCCCAAGGTTGCAGGACAATTGAAGTATAGTCAGCCGAAACATCCCTGCTGACTGGTATACCGGTCATGTTACGATCAGCCGCAGCCCCGTTTCTGGTCAAGCCATGTCATGATCAACCACGACACCGGAAGTATGCAGACTTCCCTACATACCCTGCGCCTCACCCTCGCCGGTCGTGTACAGGGCGTCGGTTTCCGTCCCTTTGTCTATCGCATCGCCATTGCCCGAGGCCTGCAGGGCTGGGTCTGCAACCGGCTCGGGGATGTGGAGATCGTGGTACAGGGTGTGCCGGAGGCCATCCAGGGTTTCCGGGCCGACCTGCTGCAGAGGGCACCCCCCCTGGCACAGCCCGAAGTCATCGACGAGGAAGTCCTGGTACTGGAGCCACAATCCGGCTTCGAGATCCGGCACAGCAGCGGCCAGCACCCGGCCCGAATCCACCTGCCGCCGGATTACTTCGCCTGCGCTGATTGTCTTGCAGAGATCGATGACCCGCAGCAGCGGCGTTATCGCTATCCCTTCACCAATTGCACCCAGTGCGGACCACGCTACACCCTGATCACCACCCTGCCCTATGACCGGCCCAATACGGCCATGGTGGAATTTCCACTCTGTGACGCCTGCCGCGCCGAGTATGAGAATCCACTCGACCGTCGCTTTCATGCCGAGCCGATTGCCTGTGCGATGTGCGGTCCGGAGCTGACGTTTGCAGCTCCGGACCAGACCACCGTCACGGGTAACGACATCTCGCTACAGCGGGCCATTGAGTGCCTGCGCGCCGGGCAGGTGCTGGCCATCAAGGGGGTGGGCGGCTACCACCTGGTATGCGATGCAGCCGATGATACGGCCGTCGCCAGGTTACGCGCCCGCAAGCAGCGCCCCGACAAACCCCTGGCCGTCATGTTTCCGTTGGCGGGACCGGATGGTCTTGATCATCTGCGGACCAGTGTCAGCCTCGATGCGGAAGAACAGCAGTTGCTGCAGCGTCCGCAACGCCCCATTGTACTGGCGGCGCGTAACGCCGGCTGCCCACTCTCTTCATTACTGGCTCCGGGTCTGCGCGAACTCGGCGTGATGCTGCCCTACAGCCCGCTGCATCATCTCCTGCTGCGGGATTTCGGCTCACCGCTGGTGATGACCTCCGGCAATCTCAGCGGCGAGCCTGTGCTGACGGATAACGGGGAAGCGGAACAACGACTGGCGGCCATTGCCGACGGATTCCTGCACCACAACCGTCCCATCGTACGGCCGGCGGATGATTCGGTGTTCCGCAGTATCATGGGCAAACCTCGCCCGCTGCGGCTCGGTCGCGGCACGGCACCCCTGGAGATGAAGCTCAAAACCCCCGTCGCACAACCCATGCTGGCCGTTGGCGCGCACCTGAAAAACACCATCGCCCTGGCCTGGCAGGACCGTGTCGTGATTTCGCCTCACATCGGCGACATGGGCACCAGGCGGAGCCTGACGGTATTCCATCGTTTGGTCGAGGATCTCCAGCAGCTGTATCAGGTGCGCGCCGAGCAGGTAATCTGCGATGCCCACCCGGATTACAGCACCAGCCGCTGGGCACGCCGTCACGGCCTGCCGGTACAGCCGGTGCTGCATCATCATGCCCACGCCAGTGCACTGGCCGGTGAATATGCCCGGGAAGGTACATGGCTGATTTTTACCTGGGATGGCACCGGACTCGGCGAACAGCAACAGCTCTGGGGTGGCGAGACCTTCTGCGGCCGGCCGGGACACTGGCAACGGGTGGCCAGCCTGCGCCCGTTCCGGTTGCCGGGCGGTGACCGCGCCGGACGTGAACCCTGGCGCAGTGCCGCGGCCCTGTGCTGGGAGCAGGGCATCGCCTACGTTCCCCCCGTTGCGGATGCCGCGTTGCTGCAACAGGCCTGGCAGCGTGGCATCAATGCACCGCACAGCAGCGCGGCGGGACGCCTGTTCGATGCCGCCGCCTGCCTGGCCGGCCTGACACAACAGGTCAGTTTCGAAGCCCAGGGACCGATGCAACTGGAGGCCATCGCAACCGGGGCCGGCACACCGGTTGTACTACCCCTGCAGGAGCAAGCTGGCATACTGGAAATGGACTGGGCACCCTTGCTGCCCATGTTGATGGATAATGGACGCCACAGCGCGCAACGGGCCGCCAACCTGCACCAGAGCCTGGCCAACGGGATTCGCGATCAGGCCCTGGTCCTTGCACAGCGCCATGACTTCCAGCAGATTGGCCTGTGTGGCGGCGTGTTTCAGAATGCATTGCTGGCGAAACTGGCCACCGACGCGCTGCAGGCTGCCGGGTATAGTGTCTACCTGCCCGCGGCACTGCCAGCCAATGATGCGGCCATCAGTTTCGGACAGATCATCGAGGCGGCAGCCCGTGCCGACATTACAACACCGGGACATCCGTAACCCGGCCATGGCCGGACCGGAATACCTCCCGACCTACAGGAAAGAGCTATGGAAACGCACATCACCCTGGCCCACGGCAACGGCGGGCGCTACATGCGCGAACTCATCGACGAACTGTTCGCGCGGCATCTGGATAATCCGGAACTCGATGTGCAAACTGATGCCGCCCCCATCCGCCTGGGTGCAGGCACGGTGATGATGACCACCGATGGCTTTACCGTGCAGCCACTGGAATTTCCCGGCGGCAACATCGGCTCCCTGGCCGTGCACGGCACCACCAACGACCTCGCCGTGGCCGGCGCCATTCCCGCCTACCTGACACTGAATGCCTTTATCGAGGAAGGTATGGAATGGGCGCAGCTGGAGCGCATCATCGCCTCGCTGGCCGCCGCCGCGGCGGAAATCGGCGTGCGGGTGGTGGCGGGTGATACCAAGGTGCTGCGCCGTGGTGAGGGAGGCGGACTCTACCTTGCCACCACCGGCATCGGCCTGCGGCCTGCCGGCGTGGAACTGGGCCTGGACCGGATTCAGGCCGGCGACCGCATCCTGGTCAGCGGCCCGGTGGGCGATCACGGCATTGCCGTGATGCTGGCCCGCGAACAGTTCGGGCTGCGCGGTGAACTGTGCTCCGATGCCGCCAGCGTGCTGCCGCTGACCCGCGCGCTGCTGGGGCAGCCAGGCGTACACTTCATGCGCGACCCTACCCGCGGTGGGCTCGCCACCGTGGCCCACGAGATCAGCCGTGCCACGGGAATGGGCGTGCATCTGGAACAAGCGAGGATCCCGGTGCGTGATCCGGTGCAGTCGGTGTGTGACATGCTCGGCTATGACCCATTGTTCCTCGCCTGCGAAGGACGGGTGGTCGCCGTGGTTGCAGAAGCCGAGGCAGAGACCATACTGAAGCTGTGGCATGATCTACCGCAAGGAAAAGGCGCGCAGCTCATTGGCCACGTTGAAAGCGCCCATCGCCATGTGGTATTGGTTACCGAACTCGGCGGAGAACGGATTCTCGAGGAACTGGAAGACGACCCTCTGCCACGGATCTGTTAGTGTGAATAGGCCCTAGAAAACGCGCGAAAGGAAACCACTATGAAGAAGCATGCCCATCCCGGTTCGATTCTGATTGTGACCACCCTGTTGTTGCTGCCCCTGTCCGCCTTCGCCCACACCGGTACCGGGCATGCCAGCGGCTTCGGCTACGGCTTCGCCCACCCGCTACTGGGCTGGGATCACCTGCTCGCCATGGTGGCGGTCGGCATCTGGGCAGCCCAGATCGGCGGCCGGGCCCGCTGGCTACTGCCCGTGACCTTCGTCGCCACCCTGCTGGCAGGCGCCGCCATCGGCTTTACAGGACTGACCCTGCCCTTCGTCGAAACCGGTATTCTGCTGTCCGTACTGGTGCTCGGCGCAGTCATCGGCCTGGCCTATCAACCGACAGCCGCCATGGGTGCGCTACTGGTCGCCGGCTTCGCCCTCTTCCACGGCTACGCCCACGGCACCGAGATGCCGGCCAACCTGTCGGGCCTGACCTATGGTTTAGGCTTTGCCAGCGCCACGGCCCTGCTGCAGCTGGGCGGCATGAGCGCCATCCTGCTGCTGCAACGCCTGCGGGCGGAGCGACTGGCCCGTGTGGCGGGTATGGCCATTGCCGTGGGTGGTGTGTACCTGGCGGTAGCCTGATCCCCCCTCTCCCCCGGTCCTCTCCCGGCGGGAGAGGAGACGGCCCGCCGCTCCCCTGCGCGGCCGGTTTTCACACCAAAGCCAATCCGGATCAATATCCCCGGCGGGGTTTCACTACACTGGACTGCTATGAACCTGCGGGTATTCCTCCTGCTCACACTGGGCTGTTGCGCCCTGACTGGCCAGGCCTGGGCCGGCAATCCCATGCTGCACAGCGATCCCATCGCCCCGGTGATCCTCGGGGTGACCGGTATCCTGTTCTTTGCCGTACTCGGCCGCTTCGGCGCCCGCTGGCTGGGGCAGCCTTCGGTGCTGGGCGAGCTGGTCATGGGTATCCTGCTCGGCAATGTCGCGTACCTGTTGGGCATTGATCTGATCCTGATCCTGCGTGAGGGTCCGGCGGTGTTCGACATGATCGAACTGACCTTCAACGGCGAAACCCTCGAAGAGGCGGCCTCCCATGCCCTGGGCATCCATGAGGCCAGCGCGGCCCTGGCGGCACTGCGCGGTCCGAATGGCGGCGAGATCCTGCAGGTGGCCCATACCGTAGATATCTTCTCCCGCTACGGGGCCATCTTCCTGCTGTTCCTGGTGGGACTCGACACCAATCTCAATGAATTGCGCAGCGTCGGCGGCAGCTCCACCCGCGTCGCCATCGTCGGTGTGATCGCGCCCTTCCTGCTGGGCTTTATCGCCGCCAGGCTGCTGATGCCGGGCCTGTCCACCAACAGTGACCTGTTCATCGCCGCCACTCTGGGTGCCACCAGCGTCGGCATTACCGCGCGGGTATTGGAAGACATCCGGCAGGGCAGCTCCCGCGAGGCCCATATTGTGCTGGGCGCCGCCGTTATCGATGACATTCTCGGCCTCATCATACTGGCTATCATCACGGGCATTGTCGTTTCCGGTGGTATCGATATCGCCAGCATCATCATGACCTCCATCGTGGCCCTGCTGTTCCTGGCAGCCGCTATCCTGGTGAGTCCCTACTTCCTTCGGTTTGCGGTGCGGATGGTCAAGTGCCTGGACATCATCGAGGCCAAGATGATCATCTCCTACCTGTTCGTGATGGTGCTGGCCTGGTTTGCCAACCTGGCCGGACTGGCCACCATCATCGGCGCCTTCACCGCCGGCGTGATCCTCCACGATGCCTACTTCGACCAGGAGTGTGTCAAACAGCCCCGCAAATACAGTATCAAGGAAATGGTCATGCCCCTGGAGGTGATCCTGGTGCCCATCTTCTTCGTGTTGATGGGCATTCAGGTAAAACTGGAAAAACTGCTGGACTGGGATGTCATCGTGCTCGCCACCGGCCTGTTGGTGGCGGCGATCCTGGGCAAGCTGGCCAGCGGTCTGGTCACCGGTCGCGGCGTGAACCGGTTGGCGGTGGGCTTCGGTATGCTGCCGCGCGGCGAGGTAGGGCTGATCTTCGCCTCCATCGGCAAGACCCTCGGCGTGATCGGTGACGAACTCTTCTCCGCTGTGGTACTCATGGTGGTGGTCACCACCCTTATGGCCCCGCCCCTGCTGAAATGGTCCATGCGAAAAAAAACCGAATTTGCACAGTAGCTTATATTACTGCCATTTCTGCCTCCTTATTGACCCGTATCAATGTAGGTTCCCCCCCTGTTGCCGAGAATACCCTCTAGCGAATTGAATCGCTGTTTTGATTCATGCGACTAGGAAAGGGGGCCTGACGGCCATGGTGGTACATGTTCATCAACCCGGTCTGCGGCAACATCCGGTAGCCAGCAGCGATGAACTTCATACGCTGGTGAAACGCCTGCGTAAACCCGAGTATTTCCCCCATCCCGTGCAGCAGTTCCAGATCATCGAAACCCATATCTCCTATATTCTGCTCACTGGTGAATACGCCTACAAATTCAAGAAACCGGTCAACCTCGGCTTCCTTGACTTCAGTAATCCCGAGCGGCGCTATTTCTACTGCGAAGAGGAACTCCGTCTCAACCAGCCGCTTGCACCGGAACTCTACCTGGGACTGGTAAAGGTCACCGGTGACCTGCATCACCCTGAACTCGATGGTGAGGGGCCGCTGCTCGAATATGCGGTCAAGATGCGGCAGTTTGACGAAAACCTGCGGCTCGACCATGTTACCGAGCGCGGTGAGCTGCGCGACATGCATATCGATGCACTGGCCGATCAGCTGGCGACCTTCCACATGCAGGCACCAGCCGCCCCGCTGGATTGCAGCTATGGAGAAGCCGCCGAGGTGCGCCGGCCGGTGCTGGAAAATTTCAGCCAGATCTCCTCGCTGCTGACCGATCCCGAAGGCCGTGACACCCTGGATGAAATCCGGCGCTGGACAGAGCAGTCACTACTGGTGCTGCAGGGTGATTTCCAGCAACGTCGCCACAACGGCTGGATACGCGAATGCCATGGCGATCTGCACCTTGGCAATATCGCCCTGTTCCATGACCGGATCACCCTGTTCGACCGGTTGGAATTCAGTGAATCCCTGCGCTGGATCGATGTCATGAACGATGTGGCGTTTCTGGTCATGGACCTGGGGCAACGCGGCTACCAGAACCTTGCCATGCGCCTGATGAATCGCTACCTCGAACACACGGGCGACTACCTCGGGCTGGCCTCACTCCGCTTCTACATCGTCTACCGTGCCATGGTGCGCGCCAAGGTGGCCATCATCCAGGCACATCAGCGGCAGGAGCAACAACAGGATCACCGGCAACTGGATGAGGTATTCACCCATTACCTCCAAACTGCCCGGCGCTTCACAGACCCGCCAGAGATGACACCGCTGATCATCACCCATGGCCTGTCCGGCTCCGGCAAGACCTGGTTGAGCAAACGGCTCTCGGAATCCATCACCGCTCTGCGGGTACGCTCCGACGTGGAGCGCAAACGCATGTTCAATCTCAACCACTCCGACAAGGTACCGAACGCAGTGGGTCAGGGTATCTACCGCCCCGACATCACCCAGGAAACCTATCGCCGCCTGCAGGCCATCGCCTACATGATCCTCGATGCCGGTTGCCCCGCGATCCTCGATGCCACCTTCCTCAACCGGGAACATCGCGACCTCATGCATAAACTGGCCCGTACCATCGGCGTGCCCTTCATCATCCTGGATGTACGTGCCCCCGACGAGTTGCTGCGCGAACGGATTCATACCCGGAAAAGTGCCGACAGCGAAGCCTCCGATGCCGGCATCGAAGTCCTCGATCACCAACTCAGCCAACACGATGCACTCGGTGAGGATGAGCAGCCCTACGTCGTGGTCGCGGAAAACGTTCAGGGACTGAATATGAAAAAACTGACCGAGCGGGTACGCGACAAGGCTCGGGAGCAGATCGGCTGAATGCCTGCAGCTGCCGGGGCCTGTCCGACCATGGCCCACATGGCAAGGTCGTCAGCCTGTTGTGCAGCGCCTGCGGAACCAGCAGCAGCCCCCTGATTCATACCCCACTGCGTGAATACGCCCCCTTCCCTCCGTGAGACGGGGGTTATTATCTTTTCACAGGCATTATTCCTGGTTTTTTCTGTCGGTATGTCCGCCAGAGTCCCAGCAGCAACACCAGCATCGCACCACTCACCACCGGCCCGTTCCCCCAGTTCACATAGGGGGTTGCGCCACGGCGCGGCTGCACCTTGCCGGTAAGCACCGCCACTTCGAATTGCTGGCTGCGTTGTTCCACCTGGCCGCGGTCATCGATGATGGCGGAGATACCGGTGTTGGTGGCACGCAGCATATAGCGTTCGGTTTCCCGCGCGCGCATACGGGCAATCTGCAGATGCTGGTGCGGCGCCAGGGAATCGCCGAACCAGCCATCGTTGCTGACGTTCACCAGCAACCGGGCCTCCGGCAGGGAGCGAATGACCTCTTCACCGAAGGCCACTTCGTAACAGATGGAGGTTCCAATAGGTTGTTTCGCCCCTTGCAGCAAAGTCTGATCCGGCGCACCTTCGGTAAAATCGGCCATCGCCAGATCGATCGCCGAGAGGAAATTTTCCAGCACGGGCCGCAGTGGCATGTATTCACCGAAGGGCACCAGGTGTTGCTTGTAATAAAAACCATGACTACGGCCGACGGACATCACCGCGTTGTAGTATTGCCAGTTGTCCCGGTCCAGCACCGGGATACCGATCAGCAGATCGGCATGCCAGCGTTCGGCGGCTTCCTGCAGCTGCGGCAGCAGATCATCCTCGATCTGGTGATAGAAGGCGGGAATCGCGGTTTCCGGCCAGATGATCAGCTGGCTGGCTTTATTGTCGCGACTCAGGCTCGCATAGCGATCCACCGTCGCCACACGTTGCTCGGGCAGCCATTTCTGGTCCTGGGGAATATTGCCCTGCAGCAGACTTACGCGAATACGCTTGCCGTCGGGCTGGGTCCAGGTGATGGAATTGAGTACCAGCCCAAGCAGCAGCAACAACAGCAGGCCACCGAGCCAGCCGCCCGACTGCCAGCTGCGCCGCACGGTCCAGGCCTGCGCCAGCAAGCCGGCTGCCAATGCAGTAACCCATGACACAGCGTAGACCCCGAACACCGGGGCAAACCCCACCAGCGGCGCATCGATCTGGCTGTAGCCGAGGTTGAGCCAGGGAAACCCCGTCAGTATCCAGCCACGCAGCCATTCCGCGAGCACCCAGGCGGCAGGCCACAATAGTAGGTGGCGCATCCAGTTGGGAGTGGTGCCGGTTCGGCTGATGCCATAGGCGACCAGCGCCGGGTAGCACGCCATGGCCGCCACCAGCACCAGGGCGATACTGGATGAAGCGGCGATGCCGGCATTGCCGTAGTAATGAATACTGACATAGACCCAGGACACGCCGACGCCGAACAGGCCAAGGCCGAAATACCAGCCACGCAGCAGGGCGCGGCGTGGTGCAAGTCCGTTCTGCAACAGAAAGAAGCCGGCCAGGGTGAAATAGGCGAGCGGCTGGAGATCGAAAGGGGAGAAGGCCAGCGGCAGTACCGCACCTACCAGCAATGCCGCCGCATCCCCTTTCCAGCCGGCACTCCAGTTAACGGAATTATTCAACGGCGCATCCCTGCACGACTGAAGATGTCATCCGCGCCGGCACCGCAATCCCGAGCGTTGTCCGCATGCTGGCCAGGCTCAGGAAACCGTGGCGGCGGGATGCTCCACCTTGGGTACCGGTAACACGGACAAATGAAACATGTGAATGCGCCGGTTATCGGCCCGCAATACCTTGAACAGGAAATTGTCGATGCTGACCGTTTCCCCACGCTTGGGCAGGTGACCGAATTCGTGTACCAGCAAGCCGCCGATGGTGTCGAACTCCTCGTCGCTGAAACCGGTTTCAAAATATTCGTTGAAGTCCTCGATGGGCGTCAGGGCCTTCACAGTGAAATGGGTTTCGCTGTGTTTACGGATGTAATAATCCTCGTCCAGATCGTGCTCATCCTCGATCTCGCCGACGATCTGTTCCAGCACGTCCTCGATGGTGACCATGCCGGCCACGCCACCGTATTCATCCACCACGATGGCGATATGATTGCGATTGGAACGGAATTCCTTGAGCAGCACATTGAGGCGCTTGCTTTCCGGGATGAACACTGCGGGGCGAAGCACCTCGCGGATATTGAAACTTTCGCTATTGTCGGAAGCGAAGAAACGCAGCAGATCCTTGGCCAGCAGGATCCCCACCACCTCGTCGCGACTTTCGCCGATGACCGGGAAGCGGGAATGGCCTGACTCCACGATGGTCGGCAGCATATCCGCCGGCGAACCCTCGCGACTCAACACTTCCATCTGCGAGCGGGGGATCATGATATCGCGCACCTGCATCTCCGACACCTGCAACACCCCCTCGATCATGGCCAGGGCATCGGCATCAAACAGTGCGCGGCGCTGGGCATCACGCAATAACTGGATCAGTTGCTCGCGATCCTTCGGTTCCGCCAACAGGGCCTGGCTGATACGGTCACGCCAGGATCGTTGAGTGGAACCCGTACTAGGTCGATCTTCGCTCATGGATTGTTGAATACCCGACACACCGCTGCGTCCCTGAAACGGAACCTAATGCCGGGTATGGTCTTCCTCCTCGTGGTAGGGGTCCGCATAGCCTAACCGGGCCATGATTTGCTGTTCAAGCCTTTCCATCTCGGTGGCTTGTTCATCGTTCTGGTGGTCATACCCCTGCAGATGCAGGGTACCGTGCACCAGCATGTGCGCCCAGTGGGCCTGCAGCGGCTTGCCCTGCTCGGCCGCCTCACGCTGCACCACGGGGGCGCAGATCACCAGATCGCCGAGCAGGTGCAATTCCTCCACCTCCGGCGGCATGTCGAAGGGGAACGACAACACGTTGGTGGGACCGGTCTTGCCACGGTAAGTCTCGTTCAGTTCTGCGCTCTCGGCCTCGTCGACGATGCGCACCACCAGCTCGGAGCCGTGGTTCGCCTCTTCCAGCGCCATCTCGACCCAGTGCAGCAACTGCTCCGGGCTCGGCAACCCTTCAGCCTCCAGCGCCACCTGCACGTCGAGGGTAGCCTGTTCGCCGGTCACGATGATGGGCTCAATCATGCTGGTCCTCTTCCGTCTCGTGGCGGGCATAGGCGCGCAGGATGCGCTGCACCATGGGATGACGCACCACATCACGGGCATCAAAGTGAGTGAAGCAGATTCCGTCCACTCCTTCCAGCACCCGAATGGCGTGCCTGAGTCCCGAGGCGGTGGATTTGGGCAGGTCGATCTGGGTGACATCACCGGTGATCACCGCCGTGGAGCCGAAGCCGATGCGGGTGAGGAACATCTTCATCTGTTCCACCGTGGTGTTCTGGGCCTCGTCCAGGATGATGAAGGAATCGTTCAGGGTGCGGCCGCGCATGAAGGCCAGCGGTGCAATCTCGATCACATTCCGTTCGATGAGTTTCATCACCTTGTCGAAACCAAGCATTTCATACAGGGCATCATAGAGCGGACGCAGGTAGGGATCGACCTTCTGGGTCAGGTCGCCGGGCAGGAAACCGAGCCGCTCGCCCGCCTCCACCGCCGGGCGCACCAGCACCAGACGCCGCACCCGTTCCTGTTCCAGCGCCTGTACCGCGCAGGCCACCGCCAGGTAGGTCTTGCCGGTACCGGCGGGGCCGATACCGAAATTTACGTCGTTTTCGAGCACACCCTGCAGGTATTGCTGCTGGTGCCGGCCGCGGCTGCGGATATTGGCACGGCGGATCTGGATCACCATGGCGGCCGGCCGGCTGTCATCGCCGGTCTGTTCCACCATATCCTCCAGTCCCGCCTGCTGCAGGAACAGGTGTACCGATTCGGGGCTCAGGGCGCTGTCTTCGGTGCTGGCGTAGAGTTCCTTCAGCAGGGTACCGGTAACGCGGGTCGATACCGCATCACCATTGATATGAAAATGGTTACCGCGATTACTGATCTCCACTTCGAGACGCTCTTCCAGTTGACGCAGGTGTTCATCGAACTGACCACAGAGATTGGCCAGCCGTTCGTTGTCGGCCGGTTCGAGCACGAGTTCCAGGGATGAGGGGGAAGGATCCAACGGTATACTCAGATGAACAAAAAGGTATCAGCCCCAGCTGGCGGCACTGGTATCAGGTTTGCGCTCGGCCAGGCCGAGCACTTCGCCGCGCAGGGAATTGGGGAACGCAGCCGTGATGCGCACCATCACGAAACGACCGATGAGGTCCGGGCTGGCGGCGAAGTTCACCACGCGGTTGTTCTCGGTGCGGCCGGACAGCTCGTTGGGGTCCTTGCGCGAGGGCCGCTCCACCAGCACGCGCTGCTCGCTGCCCACCATGGCCTGACTGATACCGATGGCATGATCGCTGATGCGTCGCTGCAAAATGGCCAGCCGTTCTTTTTTTATTTCCAGCGGCACATCGTCGGGCAGGTCCGCGGCGGGGGTGCCGGGACGGCGGCTGTAGATGAAGCTGAAGGAATGATCGAAACCGATCTCATCGATCAGGTCCAGGGTGGCCTGGAAATCCGCCTCGGTTTCACCGGGAAAGCCGATGATGAAATCCGACGACAGACTGATATCCGGACGCGCCGCGCGCAGCTTGCGAATGCGCGACTTGTATTCCAGCGCCGTGTGATTGCGCTTCATCATGGCCAGTATGCGGTCGGAGCCGCTTTGCACCGGCAGATGCAAATGGCTGACCAGCTCCGGCACCTCGCGGTAGGCCTGGATGATGCTGTCGCTCATTTCCTGGGGATGGGAAGTGGTGTACCGAATACGGTCGATGCCGTCGATGGCGGCCACAAAGCTGATCAGCAAACCAAGATCGGCGATGTCGCCATCGGCCATCAGGCCACGGTAGGCATTTACATTCTGGCCCAGCAGATTCACTTCCCGCACACCCTGGGCCGCCAGTGCTGCCACCTCGGCGATCACGTCATCGAAGGGACGGCTGACCTCTTCCCCGCGCGTATAGGGCACCACGCAGAAGGTACAGTACTTGCTGCAACCCTCCATGATGGAAACGAAGGCGGTGGGACCATCGGCCTTCGGTTCCGGCAGGGAGTCGAATTTCTCGATTTCCGGAAAGGAGATATCCACCACGGCACCCTGCTGGCGGCGCGCATCGGTGAGCAGATTGGGCAGGCGATGCAGGGTCTGGGGGCCGAAGATCACGTCGACGTAGGGCGCCCGATCCCGGATCGCCTCACCTTCCTGACTGGCCACGCAACCACCGACGCCGATCACCAGGTCCGGGCGCGCATCCTTCCATTCGCGCCACTGCCCCAGCTGTGAAAACACCTTTTCCTGAGCCTTTTCGCGAATGGAACAGGTATTGAGCAACAGCACATCGGCCTGCTGCGGATCGTCGGTCAGTTCCAGACCATGGGAAGCCCCGAGCACATCGGCGATCTTGCCCGAGTCGTACTCGTTCATCTGACATCCATAGGTTTTGATATAGAGCTTGCCGGCCATACCTGTTCTGGAATGCTGTCGGTTACTGAGGAGCGGGCTAAGGTACCTGATTTACCGGTTTTTTTCCATCATTACCGATGACGGCGGGACGCTGCCCCGGGCCGGTACCGGGAAGCATACTGCTTGACGATCAGGGGATTAGACGCAGCCCGGCAAAATCCACACAAGGCGTCCGAATGAATCCGGACAACGAAAATCAGAAAGGAGCCGGCCGGTAAGCCGGGTTCTGTCGAGGACAGTCATTCATCTGGGATGCCCGTCACCGGACACCTCGAGCGACCTACCCGGGAACAGCGCGGGCCACGCCAATGTTCCCCTATTTGGTCTTGCTCCGGGTGGGGTTT
>CBDUHN010000001.1:0-204728 GCA_965367295.1 uncultured Gammaproteobacteria bacterium | reverse complement strand
ACAAGCGGCTGTGATCCCAGGCCGGATCAAGCCTTCCCGAATTCAAGGAGGAATCTCATGGGCGTACTCACCAGGATCATCAGCCTGATACTGCTGTTATCCATCTCAGTCAGCACCAGTGCTGAGCCCTTCGGCGCTTTCTCCGCACCCATCAAGGCCGAGTGGCTGGAAGATGGCCGCAAGATGCGTCTGCTGGAGGATATTACCTATACCGATCCCAATGGCATGAACTGGTTGGCGAGGGAGGGCGATGTAGTGGATGGCGCCTCGATCCCCGGTTGGCTCTGGTCTGTGGTGGGGTCTCCTTTTGCCGGCAAGTACCGCGATGCATCGGTAATCCACGATGTGGCCTGCCAGGAACGCACGCGGACCTGGGAGGTGGTGCATCTGTCTTTCTATTACGCCATGCGCGCCTCCGGGGTGCCGGAGAAGAATGCACGGGTCATGTATGCCGCGGTGTATCATTTCGGGCCACGCTGGCCGGTGGAGACCATTCAGAGCAACTCTTCGATCTTTGGTGGAATTTTTGGTGGTTTCTACGGTAGTAAGGAGCCTGCACCACCGGCTCCTTCCAGCCTTGCGCGGGAAGATTTCGATCGACTGCAACGGGCCATCGAGAGCGGCGCGGTAACTTCACTGGAAGGGATACGCGAGTTTCAGTAATCTTTGCCCATCCGTGTCTATTATTGAATGCAGGGTTGCATCGACAGGAGAGCGGCTGCGCGAAATCCAGTTCGCCGGATATATGAGTGCCCGGTCCCTTGCTTCCAGGTATGCGTACCTCTCCTCCCGAAAAAAACACCGGAATCCCCATGAATGATTTGCTGCACAATCTTCGCCAGGGCGCACGCTGTGCCCTGTTTCGCCCGGTTGAGCTCGCCCGACTGACGGTGAGCGTCGATCAACTGGTGGCGTTGATCCTGCTGGAAGTGGTGATGGTGTTCGTGGCCGGGTACCTGGTCGCGTTTCCCGTTCCAGAGTTTTATGCCTACGGCGTGGCGGTAGAGGGCTTTGACGTGGCCCTGTCCCTGCTTGGGGCGGTGATCCTGGTGCGGGTGCTCGGCGTACCCGAGCGGCTGCTGATGCTGTGTGTCCTGTTGTTCGCCACCGGGCCCGTACTTATTCCCGTTGGCTATGGGATCGCGGCGTTGGGGAGCTATGGCGGCGGAACTCTGTTCGGACCCCGGGGCGATCTGCTCAGTGCGCTGGGTGTGCTGTACGTGGTGTGGAGTCTGGCGGTTTTGCTGCGGATTCTGGCGCTGGTGCAGGGGCGCTACTCGCTACCTGTTCTGGCCGGTCTGGCGGTGTTCACTGTGCTGGTGTACTGGCCGTCGATGTATTTTCCCGAGTACGGCGAGATGTGGTATTCGAGTGCCGAGCGGGACAATGCCGGAGATGAATGGGCGGCCTACCGGGCGATGGATGCCGAGACTCTTTTCTATGCCCAGCCCTCCTTACTGGAGAACGCACTGGATTCATTGCTGCCCGGTGTGCCAGGGCAGACGGATGTCTACTATCTGGGGTTTGCCGCCTATGCACGTGAAAATGTGTTCCGCCATGAGGTGCAGTATGCCCGACAGCTGTTTGATGACCGCTTTGGTAGTGCGCAGCGTTCGCTGAACCTGGTCAATCACCTGGAGACGCGGGAGCGATTGCCGTTGGCCACCGCCACCAATCTCCGGCTGGCGTTGCAGCGGATCGGGGCCATGATGAACCCTGATGAAGACATCCTGGTGCTGTTTCTGACCAGCCACGGTGGTGAGGCACATGAGTTGGCAGTGGATTTCTGGCCCTTGCCACTGAACGATGTCACGCCCGCCATGCTCAAGTCCTACCTGGACGAGGCAGGCATCCGGTGGCGGCTGGTGATGGTGTCATCCTGTTACTCCGGCGGTTTCGTGGCCCCGCTGCGGGATGAAACCAGCCTGGTCGCCACGGCGTCCGCCCCGGACCGTACCTCGTTCGGTTGTGACAATACGCGGGATTTCACCTACTTCGGCGAGGCGGTGTTGCGTGATCAGTTGCCATACCGGTATTCCGTGGTGGCCGCGATGGAGGCGGCCATCAAGGCGATCAATGAACGTGAGGTGCGCGAGCGGCGGGATGCCTCGCATCCGCAGTTGTTTGTGGGTACTGCGATGGCGGCCAAACTCACGGCGCTGGAACAATCCCTGTCCCATGGCGAATGTGGTGCACAGCGCCTGGATTGCTGAAACGGAAGGATGTTCTATTCCCGGCGATAGGGCCAGTAATAGGGGCCGTAAGGGTCCCAGTAGGGCGCCGGATAGGGCACATAGATCACCTCGCGCCGCTTGGGCCACAGATAGACCATGTCCGCCTCCAGCACCGGAAAGCGGTATTCCTGTTCTCCGATGATCTGGGTGGCGGTACCCTGAATGCGGCCGGTGAAGGTGAGCTGGCGTCCCGCCGCGTAAATGGCGGGGTCGAAAAACCCTTGTGCACAGGCATTGAAGCGCCCGACCGTGGCGTCACTCTCCAGCGGCTCGCCGCGGCTGTCCAGATTCAGGCCCACAACCTCGAAGCAGGTCCGCTTGTCGCGCGGGTGGGCCTGTACCAGCGTGCCGCCCCAGCGCACCCGCTGCTCTTCGTGGCTGCCATCGAGGGCCTGGTCCGGGGTAACGTCGACATAGGGACCGCCGCGCGACAGGGACTCGGGCATGGTGGCGCAGGCGCTCAAGGCAAGCAGGGGAATCAGCAGTAACAGCCGGAACATGGGGCTCCTCGTCCAGGTGGTTCACAACGGGCGGTGCCGCCGTTGCGGTAGTCGGGACCAGCTTCTTTTTTACTCTGCTTTTGATGTGCTGCCAATAGTCGGATTAGGGTGAACAGGCCCTAATGTCAGTGAAGATGCGCGCATAAAAAAGCCCCGCCAAGGCTGGCGGGGCTTTTAACAGCTGGGTTGGGTATTGATTTATTGTTTGCGACGGCGACGAATCGCTCCCATACCCAGCATACCGATGCCTGCCAGGGCCAGGGTGGTCGGCTCCGGGACAGTGTTGGTCGGCGGCTGCTGGGGAGCGGCGCCGGCCGGCAGATCGATAGCCACGTGAATAGCGCTAAGGGCGTCATTCACGCTGCCCATGGTTACGTTGAGGTTGTTGAGGCCGGGGGTCAGCAGGCTGGTGATGTCGAAATCCTTGAGATCCCACAGCAGGCCGTTGGAGGGGCCGCCCGTGCCACCGGGCACCGAATCGCCCTGGAAGAGACCGCCGGAGGCGATAATGGTGCCGTTCACCGTGAGGTTGCCGTCATCACTGGTACCGAAGTCCTGGCCATCGGATACGCCCATGTTGAGGAAGGCATTGCCGGAACTGTAGTTGATGCCCGGCAGACTGATATCCCATCCGAGGGGGTCGAAGACATTGGTGAAATTGGCATCGTTGCCATCGAACAGCACCACGTCACGGTTGTTGGTGCTGTCGCCGTCATCGAAGAACACCATCAGGGATACGCCATTGATCTCGACGCCGGTCTTGTTGAAATTACTCAGGGAGTAGTTGCCGTTACCGGTGACCAGGGAGGTGACATCGGCGCGGTAGGCCTGGCTGTTGTCAAATCCCCAGAAATTATCGTCGGAGAAGCCGATATTGGAACCGGTGATGTCGGTGCCGGCAAAATTCACGCTGGCATTGGCTGCGGGGTCCGTGCTGTTGGTGGGGCCGTGCCAGTACAGGTAGGCCTGGCTTATGGTGCCGGAGACGCCTGACAGGCTTACGTCACCGGTACCCACACCACGCATGCCGCCGTAGCCGGCCGTGGTCCAGTCGGTATCAAACTGGGTTTCAAAAAAGGACAGTTGGCTTGCGCTTGCCAGTTGGGGCAGCATAACTGCAGCGGATGCCAGAATAATGGCGATATTTTTGGTGGAAGTCATTTCCATTTCTCCTGTGTACTGTTTTTATTCGACTGGATGTTTCTCAGGCGTCATTACTGGCTATATCCCTGATCAATATACGTGCCATTTCATAAATATTAATTAAAAACAATCACTAATATAGTGAAACAGCTTTTCCGTCAACCTGGATGTAAAAAAAATGGAATGAAGGACTAGCATTTATTCTTTTGTATTTGTTGTTAAAAATGTGAATGCGTTGCGGGTTGGGCGATCCAGGTAGTCAGCCGAATGTTAAAATATGTGACATAAGGGTGGTACCGATCAAACAGCATTCTCCAAAGCAGGGGTATAAGCGCGCTTGCACGGTGTTGGCCATGCACTTTCCCGGCTGATCTGCGATAATGCAAGACTTCCGATCACTCACTAGATCTCAGTTGAGATTTACTCAATAACCATTTGAATTTAATGCCCAATAAGACGATTCCATACAAGACTGACGATCTGCGCATCGTGGAAATCCGCGAAGTAGTGCGCTATGCCGAACTGCAGGATGAGTTCCCGGTCACCCCGGAAGCGGCCCAGACCACCCATGAGACCCGCGCTGCCATACACCGGATTCTCCACGGGAAGGATGACCGTTTGCTGGTGATTATCGGCCCCTGTTCCATCCATGATCCTGAAGTAGCGCTGGAATATGGTGAACGCCTGAAGGTGGTCAAGGACCGGTTGGCAGAGGATCTGTTGATTGTGATGCGAGTCTATTTCGAGAAGCCGCGCACCACCGTGGGCTGGAAGGGGCTGATCAATGACCCTAATCTGGATGGCAGCTTCGAAATCAACAGGGGGCTGCGCCAGGCGCGGAAGCTGTTGCTGGACCTGAACAATATGGGGATACCGGCGGCAACCGAGTATCTGGATCTGATGAGCCCCCAGTATGTGTCCGATCTGGTGAGTTGGGGGGCCATTGGTGCCCGTACCACTGAAAGCCAGGTGCACAGGGAGCTGGCCTCCGGCCTGTCCTGTCCGGTCGGATTCAAGAACGGCACGGATGGCACTCTGCAGGTGGCGATTGATGCCATTCGTTCGGCGTCACAGCCGCATCAGTTCCTGTCGCTGACCAAGGCGGGCCATTCCGCGATCTTCGCCACCTCGGGAAACGAGGACTGCCACATCATCCTGCGTGGTGGCAAGGAACCCAACTATGGCGCCTCCCATGTGCAAGAGGCGGCGCAGCAACTGGAGGCCGCCGGACTGGCCCCGCGGCTGATGATCGATTTCAGCCATGGCAACAGTTCGAAAGAGTATCTGCGCCAGCTGGAGGTCGGGGCGGATGTGGCTGCCCAGGTCACCGATGGCGATCTGCATATCATGGGGGTCATGATTGAGAGTCATCTGAAGGCAGGCCGCCAGGATGTGGTGCCCGGGCAGCCGCTGGAGCGCGGACAGAGCATCACCGATGCCTGTATCGGCTGGGAAGACAGCGAGCAGCTGATGGAGCAGTTGGCAGGGGCGGTACGCCGGAGGCGCGTGGCGCAGTCCAGGGAGGGGCAAGCCTCACAGGCAGGACTTTAGTCTCGCAGGTGACGTCCGCTATATATTTAGCCTGTCGGTAGGCGGCGCCGGCGCGGCAATCTCTCTAGCAGGTATACCCGTTTGGATGCAGCTATCAAAGACCTGTTTGATCATCCTGATTTCAAGGAAGGCATCCACTGGCGGCGGCAGTTGGTTACATCTGGCCAGATGGTGTTCCGTGAGGGGGATGGCGGACGGGAGGTATACCTGATTTTGCAGGGGCGTGTGCGCGTGGTGGGGGAGGTCGCACTGGAATCAGAGCGCCGCATTCAGCCCGGTATTTGTGACCTGCCGCAGGGAGCACTGTTCGGCGAACTTGCCCTGTTTGACCAGGGGCCGCGTTCAGCGAGTGTGAGTGTGGTGGAAGATGGGGAGCTGGCGGTTATCGACGGCGACCGTTTGCTGGAATTCTTTGATACCAATCCTGAACTGGGCTACCGCATTCTGATGAGATTGCTGTCGGTTGTGGTGGGACGAGTGCGCGCAACCAATAAGAAACTGGTGTCTCTGTTTGCCTGGGGTCTGAAGGCCCACGGCATCGAAGGACACCTATAGGGAACATTTGACCCGATTGTGGCGTCATTCGGATGGAAGTATTTTTCTGCTAAGGGGGTATTGGGCAAGTGCGCCGGATAAGGTGTACATTTGCAATCCGATATCTATATTTCTGCTGTATCGAGTCAGCATGTGACGCGGCCGTTAAGGGATCGCGCCACACTGGCCGATACGCTTGTCACAAGGCTCTGCTGGGACAGTTGGCAGATTTATACTACCGCAACAAGAAGGCTGCAGTCACCGCGCTATAGCACGGGTGGTAATGCAGGAAGCAGTGCAATCATGGCGACAATCCGTATTTTCAAACATTATATTCCGACATCGTTCCTGTTGCTGGGGCTGTTGGAACTGTTGTTGCTGGGGATTGCATTTCGTATCGGGGTGGAGATTCGTTTTCTATACGGTAGCAATGCGGTGCGTGAGCATGTACTGCCGTTGATGCCCAAAACCCTGGCATTTTCCCTGACTGTTGTAGTCACCATGATTGCCCTGGGTTTGTATCAGCGCCATATCCGTGAAGGTATGGAAGCAATGGCGCTGCGATTGGCGGCCAGTTTCATCGCCAGCATAGTACCTCTGACACTCGTGTATTACCTGGTTCCGGATCTGTTTCTCGGGCGTGGTGCATTGGCCCTTGCGCTAGTGGTGGCGTTCCCCGTGGTGCTTGGTTTGCGCTATTACTTTTTCCAGGCTGTTGACCAGGATGTCCTCAAGCGCCGCGTACTAGTGCTGGGAGCAGGCGAGAAAGCAAGTATGATCCGCAATCTTCGCCGCCAGACCGATCGTCTTGGTTTCAAGGTGGTGGGCTATGTGCAGATGCCCGGTGACCAGAAACAGGTGAACAGTAGTCATGTTATAAAGCTGAATGTGCCATTGCCGGATTATGTGCGCGAGCATCAGGTTGATGAAATCGTTCTGGCGGTTGACGACCGGCGGAATGCAATGCCGGTGGACGAGATCCTTGACTGCAAGATGGACGGTGTCGCGGTGATGGACCTGCTCAGTTTCTTCGAGCGCGAGTCGGGTAAGGTGTTGCTGGATATTCTCCAGCCCAGTTGGATGTTTCTGTCCGACGGCTTCGACCAGGGAATCATGCGTGTTTTTACAAAGCGATTGTTTGATGTGTCGTTCGCTCTGGTGTTGTTGCCGTTTCTGTTGCCAGTCATGGCGCTGGTGGCCATTGCAGTGTATCTGGAAAATCCCAGGGCCGGTTCTGTGCTATTCCATCAGGTACGCGTAGGCCGTGGAAACCAACCTTTCACCATTCACAAATTCCGCAGTATGTTAGTAACTGCGGAAGAAGATGGTGTGGCTCGTTGGGCCACGAAAAATGACGCACGTATTACCCGTGTCGGGGCGATCATCCGTAAGGTTCGCCTGGATGAACTTCCCCAGATATTCAATGTACTGCGGGGGGATATGAGCTTTGTTGGCCCGCGCCCGGAGCGCCCTGAGTTCGTCAGCCAGCTGGAAGAGTCCATTCCCTACTACCGGGAACGCCATCGGGTAAAACCAGGTTTGACCGGTTGGGCGCAGATTCGATATCAGTACGGTTCCTCGGAGCGGGATGCCTTCGAAAAGCTGCAGTACGATCTCTACTATGCAAAGAACCATGGTATTTTTCTGGATCTATTGATCTTGCTGACAACGGCTGAAGTGGTTTTGTGGGGGAAAGGCGCCCATTGACAAGGGCGGTCCACATGCTGGTTCCCAGCCGTATACCGGTCGTGGGAAGAGGCCTATGGCTGCCGGTGATTTTGCATGGCTAGCAGCGATCTAACGGGACTTTAGGCGCATAATCTGGACTATGTTGATCGGAGCCATCAGCTATTCACTTGGGGCGGGACTGTTCCTGCTGCTGAGTCTCTTACTGGCTACCGGCTGGCGCGGCCGTTTGCAGGGGGGGTTGCTGGTGGCGGCCTGTATTGGCACCACGGTATGGGCACTCACTCTTGCGCTACAGACCCAGTTTCCTCTTCCGGCAATCCTGGTCCAGTTTGCCGAGACCAGTAAGGATGTTCTCTGGTTTGCCTTCCTGTTCAAGCTGCTGCGCACAGTGCAGGGGAAAAATCAGGGGCTGGTATTTATACCGATAGCGCTCTACAGCCTGGCCGCGGCATTACTATTGATGCCGACATTGCTGGTTCAGCTGGCACCGAACCTGTTGCCAGTCTCTACGATTACCAAGGGAGTGCTAGCGGGGTATCTGGCGCTCGCGGTGGGTGGCTTATGGCTGGTGGAAATCCTCTATCGCAATACGCCTCCTGAGCAGCGCTGGGCCATCAAGTTTCTATGCCTGGGTATTGGCGGTATGTTCGCCTATGACCTGTTTCTTTACTCCCATGGCTTGTTGTTTCGTCAGCTCAGCAGTTCCCTGTGGCAGGCCCGGGGTGTGATCCATGCCTTTGTGGTGCCCCTGATCGCTGTCTCTGTGGCCCGAAATCCGGAATGGTCATTTGAGATGTTCGTATCCCGGAAAGTGGTGTATCACACCGCATCACTGATGGGTACTGGCATCTACCTCCTCCTGATGGCGGTGGTGGGCTACTACCTGCAGGCGGTGGGTGGGGAATGGGGGTCGGTAGTACAGGCCGCCTTCCTGTTTGGTGCTGGCGTCCTGTTGTTGGTGATGATGTTTTCCGGCCAGTTGCGGGCTCGCCTTCGCGTACTGGTGAATAAGCATTTCTATCAGTATAAATACGATTATCGTGATGAATGGGTGCAGTTCACCCATGCGCTTTCCGCCTGCAAGGATGATGAACATCCCTATGAGTGTGTCATTGGGGCCATTGCAAAATTGGTGGAGAGTCCCGGTGGCATGCTTTGGATGAGTGATGATCGTGGACAATTGCGCATTCGTGCGCGCTGGAATATGCCGGAACCGGTCGTCGATGCCTCGGAGGATTTGAAATCCCTAAGCATGTTTCTGCAGCGTTCCGGCTGGGTGGTGAATCTTGAGGAATTTCATACCGACCCCGATTTTTATCAGGATCTCCGTTTGCCTGCCTGGCTGGAGGCGATCCCCGATGCCTGGGTCATTGTTCCACTGACGGACAGGGATGAACTGCAGGGCTTTGTATTGTTGGCCCAGCCAAGGGCGGCGGTGCAGTCGGATTGGGAAGTGCGAGACCTGCTAAAAACCGCTGCCATGCAGGCAGCGAGTCACCTGGCGCAGATGCAGGCACTGCAGGCATTGGCGGAGGCGCGGCAGTTCGAGGGCTTCAATCGCTTGTCCGCGTTTATTCTGCATGACATCAAGAATCTGATTGCCCAGCAGAGCGTGGTGGTAAGTAGTGCCGCACGCCACAAGCACAACCCGGCTTTCATCGATGATGCCGTGCGGATCATGGAGCATTCCGTTGGCAAGATGCACCGCCTGATGCGTCTGATGCGCACTGGCATGGCGGGCGGGATGCCCAGCCAGTTGTTGTTGACGAAACTGCTGTCCGACATTGTCGAAAAGCGCAGTCAACAGCATCCCGTTCCCCAGTGGCAATATGATGGACCAGACCTGGAAGTGACGGCCGACAAGGATCGCCTCACTTCGGCCATCGAGAATCTGATCCAGAATGCCCAGGAAGCTACGCAAAAAGAGGGTCATGTGACCATCCGCATGCATCAGGAACAGGGACAGGCGGTAATTACTGTGGAAGATGACGGGATGGGAATGGATCAGGCATTTATCCGTGATCGCCTGTTCCGGCCATTTGATACCACCAAGGGAGACACCGGAATGGGGATCGGTGCCTACGATAGTCGTGAATACCTGCGTGCCCTGGATGGGGATCTGACGGTGATCAGTAAACCGGGTCATGGTACCGTGTTCACGATACGCATACCGCTTCTGGATGCGGCCCTGGCAGAACGAATGCAGAAACTGGACACGGAGATAAGGGCTTGAGCGCTGTGAAGAAGAAACTCCTGGTTGTGGAGGATGATCCGGGTTTGCAGAGCGCCCTGCGCTGGGCATTCGATGATTTCGATGTCGTGACCGCGGAAGACCGTGAAGGCGCGATTGCGGAATTGCGCCGGCATGAACCTCAGGTGGTAACGCTCGATCTGGGCCTGCCGCCTGATGCCGGTGGTGCTACGGAGGGACTCGCGACCTTGCAGCAGATCGTGTCCATGTCGCCACAGACCAAGGTGATCGTGGTAACCGGCAACAATGACCGCGAAAATGCCGTAAAGGCTATTGGCTATGGCGCATGGATGTTTTGCCAGAAACCGGTAGACCCGGAATTGCTCGGGTTCATCGTTGAGCGAGCCTATCGCCTGCATGAACTTGAACTGGAGAATCGGGCGCTCAGTCGTAATGAAGCGCAGTCGGCATTGGGTGGCATCATTGCAACCAGCCCCCAGATGCTGGAGGTGTGTCGCACCATCGAAAAGGTCGGCCCGACCGATGTCACGACCTTGCTGCTGGGGGAAAGTGGTACAGGGAAGGAGCTGCTGGCACGGGCACTGCATGATATGAGTTCGCGCCGTAGCAAGAAATGGGTGGCGCTTAATTGTGCCGCCATTCCGGAAAACCTGCTTGAAAGCGAACTCTTCGGCTATGAAAAAGGCGCCTTTACCGGTGCGGCCAAACAGACCCGCGGCAATATTGAATATGCGGACGGTGGCACCCTGTTCCTCGATGAGATCGGCGATCTGCCCATGTCACTGCAGGCCAAACTGCTACGCTTTCTGCAGGAGCGGGTTATCGTCCGGGTGGGAGGGCGCGCCGAGATCCCCGTTGATGTGCGGGTCATCTGTGCGACACACCAGAACCTGGAACAGAGGATTGCAGAAGGATTGTTCCGCGAGGATCTGTACTATCGTGTCAGTGAGGTGAAAGTAAGGATTCCCGCCTTGCGGGAACGCGACGGGGAGGCGGTGGTGATTGCCAATCATTTTCTGGACAGTCAATCCCGGCGCCACGGGAAAGGCAGCCTGTCGTTTACGCAGGATGCCCTGTCTGCAATTTCTGTCTACCCCTGGCCAGGAAATGTCCGCGAACTGGAAAACCGGGTTAAACGCGCGGTGATCATGTCGGAAGGCAGGCAGATTACCGCCGATGGCCTGGAGCTGGAAACTCCGGAATCGGACCAGGATCCGATGCCCTTCAATCTTCGGGAAGTGCGTGATGCAGCCGAATCACAGGCCCTGTTACGTGCGCTGCGGCATGTAGGGGGGAATGTTTCTCAGGCGGCTGAGCTGCTCGGTATCACGCGGCCCACGTTCTATTCGTTGGTGAAAAAGCACCAAATCAAGATTTGATCCACTCGATGCCTGAGCAAAAGTCTCGTCCAGGACTTTTATTACAATCAGAAAGGTGAAGTCATGAACAGATTCGTTCGCTTGTTACTGGTTGGTATAACCTGCGCAATATGCAGCCCCGTATATGCCACTATCGACGAAGATTACCTGCGCGACGCGCAGGCCTATTTTGCCGAGAGAGACTTCGCTGCTGCCATTATCCAGCTGAAAAACCTGTTGCAGCGCCAACCCGAAAGCAGGGCGGCGAGAACCCTGCTGGCACGCACTTATCTGGAACAGGGAGATGGCGTGCTGGCGGAAAAGGAGCTGGAGACTGCTCTGTCACTTGGTGCCGGGAAATCAGCAATAATGCCATTGCTTGGCCATGCGTGGCTCCTGCAGGGAAAGCCGAATAAGGTTTTGCAAGAGATCCCACTCGATGGGGAAGGCAGCAAGGAAGCACAGGCGGAACTTTATTATCTTCATGGGAAGGCGTTGTTCCAGCAAGGTGATCTTGCGGATGCCGAGGCGCGTTTTGCCGATGCATTGACGGCTAACCCGCGCCATGTGGATACCCTGATCGGACAGGCACGGCTTTTGTTTGTCCAGGGTAACCCGGAGGGAGCCGAAGAACGGGTGCAGCGCGCATTGGAGTTGGAGAACGAGAATGTAGAGGCATGGGTGCTTGGGGCCGAACTGAAACGCCTGAAAGGAGAACCTGAGGCCGCACTGGACCGTTTTGAACGCGCGTTATCCCTGCGCCCGAATTATCTCCCCGCTCGCCTGGGACGGGCTACGGTCTATGCCACCGGTGGTAAATATGATCTTGCGAATCAGGACATTGAGTATGTACTGCAGCGTTCGCCAAAACATCCGCTCGCAAATTATCTGAAAGCGCTCGCCCGGTTTCAACAAGGTAAGCTGAAAGAAGCGGAGGAGGCATTGCAACTTACACTTGGTGTATTACCGGATCATGCGCAGGCGCAGTTGCTGCTTGGGACCGTTTATTACCGGATGGGACAGTACAACCAGAGTGTCTCTTATCTGGAAGCGTATGCACGTAAGTTTCCGGAAAATATTCCCGCGATCAAACTCTATGCAGCCAGTCTGATCCGAACCCGGCAGACCGATGCTGCGATTACTGTGCTCGAATCGGCGGTCGCAGTGGCCCCGGAAGATGCCCAGCTCATGGGGCTGCTGGGTAGCGCGTATTTCAACCGTTCGGACGCTGATAAGGGGATTGAGTATTTGCAACGCGCAGCCGAACTGGCCCCGGACGAAGCCGCCATCCAGACTCAGCTGGCGGTGGGACATCTGATGGCGGGTAATAGCAGGCAGGCGGCTGATGATTTGCAGCAGGCAGTGGACCTTGGTCAGGGACTGCTCCAGGCGGATGTGATGCTGGTACTCACTCACCTGAAGAATCACGATTTTGACAAGGCTGTCACAAGTGCGACCAACCTGGTGGAAAAACTGCCGGACAATGCGGTACCCCATAACCTGCTGGGAACTGCTTATCTGCAAAAATCCGAACCGGAAAAAGCACGTATGTCCTTCGAGCGTGCGTTGCAAATCAAGCCGGATTTTTATCCTGCAGCATCTAATCTGGCGCGCATGGATATTGTGGATGGTCACCCCGAGAAGGCCCGTTCCCGTTATCAGGATATTCTGGGGCAGGACAAAAATAACCTTGATGCCATGTTCGGTATGGCGGAACTGGCCCGCTCAGAAGGTGATCTTGGGCAGATGGTGACATGGCTGGATATGGCCCGCAAAGCACACCCGGAAACAGTGAAGGCGGGGGTGTTATTGGGTGACTATTACCTCAAATCCAACATGCCGTTGAAGGCGCTCGACGTGGCGCGAGAGCTCGTCGCGCAGCGACCAGATCATCCGGATGCCTTACGGACATTGGGACTTGCCCAGATGGCATCGGATTCCAGTGCAGCTGCAGTATCGACCATGCGGCGCCTGGTGGAATTGTTGCCGGATAATCCCGAAGCTCAGTATCTACTTGCATCCGCAGCTATGAAAAATAACGAAACGTCCTTGGCCAGGACCGCTCTCAAAAAGGTCCTGGCTCTGGATGAGGGGCATGCCGGTGCCATGTATAGCCTTGGTAGCATCCACCTGCTTGAAAAGAACTACGACGAAGCCACTCACTACGCAGAGCAACTGAGTAAGCAGTATGCCGATCAACCCTGGGGTTATGCCCTGGCTGGCGAAATTCTGGCTGCCAAAGCTGAATTTTCCCCTGCGGCAGAGCAGGCGCGGCTGGCCTATGAACGAGAACGCTCCCAGCAACGACTGTTGCGATATCACGCCCTTATGGTGCAGGCCAGCCAGGAGCAACGCGCGAGTGCGCTGCTGGATGACTGGCTGAAAGACAACCCTGACGATGCCATGGTGCATCTACTTGCCGCGATGAGCTTGCAGGGCAAGGATAATAATCAGGCCGCGACCAGGCATTATGAAAAAATCCTGGCTGTTGCCCCTGATCATGTCATTGCGCTCAATAATCTGGCATGGATTTATCTGGATGAGAAGCCTGCGCTGGCGGTGGGCTATGCAAAAAGGGCCTACCAGGCCAGCCCTGAGAAACCGGAGGTGCTGGATACCTATGGTTGGGTGTTGGTACAGAATGGCCAGGTTGCCAAGGGACTTCCGTATCTGCAGGACGCCCTGGTCAAGGCGCCTCATCTCGTGCAGATCCGCTATCATACGGCGGTGGCATTGCACAAGGTCGGACGCGACCGGGAAGCCAGGCTCGAACTGGGACAAGCACTGCGCTCCACTCAGGAGTTTGAAGAACGCCCGGCGGCCAAGGCCCTGTACGAAGCTCTTCAGGAAGAGGCTCAGAGATGAACCGCTTTGACTATGACCAGGCATTTTCCAGGAATATCGGCTGGGTAACGACGGCCGAACAGGAGAGCCTGCGTCATAAGCGGGTCGCCATTGGTGGTCTGGGAGGGGTTGGGGGCAGCCATCTGATTGTCCTGTCCCGGTTGGGTATCGGTGCCTTCAATATCGCCGATCTGGATGATTTTGATTTACCCAATTTCAATCGGCAATACGGCGCCTCCATGTCCAGTTGGGGAAAGCCCAAAGTGGATGTAATGGAGGAGGTGATCCGGGAAATTAATCCCGACCTGGATATCAGAGCCTTCAAAGGGGGGATCACCCTGGAGAATCTCGATGATTTCCTGGACGGTGTGGACATCTATGTCGATAGCCTGGATATCTTTGCCCTGGAGATCCGTCGCGCGGTGTTTGCCCGCTGCTATGAGAAAGGGATTCCCACCATCACCGCGGCGCCGATGGGCATGGGTACCGCTTTTCTGGTGTTCATGCCGGGGAAGATGAGTTTTGAGGAGTACTTCTGCCTGGATGGCTATTCCTTCGAGGACCAGATCATCAAGTTTGTGATCGGTGTGTCGCCCTCGGTGCAACAGCGAAAATACCTGGTGGATCGCAGTTCGGTCAATTTCCTGCAGAAAAAGGTGCCATCCACCGCCATGGGGATCGAGATTGCCGCCGGTGTGGCCTGTACCAATGTATTGAAGATTTTGCTTGGGCGGGGCGACGTGATTGCGGCGCCCTGGGGATTGCATTTCGACGCCTATCGTAACCGCCTCATCAAGACCTGGCGACCCTTTGGCAACCGCAATCCACTGCAGCGTTTCATGTTCCGCTACGTGAAATACCTGCTGGCGCACACAAAATAGACGGACAAAAAAACGGGCACCTCGCGGTGCCCGTTTTGGTAGTGCCTATGTCAGCCTGTGATCAGGCTTTCTTGCTACGGCGCTTCATGCCACCCAGCAGCAGCATCGATCCACCCAGCAGAGCGAGGGTGCTCGGCTCCGGCACGGAGAAGGTACCGCTGCCATCGTGGTTGGAGGTCAGCGTGAAGGTGTCGATACCATCGAAAGCGAAGTCGCTTACGAAGATGTTGGTGTCGAAGCTGGCGAAGAAATTGATGGCCAGCATTTCACCTGCGCCTTCACCGCAGTTGGTCCAGATGTCGATGAAGCTGTCGCTACCCAGGCAGCTGTATTCACCGGAATGGAACAGGTCGTTGAAGCCGGCATCCACATTGGTGAAATCGGCCTTGCCGGTGAGGATGGTGCTCACGCCGGTGGCGCCGCCGCCGGTGACCGCGATGTCCATGAAGTTGTTGAAGGTGACGCCATCGTTGGTCACGAACAGTTCGAGCAGACCCGGGCCATAGCTGAACAGGGGTACGCCGGTGCCGGAAACGCCGTTTACTACGCCAGCCAGGCCGCTGATGGAGAAGCTGATCAGCCAGTTGCTGCCGCCGTAGCCGTTGTTGCTGTCATTGCCGAAGGTTTCATTGGGCAGGAAGCCGGTGATCTGGTTGGTGCCCAGACCGCCTACACTCAGACCGCCATCGGTGGTCAGCAGGTCGCCAGCATCAATGGAGAGGCTGCCATTGGTGTCGTTGATGGTGGTGGTGGAATCGTAGGTGAACAGGAACTCGTCCTTCATGGAGGTGCAGGTATCGCAGACCTTGTCCATGGCGGGGGCGGTTGCCGGGGCATCAAAGTTGGTGCCGATATCCAGGTAGAAAGGAGCTGCTGAGGCACTTCCCCCTACCGTCAGTAATGCTGCTGCCAGCAGTGATTTTTTCATTGTAGATCTCCCTAAATTTCCCAAATGACCAGAATTGATGATTTCAACCCGGCGAGTCTGTTACGTGCTAAATAATCCGGATATTAACTTCTGGGATTATTAGTATGCAGCCTCCATGCCAAAATATTCAACTAATTGTATTTAAATATAAATAATGAAAAATCATGGAATGAGAGCGGGCCCGGAAAGGCTGGTTGTAAAATATGCTGACATGCGTTTTGGGTCTTGTCCCGGTTAGATCCTGGCGATTTTACTGCGCTGGACAATCGTACCTGTTCCTATAGGCTTAGCCGATACACGATTCAAGGAGGTCACTACATTGGATTTACCCCGTCTCTCCCTGGCGCCTACTTTCATGCGGGAGCTGTTCAGTGCCCGGACCCTGCCCCGTGAACCGGAGCCGGATGCCATTATGAATGATGCCGACCAGGTGTCCGCTTTCACTGAAACCGGTCTAAATGATAGTACCCTGGCCGCCTCGTATCTATTCCACACGGCCCGGGCCTCCCAGGTGTTACAGGGCTGTCGGCATGTGATTGATCTCGGCTGTGGCCCTGCCACCCAGTTGGTACAGATCGCGGCCCTGAATCCTGAAATTGAATTCACTGGCATCGACATGTCCGAAGAGATGCTCAAACATGCACGCAGCCATGTGGAGCGAATGGGGATCAAAAACGTCCGCTTCCAGGTGGGGGATATTACCAAACTCGATGATTTCGCTGATCATTCTGTGGATGGCGTGATCAGCACCGTGTCATTGCACCATCTGCCGACGTTGGCACATATGGAACAGTGTTTCACGGAAATCGGCCGGGTACTGAGCCCGGAAGGAGCGCTTTACCTGGCGGACTTCACAAGGCTTAAATCTTTGAAATCGGTTATATTTTTCGCCTATATGAACCGAGATCGGGACCCTCATCAGTTGCTGCTGGATTACGAGCGTTCCCTGCGAGCAGCATTCCTGCTGTCCGATTTCCAGACATTGGTGCGGGAGCGGCTGCCAGCCGGGGTGGAGGTGCGTAGTACCTTCAAGGTGCCGCTGCTGATGGCTGTAAAAACGGCTGACAGACCCCTGCCCGAGGCAAAAATCGCGGCGCTGCGGGAGATGCGGGCCGGTATCCATCCCCGTTTCCGGCGTGACCTGGATGATATGCGGGTGTTCTTCAAGCTGGGTGGGCTGGGGAATGATGTGTTTCGGTAACGGGGATGGCGGTCTGCACAACAACGAACGAATGTCAGGTGTTACAAGCGCGATATATATCAACGATCACTGCGCATGCTTGTTTGGGAAGTATAACCATCCGAATGGTTGGTCCGTAGCATTTTTATCTGGGGGATATAAAGGAAGATGAAATCTCAATTACTGGGGATGGTACTGGTGGGAATGTTGGCGTCATGGCTGGTGGCCTGCGATGTGGGGCCGGCGGTCAGCGACACGGAGTATGTTTACCGTGCCCGTGAACAGTTGGAGAAAGGGGATCGCCGGGCCGCGGTGCTCGAGCTCAAGAATGCCATTGCGAAGAATCCCGACAATTCCGACGCGCGCATGATGCTGGGTGGTCTGTACCTTGAGGCCAACGATGGAGCCAGTGCTGAAAAGGAACTGCAACGCGCCCTTAAACTGGGCGTACCCATGGATGCCGTGCAGGTGCAACTGGTACGGTCCTGGTATCTACAACGCAAATACGATGAGGTCATCACTGCCCAGTGGTCTCCCACTGTGCCCGATGAGCAGCAGGCGCAACTTCTCGCAATCCAGGGTGATACCTTCATGCGGCGCGGCATGATCCAGGAAGCTGAAGAACGATTCAATCAGGCCCGCAAGCTCTCCCCGACATCGGTGGCTCCCCTGGTAGGGCAGGCGCTGGTGGCCGCCGGGCGGCAGAAGTTTTCCCGTGCGGAGCAGCTGCTCGATGAGGCCTTGCAACTGGATGAGCATGATAGTGCCGCCTGGAGCCTGCGTGGGGATGTGGCCAATTACCAGGGGCGCCTGGAAGAAGCGGTCGATGATTACGGCAAGGCACTTGGTGCGAATCGAGACCAGATGGGAAACCTGGAAAAGCGCGCAATATTACTGAGCCGCTTGCGTCGTTTCGACGAGGCGCGCGAGGATATTGCGCGCATGCAGACACTGAATGCCCAACATCCGGCTGTGGAGTATGCCATGGGAATCCTGGACCTCCAGGAGCAGCACTATGACACCGCACGGGGACACTTTGAAAAAGTCCTGGGCATGGCAGAGGACTACCGGGATGCCGTGTTGCAACTCGGAGTGGCCCACCTGGGCGCCGGTAATGCCCAGCAAGCCGAGATGTACCTGGCACGCAGTTTCGCCAAGAATCCCAACTACATTCCGGGCCGCATCCTGCTGGCAACCGCACGGCTGCAGGGTGGCGAGGCCACGAGCGCGGTGCAACTTGTGGGACCGATCGTGGCGCGCGATCCCGGGAATATCCGGGCGCAGGCTCTGCTGGCTTCAGCCTTGCTCAGGCTGGGTCGCACCGATGAAGCCCTGGTGCATTTGAACAAGCTGGTGGAATTGAACCCTGATTCCCCGGAACTGCAGTCCCAGCTGGGACTGGGGATGCTCATCAAGGGCGACTACGACGAAGGGGTGCAGTTGCTGGAGAAGCTTCTTTCCGAGTCACCGGACCTGGTGCAGACGGATATTGTGCTGGTGATGGCGCACCTGCATAAAGGCGCCTTTGCGAAAGCGGTAGCGGCGGCGGAAGAATTCGCGGGGCGTCATCCCCAGGCCCCGTTGCCCCTGGTGCTCAAGGGTATGGGGCAGCTCGGACTCGGGGATCGGGCCTCGGCCCGCGCTTCCTTTGAAGCCGCTCTGGCCCTGGATCCGGGTGATCCGGCGGCGAACCATCGCCTGGCGGTGCTGGATATGGAGGAGGGGGATTTCGATTCCGCGCGCAAACACTATGAGCAGACCCTTGAGGCCCATCCGGATCATGCTTCTACACTGCAGTACCTGGCGCTGCTCGAATCCCGCGCGGGAAATGAAAAGGCGTTGGTGGAAACCCTGACCAGGGCAATCAAGGCCCATCCGGAACAGATCGATTTTCAGGTCGAGCTTGGCCGTTACTATTTACGCAAGGGAGAGCCGGAGCGTGCACTGACATTGTTGTTGCCGGAACGCGAACGTCACCCCCGTGCTCCCGGTCTGTTGGCGGCGGTGGGCGAGAGCTACCTGGCACTGCAGAACTGGTCCAGTGCCAGGGTGGAATTCACCAGTCTGGTGGATGTGCTGCCCGAGCGCGCGCAAGGGCATTACTGGCTGGCGCTGGTGTGCGATCGGACCAATGACAATGTTTGTGTGAAAAAGCAACTCACACGGGCCCTGGAACTGGAGCCTAAGCATGTCGAGGCGCGGCTGGAATGGGGGCATGTGCTGATTCGGGAAAAGCGTTTCGCCGAGGTGGAGCAGTTGTTGCAAGAGCTCAAGGCAGAGGTGAGCGATAATTTACGAATCCAGGTCCTGGAGGGAGCGCTGGCGATGGCGAGAAATCAGCCTGAGCGCGCGGCGCATGCCTATGCCGAGGCCATGAAAAAATCACCTTCTACCACTCTGGTGGTCGAACTGGCGAAAGTGAAATGGGCCGCTGGTGATCATAAAGCCGCAATAACCCTTCTGGATGACTGGGCTCGTGAACATCCTGATGACATCCACCTGCTGCTGGCGAGAGCGAACTACTCCCTGTTGCAGGGCCAGACAGAAGAGGCGGTGAGTCGCTATCGCAGAATCATCGAACTGGCTCCTGGCCAGGTGATGGCATTGAACAATCTGTCTTATCTACTCATGAACAAGGATGCCGCCCAGGCGGAAGTCTATGCCCGGAGAGCGTTGGAAGAGGTGCCGGATAATCCGCTGATAATGGATACGCTGGTGCACGTGCTGCTGATGCAGGATAAGCGCAAGGAGGCTCGGGAGCTGATCGATGGCCTGTTGACCCGCAATCACCGTGGCCCTGATGCGCGATATCTGGATGCACTGTGGCTCAAGAACGAAGGGCAGCGCGCGGCGGCAGCACAGAAACTGGTCAATCTCCTCGCCGAACACACGGAGTATGCGCTGGTGGAACAGTCGCGGCAGTTGTTACAGGAACTGAATCAGTAACCGCAATCTGTTTCTGGTGGCAGGCCGGAGTGTATCCCGGCCTGCCGGGTGTGGTTACTGCAGTCGGCGCAGATAATTGTGGGTGAAGAAGCGGTCGGGCAGTTCACGTATCCGCATATTGCTGTATTCCATCAGCGAGTGTGATCCACTCTTGAGGGGGTCCTGCATATAGAGCCTGGAAGGGCGTTCCACTCCGGCCATTTTCACATAATCACGGTAGTGGGCGGTTTTGAGCAGGTTGCCCGACAGGGCATAGAATTCAGCCTTGAACGGTCGGTAGCTATCCTTTTCCACCCAGTATAAAACCCGGTGATAGGTGACACGCCGGTTCACAGCGGTCAATTCCAGCACGTAATATTCCCTGTTGTCGATGGTCTCGGTGCGCAGCAGTTCCGGATCGTAATCGCCGCTGAAGTTGGCGCGGGCCAGATCACCATTGGCCACCTGGCCTGTCAGTCGTTGCGACAGCGGCAGGCGTACCGCCTGCGATACGTTGGGTATAAATACCCATAGATCCTGTCCCTTCACCAGCATGGTCTGTCCCCGTTCAGATGCCGGGGCGGTGGTCATGACGATGGTATTGTCTTTATTCTGGGACAGGATGCGATACTGGTTCACGCTCCGTACGCCATCGGTGATGGAAATGACCCGGGCGTCGACCTGGAAGCCCTGTGCCGGGAAGCGGATATGGTCGGCCTTTTCCACGATCGCTGTGGCGTCGACAGTTTCCGCGCCGTTGGACGGACCGGAGGCCCACAGGCAGAGGGGAAGGATCAAGAGCTGTAAGATACGGTTCACTTTCATGACGGTAGAGTTTCCGTGCCGCTTCATGGATTGTCCTGGTTATGTATCGGCCTGTAGGGCAGTATTTTCAGTCTGATTGTGCAATTCGCAGCGTTCCATTAGCATGAAACCATTCACAGAAAGGATGATTATGGTGGCAGTGGTTCAGGTACGAGGAGTAAGTAAGGATTATGCGCTGGGCGAACAGCGCGTACAGGCCTTGCGCGAAACCAGTCTTGAGGTGGAGGCAGGCGAATTTCTGGCCATCGCCGGTCCCTCGGGCAGCGGAAAATCCACTTTGCTCAATCTGATTGGCTGTATCGATACGCCCAGTACCGGCCATATCCTTATTGATGGCGAGGATGTTGCCGGTAAGACTCCGGATGATCTGGCGGATCTCCGGGCCAGGAAAATCGGTTTTATCTTTCAGACCTTCAATTTGTTGCCGGTATTGTCCGCTGCGGAAAACGTAGAATATCCCCTGCTTCAATTCCGGTTTGACAGGGCCAAGCGCAGGATCCGCGTGCAGCGTTATCTTGAACTGGTCGGAGTAGGCGATTATGCCGGCCACCGCCCGAACCAGTTGAGTGGTGGACAGCGTCAGCGGGTAGCCATTGCCCGGGCGTTGATCGCTCGTCCAGCCATCATATTGGCCGATGAGCCGACCGCCAACCTGGATCACAAGACCGGTACCAGTATTCTGGAGCTGATGCATAGGATCAACCGGGAAAAAGGCACAACTTTTATCTTTTCCACCCATGACCCGAAGGTCATGGATATGGCCGATCGGGTTGTGCACATCGAGGATGGGATCCTGCGCTAGGGCCCTGAGTCAGCGGTGCACAGAAAGTATGTCAGCTGCTGATTCAGGGCGCTATTTTCAGGCGGTCCGGTCAAGCTCCAGTTCCCTTGTTTCACCCCATACCGGCTCCGATTCCTCCCCCGTGAGTGCGCTATAACGCATATAGGGGGTTGGGTGGGTGAACATTTTGGCGAAGTCGGGTGACAGACGTTCTGCGCGCGCCCGGCTTTTCTCGATATGCGCCAGGAAAGGATAGCGACGGCCGCGGTGTTCGATGCCCATACCGATGGGGTGCAGGGGCAGGTGCAACCTGCCCATCATGCGTGCGAGGGCATTGGTGGTGAGTAGATACCAGTAGCGAATATTCTGCTCCCGGCTGTAGGCAGCGGTGGCGCGCAGGAGTCCGAGAATGATCTGGGATTCCTGTTCGCGGCTGCGGCGCATGTTTCTTTGACCTGTGGGGCTGTGATGTCGACGGCCCCGGAAGGAGGAAACCACGCACAGGCGTGACACTTCGCCAACTTCATAGGGTTTGATTTTTGCAACCGCTCCACGGTCGAGGATACACAACTGCTGGGAAGGCAGCTTGGTTCCGGGAAGAATCAGACGAATGGTCGCCACCCATTCCTTGGTTTGTCGGGTACGTACAATAAACGGGATGGCATGGCGATCCCACTTATCGAACTCTTCCTGTTCCGGGAAAGCCTGTTCATCTTCAAATCCGGTCTCTTCACAAAAGACACGGTAACGGATTTGGTGATGAATTTTACGGCCTTCAGTAGTGTCAGCGAGAATGGTTTCGTATTCGTGATCAAATAGCCGAGAACCTTCCATGTTCACTCCCATCAGCAGAGACCTATGGACGCCGTGGTCCGGAATCGGACAACGGAAAAGGGTTGATCAACGACGGGGAGACGTTCTGCGAGAGCTAGTGTAAACACTAAACTCTGCGCAGTGCGTAAGCGGCCTGAGTGGCAGGCTGGTGATGCAGGGTTGGGCATCTTCAAACTACAAATCCCTTTTGCTGTTACAACTGCTAAGTAATTAAGCAATATCTGGGCCAGATTTCTGAAGCTATGATGGTTCAGCTGCTTAGGGCATGTCAAAGGTCATTTCCAAGCGTTCGAACATGAACTGCGACGACGAAATTGTCCGGTCAGGGCGACACTTATATCCCTTTAATTCATAAATGGCTGATATATATAGCATATAAGTGTCTTCAAAGGGAGACGGTCAGCCCATTATTTGCAGGTGCACTATGGGGCAGGTTCAATTTTTTAAACCGACGGTAAAGATTTCCCTTGTTTTTCCGCCAATATGTCTGGGTAAGAATTCAATTTCCCGTATCGGGTGCCAGAGTGGTAAAGCATGAATACCCTAAAGGAGTCCAACCTGCTATCAGCATCATTCCACGATTACTTCGAGGTACTCGTGGCGGACTCCCAATCCCTGAAGGATGAAGTTTTCCGGATCCGCTACGAAGTCTACTGTCGTGAACTGGCCTACGAGGAGGCCAGTCGTTTCCCTGACCGGCGCGAGCGGGATGAGTTCGATGCGCTTGCGCATCACTGTCTGCTCCGGCACCGCAGTTCCGGTGAGTATGCGGGTTGTGTACGCCTGATTGCCAAGGATGCCCTGGATGCGACAGTGTTATTGCCTTTTGAAAAATACTGCTGGCCAAGCCTGGATTCATCATTGATGCATGAACTGCGAGCCAGGGGTGCACATTACGGCGAGATTTCCCGCCTTGCCGTTCCTGCATTGTTCCGCCGGCGTAAAGGTGAGCAGAACAGTCCCATTGCTGATACGGAAGACCAGCAGCAGGGTGATAAGCGGCACAGCCCGCATATTGCGCTCGGATTATATCTGGCGGCAACGGCGATTGGGCTGGATGCTGGACTGGACGGCGTGTTTGCAATGATGGAACCGCGGCTGGCACGCCATCTGAAACGGTTCGGTATCCAGTTTCAGCAGGCCGGTGCCGTGATGGATTATCACGGCGATCGGGCCGCTTTCTACATCTCCCGGGATGAACTGTTCGAGGGTCTGCATCCGGAAATCGAGTCGTTGCTTGACTCGATCCAGAAGACCCTCTGCCTCAGCGTTTAGTAGCTGTAGCGCAGTTCCGCATACACCCGGTCAGCACCGTCATATTGGCCAAGCAGCGTGGTGGGCTGGCCGTCGAAGATGTCCGCGCCAAGCGAGGCACGCCAGTCGGTGGCGAAATGCCAGTTGAGCTTCGGGCGTGCCATCCAGTCTCCCTGATTGAACCCCTGAATCCAGGTCAGCTCCGGACGCAGTTTGCCATTCAGCCATTCGGTGGTGGCATACAGACTGTATCCGCTTTCCACTTCATCGGGGATCATGCTGGAAACGTGATCGGGGAACCAGCGCTGGAATAACTGCAGATTGATGCGTGCACCGTTGTCGTAGGTCTGCTCCAGTCCCACTACGTAATCCAGCATATCCTGTTTGACCAGGCCATCTGCATCACTCAGATCGGTCACCGAGAAGCGCTTGTCCAGCGTGTAAATAGCCTCGGCCTTGAGGATCAGACTGCGGCCGATATCCTTGGAGAGGGTGCCTCCCAGTTGTTGGATGCGGAAATGTTCCGGTTGAAACACCAGATTCGACCCCGCCACGGTACGGCTGAAGGAGGGGGATACATCCATGCTGCGATAGTAGAAACCGGACATATCCCAACCCTTGATCATGCGTGATACCCGCAGGCCGAAGGCGCTGTTGGAGAGCGAATTGGAAGGGGTGTCCTCGTTGAGGATGGCCGCACCATAGCCGGACGGCAAGGGTATCGGCAGGCGATAGAAATCATCACCGGGCTTGCCGATTTCGTCATAGGTCATGTAGGGAATCCAGATGGCGTCCAGGTGCACGTTTTCGCCGTAATGCTCGGCACGCATGGCCCACTGGGGAATGCGCAGCATTTCGAAATCCTGGGCAACGAACTGACGCATGTCGCGGGCGGATACTACGTCGGCAAAAAACAGCCCCACCATTTCGCCCCAGATAATGTGTTGACGTCCGATGCGGAAGGCCCATTCCTGGGCAGGGATGTCCAGATAGGTTTCATGCAGAGCGGCTTCGTGGCGGCGGTTGTTGCGAACCGCTGCGGGATAGAAATCTTCCTCCAGGTCAAAGGCCGCGTCATAACTCAGCCGGCCACTCAGTTTCCAGCGCATGCCGTTGTCCAGGTTGCCTGCCGTGCCGATCTCAAGAAAATTACGGAATTTGGACCAGTGTTCGGGATTGGCGGTGTTATAGGCCAGTTCCGATTGAAAAAAGCCGGTGAACAGAGGTTTCGGCTGCTCACTCACGGGCGGACCATCAATGGCGAACAGGTCCTCCATAGGGGCTGCAAGGTCCGACGTAGTGGTATCTACAGTATCCTCGGTGACGGCGGCTGGTTCGTCGGCCGGAGGTTCCGACAGGAAAAGTTCTTCCATACCGGCAGGGACATCATCGCTGGCAAGCAACAGGGGCGGCGCCAGGGCCATGGCTGGTAACAGGGCCATAATACCCAGCAGTTGGCGCAAGCTCAGTAGCGGTTGGTGACGATGGAATTCCATTTTATTGTTTCCTTTCAAGGTCCGGTTCAGGGTGTTCGTTATTCACGGCTGCGCAGGGCGTCGATGATCGAAATGCGCGTGAATCGCCAGGCTGGATACAGGGCCGCCAGCAGGGTGGCCCCGACACCGATCAGCCAGGATTCCAGCAATACCTCCGGCACGATGCGAATGTAGGCATCGTAGCTCAAATCGGCATTGGGCGGCGGTGGCATGGGGATGCCGATGCCGGAGATAATCAGCGCCAGTGCCGTTCCCAGGGCCAGGCCGATGCTGGCACCCAGCAAGGCCAGGGCACTGGATTCCGTGAGGATCAGGCCGGCGATGGTCCGGTTGCGATTGCCGAGCGCACGCATGGTACCGAATTCCCAGGTGCGTTCCACCAGGCTCATGTTCACGGTGTTGATCACGCTCAGGCAGACCATTAGCAGCACCATGGCCTTGAGAAAGCCGAACTGCTGATTGTACATGTCCACGGTTTTTTCATAAAAGTCGTTGAGCTGCTTCCAGTCGTATACAGCCAGCGGAGCGGGTAACAGGTGGCGCATGCGGGTTGTGAATGCATCGGTCTGGGCAGTCTCATGGAGGGTTACCACGAATTTTGTCACGCCGTCGGTGAGTAGCAGTTCCTGGGCAGCGGGCAGGGAAATACGGACGGCACGGGCATCGAAGTCCTTGGAGAAGGTCTGGAAGATGCCCACCACCTCAACGTTCAGGGTGTTCAGCGCACCATAGATCGTATTTGCCAGCAGGGTGGCCTGGTCACCGACCCGCAGTTGCAGGGCGCTGGCGACGCCCTCGCCGAGCATGATACCGAATGCATCATCACCCTCCAGCATGCGTCCACTGACGAGATGTAAATGGGTGCCGAGGCGGTTTTCACCATCCGGTTCCACGCCGTCACCGATGATGGCATAGTCCGTTTTGCCATTATTGAGCAGGCCCGAGAAGGTGATGCGCGCCATCACATCCTTGACTTCCGGCTGTGCGGCGATGGATTTCCGCAGGCGGTCGGGTGATTCCAGCAGGTAGCGTTCCGGTGAACGGGAGCCATAGGTGAAAACCGCCTCATGGCCGATCTGGGCATGTCCGCTTTGGGAATGGATCAGGGCCTCGCCCAGTTGCAGGAAAATGTCGCGGACGAATCCGCCGGACAGGATCAGGCCGCAAACACCAAACAGGATCGCACCCAGCGTAATACTGCTGCGGATACGGTTACGGGAAAGATTACGCAGTGCGAGGCGGAGGAGTTGAGTCATGGTGCGCTCCTATTGCCGGGTCCGTAGTGCATCGACGATCTGCAGCCGCGAGGCCTTCCAGGCGGGGTAGAGACTGGCCAGTATGGTAGTGACCACGGCGATGCCCGCCGCCATGGCGAGGTTGCCGGTCGAGAGCCGGATGCCCGCCTCGTAACCCCAGGCCATGACCGGACCCGGCGGCATGGGAATGCCAATGGCGCTGATGAGGACCCCCAGCAGGCTGCCCAGACCGAGTCCGACCACCGCCCCGAGCAGACCCAGGATGCAGCCTTCCGCCAGAAACATGCCCAGAATGTCCCGCCGCCGGTTGCCCAGGGCCATCATGGTGCCGATTTCACCGACCCGCTCCATCACGGCCATGGTCATGGTGTTCGAGATAGCCAGCACGATAATCACCGCGATGATGATGTTGATGACTCCTACCTGTTTGGAAAAAAGTTCGACGCTCTTGTTATAGAAATCCGACATATCCTGCCAGGGAACCACCTGGTAACGGTCGGAGGGCAGGCTGTCCCGTAACTGCTGTACCGCGGCTTCCGTTTGTTCTATGCGATCGAGCAGTACGAGGCGCAGGTGCTCGCCATCGGTTCGCATGAGTTGCCGGGCCAGGGGCAGGGGGATGCGTAGGGCCGCATCATCGTAGGCCTTGAAAATGGATTCGAAAATGCCGACCACGCGGGCCTCCACCGCGCTGATGCCTCCACCCTCGGTATTGGCGATCAGCACCAGGGTATCGCCAATATCGGTTTGCAGGTTATTGGCGAGCCCGCTGCCGACGATCACCGTATTGGGCTCGCCAGGGAGCAGGTTGCGTCCCTTGGGAAAGCGCAGGGATGCGGACAGTGTGGCCTCGGCAACAGGATCTACGCCCTCACCGATGAACGATAGGGTGATGTCTCCGGAACTGGCCAGCCCGGAAATCAGTAGCCGGGGGGCATCAACCCGGTAGCCGGGCAGCTTGTGAAGGATGTTGAGGTCCGTTTCCGCCCGGGCCGGCAGGAGGTAGGCGTGGGGGTCGGAACGGCCCAGTTCGAGAAATCCGGGCTTCATGACCTGCAGATGTCCCAGCTGGGACTGGATGGAGTGGTCACGGCCGAATTCCAGGTTCCAGTCGATGAAACCCGCGGCAAGGATCATGGATACCACTCCGAACACCACGGCTGTCAGGGCTGCGGCGGTACGACTGACCTGGCGCAGCACATTTTTCGCCGCGGTCTGGACCAGGATGCGTGGGTTCATCGGAAGGTATGCCGTAGCCGCCACGGGGCGGTGTGTGGGTGGGGGGTTGCCGGGCCTGTCATGGGTTCATCCCTGTCTGCTACCGATTTCCCGAGGATCGGATCCTTCATGCTTAAAGTGTCAGTACCATAGCCTATCGTTGTAGCCGGTAGAACCCCGGAAACTTTAGCCCTTATTCGATGCTTGTAGTGATTCCCGGCTATTCCGGTTTCGTCGGGTTCGCGCTACCATGGCGGCGGGGAAGCAATTCGTTATCAGATAACGAAAATAGCGAAACACTGCAGAAATTCCGACCTTTACCGTTACAGTGCAGGTAGAATCCTGATGATGTATTGGGAACCGCATGAATTGATGGAATATTTCTTCCTTCGGTAGACTCATTACGCGGGTGGATGACGGAGCGGTCACCCCTCCGTGGCAACAGAATTTCGCCATCGGCACGTGACCGGTGGGTATTTGGCCGGAATTGGCAGAACACCCGACACGGTGGATGGCAGTCAGCAGTCATAGAGGAAGAATTTGCTGCTATTATCAACAGTTACCAACAACACCAATTGTGCATTCAGGCAATGATCTAGGAGGGGGTAGTCCCGTGAACAGCAATCGCACCGTACTCGCCATCGTTTCGATGATGTTTTTTTTGTTGCAACTGACCGGTTGCGCCACTCGTTATCCCGCTGCCAGCCAGGAAGCCCGCACGGTTGATGAGACGCCGATGTATGTGATCGGTGCCGGGGACACCCTCAATATCTTCGTATGGCGCAACCCGGAACTCTCTACCGGTACCACGGTACGTCCCGATGGCCGCATCACGACCCCCTTGCTGGAAGACCTCCAGGCCAGTGGCCGGACCTCTTCGGAACTGGCCCGCATGATGGAGAAGGCGCTTTCCACCTACATCAAAAACCCGGTTGTCACCGTCATGGTCAGCGGTTTCCGCGGTCCCTTTGATCATCAGATCCGGGTGGTCGGCCAGGCAGCACAGCCCCAGGCCCTGCCCTTCAGTGATGGCATGACCATGCTGGATGTGATGATCGCTGTGGGCGGTATCACCCCGTACGCAGCAGGCAACAAGGCTACTGTGGTGCGCAATGTCGATGGACAGGCTCAGCAGTTTAGTGTGCGACTGGATGATCTGCTCAATGGTGGCGATATCACCGCTAATGTGAGCATGCTGCCGGGCGATATCCTGATTATTCCGGAAGCCTGGTTCTAGGCTGCGGACGGGAAGGGAACATCAGGATTGAAGGACAGAGATGCACGAATTAATTGAAGAACTGTTACGTTACGGCCGTGGAGTCTGGCGATTCCGTTGGGTCGCCCTGGCCACCATGTGGTTGGTGTGCCTGATCGGCTGGGCCTTTGTGATGCAGATGCCGGACCAGTATAAAGCGTCGGCACGTATCCATATAGATACACAATCCCTGCTACGGCCGCTGTTGCGCGGAATCGCAATCTCGACCGACTCCCGGCGACGCATCGAACTGATGACGAAAACGCTGCTTAGTCGCCCCAACCTTGAAAAACTGTCCCGCATGACTGACCTCGACATTACGGCCACTTCGCCGGAAGCCAAGGAGGCCTTACTGGACAGACTCGGCCGAGGGGTGGAGATTGGCAATACCAATCGTGAGGACCTCTACACCATTTCCTATAGCGATCAGGATCGTGATCTTGCGAAGCGGATCGTGCAGTCGATCATCACCATCTGGGTGGAAAGCACGCTGGGTGAAAACCGCAGTGATACGGATTCCGCCCAGAAATTCATCGATGAGCAGATCCGGGAGTATGAGCAGAAACTGACCATTGCGGAGGAGCGCCTGGCTACCTTCAAACGCCAGAACGTGGGGATGCTTCCGGGCTCGGGAGAGGATTACTACGCGCGTTTGCAGGCCGCGTCCAGTAGCCTCGATCAGGCCAAGCTTGCTCTGCAGGAAGCACAAAACCGCCGTCGTTCGCAACAGCGGCAGATGTCGGATATTGCAGAACAGGATGAGATGTCCATGGGCCTGTTCTCTGGGCAGGTGGGCGGTCCCACTTCAGCGATCGATGCACGCATTCAGTCCATGCAGAGCCAGATGGATGAACTGCTGCTGAGGTACACCGAAAATCACCCGGACGTGATTGAGTTGAAACGATTGATTGCCGGGCTGGAGGAGCAGCGCAAGGAAGAGCAGAAGCTGCTTGCCGAAGCCGGCCCCGGTTCTTCCACCAATCCCGTGGTACAGCAGATGAAGATGATGCTGGCGGAAACCGACGCCCAGATCGCTTCCATGAATGCACGTGTGCAGGAGTATCAGCGTCGTGTAGATGATCTGAAGAACCGGGTGGATACAGTTCCCCAGATCGAGGCTGAGCTGAAACGCCTTAATCGTGATTACGAGGTGAATAAACGTAATTATGAAGAATTGTTGAAGCGGCGTGAGTCGGCCAGTATTTCCGAAAAGGCGGAGGTGCGTGGTGACGATATCAAATTCAAGGTCATTGATCCCCCTCGCTCTCCGCTTTCTCCGTCGGGCCCTGATCGATTGCTGTTCATGAGTCTGGTCATGCTGGGTAGCCTTGCCTTGGGCTTGGGTGCTGCGTTTCTGCTCTCCCAGATTAGACCTACCTTCGACGATACCAAGTCCATGAAGGACATTACGGGTATCCCGGTGCTTGGTGTGGTGTCGATGGTGCGTACCGATGAATACATGAGCAAACGCCGTGTGGCGATTGCAGCATTCACTTCCGCATGGCTGATGTTGCTTGCGGTATATGGTGGCGTGGCCATGGTCGAGATACTGGATCTTGATGTGGTGGCGATGGTCGCATCCAAAATGGGGTTGGGGTAATGAGCACCATTGAAAAAGCAATGGAAAAACTCGGCGGAAACGTACAAGCGAATGCGCCGGAGAATGATGTCGTTGCCGAACAGGAAATGACCACAACGGCTCCACAGCAGTCACGGGACATGGGTACTGACAGTGCTGCTTCAGAGGTGGGGTTTGAACTGGAGAATGAATTCGGTACCCGTAACCAGGTCAAGCTGGACTGGCATCGCCTGATTGCGATGGGAGTCATCGATCCGCGCGGCGAACGCAATACCCATATGTCCGAACAGCTGCGAAATGTGAAGCGTCCCCTGCTGATGCACGTGAATGGGCTGGCAGCCTCGCCGGTTACACATCCCAATCTGATTATGGTGACCAGTTCGCTGTCCGGCGAAGGCAAAACCTTTACATCCATCAACCTGGCCATGAGTATGGCCATGGAAATGGAAAAGAGTGTGCTGCTCATCGATGCCGATGTCGCCAAGCCGGAGGTCAGTTCCCGCCTGGGTGTGGAGGCAAAATCGGGGTTTACCGATGTGCTCGCAGGTAAAATGAAGGTTAAGGATGTGCTCATCAAGACGGATGTGCCGAACCTGATGCTGCTGCCTGCCGGACATAAACATGCGAAGTCCACCGAGTTGCTGGCCAGTGGTGCCATGCGGGACTTTGCCGAGGAGCTGGCCACTCGCTACCATGATCGCATCATTATTTTTGATTCCCCACCCTTGCTTATGACCACTGAGGCACGCGTGCTGGCTACCCTGATGGGGCAGATCGTGGTGGTCGTAGAGGAATCCCGTACACCCCAGCCAGTAGTGAAGGAGGCGCTGGGGATGCTGGAGTCCTGTGAGGTAGTCGGGCTGGTCCTGAACAAGAGCAAACGGCCGGGCGGTGCGGATTACTATGGAGGTTATGGCTACGGTTATGGATATGGATATGGGGCGCAGTAAGGGCATCGCCGCCGGCAGGGCGCTTGCGCAACTGGCCAGGAGGCGTGCAGGGATGCCGGTTTCAGCCCTGCTGATGCTTGGTTTCGCTTCCGGTGCGATAGCCGCTCAAGGCTGGGATTTTAAGCCCCGCGTCACGGCAAGTGAAATCTATACTGATAATGTGACGCTTGCGCCTTCCGGCATGGAAGACGATGACCTGATCACCGAAATAACCCCGGGCTTTTCCTTGCTGCGCGAAAGCTCGCGCCTGAAGCTCAACATGAATTATCGGATGCAGACGCTGTTTTTCGCCGATGACAGCGATGCCAACCGCATCAACCATCGCCTTGAAGGCAAGATGAACGCCGAGCTTACGGATGATTTCCTGTTTCTGGATGCCCGCGCCCATATGAGCCAGGCATTGGTGGATGCCCGTGGTGCACGTCCCGCTGATTCCATTACCGGAAGCAACAACTTGACGGATGTGCAGGCTTACAGCATCAGCCCCTATATCCGCCATGATTTCAGCGGCTATATGAGCACATTGTTACGTTATGGCTATGAAACCGTCGATACCGATGGCGCCGTGCAGGCTTCGGAGACCAATTTTGTCAATGCTGAATTCGGCAGTGGCCGCAAGTTCGCTTTGTTACGCTGGAATTTGAATTATTTCAAGAGCAATGCGGACCGTGGCAGCAGCGCCAGTCTCGATGAAGAGCGCAGTACGGCCAATATTCTCTACCAGATACATCCGAAATTTGCCCTGCAGGCGCAAGGCGGCCGTGAGGAAAACGATCTCAATTCCAGCGAAGTGGCCAGGAATGGAACCTACTGGGGTGTGGGTGCGACCTACACGCCGAGCCGTTACCTTTCTCTTTCGGCCCTGGAGGGGAACAATTTCACGAGTGGTTCAGTTATCCTTAACCCCAGTGTGCGCACTACTTTGCAGACATCCTATCGTGAGCGGGAAGTGGGGTTGAATCCAGGTAGCGTCTGGTCGGGTGCCTTTCGGCACCGGACCCGGCGCACCTTGTGGCAGATGAACTACCTGGAAGATACCCAGACGACGCAGCGGCTGTTTTTTGATACGCAGCGACTGCAAAGCAATTTGCTGGCAATCGGCATCGATAATGACCAGGAATTCCAGTTGCTGAGTGCGCTGTTTCCCGATCTGGCAAATGCCTATATCAATGACTCCTTCAGCCTCAAGGAAGAAATTTTTGAACGCAAGCGCGGTCAGGCGGGCGTCAGTTTCCAGACCGGAAAATCGACCATTGGTGTGTCGCTGTTTACTGAGCGACGTGATTATCTCGACTCAACCGCCAGTCTGGCCCAGTCCAGTATCGTGGAAGATGAAAAGTCCCATGGTGGTTTTGCAAACTGGGCCTGGCGCTATAGCGGGCGTACCAGGACCAATCTGCGCGGAAACTGGGAACGGGTGAAATTCAGCTCCGATGGCCGGGAGGACGATTTCTGGTATATCGACGCGATGGTAACCCGGGATCTTTCCCGTAGTGCAAGTGGCTCGATTGCCTATCGTTACACTCGAAATGAATCCGATCTTCCCGGTGATGAATACGCCGAGAACCGTCTTACCGCACGTTTAAGCATAGAGTTCTGAGTAGCCGTGTACGATCAATTTTACAATTTCTCGGGGTTGCCTTTCAGGCTTACACCCGATCCCAAGTTCCTGTTCCACAGTCGTGGTCATTCCAAGGCGCTCGCCTATCTGCGTTATGGCTTGCAGCAAGGCGAAGGTTTTGTGGTGATTACCGGTGAGGTGGGTGCGGGCAAAACAACCCTGGTACGCGCTTTGGACAGCCAGTTGCGCATGAGTAATGTGGTTTCTGCTGAATTGGTCACTACCAATCTCGATCCCGATGAATTGCTGCGCATGGTGGCCTCCGGCTTTGGGCTCAGCAGCGATGATATGTCCAAGACCGCGCTGCTCAAGGTGCTGAAATACTTCTTTTCCGCCCGTGCTCGGGAAGGTAAACGCATCCTGCTGGTGATCGACGAGTGCCACAACCTTTCCGCCAGTGCTCTTGAAGAGTTGCGGATGCTGTCGAATTTCCAGGCAGGTGATCGTGCACTGTTACAGACTTTTTTGCTTGGGCAGGGTGAATTTCGTGAAACCCTTCAGGCCAGGGGGCTGGAACAGTTCCGCCAACGGGTGATCGCGGCGCATCACCTCGGCCCGCTGGGTGAAGATGAAACCCGCGAATATATCAATCACCGGCTGCGTGTAGTCGGCTGGAAGGATGATCCTCGATTCGCCGAGGATGCCTATGAGATGATTCATGCCCATACTGACGGGATTCCGCGCCAGATCAACACGTTCTGCGATCGCGTCCTCTTGATGGCGGCATTGGACGAACTGCACGAAATCAATGAGCAGGTGGTGCAGACGGTCATCGATGAACAACAGAATGAAATTCCCAGAAAGGCGGATGAAGAGCAGGAAGAGGTCAAGCCACGCTTGAACCTCGATCCGCAGCCTGTGGCGGCAGCCAATATTGCCGCGGTTCCCCTGGATATGGAGCGCCGGATCCAGCACCTGGAACGTAAGCTGGAAGACCTGGAAAAGAAGATGCGTCGCGATCAGGACCGTTTGCAGAAACTGATCATGATGGCCATGTTGTCGGGAGATGACCTCGACCTGTCCGAAGTCCTGCAAGGTTTGAAAAAGGCGGACAAGGCCTGATCCTGCCGGCCGACGGCCGCACGAACGAATTGTGGAGTATGCAGTGACGAATCCTACTGGCACCGGCATTCTTTGCGTGGTCGGCGCGCGACCCAATTTCATGAAAATCGCTCCGCTGATGGCAGCATTCCGCTCCCAGCCCGACCCTATTCCTGCTCGTTTGCTGCATACCGGCCAGCACTATGATGCCGCTATGAAGGAATCCTTTTTCACGCAGTTGGGAATTCCCGAACCGGATATTGACCTCGGGGTTGGTTCTGGCAGCCACGCGGTGCAGACCGCGGAAATCATGAAGCGTTTTGAACCGGTGCTGGAGGCGGAGAATCCGGCTGCGATCCTGGTGGTGGGGGATGTGAATTCCACCATCGCCTGTGCCCTGGTGGCCAGCAAGAAAGGCATCCCGGTGATTCACGTGGAAGCGGGCCTGCGCAGTTATGACCGTGGCATGCCCGAAGAGATCAACCGGGTATTGACCGATCAGATATCTGAGCTGTTGTTCACTACTGAGCGCGATGCCCTGCTGAACCTGCAACGGGAAGGGATAAGCGAGGAACGGGTGGTGTTCACCGGAAACGTGATGATCGATACGCTCCATCACAATCTTGCCAGGGCGGTACCCGGCAACAAGACGTTGGCCGCCGCAGGTGCCGACACTGCGGTGCTGGAGGCGAATGAAGGCTACGCCATGCTGACCCTGCACCGGCCCTCGAATGTGGATGACCCGGCTGTGTTACGGCGTTTGCTGGAAACCTTGTACGTCGTGAGTGAACAGGTGCCGCTGCTGTTTCCCGTGCATCCACGCACCCGGGCACGGATTATCGATGCGGGTTTGGCTGGTTTGCTAGATTCTCCTCGTATCCTCCAGCTGGGGCCGTTGGGTTATCTGGAAATGCTGGGCATGATGCGCCATGCACGATTGGTGTTGACCGACTCCGGCGGTCTGCAGGAAGAAACCACCGCACTTGGGGTGCCCTGTATAACGCTAAGAGAAAACACCGAGCGGCCGATTACCGTGGAGCAGGGTACGAATACTGTTGTCGGGACTGATTCCAGCCGAATTATGGCGGCCGTGAACGACGTGCTCACCACTGGTGGCAAGCAGGGTCGGGTGCCCGAATACTGGGACGGCAAGGCAGCAGAACGTATCAAGGCCCACCTGCAAAAATGGTTGGCGCAACGCAGCATAGCGCCGGCGTCTGTCGCTAATTAAACAAGTTTTGAATCTGGGGGCGTCCTTGACGCGGAATGTAATGTCCCAAACCGGACAGGCTATCATCAATGCCATGAGTGTCGATGTGGAGGATTATTTTCAGGTCTCCGCATTTGAATCCCATGTCAATCGTACTGACTGGGAACATATTCCCTGTCGCGTTGAGCGCAACACAGACCGCATTCTGCAACTGTTCGCCGATCACGGCGTGCAGGCTACCTTCTTTACGCTTGGCTGGGTGGCGGAGCGCTATCCACAACTGGTGCGACGCATGGTGGAAGCCGGGCACGAGGTTGCCAGTCATGGCTATTCCCATGTGCGGGTAACCCAGCAGTCGCCGGATGAATTCCGTGCCGATGTGACTCGTACCAAGGCCCTGCTCGAGGATGTCAGTGGCCAACTGGTCCAGGGTTACCGTGCCGCCAGCTATTCCATCGGCGCTGGGAATCTCTGGGCGCTGGATGTGCTTGCCGAGACGGGGCACCAGTACAGTTCCAGCATCTATCCCATTCGTCATGACCTGTATGGCATGCCAGAGGCCCCCAGGTTTTCATTCCGGCCAACCGATGCTGCCATGATCGAGGTACCCGTAACCACGGTGAAGTTTTTCAATCACAACTATCCCTGCGGTGGTGGAGGATACTTCCGTCTTCTTCCCTACGGGGTTTCCCGCTGGGCCATGCGCCGCGTGAATCGGCGCGACGAACAATCCTGTGTATTCTATTTTCATCCCTGGGAAATTGATCCTGAGCAGCCACGTCAGCAGGGTGTTGGTCTGAAAACCCGCGTGCGACATTACCTGAATCTCAAGCGTATGGAGAAGCGTCTGACCCGTTTGTTGAATGATTTCCGCTGGGATCGTATGGATCGGGTGTTTCTCCCGCAAACAGGGGATGTGTCGTGAACATGGCGGTGACCTCCATTGGACGGGCTACACTAACGTCGCCCGTTACCATCCATACACTTGACGCCACGCGCGCAAATGACTGGGATGCCTTTGTAAGCCGTAGTGAGCAGGCTAGCTTCTTTCATCGTGCGGGCTGGAGTGAAGTGATCGAGCGTGCCTTTGGTCACAAAACCCATTTCTTGTTTGCCGAAGCCGATGGTCGTATTCAGGGTGTACTGCCCCTTGGCCATGTGCGTAGTCTGCTGTTCGGCAATGCGCTCATTTCGAACCCTTTCTGTGTATACGGTGGGATTGCCGCCGAGACGGAAGCAGCGGCTGTCGCATTGCAGCAGGCGGCACAGGACCTTGCCACCCGCCTGGGGGTTGATTATCTCGAATTTCGTAATCGCCAGGCGCGCAATCCGGGCTGGGATCGTAAAGACCTCTATGTCACCTTCCGCAAGGAAATGGACCCCGATCCGGAAGTGAATATGTTGGCCATTCCCCGCAAGCAGCGCGCCATGGTGCGCAAGGGTATCAAGGCCGGACTGGTCAGTGAGATCGATGCCGGCATTGATCGACTTTACGATGCCTATTCCCAGAGTGTGCACAACCTGGGAACGCCGGTATTCAGCAAACGCTATTTCCAGATTCTCCAGGAGGTGTTTGGCAAGGATTGCGAGATCCTCACCATCACCCATGAGGGGAACCTCATCAGCAGTGTGATGAGCTTTTATTTCCGCGATGAAGTATTGCCCTATTACGGTGGCGGCACGGCAGGTGCGCGCCGTGTTCAGGGTAACGATTTTATGTACTGGGAGCTGATGCGTCGCAGCTGTGAACGCGGCCTGAAGTGGTTTGATTACGGGCGCAGCAAGGAAGGCACCGGCTCCTACAGTTTCAAGAAAAACTGGGGGTTCGAGCCGGAACCGCTGCACTACGAATACTGGCTGGTGAAGGCCGATGCCATGCCCAACGTCAGTCCGACCAATCCGAAATATCGTATGTTCATCGATGCCTGGAAGCGGTTGCCCTTGCCGGTAACCCGTATGGTGGGACCCTGGATCGCCAGGAATCTTGGCTGAGACATGGAGTCGTTGCTGTTCCTTGCCCACCGTCTGCCATATCCTCCCAATAAGGGGGATAAAATCCGTTCCTATCATCTTCTGCGCCATCTTGCCAAACGCTATCGCGTGTATCTTGGCACCTTTGTGGATGATCCCCGGGACTGGCGGTACGTTGCCGAACTGGAGTCCATTTGTGCAGAGGTGTTTGTGCGGCCGCTCTCGCCGGTGCGTGCCAAACTGCGCAGTCTGCGTGGACTTTTGACAGGGCAGGCCCTGACCTTGCCTTATTATGCCGATGCCGGTCTGCAACGCTGGGTAACCGATACCGTCCATGAACAGGGTATACACAAACTGTTCGCCTTCTCATCGGCGATGGCCCAGTTTGCACCATCACCATGCGACTGGCCCATGTTGCGTATCATGGATTTCGTGGATGTGGATTCGGATAAATGGCATCAATACAGTGAGCACAAACGCTGGCCTATGAACTGGATCTATCGTCGTGAAGCCGCTTTCCTGTCGCGCTATGAACAGCGCATAGCAGCAGAGTGGGATGCCAGTCTGCTGGTGTCCGAAACCGAGGCGGAGCTTTTACGTACCAGGACAGAGGTTTCAGCACAGCGAATTCATGGCCTCAATAATGGTGTCGATCTGACGTATTTCAGCCCGGAAAAGGGCGCTGATCGTCCCTACCCGGCAGATGAAAAAATCCTGGTCTTTACCGGTGCCATGGATTACTGGGCGAATGTGGATGCGGTGACCTGGTTCGCTGACAGGGTATGGCCACAGATTCTGCAACAGGAACGGCAGGCACGATTTTATATTGTGGGTTCACGCCCGACGGCTGAGGTGAAGCGGCTTGCGGAGCGTAGCGGTGTGGTGGTGACCGGCACCGTGGAGGACATAAGGCCCTACCTGGCTCATGCAAGTGCTGCGGTAGCGCCCTTGCGCGTGGCGCGGGGCATTCAGAACAAGGTGCTGGAGGCTATGGCCATGGGCCGGCCACTGGTGATGACCCGGGCCGCTGCCGATGGTATACCACTAAACGGTTTGCCAGGAATCACCGTGACGGATGAAGTGGAAATGTTTGCTGAACGGTGCCTGGATCTGCTGCGCCATGAGCATCTGGAGGCTCCCGGCCTCGTACTGCGTGACTGGGTCTGCACGCATTATGACTGGGATCGGAATCTGGCAAGGCTCGACCACTGGTTTGCCGTACCCGTCGAACAAAATGCAGAGGCGCTTGCCTGAGTAAGCGTTGACCAAGGGAAGGAAACAATAGTGAATGGCGAGACGGAACCCATGATGAATACCGGCTACACAGGCGCGAGATCACCACTGGCTCCGGTATCGGTCTGTGTACTTGCGATCCTTTGCACCTTCGCGCTGTTCTGGCCCACGGCCTGGTCCATGGTGCAGATCTGGGAACGTTCAGAAACCTTCGCACATGGCTATCTGATATTGCCCATCAGTCTCTGGCTGATCTGGCGTAAGCGTGAAATCCTGGCGCAGGCGCAGCCAAGGCCTGACTGGCGGGGGCTGGTGTTGTTGGCATTGCTGGGATTCGGCTGGCTGTTGGCAAGGGTGGCCGAAGTGCAGGTTGTTCAGCAGTTGGCATTCGTCGGTATGTTGCCGACTCTGGTGCTCGCCTGTCTCGGCTGGCCGTTGGCTCGGGTAATTCTATTCCCGCTGTTATTCCTGTTTCTTGCGGTGCCGATGGGAGAAGGCCTGATTCCCCCACTGATGGATTTCACGGCACTGTTCACCGTGAGCGCGCTGCGTCTGACGGGGCTGCCGGTGTACTGGGAGGGAACGTATTTCAGTATTCCCAGCGGCAACTGGTCGGTGGTGGAAGGTTGTAGCGGGGTACGCTATCTCATCGCCTCCATTACCATGGGCTGTCTCTACGCCTATCTGAGCTACCGCAGCTACTGGCGAAGGGCGATTTTCATCGCACTGTCCGCGGTGGTGCCGGTGCTTGCCAACGGCCTGCGTGCCTACATGATCGTCATGATTGCCCACCTGAGCGATATGAAACTGGCATTGGGGGTGGATCATCTCATCTATGGCTGGGTGTTCTTCGGCCTGGTCATGCTGCTGTTGTTCTGGATCGGTTCCTGGTGGAGTGAGCCGGAGGCGATGCCAGCGGAGGAAATCAGCCAATTGCCGCAACACAGCACGGTTAGCCAAGGTATCGGTACCTTTGCCGGTATGGCGGTGGCAGGATTGCTGATCCTGCTGGTGTGGCCGGCCTGGAGTCACCAGATCGAGGCGCGACGTGCCCACTGGGTGCCCGGCGGATATGAGGCCGCAGCACCCGCTCCCACCGCTGCCTGGCAGTTGCAGAGCAACGCCTGGCTCCACTGGAAACCGCGCTTCATCGCGCCAGACCAGGAGGTGCAGGTCAGTTACCAGCAGGCTGAACGGCCGGTGGGGATGTACCTGGCATTTTATGGCCGGCAGAAACAGAATGCCGAATTGATCAACTCCCAGAATGTCATGGTGGTACAGAAAGATCCGGTCTGGAGGCAGGTCGAAAATCGTACCGTACAGATTCAGCTGCAGGGCCAAGAGGTGACTGTGCGACAGTCGAGGCTGGTGGGAAATAATCAGAAAATCGTGGTATGGCACTGGTACTGGCTGGAGGGTACGCACACGGCCAATGATATTCTGGCCAAGCTGATCGAGGCGCGTAATCATCTGCTGGGTGGGCGCCATCCCGGTGTCGGCATCGTGCTGTATACCGCGTATGACAATGACAAGGATGATTCCGAACAGCGTTTGCAGGCATTTATGAACGATATGCTGCAGCCGCTTGAGGCGGAACTGGCGCGACTGGACTAAAGGGAAACAGGGTAGTGAAGCGGGAAGCGGAACAGCCGCCATTGATCGTGCATGTGATCTACCGGCTGGCGGTGGGCGGGCTGGAGAACGGTCTGGTGAATATCATCAATCGTATGCCGCCGGACGCGTATCGCCACGCTATTGTCAGTCTCACCGATATTTCCGACTTTCGCCTGCGTATCCAGCGTGACGATGTGCAATGTTTTGCCTTGCACAAGCGGCCGGGGAATGATCCGCGTATGCTATGGCAGCTCTGGCGCCTGTTTCGCCATTTGCGCCCCACGATCGTACACAGCCGCAACCTGGCCGCGCTGGATGCCCAGCTGCCGGCCTGGCTGGCCGGGGTGCCGGTGCGTATCCACGGCGAACATGGGCGAGACGTGCATGATCTGGATGGCAGTAGTCGCAAATACCAGCTGGTACGCAAGTTCTACCAACCACTGATCCATCGCTATATCCCGTTGTCCCAGGATCTGGCCCAGTACCTGCGTGACCCTATCGGCGTGCGCGAGGACAAGATCCGGCTGATCTGCAATGGTGTGGATGTCGAACGTTTCCGGCCACACGATACGCGCGCGGCGGTGCTACCCGCAGGGTTTGCCGACACGGATGCAATCGTGATAGGCACGGTTGGGCGGCTGGAAGCGGTGAAGGATCAGCTGACCCTGGTAAAGGCCTTCGTGGAACTGGTGGAGCAGTTGCCGAATGCGCGGCACCTGCGTCTGGTGATGGTCGGGGACGGTGCATTGCGGGTGCCCATCGAGGCCCTGTTGATGGAAACCGGCTTGCAGGACCAGGTGTGGCTGGCTGGCGCGCGGAATGATGTGCCGGAGCTGATGGCCGCTATGGACCTGTTTGTGCTGCCCTCCCTGGCGGAAGGTATCTCCAATACCATTCTGGAAGCCATGGCCTGCGGGCTGCCGGTGGTGGCCACCCGGGTGGGCGGCAATGGCGAGCTGGTGGCGGACGGCGAAACCGGTGCGCTGGTGGATCGGAACGACCCGGTGGCCATGGCCCAGGCGCTGGCTGGATATGTGCAGGATGATGCACAGCGCCGACGGCACGGCGCTGCGGCCCGGCAGCGTGCCGAGACAGAGTTCAGTATCTCCGGCATGGTCGCGCAGTATCAGGCCGTATACGATGAATTATGTGTGTGAACTTGAAGAATAAGGTCTTGAGGCCGTTACAAAAACAGGGCGCCGCGACGGGCGCATGGCAGGGATAGGGCATGTGTGGTATAGCAGGTATTTTTGATACGCAGGGACAACGGCCCATTGATGAGGCCCTGTTGTCGCGCATGAACCAGGTGCAGTTCCATCGCGGCCCCGATGAGGGCGGTGTGCATGTGGAACCCGGTGTGGGGCTGGCCCATCGCCGCCTGTCCATTATCGATCTGTCCAATGGCCACCAGCCGCTTTTCAACGAAGACGGCACCGTTTCTGTGGTCTACAACGGTGAAATCTACAACTTCCAGGAACTGGAACAGGAACTGCTCGCCGCCGGGCACCAGTTCCGTACCCGTTGCGATACCGAAGTCATCGTGCATGCCTGGGAGGAATGGGGTGAAGATTGTGTGCAGCGCTTCCGTGGCATGTTCGCCTTTGCCATCTGGGACCGCAAACAGCAGACTTTGTTCATGGGCCGGGACCGGCTCGGCATCAAACCGTTGCATTATACGCTGCTGCCCGATGGTCGCCTGCTATTCGGCTCCGAATTGAAGGCCTTGCTGGTCTGCGAGGAATTACCACGTCGGGTCAATGCCCAGGCGGTGGAAGAATACTTCTCCTATGGTTATGTGCCCGACCCCAAGACTATCTTTGACAACATTTATAGCCTGGAAGCCGGCCATATCCTGACACTGCGAGTGGGTGAGGGGCTGGGGACGTCAAAGCCCTTCTGGGATGTGCCATTCAAGGATAATGGTATTCGTAAGGAGGCCGAAGCCTGCGAAGGCGTGATTGCCCATCTGCGCGAAGCGGTGGATATCCGTCTCGTCGCAGAGGTACCCCTTGGGGCGTTCCTGTCTGGTGGTGTGGATTCCTCTGCCGTGGTGGCCATGATGGCAGGCCTGTCGGATCAGGCGGTGAATACCAGTTCCATCTCATTCGGCGTGGCCGAGTTTGACGAGGCGGAATACGCTGCCCGGGTGGCGAAGCAGTTCGGTACCAATCACCAGGTCGAACAGGTCAATCCCGATGATTTCGATCTCATCGACCAGCTGGCCGGGCTATACGACCAGCCCTATGCCGACAGTTCCGCCATGCCCACCTATCGTGTATGCGAACTGGCGAAAAAGCGTGTGACGGTGGCCCTGTCCGGGGATGGCGGGGACGAGAATTTTGCCGGTTACCGCCGTTATCGCTGGCAGATGTATGAAGAACGCCTGCGTGGCCTGTTACCGCGCGCGGTGCGCAAACCGATGTTTGGTGCACTGGGTGCGCTATATCCCAAGATCGACTGGGCGCCCCGTGTGTTTCGTGCCAAATCCACATTCCAGGCCTTGGCGCGGGATTCGGTGGAAGGTTATTTTCACAACTTTTCCATACTGCCCGATGCACTGCGCCAGGCCTTATACAGTGATGGTTTCAAACGTGAACTGGCTGGTTATCATGGCATCGAGGTGTTCAATCGTTACCTCGAGCAGGCGCCGGAGCATCCGCTTTCACTGGTGCAATATCTGGACATGAAAACCTATCTCGCCGGCGATATCCTCACCAAGGTGGATCGCGCCAGTATGGCGCATGCACTGGAAGTACGGGTGCCGATTCTCGACCACAAGTTCGTGGAATGGGTCTCCGGCCTGCCGCCGGAAATGAAGCTCTCGGGGGGGGAGGGCAAGCGTATATTCAAAAAGGCACTGGAACCTCACCTGCCCAATGACATTCTTTATCGGCGCAAGATGGGCTTTGCCGTGCCGCTGGCCAAGTGGTTCCGCGGTCCACTGAAAGAACGCCTGCGTACGGCCCTGCTCGGCCCGACCCTGGCGGATACCGGTATTTTCAACCAGGCCTTCCTGGCACAACTGGTGGAACAGCACCAGTCCGGCCGGCGCGATCACAGCGCGGTGCTGTGGGCGCTGCTGATGTTCGAGGCCTTTTTGCGTAATGCCCAGCCGGAAGTGGGTACGATGACGCCGCGGGCGGCAGTAGCGGGATGAATGGATGATCATGGCCACAGATTTATCAAAACGGAATCAGACCCTTTCAGCTGATCATCGGTATACCTCTGTGGGCGGATTTGCTGTCAGGCGGATAGCCCCGGTTATTCATGTTCACCCGGGTTCATCTTCACTTTTGCATGACCACGTTGCGGGAGTCCGGTAATGCGTATCCTGCACGTACTGGATCATTCCATTCCCCTGCAAAGCGGATATACCTTCCGCACCCGTGCCATTCTGGAGCAGCAGCGCTCCTTTGGCTGGGAGACATTTCACATTACCGGTGCCAAGCAGGGGAATGCGCAAGTACTGCGCGAGGAAACGGTGGATGGGCTGCATTTTTTCCGTAGTCCACCGCTGCGAGGGCTGGCGGCGAAGCTGCCGGTGATCAACCAGTGGGCCGTGGTGCAGGGCTTGCGCAAGCGGCTCGACGAGGTCGTGCAGCAACTGCGTCCCGATATCCTGCATGCACATTCACCGGCGCTCAATGGGCTGGCGGCGCTGCAGGTGGGCCGGAAATATGGAATACCATTGGTCTACGAGGTGCGTGCCTTCTGGGAGGATGCCGCCGTGGATCATGGCACCAGCAAGGAATGGGGCATGCGTTATCGCCTGACCCGGGCACTGGAAACCCATGTGCTGAAGGGAGCCAGCGCCGTCACCACCATCTGCGAAGGCTTGCGTGGCGATATCATCGCCCGCGGTCTGCCACAGGAAAAGGTGACGGTGATTCCCAATTCCGTGGCGCTGGAACGATTTCCGCTTTTGAATGGCAAGGACGAGGCATTGTTGGCGGAACTCGGTTTGCAGGATAAGCGGGTGATCGGCTTTATTGGTTCGTTCTATGCCTACGAGGGGCTGCCGTTATTGCTGGAAGCCCTGCCGGCCATTCTGCAACAACATGATGATGTGCGCCTGCTGCTGGTGGGGGGCGGGCCACAGGAAGCGGAGCTGCGACGCCTTACGGACAAGCTTGGGTTGCAGGAACGGGTGATCTTTACCGGACGAGTCTCCCACAACGAGGTGCAACGTTATTATTCATTGGTGGATATATTCGTGTATCCACGCCTGTCCATGCGCCTGACGGAGCTGGTGACACCATTGAAACCTCTGGAAGCGATGGCGCAGGGACGACTGGTGGTAGCATCCGATGTCGGTGGTCATCATGAGTTGATCGAGGCCGGTGTCACTGGAGAGCTGTTTTCCGCCGGCAACGCCGATGGCCTGGCAGTCGCTGTGTTGCGGCTGTTGGATAACGAGTCGGAGTGGCCACAACGGCTGGCGGCGGGGCGTGCCTATGTGGAGCAGGTACGTAACTGGCGTGCCAGCGCCGAGCGTTATATCCCGATCTATAACAAACTCAGCGGGAAGTGAATCATGGCGAAGGATGCGCCCAGGCTGCTGGTATTTTCCACGCTGTTTCCAAACATGGCGCAACCTGGTGCCGGGGTGTTCATCCGCGAACGCATGTTTCGTGTCGCAGCGCAGATGCCGCTGGTGGTGGTGGCCCCGGTTCCCTGGTTTCCTTTGCAAGGGTTGATTCGCTATTTTCGCCCACACTTCCGCCCGCCGGTGCCGCGGCAGGAAGTGCAGCAGGGGATCGAGGTATACCATCCAAGATTTTTCTGTATTCCCGGTATTTTCAAGTGGCTTGATGGGCTGTTGCTGGCGCTGGGCAGCTACAGGACCGTGCGTCACCTGTGTCGAAGCCGGGAGATACAGGTGATCGATAGTCACTTCGGGTACCCGGACGGCTATGCGGCTACGCTATTGGGCCGATGGTTATCGCTGCCGGTCAGTATCACCTTGCGGGGCACGGAGATTCGTCATAGTGCTACACGGGGTTTGCGGGCGCGATTGATCAAGGCATTGCAACGTGCACAACAGATCATTACGGTGTCCGATTCCCTGCGACAACATGCCCTGTCACTGGGTATTGCACCGGACAAGGTGACCGTAGTGGGGAATGGAGTGGATACGGGTAAATTCTTTCCCGTTGATCCACTGCAGGCGAGGGCGAACTGGCACCTTCCGATGCAGGGACGATTCCTGATTACGGTGGGTGGTTTGGTGGAACGCAAGGGTTTCCATCGTGTCATCGAACTGTTGCCTGCCTTGCGCGAAAAAATTCCAGATCTGCACTACCTGATTGTCGGCGGGGCCTCGGCGGAAGGTGACTGGAGCGGCCGGTTACAGGCGATGGTACGGGATGCGGGGCTTCAGGGTTGTGTGCATTTTCTGGGTGCAGTGGAGCATGAACGTATCCGGGAACTGCTGTCCGCGGCGGATGTGTTTGTATTGTCCACCCGTAATGAAGGCTGGGCCAATGTGCTGCTCGAAGCCATGGCCTGTCGCCTGCCGGTCATTGCCACCGATGTGGGCGGCAATGCGGAAGTGGTCGATTCTGGAGATCTCGGATATATCGTCCCGTTCGGTGATGCACCGGCCCTGCAGGAAGCTATCGAGAAGGCTTTTCAGCAGCCATGGGACCGCGATGCCATTGAAGCGCACGCGCGGGCCAACAGCTGGGATGAGCGGGTGGTGCGGTTGGCGCATATTTTCGAAGCTCTGGCCCGGCGGGCACCTATCGATAACGCCAGGACCTGTGGACGCAAGGCGGGCTAAACATGAGTACGGAGCAAAACCATTTCCGCCCCTATACCCGCCTGGTATCAAATATCCTGTTTCCATTGCATGAGCGTCTGAAACGGCATACCACGGTATCCGTGCGACGGGCCATGGAGGATAGTCAGTGGTGGACGCCGGAACGGTTACGGGAATTGCAGTTACAGCGTCTGCGTGCATTGTTGACCCATGCTGCAGCCCATGTTCCCTATTATCGCAACCTGTTTGCAAAGTTGGACTTCCATCCAGACGAGGTACACAACCTGGTGGATATCCAGCGATTGCCGTTCCTCACCAAAACGGAAATTCGTGGTAATGAGAATGAGCTGAAATCGACGCAGGCGCAGGGCTTGTCGCGCTTCAATACCGGTGGCTCCAGTGGCGAACCGTTGATTTTTTTCATCGGCAACGAGCGGGTCAGCCATGATGTGGCGGCCAAGTGGCGTGCCACACGCTGGTGGGGTGTTGATATTGGTGATCCTGAGATCGTGGTATGGGGTTCTCCGATAGAACTGGGTACCCAGGATCGTGTCCGGCAGTTACGGGACTGGATGCTGCGGACCCATCTGCTGGCGGCCTTCGAAATGTCTGCTGCCAAACTGGATGATTTTGTGCGTAGCATACAGCGGATACGTCCGCGCATGTTATTCGGCTATCCATCTGCATTGGCACATATTGCCCGGCATGCGCAAGCCAGGGGCATGCCGGTTGACCAGATTGGAATCCAGGTGGCCTTTGTTACCTCGGAACGGTTGTATGACCACCAGCGCGAACTCATCGAACAGGTGTTCGGCTGTCCGGTGGCCAACGGGTACGGTGGACGCGATGCTGGATTTATCGCCCATCAGTGCCCTTCCGGCAGCATGCATATCACCGCTGAGGATATCCTGGTTGAGATCATTGATGGGGATGGCCACGTGCTACCAGCAGGAGAGTCCGGAGAAATCGTGGTCACGCACCTTGCTACATCGGATTATCCATTCATCCGCTACCGTACGGGGGATATCGGTATACTATCGGAAGAACTTTGTAGCTGCGGGCGTGGTCTGCCATTGTTGAAGGAAATCCAGGGGCGCAGCACCGACTTCATCGTGGCGCAGGATGGCACAGTGATGCATGGGCTGTCGCTGATCTATATCGTGCGTGATATTCCCGGCGTGAAAAACTTCAAGATCATCCAGGAAAGCATCGATCACTGTCGCATTTTACTAGTGGTTGAAAGCGGGTTTGATGTCACCCGTTTGGCCGGGGTCGAGCAGGGGGTGAAGGCCAGGCTGGGTGCAGCGGTGCGGGTGGATGTGGAGGTCGTAGCGGAGATTCCCGCGGAACGCTCGGGAAAATTCCGTTATGTCATCAGCAAGGTGGATATAGCATGAAGTGCAGAAATGCGGGTCATTTTATGGCTGCGATACAGAGTATGAAAGGAACAGCGCCTGATGCGTGATCTATTTGTCACTCTGGCGGTCTTCATCGGGCTGCCAATGATCCTGAAATATCCCTATCTCGGTGTGCTGTTCTGGTCGTGGATCGGGTATATGAATCCCCATCGACTATCCTGGGGATTCGCGCGTGATTTTCCTTTTGCCATGCTGATCGCACTGGTGACCCTGTTGGCGATCCTCATCAGCAAGGAATCCAAGAAAATTCCCTGGGATCGAGCCACTATCACCCTGGTGATTTTCATTGCGTGGATGCTGGTTACTACGATCTATTCCTATTATCCGCAACTGGCCTGGCTGCAATATGAAAAGGTGGTCAAGATCCAGGTCATGACCTTTGTCACGCTAATGCTGATGAAGGACCGCTGGCGACTGGAAATGCTGGTGCTGGTTATTGTGATTTCTCTCGGGCTCTATGGTGTGAAGGGAGGAATTTTTACTGTACTGACCGGCGGTGGTTATCATGTTTTTGGTCCTGCTGGCACCTTTATCGGCGGTAATAATGAGATCGGGCTGGCGCTGATCATGACGTTGCCATTGATGCGTTATTTGCAGATGCAGGCAAAAAACTTCTGGGTCTTCTGGATCTGGGTTGGTGCGATGGTCACCACCATTATCGCGATTCTGGGCACCCAGTCCCGCGGGGCCCTGGTCGGGATCATCGCCATGAGTATTTTCCTGATACTGAAAAGCCGGCGACGGTTTCTGGTGTTGCTAATGGTGGCGATGATGGTGCCGGTTACCTTTACCCTGATGCCGGAGTCCTGGTTCAACCGTATGGCGACCATCGAGACCTACCAGGAGGATCAATCGGCACAGGGGCGACTGGTGGCCTGGGGATATGCGATCAGCATCGCCAATCAGCATCCCTTGACCGGCGGTGGTTTCGAGGTGTTCGCCGGCCGGATCGATGCCCACAGTATCTATTTCGAGATTCTCGGGGAACATGGCTACGTGGGACTTGCGCTGTTTTTGCTGCTCGGCTGGTTTGCGTGGCGCAATGGTGCCTGGGTACTCAAACATACGAAAAACCAGCTGGAATTACGCTGGTTGCGTGATCTGGCCGCTATGCTGCAGGTCTGTCTGGTGGGCTATGCCTCGGCTGGTGCCTTCTTGGGACTGGCCTATTTCGATTTCTACTACCATATCGTGGCAATGACGGTACTGGCTCGCTGGCAGACCGAAAAGGCACTGGCGGAAGCGATGGATACAGCCGGGGATGCAGGGGAAACCACGCTGAGATCAAGCCTGAAACCAGACTCGGCAAAAAAAGGCTGGTACAACCGCACCTGGGAGTGACCGCTTGTGTAAGTGGTGCCACGGGTGGTTGGTGGGCGTTGCCTACATGCCTATGTGGCCGAGGGAGTGGATGACTTCAGAGTGACTGTGCCTGAAGCCACTGTTCCAGCATCATCAGCACCCAGATCAGTACACCGTAGTAGGCGGCATGTTCCTCACGGTGTTTGCGCTCCAGCAGGTCGATGAATTCCGGCTTGATGAAATCCCGTTCACGAAGGCTTTCCAGGTTCTGTCGGGCCAGAGTCTGTAATGGGGCGTAGTCTTCCAGCCAAATGCCGAAGGGCAGGCCGAAGCCGTGTTTGGTTTTGTGAATGATCTCGTGGGGCAGGAAGCCTGCCAGTGACTGTTTGAAGAAATGCCGCAATTTGAGACGACGGATTTTGAGTTCGGCTGGCACCGTGGCGGCGAAATCCACCAACTCGAGGTCCAGCATGGGATAGCGGACTTCGACCCCGGCCAGTTGGCACATGCGGTTAACCTTGCGCAGATCGTTGTCGGCCAGTACAAATTTCATTTCCATGTGCAGGATGCGATTCAGATCATTCCGGGTATGAGCGCGGGAAAAGGCATCGCGCAGATCACGGACCGGCAGTCCGGTATCGATGGCAGACCGGAAATCATCGCTGAACATCTGTTCCGGTGCGAAACGGTGCAGCAGGTTATAGGCCTCCATGCGGTCCGGTAGTGGCTGTAGCGCCTGGTCGATATAGCTTTTCAGCTTGCTGAAGGGCGGTACGGAACCCAGTCCACTGCCAAGCATGAGAGGTTCCAGCAGGCCTTTGCGCAGCGGGGCGGGTACATGCTGGTAGAGGCCGAGCACCTGCTGACGCACATAGCGCTCGTTGCCGCCGAAAATCTCATCGCCGCCATCGCCTGCGAGGAGCACGCGGGTGCCGGCTTCACGGGCCATTCTGGCACAGTAGTAGGCGGGTATGGCGGAGGCGTTGCCGAATGGTTCATCATAGGCTGCGGCGATCAGGGGGATGGCTTTCGCCACGTCGTCCTGGGTCACGTAGTATTCATGCGGTTCGGTATTGAAATGGCGCACGGCGGTACGCGCGTATTCCATTTCATCATAACCTTCGGCGGAGAAACCGATGGAATAGGTGTCCGGTTTGTCATCGCGGCATTTACTGAGGAAGCCCGCTACCGTGGAACTGTCCAGGCCGCCACTCAGGAAGGCACCAGTGTCACGGCCATCGGCATAGCGGCATACGACGCGTTCCTGTATTTCCAGAAACGGATCATGCAGCGACGCAAAGGATTTGGGGCTGTCGTCATACTGCACTTGCCAGTAAAAGCGCGTATCGAGGCGGCCGTTGCGGAATTCGGCACACTGCCCGGGCTGCAGCTTGAACTGGTTGCGAAAGATGCTGCGAGGGCTCGGCACACAGTGGAAATGCAGGTAATGGTAGAGCGATTGCGGGTCCAGCTCCCGGCCGGCGGCGGGGAAGTGGGACAGGCGATCGGCACGGCTGGCAAAGGCGCAGCCATGGGCATGGGGATTCAGGCAAAGGGGTTCGATGCCCAGCGGGTCCACGGCAAAAAGAGCGTATGCCTGTTGTTCATCGAGGATTGCCAGTGCAAAGGTGCCGCGCAGTTGTTCCAGCAGGCTGCTACCATGATCCCGGTATAAGCGGGTAAGATCTGCGGCCACGATGCGTCGGCCAGGCTCTGTGCGCAGTTCGGGATGCCCCGACACCAGGATGACAAGCTGTTCATCACTATGGCAAAAGTCTTCCGGGCCGGCGTTCAGTGCCGCCAGCGCCGGCCGATGAATCTCCTGTCGGGATGGGCCGCAGGCCATGCGATGCAGTGTCGCGGTGGGGTCGTTGAGCTGATCATGACTGCCTAACCAGCCGCTGAAACCGTTCATTATTGTTCTCCAGACCTTGTAGAACGTGGAATGTAACCTTGCACAACTGAACCAGGGCGCAGGATCGTGTTCCACACTGAATTTCAGGGCTATAGTGACATAAAAGGGATTTCTGTAAAATCCCATAAAATAGAATACATTGGCGCTTTATGATGCATCATTCGATACGGGGTGGGGATTCCTCCATCGGTTTCTGGGATAAGGTGAGTAAAAACCTGCGCTATTACCGCGTCCGGCTATTGCGGGTCCTGCGGGGAGGCTGGTGGCAACTGGCAAGGCCTCCGGCACAGCGCCCCATCTTTGTGGTGGGTTGTTCGAGGGCCGGTACCACACTGGTCTACAAAACGCTGTCTGAATCCCGCGAGATCGGCAGTCTGCAACGTGAGACCCATGATTTCTGGATGGACCTGCATCCTCTCCAGAACAAGCACTGGGATACCCATGGGCTGGATGCCGCAGATGCCAGTGATCGTGACCGGGATTTTGTCAGCCGCTATTTCTATGCCTGGACCGGCCACCACCGGTGGGTCGACAAGAACAACCAGAATGGCCTGTGTGTCGATTATCTGCATGCCTTGTATCCCGATGCGGTTTTTGTCTATGTGAAGCGGAGTCCCGGCGACAATCTCAATTCACTGATCGAAGGTTGGAGCAAGCCCGATGAGTTTGCGACCTGGTCGGATGAGCTGCCGGAAACCGTCAATATTGATGGACGCTACAAACAGTGGTGTTTCTTCCTGGCGGATGGATGGCGTGATTATCTGCAGAGACCGATCGAGGATATCTGTGCCTTTCAGTACCAGGCCATTAACGGGGCGATTCTGGAGGGCAGGCAAAGCATACCGTCTGCCCAGTGGGTCGAGGTCTTTTACGAGGATTTCCTGCGTGATCCCGTCAGCACCTTTCGCGGTATTTTTGAGGCTGCAGGCCTGTCGTTCGACAACCGGATGGAGGCGCACTGTGCACAGGTACTGAAAACCCCCTATAACGCCTTTTCTGAAATTCGGCTTGATAAATGGAAAGATGGCCGTAACCGGGAACAGGTCGAAAGGGCCCTGCCGCAGGTATCCGGGGTGGCCCAGGCCATGGGTTATGCACCGAATACGGATACCCGGATGAGAGACGAGTCGTGATCTGGATGTCCGCCACCGAGCGCAGCCATACTCCATCCGATATCCTGCTGGCACTGGTGCTGGGGGCAGGCCTGGTCTGGCTGTTGGTCAGTCTGTCGCTGCCGTTGCGGTATTCCTTCCAGAATGACAGTTCCGGTTATGTGACTGAAGCACGCCAGTTCCTGCAGGGCGAGGGTATTCGCCGGGCCGCCGCCTGGGACGATATTGCCCATGAGTATGTGGCAACACCGCTGTTCCCGCCGGGTTTTGCCATCCAGACGGCCATGGTTTCCCTGGCCGGACTGGAACCGATGCAGGCTGCGCGCCTGTCCTCCTGGCTGGCGTGGGCGCTGCTGCTGCCGGCGATTATGTTTACCGTCGCGCCGCTGATCGGTCGTGCTCCGGCCCTGGCCGCAGGGACGTTGGTGACAGTATCGCCAGGCCTCTACGAATGGGCTTATCCAGCCCTGAGTGACAGCAGTGCATTGCTCTACTCGATCCTGTCCCTGGGGGTACTGCTGCATGCCTTCCGGAGAACGAGGCAGCCGATCCCGTTGATCCTGCTTTCCGGTCTACTGGCGGGCATGGCGTACGCCGTGCGCAATGCTGCACTGGTGGTGCCGCTGGCGGTGGCTGCCACCTATGGCCTGCTGTGGCTACTGGGGCTGCGCTCCTTTCGCGAGGCGCTGAAAGAAGGTCTGTGGTGGGGAGTTGGCTTTCTGCTGGTGGCGGCCCTGGTGCTTGGGCGCAATCAGCTGGTATTCGGTGCGATTCAGCCCTACCTGGAACACCATGGCGGAGGTGATTTCGGCCTCTTGCGGGCCTTTCGCCTGGTACTCTGGAGCCAGTTGCTGGACCTGTCGGGCTGGCATCGGGTGGCGGAACTGGCCTGGGATGCCAAGGCCCTGTTGATCACCTTGCCTCCTGTTCTGGTGCTATTGGCCTGGTTGGGTCGGCAGCGGTGGCGTGCGCTTGTTCCGGCGGAGCAGGCGACGCTCCTTTTGCTGCTGCTGTACAGTTTGATCGGTTTTGCCATGGTGGTATGGGGACGCAGCCGTTTTGACTGGGTGGAAGTGAACCTTACCCGGCATATGATGGCCTATTCCTGGTCATTCCTGGTGCTGATGTGGTGGCCCTTGCGAGCAACCCGGCAGGGAATGCAGTCAGCAGTGGGCCGTACTGCCATGGGCATCTGCATGGCTCTGGTCTTGGCCATGTTGCTATGGGGGCGGGTTCGTTTTATCCAGGATGATCTGGGGCGGGAAGCCGCGGTACGCCATGCGGGTGCGCAAACGAAGGACCTGGCTGAACTTGCAGCGCGGGTCCCGGACGTAGTCCTCACCAATTACATCAAGTATCAGCTCAGCCGTGATGAAGTGCTGCAGGCGTACCTGGAAAATCTTCCCGATCAACCCTACCTGTTATCCAACTACGCGGCCGTGCTGAGCCTGGAAACCCGGCTTTCGATCCGCAATCTGGCACTGAATACACAAACCCTGGCGGCACTCAAGGGGTTGTCTGCACGACTGGAGCCACGATCACTGTTGCTGATCCTCGTTCCCACCAACCGCATGGTGCGCAGTGGTGGTGCAGTTTCCTGGCAGGATCAGGTGCTGCAGGAGCTTACCGTCACACACCAGGTGGAACTGCGCCGGCCCGATTTACTGCTGGTGCGAATTCCATGAGTATCCGGACAGACGCATGGTCGATGGTTTGGGGGTTGCCATGTCGGTGATGGTGCGCCAGTTTTCCCTGTTCACATTGGTGGGAGCGGTGGGTACGCTGGCCCATTATCTGCTGCTGGTGATCCTGGTGGATGGGTTTGCGGTACCCCCCGTACCGGCCTCGATGGCAGGTGCCTTGCTTGGGGCACTGGTGAATTATGTGCTCAACTACCGTTACACCTTTGCCAGCCGCAAGCGTCATCACGAGGCGATGCCGAAATTCCTTGCCGTCGCGGCGGTGGGCTTCGGGCTGAATGCCGTCCTGATGTGGATCACGGTGGAAATAATGGGCCTGTATTATCTGCTGGGACAGCTGTGTGCCACGGCGCTGGTGCTGGTGTGGAATTTTTTTGGCAACCGTTTCTGGACCTTCGGAGAACCTGGATGAGTGCCTTCGTACCCGCCAATACCTCACCGATACCGGAGCGCCCACTGATTTCGGTGGTGGCGCCCGCTTATAACGAGCAGGAGGTATTGCCGGAATTCCACCGGCGCCTGGTGGCGGTGCTGGAGCAGCTGGATTGCGATTATGAGGTGGTGTACGTCAACGACGGGAGTCGTGACCGGACGCTGGAGGTGCTGAAAAAGCTGCGTGGTGAAGACGCCAATATCAGTATTCTCGACCTGAGCCGTAATTTCGGCAAGGAGATCGCCATGGCGGCGGGCTTCGATCATGCTGGTGGCGATGCGGTGATTGTCATCGATACCGACCTCCAGGACCCACCGGAGATTATTCCTGATCTCCTGCGCGGTTGGCGTGAAGGGTATGACGTGGTGTATGCCCAGCGGGTGGAACGCGAGGGTGAAACCTGGCTGAAAAAAACCACTGCTGCAGCCTTCTATCGCCTGATTCATCGGGTCAGCCGGGTTGATATTCCGCGCGACACCGGGGATTTTCGTCTACTCAGTCGACGGGCCGTGAATAGTCTGAACCAGCTTCGTGAACACCACCGGTTCATGAAGGGCCTGTTCGCCTGGATTGGCTATCCGCAGTTGGCCGTGCCCTATCATCGCGATCCGCGATTCGCGGGCACCAGCAAGTGGAATTACTGGCGCTTATGGAATTTCGCCCTGGAAGGTATCACCTCCTTTTCCATTGCACCGCTCAAGCTGGCATCCTACATGGGGCTGTTGATCTCCCTGGCGGCGTTCCTGTATGCCGCGGTCATCATCTACAAGACCCTGGTATTTGGCGATGATGTGCGTGGCTATCCCTCGTTGATGGTGGTGGTGCTGTTGCTCGGTGGCATCCAGCTGGCCAGTCTCGGTATTATCGGAGAATACCTGGGACGCATGTTCAACGAGACCAAGGGGCGCCCCTTGTACCTCCTGCAGGCGGTTGAACCTTCTGTTGCCGCTCTCCGGCGTCAGGCAGAACAGGCCTCGTCGGGCGTCAGCTCTCACCTTCCGCTGTGAACTCGTTACTGTTTACATGGCCATTGTGGTTACTGCTTGCCTGGTGCCTGGTGATCCTGGTCATCGTCTGGGTTTTCCGGCGTCCGCTCCTGGACGCCTGGCACGAACCGGTACTGGCGGAGCCGGTGCTGATTATCGAAAGTGATGACTGGGGGCCAGGGCCTGCTTACCAGTGCGATGCCCTTGCCGCACTGGAGCGGTGCCTGTCTGCAGTCACCGATCACAGTGGCCACAGTGCATGCATCACCCTGGGATTGACGCTGTCGGTGCCTGACGCGGTGCGGCTGCGTGCGGATGATGGCCATCACTATCATGCCCGCTGGCTGGATGATCCTGCCTTCACCGGCCAGTTGGCGGCATTGCGCGCAGGGATCGAGCACGGCGTGTTCGATCCCCAACTCCATGGCAGCGCCCATTACTGGCCCCCCGCGTTGTTGCTGGCAGCTCAGGATGATCCCGCCGTGCGGGACTGGCTGCTGGGCGAATCGCATGAGACCGAGCAATTGCCGGGCGCACTGCAGTCGCGTTGGACGGATGCCAGCATATTACCGTCCCGGCCATTGGATTCCGAGTTGCAGCGCACCGCCGTGCATGAGGAAGTGGACGCCTATCGGCGAATATTCGGCCGGGATCCCTACGTGGTGGTGCCGCCGACCTTTGTGTGGAATGCCGGGGTGGAGCAGGCCTGGGCGGATGCCGGTGTGCGCTGTGTCATCACGCCAGGCCGGCGTTACACGCAGCGCAATGCCCAGGGGCAACCCGATACGGTCGACCGGGTGATGCACAACGCCGGGCAGGGTGCTGGCGCGATTCGTTATCTGGTCCGTGATCTGTATTTCGAACCTTCCCTCGGCCACCGGGCGGAAAGCACACTGGATGCCATGGTGCGACAACTGGCCCTTGGCCGCCCGTGTCTGTTGGAGATGCATCGTTTCAACTTTACCGAATCGCACCGGGACAACAGCCTGGCCGAACTTGCCCGCTTGCTGCAGTTGTCTCTGCAGCGCTTTCCGCAACTGCGTTTTCTATCCAGTGAGGAACTGGATCAGGTCTATCGAAACGGTAGCGATATGGTCGAGCAGGGCTGGAAACAGCGTCTCCCGGTGATGCTCGAACGCATGCTGTGTATCCCGCGCTTCAGCCGGCTGGCGCGGCTCAGCGGGCTGGTGTTGCCCCTGCGGCTGCTGCAGAGGGGGCTGGTATGAATCCGCCACGCTTTTCCGTCATCATTCCCACCTACAACAACGCCTCGACCCTGCCGAGTGCCATACAATCGGTGTTGGATCAAAGCTGGCCCGCGCATGAGATTATTGTCGTCGACGATGCGTCCACCGACGATACCGCGGCGGTGCTGAAGGTCTTCGGTGAGCGAGTGCGCTATCAGCGCCAGTCGCATAACCAGGGGGTATCGGCGGCAAGAAATCTGGGGGCCCGTCTGGCCGGCGGTGACTGGCTGGCTTTTCTCGACGCCGATGACCGCTATCTTCCGGAACGTCTGCGTGCCCACGCCGAATGGATTCAGGAGGATCCGTTACTGGATTTTCTTACCAGTGACTACGAGTACCGCGATGATCGCGATCACTTCATCAGCCGTTCCATGGACCAGCACAAGGCTGGACGGCAGTTACTGGAAAAGGCAATGGGGAATACCCGCGTGATAATGGAAGGAGGGGACTTCGAGGCCTTTGTGGCGGATCATTTCGGAGACACCCATACCCTCAGTCTTCCGAGAGATACTTTTCTGGCTTTGGGTGGATATCCCTTGGGCTTCAAGGTCTGCGAGGATGTACATCTACTGTCCCGGCTGGTGGCACGCAGTCAGCGCGCAGGTGTGATTTGCACGCCGCTGGCGGTTTACCGTATCCATGGCAATAGCGCGACTCGGCGCGACCCGGTACAGGCGCAGCGGGAGAATGTCCGCACGCTGGAAGATCTTGCCGGTGTCATTGATGATTTCCCCACACCGGTGCGTCGAGGTTTTTGGCAGCGCATGCTGCAGGCTCGATATAATCTGGGCACTGCCCTGATCAGGGCAGGGTTGCGTGGTGCGGCTATACGTGCGGTGCTGCCCTCTCTCTATGAAAATCCCGGCTGGCGTAGCCTGCGCAATGTGCTGTCGATACTGAAAGGATAGTCAGCTTGAAACGAATACTGGTGATCACCGAATTATTTCTGCCCACCAAGGGTGGCACTGCCGTATGGGCCGCTGAGGTGTATCGCAGGCTGGGTGGGAAGGAGATCCATATTGTGACTGCGGATGTGCCCGGTGCCCGGGAAGTGGACGAACAGCTGCCCAATTCCGTGCACCGCCTGGACCTGCGCAGGGTACCCTGGCTACGTCCCGAGTCGCTACTGATGTACTGGCGTTTCTTCCGTTGTGCATTTTCCCTGGCAGTGACCCATCGATTTGAGGCGGTGCATGCCATTCGTGCCTTGCCGGAAGGCCTGGTGGCCTGGCTGGTGGCGCGTCTGACCCGGCGACCGGTGGTGATCTACGCTCATGGCGAGGAGTTGACCAGCTGGGGACGGGGAGGGAAATACCGGGCCATGCGCTTCGCGCTGTGTCACAGTGACCGGGTTATCGCCAATAGCGGCTATACGCGCGATGAACTTTTGAAAATGGGAGTGCGCGCTGAACGTATCCTGCTCATCCATCCTGGGGTGGACGTGGCGCGATTCCATCCTGGGCTGCCCACCGATGACCTCCGGGCCGGCCTGGGCTTGCAGCAGGATGAGTGCTTGCTACTGTCGGTCGGGCGCTTGTCGCGGCGCAAGGGATTCGATATGGTGATTCGCAGTTTGCCCGCCTTGCTGCGGCAGGGCATCAAGATCCGTTATGTCCTGATCGGGATCGGTGAGGACGAACGCTATCTTGTTGATCTGGCTCACCAGCTGGGGGTGGCTGAACGGGTGCACCTGCTTGGTCATGTCAGCCCCGAGGATCTGCCACGCTGGTATAATGCCTGTGAGCTGTTCGTGATGCCTAACCGCGAAATCAACGGCGATACCGAAGGTTTCGGCATGGTATTCGTTGAGGCTGCCGCCTGTGGCAAGGCCGTGCTTGCCGGCCAGGCCGGCGGTACCGGCTCCGCAGTCCAGCACAGGCAGACCGGTTTGCGTGTCGATGGTAGTGATCAGGCCTCCGTCGAACAGGCATTGATCGAGTTGCTTGGTAATGACGGGTTGCGCCAAGGCATGGGTGAGCAGGGCCTGCAATTTGTCTTGCAAAGCCTCGCCTGGGAGAAGGTTGCGGAAAAAACCGCGGCTATGGACCTGTCGGACTCCTGATGGTTCACCCCGATAGTGGGGAGACAGGGTTCATGTACGGTAGATATTCGCAAATGGGGGGATTGATGAAGACGATACGCATTGTGGCTGCGGCCTGCCTGCTGGGTCTGGGGAATGTGGCGCATGCCGTCGACTGGTCAGGGGCAAGCCAGGCAGAACTTGCGCTCCTGCCGCCCTATTGCGAGGCCAAGATGAATGAGGGATCGCCTAATCGAAGCTATTGGTCACGCAGCCTGGGTCCCATCTTTCAGAGTATTCACCATTATTGTGCAGGGCTGAACTTCATGAACCGCTATTATCGGAGTACGGCCTCCGATCGTGGCTCCCTGTTATCGTTCGCCATCGATAATTTCAACTATATGCTGAAGGATCCCAGCCAGCGTGGCGGGCTTATACCGGAGATCTACGTGCAGCGTGGTATGGCGCACAAGCTGAGAAACAATGACAGCCAGGCCATCAGCGATTTCTACAAGGCCATCGAATTGAATCCGCGCTTCGGCCGGGCGTATCTCGAACTGATCAATTACTTCACCGAGAAGGGGCAGCGGGCAAAAGCGCTGGAGGTTACTACCCAATCATTGCGTTACCTGCCGGATGCCCGGCTCCTGCAAAAGCGCTATGACGAACTGGGTGGCAGCCAGCCATATCCCGAGCCCATTAAGAGCGATACGGCGGATATTGAAACTGAAACGGATACCACCGCTGAGCCAGCAGGGGTCACAAGCAGTCCGGAGCCTGATCCTCATCCAGAAACGGATGAAAGTGGCGATGACGAATTTCTGGAAAAACCGATCGGCACCAAGAAAAATCCATGGTGTCGTTTCTGTACGGAATAATGCAATAAACAAGTAAAGTTCCAGCATCGCATCGTTAGTGTGAGATGGATAACAGGGTGGGGAAATGGTGATGGAGGCAAGTGCGGTTTTTAACTATAACGGGGTCGACCTGCATTTCTATGGCAGGCATTCAAGTGACCATGTATTCGAGTATTTGCGGGATAAGCACACCTTCTATGAAATCGATGTGCTGGAATTCATTCGTTCCCGACTTGATGGCAGGGGTGGTGTAGCGATTGATGCCGGCGCTTTTATGGGTACACACGCGATCTATTTTGCAAAATTCTGCGCAGTCGATCGTGTCTATGCCTATGAAGCCAATCCGGATACCTTTGGGGTTCTGGTAAGGAATATCGATGCAAACGGGGCAATAGACACCATTATTCCGGTCAACAAGGCGCTTGGCGATACACTCGGCTGGTGTGAATCGGTCACCCTGGATTCCGACAATACAGGTTCCAATGTCGTTACTGCCAATGACAAGGCGGATACAGGCTCAATAGCGCTTACGACGCTGGATGCCGAATATGATCAGTACGGCACCAGCAACGTCCGCCTGATCAAGATCGATGTGGAAGGAATGGAAATCGATGTCCTGCGTGGTGCAGCAAAGCTCATAGCGGAATGCCGGCCACTGCTCTGCGTCGAAATACATACTGTTGAACGAATGCGCAATGTGTTGAGTATGCTGCATCAACAGCGATATGTGCCGGTCGAATGCCTGGGTTACTCTCCCACCTATCTATTGGAAAGCAGAAAGCTCTCCATGCTGCGCTACCATCCGGGTATTTTGTGCTGGCTGCTGTATGGTTTGATCCCCTCCCGGTATAACCGCCTCAAATGGTACAGCAAGCGTCTGGCGCAGTTTATTACCGCGGCCTGATGTTCCGCCTGTCCCGGTGCCGGGTTTTGGTGGTGTCTATTCTCTAGTTCCCATGCATGGCCAGCAGGTCGTGATAAATCTCCAGGGTGTGCCGGGTATGTGCTGCGACGGAGAAACGGGTATGCACTTCCTCGACAGCCGCTTTGCTGATGGAGTCCCATAGTTCCGGAGTGTTTAGCAGGTTCAGCGCTTGGCGGGCGAAGTCTGTGTAATCACCAACCTCCGCCAGAAAGCCGGTACGGCCATGGTCGATGATCTCCGGAATACCGCCATCCCGGCTGGCCACTACCGGGCGCCCACAGGCCATGGCTTCGATGACGACGCGACCAAAGGGTTCGAACTGGGATGGCACGGCCAGTAGATGTAATGCACCCATCAGTTCCGGGATATCGGATCGGTGCCCGAGGAAGTGTACATACGGTGTGATCTCCAATTGCGCAGCCAACTGTTCCAGTGCAGCCCGCCGCCCGGTGCCCTCGGTATCATCGCCGATGATCTGGAACTCGAGATCCTTGCGCTCCTCAAGCATCACTTTCGCCATCCGCAGAAAATCCTCATGGCGCTTGAAGGTGGCGAAATTGGCAACGATACCGATACGATAGGGCGGACCTGCAGGGGCTGGAGAAGGTGTGAAACGCTCCAGATCCACCGCATTGTGCAATACGTATGCCCGGCTGGCGGGGGTGATAGGATGGATGAAGGGCCACAGGCTTTCCTGCATGGCATGGCTGTTGAAGATGAAGGCAGCTGGTTTTGGCAGGCCGCGCAGCACCCAGCGTGCGCCCATCGGTTCGACCGGAAAGCGGACATGGGTGATGTAGGGGGTATTCATGCTGCCGGCGGCCAGGGCAAATGATCTGCTGAGGTCAAAGCCATTGGCATGAATCAGGTCAGGGGCGACCTGGCGAATGATGGAACGCCATTGGTTTGTGGTCTGCAGTGCGCGTAGTGGATGGCGCCATTCCAGTGGCAAGGGCGGGAAGATGGTATGTGGAATGTCCATCTCGATCAAAGCATCGGTGAACTGGCCCTCGGCAGGCACCACCACGTGGGCCCGCACACCATGATTCGGTAAATCGGATAACAGGGACAGCAGGCTTTTCCCGCCGCCACCAAGTTTGGCCAGATGCTTACGGCCTGGCTGTGGGCTGTTGTTAATGAATAAACAAACCGGTGACTTCGATGTCATGCTGAGGATTTCGATGCTGGCATGTGAACAGGACTTCGCTGGATAACAGGCATAAGGAAAGTGGTCATGGGCAGGGTGGCTTACCGAGTGGAAACAAGCTCATTGTACCAATTTTCAAGCCCATCGATGAAGCCTGTCCATGAATGCGTTTGCTGGCGTGTGCTGACGGCTTCAAGCAATCGGCGGTAATTTTCAGGCTCCAGCGCGTCGGAAATGGCTTGCGAGATTTCTGCGATATTCAATGGATTCCTGACCAGCAGGCCTGCATCACCGATGGCTTCCGGTGCGCCACCACTGTGAGCACCCAGTACCGGCAAGCCGGCGCCGTGCGCTTCATAATAGACCAGCCCCAGTCCCTCAACATCCGCGTCGTTGTCATTGCGTGGACACATGACAAAAAGGCGACTGGAGGAGAGCAGTTCCTGCTTTTCCTGGTCGGATACTGCGCCCAGGAAGAAAACATTGTGAATACCCGCCTGCTCGGTGAGTGCCTGCAGACGCGGCAGATCGGGGCCGGTCCCCACGACGGCATAGCGCAGGTGCGGCATATTGCCGATGGCCTTGATGATGCTTTCGATATTTTTTCTGCGCACCACACGGCCAATGGTGATCAGATCGAATTTCGCATTTTTACCGGATGCCTGGATTGCTGATGGTCGAATACCCCATGACAATACCCTTGTATTGCCTGTGTCCGTGATAAAGGACGCCACGCGCTTGCAGGTGAAGCGGGAATTACAGTGAATGCCGCTGGCAAGCTCCAGTGATCCTCGCACCGGCGGTACATCCTCTATCTCAAGTCCATGACAGGTCACCACTGTAGCGGCCTGCTGGTCACAGATGGCGCCGTAGTGATAGGCATGAAAGGAATGGACGAGATCCGGGCGGAATTCAAGCGCCACTTGATTGCTGATGCGTCGTATGGCGTTGTGATATCGGTAATCATCCAGGTAACTGGTGCGCCACAGGTAGTAGCGCTTGTTGAAACGCAGGGATGGGATACGGTCGCGAAATTTTAGATTTGGCAGTATGACATGTGGGTCCAGGTCGACGGATCGGGTGGTGTGTCCCCGTGCGGCGATGGCGGCGGTAACGTCCCGCGCATAGGTTTCAATGCCGCCGGTATTCCGGTGAATGTTGCCAGGCGGGTTGATAAATAGAATGCGCATTCCCCAGTTCCCTCTGAAACTATTATCCTGTTCGTGTAGCCACCATATTCGGGGCATGCAGTCTGCGGTATTGGCTTTTCCGATAATGCGTGATCAGGCCTGCAGGGGATCGCTATTGATCCAGGCTCCCAGTCTCTTCCATAAGTCATTGGCAATTTCCGGATGCCGTTCGAATACATCGATCCTGCATCCGGGATCTGCATCCATGTCGAACAACTTGAGTATATAGCCGTTTTTCAGGGGCTGATACACGAGTTTCCAGCGTCCGCTGCGAATCATGCGATCCTTGGCTCGAATGATGGTGTTGACATATTCAGGCTTGAGCGAGATCGTGCCCGTGTGTTTGTCGCGCACCGTGAGTAATTCCAACAGGTTGGGATACCGAAGATGGTCCTCCGGCATGCCGGGAAGGTCGGTGAGCCAGATTCCGGTTTCACAAAAGGCATCCAGGTTGAGTTCCGCCTGTGTGTCATGCAGGAAGGGAGTCAGCGACACGCCATCCATGCTGCCTGGGACAGGAATGCCGGCCAGATCCAGCAGTGTGGCGGGTAAGTCGATACTACGCACAGGTTTGGAAACCATACCGTTCGCGGAGGCACCAGGAGTTTTGATGAGCAGCGGTATGCGGTTGGAAACGTCACTGATCGCCGAATTGCCTTGCCCCCAGGTTTCATGCTCGAAAAACTCCATTCCGTGATCCGAGTAGATAACCACGATGGTATTATCGCTCAGCCCGCACTGTTCAAGATGCGACATGATATGTCGTACTTCATCATCAAATCGGGTGACGCAGCCATCGTATAGATCGATGATCTGATCGAGATCGAATTCCTCTTTCGGTTCTCCCTGGCGGCGAATGATCTCAAAGGGATCGGTCAGACGCGCCATTACGAATTTCGATTCCCCCTGGTAGGACGGGTCCGCATAGCGGGTGTAGTACGGGTACTCGGACCCGAATGGCCCGTGGGTGGTTGAGAAAAACAGATTAAGAAAAAACGGTTTTTCCTGTGCGGAAAACTGGCTGATCAGGGCACGGGAGGAACAACCGAGGCTGTCCGTGAGCGGTACGCCACCCAAATAGTAGATCTCGGGTAAGAAGTGTTTCCCAAACCGGTTGCGGGCGAATAGTGAAAGAAAGAGCCGCAGATCCTTGGGGCCCTGGCGAATGAAGGTTTTCAGATTCCATTGGTCATCCGGCACATCGACATAGTCGAAACCCAGGTTGAATTTCCCCATGTCAGCCCCGCACCAGTCGGACAGGGCCGCGGTGTAGTATCCGTTGCGACGCAAGGTATGTGGCAAGGTTTCCAGATTCAGCCGGGCATCTTCATCGGCCACGAAATTATCACGTACACCAATGCTATGGGGCCAGGTACTGGTCAACATGGCCAACAGGCTGGGGGCGGTTCGTGCGCAGGGCACATAACAGTGATCGAACAACACCCCTTTTTCCGCCATATCATTGAGAAAGGGGGCTACATTTCGATGGTAACTTCCATCAAGCCGGTCTGCCCGCAAGGTATCGGAGCCAATCATAATGATGTTGGGCTGGCTCGGGTGTCGGGTACTGGCAAGCGGTGTCGGATTCCGTTCGCGCAGCCATAGAAACAGCAAGGTGAAAAACAGCATGCCGCTCAGGGTGGCACTCGCTGCCCGGTATTGTGCGGCATCAACCAGCAGCAGGACTCCGATGATCGCCCCCAGCATGGGTACGCCCGCGATCAATGAAGTCATGATGTTGAGGCGAGTCGGATTCAGCAGATTCCAGTAGGGATAGAAGCGACTCAGCCGGTAATGGGAGGATGCCGCGATACAGGCGGGAAGATGCAATAATACCCGGCTGAACTGAAGGAAACTGATCAACAATACAGAAAGACTGCCGGACAGGACGAGCGGGATTGAATGGGCGTGGCTGTTGGCGATATGCGCGCCAAGTTGATATAGAAAAACGCCAGGGGCGGTAATTATGCAGAAAATAATATACGCGAATACCAATAGCCGCAGGAATGCATAGAGTGAGTAGCCGCGATAATGTTGCAGGATTTCGCCACGTAGACGCGGCCCGGTGTGACTGAAATCGGCTATCGATTTCACACCCAGCAGCAAGGTGAATATACCGGCCACCCCGGCGATGGTCAGCAATGATACTGTAAATGCTGCGACGTCGGAGCGGGTGCCGGCGAACACACCAAAGAACAACATGGCGGACATCGCGGCCAGGTAGGCGAAATTACGCCTCACCTCCCTGGCGTGGGCTACATTTTTCCGGTAGGCCTGAACCTGTGCCGAAATCTCTCCCAGTGTGGTGGCAATGCGTACCAGGTGAAAACGGATGGTGGCGGGATGGGTGGAAAGGGTGTGGAAGGCGTAAGACGCCAGTTTGCGCCACATGTATTTGGGCACGCCCTTGCCGTCGGCATCGGGTGCGGTATGTGACCGTGAGCGGTGAAAGGCCTTGCGTAGCACATAGCTGAATTTCAGTCGCTCGGTATCTACATAGTGGAATTGCAGAACGCCGGGGATATACATGAGGCGTTCCCCGAGTTGCAGCGCAGTTTGTATGAATACACTGTCTTCGCCACCACCTAGATCATGTCCTTTGGGCCCCAGTTCGGTGGAGAACCGACCTACCCGCCGGAATACCTCACTGCGAATAAACAGGTTGCCTCCCCCCGGGGTTGGATCGTCCAGGGTGATCTCCTTGGCCACCGGGCCGCCATCGCTACGCGGGATCGGCAGGGGACGAATCCGGAACGGGCCTTCCTCGTGAACCCAGGCCGGTTCCGAGCCGTCCCAGTCCGGCAGGATGCGTCCGCAGAACAGCGCGTGTTGCGGATGGCGGTCAGCGGCCTGGCATATCTCGACCAGGAACTGCTCATCGACCCGGTGATCATCATCGACGAATGCCACGATATCGCTGTCCTGCATATGGGGAATGGCGGTATTCAGGGCATGGGATTTGCCGGGCGTGAGTTCGTTTACCCAGCGCAGTGGCAGAGTTGTGTTGATTTCTTGCTGGGCAGTGTATTGCTCCAGGAACGCAATGCTCCCATCGGTGCAGGCGTTGGGGACTACGAACAATTCGACCTGCCAGTTTGCAGGACGTCGTGCGCTATTGAGTGAATCAATCACCCGTGCCAGGAGTGACTGACGGTTGTGCGTGCAGATCAGTATCGTGAGTTTGGGTGTCATCATGAATTGAGGTCGTGGCAGCGGACAATGATGGCCTTCATTCCCGGGGCTGCCTGTGGCGCATCCGGTAGCCGGCAATACTTCCCATGAAGTGGGCGGCGGTCATACGTTGGCGAAAGGCGATATGGCTTCCCCGAGTCAGTGTTAGCCGGAGGTAACGCCAGAAGGCGCGCAGGGTCTGGGGTAGCAAGTACAGGGGGATGCCGCCAAGATGGCGTGGATAATGTCGGGTGTCGAAACGGGCTTTTTGCAATCCTGCATTATAGTGGACGCGCAGAAAATAGCGTTTGCTGAGTTGGAATGGTAGCACACGGTGGTATACCAGGGCCGTGGGTTGGTAGCAGAAACGACAGCCTGCGGCATGCACACGATCGAAAAACTCCTTCTCGGCCCCCTTGAACAGTGCCTTACGTCCTTCGCCATCCCCTTTCTTGCCCAACCGGGTATTGAATTGCCCGGCACGGGCGAATACTTCGCGTTTGAGCGCCATGTTGCCCGCGAAGGGATATTGACTGGCACCGTCCATCTGGAAGGGCTCGCTACCGAAATCCTGGTGGCCGAGGAAGCCTCGCATATCCTCGCTGATCCAGGCAGGAAGGGGTGTTTGCAGGTGCAGATGAATGCGGCCGCCGGCCACCTCGCAATTATTCTGCGACAGGGTTTCATGGAAGGCACGCAACCAGCCTTCCGATACCAGGATGTCATCATCGATGAATACCAGAAACGGGCTCTCGCTCTCCTGGATCCCCAGGTTGCGGGCGTGACTCGCACCCTGGTTGGGTTGCAACAGGTAACGGATGCGAAGCGGTGATTTCGCTGCCAGTTCCGCCACCACAGAGGCGGTGTTATCGCTGGAATTGTTGTCGACGATAACCACTTCCCAGTTAATACCATCCAGGTCCCGCTGGCGCTCCAGGTGGGCAATGCTGTCGGGGATGTTTTCCGCCCGATTGTACGTGCAGATGATAACGCTGATGTCCATGGACTGATCGCTTTTGTGAAATTGGTTGACGGCGTTTGGTGGCAGCACCGTGTTATCTTGGTTCGGGTGGCAGGCTTCGCCGCCCCAGTTGCAATAACCGGGTATGAAGGGATAACGGCAGCCAGGCCGGAAGCATGTACACCCAGTCCCGTAGCGAGCCATAACCGGTCTTCATGACGATGCGAAAAATACTGCGGGCGGCGGGCAGGTCGTCGTTCCAGTAGCACCGGTAGCCCCATGCCAGCAGGGTACCGTGCACCAGTTCGCGCAGGCGTCGTTTGTCGAGTCGGGTCCGGACCTCCGGATACCGGCGTAGAAATTCAAGACGGATCTGCCAGCGGTTCACGGCCTTTTGGACCCGGTTCCTGGCGGTACTGCGCTGCTCGCCGTGGTGATGATAGTAGGCCAGTGGTAGCGGGACCCGGACAATCGGCTTGAAGGGCGCGATGCGCAGCCACAGCCAGTAATCCTCGGCGGTGGGAAATTGTGGGTCGAAGCCACCGGCCCGCTCCACTTCGTTGCGCTTCACCAGGGCTGCGTGGATCGGCCAGCGGCAGCTTTCCAGCAGCTGTTCCAGTTTCGCCGGACCTTCGTAGTCCGGCGGGATGAAGGGATCCCCGCGCTGGCCGGGCAGGCCGAGGTTCTGCCAGCCACAATAGGCCAGGCAGGCCTCTGGACTGGTGCGCAGGGCAGCATGCAGCCGTGACAGGAATTCCGGATGCCAGGTGTCGTCGGAATCGAGAAAGGCCACCAGTTCACCGCGCGCTTCGGCGAGGCCACGGTTGCGTGCCGTGATTACACCGGCATTGGTCTGGTCGATCACTCGCACCCGCGGATCCTCGATGTCGCGCAGGATATCGGCGCTGGCGTCGGTGGAACCGTCATTGACGATGATCAGCTCGAAGTCTGTGAAATGCTGCTGTAATACGCTTTGCAGGCTTGCACCGATATAGGCCTCGGCATTGTAGCAAGGCATGATGATGGAAATTTCCGGTGTCATCGCCGTCATCCTGCTTGCAGGCGATCGCGCACCCGAGCCGTGGTGTACTGCAACATTCGCTTCCAACTGACATCATTGTCCGCGAAGCTGAGTTTGCGGGCGAAGCTGCCGAGGCGGTCGGTGGCGAAAACGGATACCCGGCGGATTCGATATGGATCCTGGTCGGAGCCAATCCAGCCAGGCCGGGTGATGCAGGCCTTCCGGTAACCGGCCTCGGCCACGGCCGCCACGGTCTGCTGGTCATGTACCCCGTACGGATAGGCGAAGCTGCCGATTTCGGTGCCGAGCAGTTCGGTGAGGATCTGCCGGGGCATCCGGACCTCTTCCGCCAGTGCTTCTGCGGACAGCTGGGTCAGCCGCACATGGCGGTGGCTATGGGCGCCGATCTCCATGCCTGCAGCCTGCATTTCCTGCAGCTGCCCGGCATCGAGCATGCGATGTCTCGGCACACCAGGGTCGATCCAGCCCGACGTGCTGCCGATGTCACGGCTGACGATAAACCAGGTGGCGCGCATGCCACGACGGGCGAGCTGTTCCATGGCCCAGTGATTGTCGGCATAGCCGTCGTCAAAGGTGATTACCACCTCTCGTGCAGCACGCCCCCCGAGCTCGACCTCCTGGAGACAAGGGGTATTCCAGCCCTGGTCACACAGGAAATCCAGCTGGTTCACGAACTGGCGTTGCGATACCGCCCATTTCCAGTCGGGAGTGGCCGCCCCGGTGCTGACCGAGTGGTACATCAGTACCAACGGTCCATGGCTGCCGGCATTGCGCTGCAGATATGTGGAAACGGGATCGATCATGACTCAATGGCGATGGCGGCAGAAGTACATCATTTCCATTTCACGCGTGGCAGGATCTTACGGGTATCGATCCGGTCGCGATAGCGGACGACCTTGTCAAGCATCACGGCCAGGGTTTCATCGGTGAGCAGATGTGGTTTCAGGCCCAGTTCCAGCAGGCCGCTGTGTTTGGCATTGTAGTAGTGATCCTCCTGTTCCTTGCGCGGATTTTCCACTGCCTTGATCTGCACATCGAGTCCGGCCGATTTGCCCACCCGCTGTACCTTGTCGGCCAGTTCATTGACCGTGAATTGTTCGGAGAACTGGTTGAGGATGCGCAGTTCGCCCTTGCCCGCAGGATTCAGCATGGCCAGTTCCACACACTGCAGGGTATCCTTGAGATTGAGGTAGCCACGGGTCTGGCCGCCCTTGCCGTACACGGTCAGCGGCACTCCGGCCACGGCCTGCACCAGGAACCGGTTGACCACGGTGCCGAAGATATCGTCATAGTGGAAATTCGGCAGCAGACGGTCATCCCGGTCGGAGGCTTCGGTGGACAGGCCATATACGGGGCCCTGCATCAGGTCGGTGACCCGCAGGCCATGGGTGCGCACGTAGAACCATAGCAGGTCGGTATCGAGTACCTTGGTGGTGTGGTAGAGGCTGCCGGCCTGACGCGGGTAGAGAAACTTGTCCTTACGGCCATTGTGTTCGATGTCGATCCAGCCTTCTTCAATATCAATATTGGGCGTGCCGTATTCGCCCATGGTTCCGAGCTTGACGATGTGACAGTCAGGCACATGCTCCATGACCGCCCAGATCAGGTTGAAGGTGACGCCGAGGTTGTTGTCCAGGGTCAGACGAGCCTGATCGAAGCCCATCATGGAATAGGGCGCCGATGGCTGTTCGGCATAATGAACCACGGTTTCGGGCTGGAACTCGGCCACGATGCGGGACAGGGTGCGATAGTCACTGCAGTCACCAATGATCACCCTGATAGGATTACCGCCGTTCTCCTGAAACAACTCGGCTCGATCCTGCAGGTTAGGGGTCGGAATCAGCGCCTCCGAACAGGTCTCCTGAGCAATACGCCGGCGCAGGTAGTTGTCCACCGCCAGTACCTTATGGCCCTTATCGGCAAACGCCATGGCGGTTGGCCAGCCCAGATAGCCGTCCGCTCCGAGAATCAATACACGCATAACCACTCCTGAAAGAATTTAAACCAGTTCGTGCTCGAGGATATAGGCCTTGAGTTCATCGCGGGACATGGCCGATTCCACCGAGGAATTGTAGGGGCGATCGACCTGGCTCTGCAGTGTACCCGGATATTCGTAGGTGATGTCATGGTAGACGGACTTGAAGGCGGGTAGCACGGCGAAGTAGCGGTCCAGTTCCAGCGTCCGGCGGGTTTCCTCGTCGTTCATCAGTTCCTCGTAGAGCTTCTCGCCGGCCTTGGTGCCGATCACCTTCAGTTCGATCCCTGCCGGATCATGGCCATGGCGCGGGGCCAGGATTTCGATCATCACGCTGGCGAGATCCTCGATCCGGGCGATGGGCATCTTGGTGACGAACACCTCACCACCGTGGGCCAGAAATACCGATTCAGTCACCAGGCTGACGGCCTGCTCCAGGGTCATGATGAAGCGTGTCATGTCGGGATCGGTGAGGGTCACCGGTCCGCCGGCCTCGATCTGACGCTTGAAAAGCGGGATGACCGAGCCTCGGGAACCGAGCACATTGCCGAAGCGGGTGGAGGCGAAGATCGGTCCATCATCGCGGCTATGGGCATTGGCAGCAGTGATCAGCCGTTCCCCCATCAGTTTGGAGGTGCCCATCACATTGGTGGGATTCACGGCCTTGTCCGAGGAGGTGAACAACACCCGCTTGGCGCCCGCGGCGATGGAGGCGTCAATTATGTTCTGTGTACCGATGATGTTGGTCTGAACCGCATCGCGTGGGGAATGTTCGCACAGGATCACATGCTTGAGTGCCGCGGCATGCAGGACGATATCGATGCCCTTCATCTTGCGCATCAGTTCATCACGGTCGCGCATATCGGACAGGTAGAGCCGGACGTTACCGTGGTTACGGTATTCTTCGGTAAGGAAGAAAAGTTCGCTTTCGTTATTGTCGAGGCCGATAATTTCCCTGGGACCCTTGGCGACGATCTGGCGTAGCAGTTCCTGGCCCACGGTTCCGCATACTCCGGTGATCAGTACGGATTCACCTTGCCATTTCGAGTTGGTCATGCTTTTCCCCATGCTGTTTGTTGTCTGAAAGATGGCTCATTGCCATGGCAGCCCGGCCAGGTCCGAAGGAGGACCGGGTCTGCGCCCGTGTGTTCAGGTTATTGTTCCGCGGTTCAGGCCCAGTTTGCTCAGCCATTTTTTGCGTTCTTCCCGCAGTGCGGCCATGGGCAGCAGCAGGAACAGAGCACCGTATATTATCGCGCCTGTGGCGGACATTATCACTAAATAGGTGAAATCTCCGACAGAATCGTAGGTCGCCAGCAGCGGTTCGATGGCCGCCCATGCCAGCAGCATGCCCACGCTTAGCACTGTGGCAGGCAACATGGCGCTGAATAATCGGTGGTAGGGCAGTTCCAGGCATTGAGCCGCCAGCCAGGAGAGATGCAGCGAACCATAGATGAAGGCGAGCGAACCCCCTACCGTGACCCCCAGCAGACCGTGGGGCAGGCCTGCGATTGCACCGAGGATGCCGATGCAGAGTTGAGCGATCTGCACCGGGATTTCACGATGCAGCCAGTTGCGGGCTGCCAGCACGGCACCGGCCATGCGCTCCAGCACGATGAAGGGGGCGACCATGCCCAGCCAGGCCATGGGTTCACCGGCACCGATCCATTTATCGCCATAGAGGAAGCGGATCAGTGGGGTGGCCAGCCAGGCCAGCGCGAACAGCAGAGGCCAGGTATACAGGCAGGACAGGGTGATGGATTTCAGGAACAGGTACTGGCAGCGATTGCGGTCATCCTGTTCGCGGGCGATGGCCCGGAAGACCACCTGATAGACCGGCCCGGTGACCATGGTATTGGGGATCGTGACCAGGCTCTGGGCCTTGTTGAACAGACCAAGATCACCCGGTCCGAGTGTGCGGGAGAGAATGAAATTGCTGGCCTGGTTACGCACGTAGACGATGAAATCGCCGATGGTGGTAAGCATGCCGTAGCGGATCAGTCCACGGGCACGCCCCAGTTGCAGGCTGAAACCGGGACGCCAGCCTGATACCGGGATGAGAATGGCGATATTGGCCAACGCGCTGATCAGCCCCCCCAGGATCAGGCTCCATACCGCCAGGCCCGCGAAGGCCATGGCGATGGTGCTGAGATTGCTGATCAGCAGTACCGCAAGGCCCGCCAGGGAACGGGCCTTGAATCGCATCTGCCGGTGCAGCACGTTGCCCGGCAGATTGGCAAAGGGCCGCAGGACGAAGGTCAGTGCCGATACCCGCAGGATGGCCTCGTAGGCGGGATTGCCGTACCAACTCGCGAACACCGGGGCAAACAGGAACAGGGCCATATAGATAGCCAGGCCGATCAGTACCTGCAGTGTCAGTACCGCGTCGTAGTCGGCCTTGTTGGCCTCACGGGCCCGGATCAGCGCCTGACCCATACCGCCGCCGGCGACGAAGCTGAGCATGCCGGTGAAGATCTGGATGGTCACCAGTACCCCGAAGTCCTCGGGGGCCAGCAGGCGGGCCAGGATAATACCGAACAGGAAGGTGAGGATCTGATTACCCGTGCTGCCCATGAACAGCCAGGCGGCACCGCCGCGGATGGATTGCCCCAGGGCTTTTTTGTCAGCGGAGTGTTGCGGTGTAGTCACGAATGGGTTCGGCCGGCCTTGGGATCACGCCAGTTTAGCGTGAATATCCTTTTTATACAATAGTTTATATTATTTATATCCAGTGTTTCCGAGGCGGGGTGCCAGCGCTCGGTGTACCTGGATAGGCGATGTGGGAAGGGTATCGGCTAGACGGCGGAATCATTCATGAATAATTACCCGGTGGGATCGGGCCGCCGCAGCAACCAGGACATGAACAGCAGGGAATAGAACAGGTAGGCGATACGCGGGGTATCCAGCAGGGTGCCGAAACTGCCCACGGCAAAGAAACCGAGTATCGAGGCGGTGAGGTAGAGGGGCAGGTGCTGGTGGGCGGTGGCCTCCCGCAGGCTGGTGCGGACTACAGCGACGATGGCCACCAGGGTGGCGAAGATGCCCAGCAGGCCGGCATCGAAATAGATCGATAACCAGACATTCTTGATATGCCAGGGCAGGTGATTGAAGTCGAAGTAGGGGAACCAGCGATCGCCACCGGCCGAGAAATCCGCGTTGTGGATGATCGCTTTGCCAGTATCGAGGTCCAGCAGCTCCACCGCTGATACCTGTAGCAGCGTGGGGGGTCTGAGGGCATAGGCATACTCCCGCCGATTGGACACGGTCAGCGTGAGCGGTGGCTGGCCGATGGGCCTGGCGGTTTTGAAGAAATTAGCGGGGATTTCCTTTTCGATGGTATTCCATACACCGGGTGCGCTGCGTTCGATCTCCTCCTTGAGGGTGTAGCAGCTTGGATTCCATTCATTGGGATTGATCAGGTGCCGACGGCAGATACGGACATAGAGCATCGCCTTAGGGTCATCGGTGCGGGCCACCACGGTCAGCCGATGACGATGTTCGCGGGCGAGCTGGATGCGCTGGCCGATACGGGCGTCCTTGCCACCACCGAGTTCCAGCAAGGGTTTTCCGGTCGCAGGGTCGGGCAGGAACAGGTAGGAACCGTATTGCGGTGCGTTGGCGCGAAACAGGTAGGCCTCCGGGAAGCGGCCCGCACCCATGCCGAACAGTCCGGTGGCCATGTCGTGATCCATGATGCGCAGGGCGGTATTCCAGTGCTCGGTACGGTGGGCAAGATCCGCGGATACTCCGGACAGCCGTTCGGTCATGCGATAACCGCCGACACCAAACGTCATCATGGTGGCAAACAGGATAAAGCCGGTGCCGATCAGCAGGGCGGTGCGCCGACCGGGTAGTGCCTGGGCCCGGATGCCAAGGATAAAGGCCGCGATGCCGGCGATGGAACAGACACCGAGGGTGACCAGTAGTGCGCTCCCGGCATCCTGGGGATGCCACTTGGAGGTGGTCTGGGCATGAAAAATGAACCAGGCCAGAAACAGGACGGTGGGCACCAGTGCATGCCAGCGAAACCGGTCCAGCGGCGGGAATGGCCGATATCCCGCCAGGTAACAGCTCAGCGTGAGCGCCGCCAGGCCAAATATCGCCAGCGTTCCACCGCTGCGATAGGCCACGATGAGGGTGCCGGTCAGCAACAGGCCGCTCAGCAGGATGCCCAAAGCCCGCCAGCGAAAGATACGGATGCGATAGGTCAGCAGATACCCGATGACAATGATCAGCATCGCCACCAGTACACCGAACACGACACCGCGGGAAAAGGTCACCAGCGTGGCATAGGAGCAGGCCAGAAAACCAAGGAAACCGATCGTCTGCAATAGCCGGGTGCGGGCGGCCAGTGTGCACCAGAGCGTGATCGGCCAACACAGGATCAGGTAGCCGTCGATGGCGGTGCCGCCGGAATGCATTTCGGAGAACAGGGCCGTGATGCGATAGGGCGTGGAGAAGTTAAGCAGGCTGCGAAAGAATTCATAGCGGTTTTGAGCATAGAGCATGTCGGTAAAGGTGCCGCGTTCCCAAAGCACAATCAGGCCCACCAGGAACACGCCGGTGAGAATGCCGCGGGTTACCAGTTGAACGCTGTATTCCGGTGCGGCCTGGTAAAGATACCTGGCCGGCATATACAGCAGCAGGGCGTACAGGAATCCGGTTTCGATTCGCAAGGCGTTGTAGTGTGAGTAGTAACTGAAGAAGCTGTTGGAATCGATTGCCTGCACGGGTAACGATCCGATCACGAGGCTGATCAGATGACTGGCCATGAGCAGCAACATGGCTGCGATGGCTACGTGTTTCAGCCGGGATGAGGTACGGCGGTATTGCCCATGGAATAGTGCGATGGCGATGCAGGTCAGGGCCAGGAAATCGAATTCAGTGAGAAAGAAACGGCCACTCCAGGGGGCGCTGTTGGCGATGGGCAGCAGCGCAGGGAGTGCGAACAGCCAGAGTGCCGGGCGATAGAAGGAAAGGGTAGTGAGCAGCAGCAGGCCCAATGTGAGCCAGCCCTGCAGAATGGGGAACTGCAGGATACCGGCAACCACCAGTCCAAGCAGCGTCAGCGCCAGCACACGGGGCAGAATAGGTACGGACGAAGCAGGCGATAGGTGTGTGTGTGGCACGTGGCAGCCGGTTGCAATGAAGGAGCAGGGTGCGCCCGGATTTTGTCATGATGGAATCTAATCACCCAGGTCGTCGGTTTACTGTTGCAAATCGCGGTGTGAAGATCAATAGTCCGGACTCTGACACGGCACGGGGCAATGGGGAAACACATGAACAGGATCGGTATCAGCTTGCTGTTCGCGCTGGCATTGTTGTGGCAGCCGGTTTTATCGGCCGCCCTGGCAGGTACGCTTCCAGATACCATTCGAAAAGTGAAACCCAGCATCGTCGCGGTCGGTACGGTGCAGCCGCTGCGTCAGCCCCCCGCCTATTATCTGGGGACGGGCTTTGTGGTCGGGAATGGCAATCTCATCATCACCAATGCTCACGTGTTGCCCAGACCGGAGGATAAGGACCGGGCAGGGCAGTTGGCGGTATTTGTCGGGGGTGGACGAAATCCGGAGGCGCGCAAGGCTACCCTGTTGCTGCGCGATGATGCACACGACCTGGCCTTGCTCAGCATGGCCGGAAAACCGGTTCCTGCCATGAAATTTGGTGATTCGGTCAGGGTGGAGGAAGGGCAGGAAATTGCCTTCACAGGGTTTCCGATTGGCATGGTGCTGGGGGTATATCCGGTCACCCATCGGGGCATCGTGTCATCCATCACTCCCATTGCGAGCCCCGCTAACCACTCCGGTCGTCTCGATCCCGTGTTGATCAAGCGGCTGCGTGCCTCGTTCGATGTCTACCAGCTGGATGCCACCGCCTACCCTGGTAACAGCGGCAGTCCGCTATTTGATCCGGAAACGGGAAGGGTGCTGGGTATTATCAATATGGTCTTCGTCAAGGAGAGCAAGGAATCCGCCCTCAAGGACCCCAGTGGGATCACCTATGCGATACCCGGGCGCTATGCTGTGGAACTGCTGGAAAAGGGAATAGGTCACAAGTGATACGGTTGTCAAAAAACTTTACAAAACAGGGGCTGCGCACCTGGAGCAGGGGGATATCCTGAAAAACACCGTTAGCATTTCAGTGTCTTGTTGAAGATGGTGCAAAAGTTGCATAGTATGGGTGTCTTGTGAAAATACCGTTTTCAATACCCGTGTTTCCCGGGGCAACGCCCTGAAACCGCTGCATGTTTATTTGGTGGCAGAAATTATGAACAAAGATAAAAACATGGATAAGCCGTTACCGAAGCTCGGGCGCCGCAAACTGATCAAGGGAGCCGTTGGAGCTGCGCCGTTACTGGTCACGCTTGCGAGCCGGCCGGCATGGGGCGGCAATTTCTGCTGGTCCGGCATCCAGTCCGGTAACGTTTCCGGACAGAGCCGTGACACCTGCGCATTTGGCCTGAGCCCCGGCTACTATAAGAATAATGTGTTAGCCAATGGCGGGGCCACCAGTCCGGGTTGGCCAACCACTGATCCCCTGCAGGCACTGTCCATCACTTCGGGTTGCGCAAATCTCAAAAGCAATGGCACCATCAGCAAGACCTGCAAGGACCTGTTCGAAGATCCCAATGCCAGCAATGTGCCGGGTACCACCTTGGGAGAATTGTTTTATTCTGCTCCCACCAATCTCCGGGACATGACCCTGATGCAGGTCCTGTGGCAGGAATCCGGCAGCTTTGCCTTCCATGCCATTGCCGCCTATTTCAATGCCCTGAACTTCAATAACTATGCCTTTTCGCCCACGGATGCCCTGGGGATTATCAATGATATCTTTGCAACGGGCATGCATACCGACGACAACGGCCATACCTGGAACGAATCCGAGATCAAAGATCTGTTCAACAGTTCCTGGGTCTGATCGGGCTGTTCGTCTCGACAGCGGCCCCGATCCTTCTTACTCTTCCCGTCTATGGATGAAGACGACGTACCCCTTTGGAAAATCAACGGGCTGACTGTTCTGCAGTGGAAGGAATGGGACGGCCAATATCTCCTCTATGAAGCTGCCTCCGGTGATACCCATCTCATGGATGAGGTTGGGGCAGCGGTATTCCATTGTCTTATCGATGCCGGCCGCAGCGAAGAACTGGCGCTCTTCCATCGTGTTGCCCACCTCCTGGAACTGAAGCCGGATGATGCCTTGCTGGATCAGGTGAAAGAGATCCTGCAGCGCTTCATGCGCAACCGCTTACTCGAGCGGGTCCCGGCGTGAATTGCGTGGCGTCCCTGACCCGTGCGCAGATTCGCCAGCGCATGAAGAGCCCGGATGGACTGGCACTGCAAACCGGTTGCTTTGTCACCCGTATTCATTCCTCTCTGCCAGCGGTGGCGCAGGGGGTGGCACTGTTGTATGGGGATTTTCCACTGGCGGAGCAAGCCAGCTTCGCAGACTTTCATGTGCGGGTATTTCCGCCGGCGGGTCTGCGGCGCTGGTGGCATCCGCAGGTGCTGTTCTCACTGGACCAGATTATCCCTTTCAAGCCGTTACCGGCTGCCCAGGCTTTTCCCATGCTGGAGTGGGGGCTCAACTGGTGCGTATCCAACTACGCCCATCAATTTCTGATGCTGCACGCGGCTGTGGTCGCAAAAGCCGGTCGGGCAATGATCCTGCCGGCGCCACCTGGCTCGGGGAAGAGTACGCTCTGCGCCGGGCTGGTGAATCGTGGCTGGCGGCTGTTGTCCGATGAGCTCACGCTGATTGACCGGAACACTGGCCTGATCACCCCGCTGCCCAGACCGGTAAGCCTGAAAAACGAATCCATCGATGTCATTCATCGTTTTGCACCCGATGCGGTGCTGGGGCCGGTGGCGCATGATACCGCCAAGGGTTCGGTGGCGCATATGCGTCCCCCCGGTGACAGCGTTGCGGCGGCCACTGAACTGGCGCAACCGGCCTGGATTGTGGTGCCGCGTTATCAGGCCGGGGCCCCTGCGGAATTCGCAACGCTCCCCAAGGGCGAAGCTTTTATCCGTGCGGCGGACCAGTCGTTCAATTACAGCCTGCTGGGAGCCGAGGGCTTTCGTGCCATGGGTGATCTGATCGATCGATGCGAATGCCTGCAATTCCGTTACAGTTCACTGGACGAGGCGGTCCGGTTGTTTGACCGTCTGGCGAGCATATGAGGAACGCCAGCCAGTTATTACTCGGGGTTCTGCGTGAGCCACGGCAATTGCCCCAGCTGGATCTGGTGCAATGGGATCAGTTGATCCGCCTGGCGCGACAATCCAATCTGCTGGGCCGTATCGTGGTGCTGGTGGAGGAGGGTATGGGGCTGGACGCGGTTCCTGCAGGGCCGCGCCAGCACCTGATATCCGCGCAAATCCTGATGGGCAAACAGCAACAGTCGATTCGCTGGGAGGTACATTGCATTCAGCGGGCGCTTGCACCCACCGGTATCCCGGTGGTATTCCTCAAGGGGACCGCCTATCTGCTGGCGGATCTGCCGGCGGCACGAGGGCGTATCTTCTCGGATGTGGATCTGCTCGTTCCAAGGAAGGCGATCGGTACGGTGGAGAAGGCCTTGATGATGGCTGGTTGGCATGGCGGCCACCACAACCGCTATGACCAGCGTTATTACCGGCAATGGATGCACGAAATCCCTCCGTTGCGGCATATCCAGCGCCAGAGCGTCATCGATGTACACCACAATATCCTGCCGCTGACCGCGCGCTATCATCCCGATGCCGAGCAATTACTTGCTGCGTGTGTGGCATTGCCGGATCGGGAGTGGGGGGCGGTACTGGCACCAGTGGACATGGTGTTGCACAGCGCCACCCATCTCTTCCACGAAGGCGAATACCAGCAGGGACTGCGTGACCTGGTGGACCTGTACCTTCTGATTGATCATTTCCAGGCACAGGATGATTTCTGGGAATCCCTGTTGGCCCGCGCCCATCAACTGCAACTGACGCGCCCCCTGTTCTATGCGCTGCGATATACGCAGAGGATGTTGGGGTTACCTGTTCCTGCGGTGGTGGAGCGCCGGATCGAGCAGGAAGGGCCCGGGCCTCTGGGTAGCCGGTATATGGACTGGCTGTTCAGTCGATCCTTTCTCAGCCGGTCCATATTGCAGGCGGAAACCGGTGAAGCACTGGCGCGACTGCTACTCTATATACGCGGGCATTACCTGCGCATGCCGCCCGCGCTTCTGCTTCCCCACCTTATACGTAAGGCTACTGCACGGGAACAAGAGGAAGCCAACTAGGGCAGCGTCTGGCATATAAATCCGGTTGGCAGGGCGACCGGTGGGAGAGGCGGAAATGAAAGGGATGTTGAACCGGTTGGGATCGGTCACGGGGTTGCTGGGGCTGCTGGTCTGCCTGCTGGCGGGCACCAGCCGATTGGCCGGTCATTCCTACCTGCTGGGATTCGAGACGCTGACGCTGTTTATCGGTGGCATTGCGCTACTCACGACCGCCTGCTTCATCAAGCTGGAAGCAGCGGCCTGTCAATGTGAGTGACACTGGCTGGTTCAGTCGGCGCCATAGACTTCGCCCCTGGCCAGGCGTTGTTCCCAGTCCAGGGATGTCTGCGCGATAAAATCCAGATCATCATGCTGCGGTGACCAGCCAAGTACCTCACGCACACGGTCCGCCCGGGCAATCAGCGCTGGAGGATCGCCAGCACGGCGCGGTTCTTCCCGAATGGTAATGGGCTTGCCGTGGACCCGCTGTACCGCATCCAGTACCTGGCGCACACTGTAGCCGTGGCCATAGCCGCAATTGAGTATGCGCGAAGCGCCGCCATCACGGAGGTATTCCAGGGCCTTGATATGGGCATCGGCCAGATCTGATACATGGATATAGTCGCGTACCCCGGTACCGTCCGGGGTGGGATAGTCGGTGCCGAAGATGGAGATGTGACTGCGTTTGCCCACCGCTGTTTCAGCCGCCACCTTGATCAGCAGGGTGGCTTTTGCCGTGGACTGGCCGATCCGGCCTGCAGGATCGCATCCGGCAACGTTGAAGTAGCGCAGGATTACGTGTTTCAGGTCACAAGCCGCACTGAGGTCGCGCAGCATCCATTCGCTCATCAACTTGGAGGTGCCATAGGGGTTGATCGGCGCCAGGGGGCTATCTTCGGAACAGCTGTCGCCTTCGGGAATGCCATATACCGCCGCCGTTGAGGAAAAAATGAAGTGTTTCACTCCTGCCCGTTGGCAGCAGTCCAGCAGGGTGCGGGTGCAGCAGGTGTTGTTGCCATAATATTTCATGGGGTCCGCTACGGATTCCGGCACGATGGTCTTGGCGGCAAAATGAATAACGGCGTCGACTCCGTACTCTGTCAGTAGTTTATCTACCGTTGCAGCATCCCCGGTATCTCCCACCACCAGTTCCGCATCGATCACGGCGTCGGCAAAGCCGGTGCTCAGATTATCGAGCACGACCACTTTTTCCCCGCGTGCGCTCAATTGCTGGACAACATGGCTGCCGATATAGCCGGCTCCCCCGGTTACGAGAATGGTTTTATTGGTCATGCATATTCGCTTTATGGTTATGAATGTTGTACTGCAGTATCACAGGTTGGTCTGATCATCCCATTTATTGAGCCGACGCCGGTCCTTTTCCTTACGACGAGAACCGCGTTTGGGTTCGTAGCGGATGGCTTCCCGCCGATCATGCAGCTGGCGTCTTGGTGGTGGCACGCGCTGCTCTTCCACGCCTACATAGCGACAGGCGCAACGCATGGCGGCACATTCCGGTAAGGGGAGTGGAGGGGCCTCCTCGAAGCCGTAGCGATTTTCGGTGCATCGTACGACGGCATCGCAGGCATTGCCCGGCCCGCCATGTTCGATGCGGACTCCCCAGTAGCGACCATCGTTGTACAGGCGCTCGAGTTGCGGGCGCAATGGTGACGCCCTGCCTGATGGCTGACTATTGCGCGACAAATGGTGGGGCGTTGCAGTGTCATGATGACGATTGGCACGCCGTAACCAGAAAATGGTGGCGGCCCCGGCAAAAAGTAATAAGGCTACAATCCAGACTGCCATAACAGAATAGTGTCTGCTGCTCCGTTTCAATGCAAGGCCGGACATGGGTATGGGCATTACCCTCATACCGGAGCCATACCTTTAGTCCAGTGTGGTTCAACGGGTTCATTATCCCACAGTTCAGGACACTTTGTGGCCTTGCACGATCCGGTGCACGATTTCCGGGCCATACAGTTCGTCCAGCGGTACCGAAGTCCCCCGTTCCGTTACCATGCGGGCGTGGAAACGGCGCAATTCCCGCGGTTCCCGTACCCCGCAGGAATGTGCGAGGACCCCCACTTCGCGCACCATATTTTTCACATAATTGGCCACCCGCAGGGATTTGATACGGGGATCCAGCCCCTTTTGCAGGCGCGGATTGTGGGTAGTAATGCCGGTGGGGCAGGTGTTGCGATTGCAGTGCAGGGCCTGGATACACCCCAGGGAGAACATGAAACCGCGGGCCGAAGTGATGAAATCCGCTCCCACACACAGCGCCCAGGCAACCCCGGCTGGCGTGATGAGTTTACCCGAGACGATGACCTTGATGCGTTCCTTGAGGCCCGCGGCGCGCAGCCGGTCCACTACCAGGGGCAGGGATTCCTGAATAGGCAGACCGACATAATCCATCAGGCTCATGGGGGCCGCACCGGTGCCGCCATCGGCACTGTCAATGGTGATGAAATCGGGTGCTGATTCGATGCCGCGTTTGTGTATTTCGGCGAACAGATCATCCAGCCAGCCGTAGGAGCCAATCACTGCCTTGAAGCCCACCGGCTTGCCGGTGGCACTGCGAATGCGTGCAATCATGTCCAGCAGGTCGCCCGGGTTGCGGACCTCAGGATGCCGGTTGGGGCTGATGGAGTCGACCCCGGCCGGGATGCCGCGAATGGCGGCGATTTCCGGTGTGACCTTCTTGCCTGGCAGAATTCCACCCTTGCCGGGTTTGGCTCCCTGGCTGAGTTTGATTTCGAACATCTTGACCTGCGGGTGGGCGGCTACTTCCTGTAGTTTTGCGTCGCTGAGCTGGCCCATGGCATCCCGCACACCATACTTGGCGGTGCCGATCTGGAATACCAGGTCGCAGCCACCTTCCAGGTGATAGGGGGAGAGTCCGCCCTCGCCGGTGTTCAGCCAGCAGCCACCGAGTTGTGCGCCCCTGGACAGGGCACGTACCGCCGGAGTGGACAGGGCGCCATAGCTCATGCCGGAAATATTGAACAGGGAACGGGTGGTATAGGGGTGCGGGCAATGGGGACCGATGGTCACCTCGGTTACCTCTGCGGCATCTTCACCCAGTGTGGGGAAGGCGCAGTTCACAAACAGGATGGTGCCCGGTGGCTGAAGGTTACGGGTGGAGCCGAAGGCCACGGTATTGTCGATATCCTTGGCAGCCCGGTAGACCCAGGAGCGTTCGGCGCGATTGAACGGCATTTCCTCGCGGTCCATCGAAAAGAAATACTGGCGAAAAAACTTGCCGAGATGCTCAAAAAAATAACGGAAGTGCCCTACCACGGGGTAATTGCGCCGAATGGCCTGCCGGGTCTGGGTGACATCGAGGATATAGACGACTACGACTGCCAGGATGATGAGCCCGATGACCAGGACGAAGGCGACGTCGAGATAACTCAGGACGGTAAGCAGTATGTCTTTGATTTCCATTTAATCTTCTCAATTGTAAGGGCGGGGTGGCCAGCGCCGGTAATGCGCCGGTGTCGCAATCGAGTAGCCCTGTGGCTGTAAAGCGGCCGTTATGTCTGGCCATTGAACCGGTATGGGGAAATATAACGCTGATCTGTAAGTAATTTCTCGGAATCCCACCTGAGGGGCTGACAACGGTGCTGGAAATGGCCAGAAAAAATTCATGCCGCCGTTGAATAATGCGTATTAAGATATTGTTTTATAATAATAAAATATATTCCCTCGAGCTTGTAAGCCCAGACCGGCCTGGGCTATGATGTTGTGGTACTCATGCATTCCGGTGTGGTCCGGATTGGGGATGCGTGGATCGTGAAAGCGAGAAGGGAGGACCGAAGTTGTGTGAAACTACGCACTCGGCGGACGGTGACAGGAAACTTCCGTCCATTCTGGTGATCGATGATGATGCGCAACTGCGCGGGTTTCTCTGCGAAGTGCTGGACCAGGAGGGCTACCAGGTCTACCAGGCGGAGAATGGCACCACGGGCAGCGAGATGTTTAGCCGCTATATTCCCGATCTGGTGCTAACCGATATTGTCATGCCGGAAAAAGAAGGCATGGAACTGATCATGGAACTGCGGCGCGCCAACCCGGCGCTACCGATCATCGCCATGTCAGGAGGCAATGCAGGATTTAGCGGCAGTTACCTGGCCGCGGCAGGCAAACTGGGCGCCAATGCAACCCTGGCGAAGCCCTTCACGGCATCCCATCTGCTGGCCGCCATTGGTGAACTGTTGAAACCGAGTTTCGCTACGGGCCGCTGAGCGCCCCCGGCTGATCACCGGGATGCACGGCGGTTACAACCGGACAGAAGGCTTTGTGGAGACCCTCCTTACTTGCCTTGGCGCTGGCCCGTAGCGAACCTATCCCGACAACCCGGTGGATATTGCCACCGGGTTTGTTTTTACAACCCGTTTCGTATCCCCATGCAGTACCGAAAAAACTCACCCATTCATATTCATATTCTGAACGACAGTACCGACCTCAATCGCGCGCTGGCGCAGGGAGTGGTACGTCACGCCGATGCGCCCGGAGTTCGCAAGACTCATTTCTTCGATGGGCGTTACGAAAATCTCTATATCGGCACCGACCGGATCCCGGAGCTGGCAACGGTATTCGCAGCGGCGGAAGCGGCGGCATGCTATATCCTCTCTTTACCGGCTGACTTACCGCTGCGCTGTGGTGGCTGGTTCAACTGCATGGGGCCGGGACATGCGACCCTGCCCCATCGCCATGATGATGACGATGAGCTGCTGTCGGCGGTGTATTACGTACAGGTGCCCGCGGATTCCGGGGAACTGGTGATTTCCGAGCCGCCTTTTCACACCCGGGTGGAGCCGCGCGAAGGTATGTTCGCCTTCTTCCCCCCGGATGCCCTGCATGAAGTGACCGTAAACCGCAGTCGTGAAACCCGCATTTCCATCGGTATCAACATTGGCCCGGCCCATGACTGAATGCCCGCCGCGGCGCCTTTGTGTCGCCCCTATGCTGGACTGGACCGACCGTCACTGCCGGTATTTCCTGCGCCTCATCTCGAACCATAGCTGGCTGTATACGGAAATGATCACCACCGGCGCTATCTTGCACGGCGACCGGGCCCGACTGCTGGATTTTTACACCGGGGAGCAGCCGGTGGCCCTGCAACTGGGAGGGAGTGACCCGGAAGAACTGGCCCGCTGTGCGCGGATCGGCGAGGAGTGGGGATATGCCGAGATCAATCTCAATGTGGGCTGCCCCAGCGACCGGGTGCAGTCGGGGCGTTTCGGTGCCTGTCTGATGGCGGAACCGGCACTGGTGGCCGAGGGCGTTGCGGCCATGCGTGCAGCCGTGACGATTCCCGTCACGGTGAAATCACGTATTGGCATCGATCACCAGGAACATTACGAGGAATTCGCGGCCTTCGTCGAGCCCGTGGCTGCCGCCGGCTGCCAAACGTTTATCGTGCACGCCCGCAAGGCCTGGCTGAAGGGCTTGAGTCCCAAGGAGAACCGGGACATTCCGCCGCTGCAATATGACTGGGTGTACCGTCTGAAACAGGAACACCCCGAGCTGGAGGTCCTCATCAACGGCGGTATCCGTTCCCTTGCGGAAGCCGAGTCACACCTGTGTCATGTGGATGGGGTGATGCTTGGTCGCGAGGTCTACCATAATCCCTATCTGCTGGCGGATGTGGACCGCCGATTCTACGGGGATGATCATGCCGTGCCTGATCGCGCGGCGATTGTAGAGGCCATGCTGCCGTATATCGAACAGCAACTGGAGCAGGGTCGGTACCTGAAAAACATCACCCGCCATATGCTGGGGCTGTTTCAGGGGGTACCCGGTGCCAAGGCCTGGCGGCGTTACCTGAGTGAACATGCCCATCTGCCGGGTGCGGATGTGGCCGTGGTGGAGGAGGCGTTGGCGAAGGTGAGCTCGTACAGCGTGCGCGAGACAGCTGTTATAGGATCAGGGGCGGGGTTGGCTTGACGGGGCGCAGCTGACCTCGGATCCGTAGCCCATCCAGCGAGACCAAAGGCGATCAGGCCGCATCCTCCCGCACCACGGGAAACCCCGCCTGTTTCCATTCCGGAAACCCGTCTTCCATGCGCCGGGCGCTATAGCCGAGTCCGCGCAGCAATTCCACGGCATCGAAGGAATAGACACAGTAGGGCCCACGGCAATAGGCCACAATCTCCCGGTTATGGGACAGATCCGCCACCCGTTCCGGCAATTCGGCGACCGGGACATTAATGGCGCCGGGCAGGTGACCGGCCTGGAATTCCTCCGCCGGACGTACGTCCAGCAGCGTGACGGTACCGTCCTGCATGCGTGACCAGAGCACGGCAGGGGCCACGGGTTCCAGACGATCCTTCACCCCGAGATAACTGTCCACCATGGCGCGGATGTCGGTGAGATTTCGTTCACCGATGCGGTGCAAAATCTGCAGCAATTCCACCACATCCTCATCACCCAGCGAGTAATAGACCTGTAGTCCGTGCTTGCGAGCCTTCACCAGCCCCGTCTGGCGCAGCTGTTGCAGGTGTTGTGAGGTATTGGCGATGCTGAGCCGCGCCGTATTCGCGAGTGCTTCCACGTTGCGTTCACCCTGGGCCAGCAGTTCCAGCAGCTCCAGCCGGTTGCCGTTGCCCAGTACCCTGGCGATGCGGGCGAAATGGGCAAACAGGTCTTTCTTGAATGACGTACTTGGTTTCATGGGGCTGAGAGTCCTCCACCGGGTTTACTATTCAAGAATTCTATTGAATACTAGCGCAATCCTATGACCGGAGCCAATACAGGAACACCAGCATGTGGCAGTCCATAGTCCAGCAGGAAGCGGTAATCCGCCTCAGCTGTTTTTTCGGGATTTTTGCGGTGATGGCACTCTGGGAGCTGGCGGCACCCCGGCGCGTATTGACGCAGCCCAAGGCGGTGCGCTGGGTGAGCAATCTTGGTCTGGTGGTGTTTAATACCCTGGTGCTGCGCCTGCTGTTTCCAACCGCCGCCGTGGGCATGGCCCTGGTGGCGCAGGAACGCGGCTGGGGGCTGCTCAATTACTATATGCTACCGGAACTACCCGCCATCCTGCTCAGCATCCTGGTGCTCGATCTGTTCATCTATCTGCAGCACGTTATGGTCCATGCGGTGCCGCTGCTCTGGCGTCTGCATCGTGTACACCATGCAGACCTGGATTTCGACGTCACCACGGGCGCCCGGTTTCACCCACTGGAAATCCTGTTGTCCATGCTGATCAAGTTTGCGGTGATCATCCTGCTCGGACCACCGGTGGTGGGGGTAATCCTGTTCGAGATCATTCTTAACGCCACCTCCATGTTCAACCACAGCAATGTGCGGCTGCCCGCGGGGCTGGATCGCGTACTGCGCTGGCTGCTGGTCACTCCCGATATGCACCGCGTGCACCACTCCATCGATGCAGCGGAAACCAACAGTAATTTCGGCTTCAACCTGCCCTGGTGGGATCGCATGTTTGGTACATATCGCGCCCAGCCGGAGCAAGGTCACCAGGCCATGAGCATCGGCATCACTACCTTTCGCGATGCCCGGCAATGCTCGCAATTGCCGGGCATGCTGATGATTCCCTTCAAGGGGAAGGTGGAGGATTACCCCATCAACCGCCGCTGGGACGGGCACCGTGAGTAAACGGGGATGGCTCCGGATGCTGTTGCTGGTGTTGCTGCTTGCCGCCGCGGCGGTGGCCATACTCAATCGAGACCACATCAACGGGGCGAGTGTGACCCGCTGGGTGGAAGAGGCCGGCATCTGGGCGCCGCTGTTTTTTGTGCTGGTGTATGCCTGCGCCACAGTGCTGTTTCTGCCCGGTACCGTACTCACCCTGGCGGGTGGTGCACTGTTCGGTCCCGTTCTGGGTACGGTCTACAATCTCAGTGGCGCCACCCTGGGTGCAACGCTGGCCTTTCTGATGGCACGCTATCTGGCATCGGAATGGGTGGCGCAGCGTGCCCAGGGACGTCTGCGGCAGCTGATAGTGGGTGTGGAGGAGGAAGGCTGGCGGTTTGTCGCCTTTGTGCGCCTGGTGCCACTGTTTCCCTTTGTGCTGTTGAACTATGCACTGGGGCTGACGCGCATCGGCCTGCTGCCCTATGTACTGGCTTCCTTTGTGTTCATGCTTCCAGGTGCCGTGGCCTACACCTACTTTGGCTATGCTGGTCGTGAGGCGCTGGCCGGAGGAGAGGGGCTGGTGCAAAAAGGCTTGCTGGGTCTTTCGCTGCTGGCCATCGTGCTATTCCTGCCACGACTGGTGCGGCGTCTGCGCAAGACCCCCGTGGTCATTGCAGCCGAGCCCAGGGATTAACACCAGGAATTCTATCGATGCATGCCACCCTGCCACTCCTGATGCCAACGGATTTCCCACCCCTGCGCCGGGCTGAAGTGAAAACCCTGCAGGTCAACCTGGGGTATACCTGCAACCAGTCCTGCCTGCATTGTCATGTCAATGCGGGACCCAATCGGACGGAGCAGATGAGCAGGGAAACCATTGATGACATCCTGATTCTGCTGGAGCGGAATGTTATTTCCCATCTCGATCTGACCGGTGGTGCACCGGAATTGAATCCCCATTTCCGTGACCTGGTGATGGCCGCCCGTGCGCTGGGAGTGCGGGTGACGGACCGCTGCAATCTCACTATCCTGGAGGAACCGGGGCAGGAAGACCTGGCTGCCTTCCTGGTCCGGCAGGAGGTGGAGATCGTGGCCTCCCTGCCATGTTACCTGGCCGAAAATGTGGATGCGCAGCGTGGTAAAACGGTATTTTCCCGCAGCATACGCGCCTTGCAGCGTCTGAATGCGCTCGGGTATGGAATGGGGAATCCACGGCTGCCGTTACGGCTGGTTTATAACCCGCAGGGGCCACACCTGCCGCCGTCCCAGCAGATGCTCGAACAGGATTACAAGCGGCATCTCCGTGCGCAATACGGCATACGGTTCGATCAATTGCTGACGCTGGCCAATATGCCAATCCAGCGTTTCGGTAGCACGCTTATTTCCAAAGGTGAATTCGACGATTACATGCACACACTGAAACAGGCCTATCGCCCGGAAAATCTCGCCGCAGTGATGTGTCGTACCCTGGTCAGTATTGACTGGCAGGGCTATGTTTACGATTGCGATTTCAATCAGATGCTGGAGCTGCCCCTGCAATGGCAACAGCAGGGAAAAATACATGTGCGTGATCTGTGCGATGGGAATCTTGCGGGCAACCCCATTCGCATTGCGGATCACTGTTATGGCTGTACTGCGGGCCAGGGGTCAAGTTGTGGCGGCGCACTCAATGATTGAATCGGGAAAGATGAAGGCTCACAGAATGCGAGATAAAGCATGAATGAAGTGGAGCGCAATGTGCTGGAGCGCTATTCAGAGGGGGCGCAGATACGCCAGGAGGCACTGTGCTGTTCCGTTGAATATGATCAGTCATTATTGACGGCGTTGCCACAGGAGATCATCGAAAAGGACTACGGGTGTGGAGATCCCTCGCGCTATGTGCGATCCGGGGATGTGGTGCTGGACCTGGGTTCCGGTGGCGGCAAGATTGGGTACATGGCGGCCCAGCTGGTCGGCGAACACGGACGGGTCATCGGTATCGACATGAACGATGACATGCTGGCACTGGCGCGCAAGTGTCAGCCCGAAATGGCGCGCCGACTCGGGCAGGACCGCGTGTCCTTTCACAGGGGGTACATCCAGGACCTGGCGCTGGATCTCGATGCACTGGATGCCTATTTGCAGCAGCATCCCGTGCATGCTGCACATGCGGATTACCAGCACCTTCGTCAATGGGAGGAAACCCGGCGCCGCGAGCATCCGTTGATTGCGGATGAGTCCGTAGATCTGGTGATCTCCAATTGTGTGCTCAACCTCGTCCGCGACGAAGACAAGGCGCAGCTGGTGCGGGAGATTCATCGTGTGCTCAAGCCCGGTGGCCGGGTGGCGGTGTCCAACATCGTGAGTGATGAAGTCATCCCGGTAGAACTGAAACAGGATCCGGAACTCTGGAGCGGCTGCATCTCCGGTGCCTTTCAGGAAGAGGCCTTTTTGCAGGCCTTTGCCGCTGCCGGATTTCTCGCCGTTGCCTATGACACGTGGGATACGACTCCCTGGCAGGTGGTGAACGGTATCGAGTTTCGTTCCGTGACCCTGACGGCCGTGAAGGGGCAGCAGGGTGAGGAATGCCTGGATCGCGGTCATGCCGTGATTTATCGCGGACCCCATGCGGAGGTGCAGGATGACGAAGGGCATGTCTTTCCTCGCGGAGCGCGCATGGCGGTGAGTGAGCGCACCTATACGCTGTTGACCGGTGGCAGTTATGGCGATGATTTTATCGGTATCGCACCAGGCGATCCGGCCGAGCCCCACCCCTGGCGTGCACCGGTGGGTACGCGCCGACCGGCCTCGGAAAGCAAGGGTGCCTTGCATGCCGGTGATAGCAGGGGTGGCTGTTGCTGCGGGTGAATTCCATGCTCTCCATCATTATTCCGGTATGGAATGAAGCGGAACAGATCGAGACTGTGTTGCAACCGTTGCAGTACCTGCGGCAACAGGGCCATGAAGTGATCCTGGTGGATGGCGGCAGTGAGGATGCTACCCGGCTGATCGCCGGCCCCTGGGTGGATCATTTGTTGCAGGTACCCCGTGGCCGCGCACAACAGCTGGCGGCAGGGGCCAGGCAGGCGAAGGGCGACTGGCTGTGGTTCCTGCACGGGGATACAGAGGTGTCTGCGGAAGTGATGGCAGCCATACTTCATGTCGTGCAAAACGGAATCGGACGTTGGGGGCGATTCGATGTCCGTCTTTCCGGTCGGCGTTGGCCTTTGCGCATCATCGAGCGAATGCTCAATCTGCGTTCCCGCCTCAGTGGCATTGCTACCGGTGACCAGGCCATGTTCATGCACCGCGATCTTTATGCCGCCGCCGGCGGTTGGCCGCAGATACCGCTTATGGAGGATGTGGCCATGAGTCTGGCACTGAAACGTACCACCCGACCACTGTGTCTGTATGAGCAGGTCATCACCTCAAGCCGGCGCTGGGAGCGGCATGGCATTTTGTCTACGGTGCTGTTGATGTGGCGCCTGCGCCTGGCCTATGCCCTGGGTGCCGATCCGCACAAGCTTGCGGCGCGCTACGCCGAGCGTTGAATGTATCGTTTTCCACAGATCCGCTTGTTGGTGTTTGCCAAGGCGCCGGTGCCTGGACAGGTGAAGACCCGTCTCATTCCCGTATTGAGTGCGCAACAGGCGGCAGAATTGCACGGACAACTGGTGCATGACACCCTGCGACGCGTCAGCACGCATCGCTTGTGTCCCGTATCCCTGTATTGCGCCCCCGATGTTGAACATCCTTTTTTCAAGGACCTGCTCCGGAATTTTCCGGTCGAACTGCATGGCCAGCGGGACGGGGATCTGGGAGTGCGCATGGCGCAGGCTGTGGAAGAAACCCTTGCGCAGGGGCAATGGCCGATCCTGGTGGGCACTGACTGCCCGCTGCTGGATAGTACAGTTCTCGCTTCGGCCTGCGAAACCTTGCAGCAGGGGGGTGTGGCAGTCCTGGTGCCGGCGGAAGATGGCGGCTATGTGTTGCTGGGATTGAGGGAACGGGCGCCGTCCCTGTTTCAGGGGATCGATTGGGGCAGCAGCCGGGTACTGGACCAGACCCGGAATGTATTTCGTGACCTGGGGTGGCACTGGCGGGAGCTTGCCAGACTGTGGGATCTGGACCGGCCCGCGGACCTGATTCGTTACCAACAGCAGATATTGGGCAGGAAATAGGTACAAGCATATGGAATGCAGACAATTTTATCTGGATTAGTTATAGTGCAGCGATTATAGATCGATTCAGGAGTCGACGACCCGTGGCGGCAGAGACCAAGGAGCCTTCCGGTTCCCCTTCAGGAAAACGTTCCCGTTCCCGACGGCATCGCTCCTCCCGCAGGAATACCATCACGGTAGTGCTGGGGGCATTGCTGGGCGTCGCAGTGTTCCTGCTGATCTCGATCTCCATCACACTGGGTGGGCGCGTAACCGCGCTTTCCAATGCCAACACCACCCTGAGCGAAGAACTATTCAAGTACGAACAGCAGCTTAAGGAGTTGCAGCCCAAGCTCGAGGCCAGTGAGCGTGAGCTGGAAATGCTTATGGAAGGGCGTTTCCCCAATCTGCATTCGCTTATGCCGGATGAGGTCATCACGATACAGGAGCAGTACATCAAAAATATCGTGTTCACGGTCACCAATCACGGTTCCGATGAAACCTACGAGTACAAACTGGTTATGGAAAATCCATACCGCTACAAGGTCCACCCCAATTTCCGGGTAATGGTGTTCGATAAGCTGGGTGTGCAGGTTGGGGTTGACACCCTGATTGCGGCAGACGATCTCAAGGTTGGCGAAAGCCGTTCCCATTCATCGACGCTCGATGTATTCATGAACAGTCAGCCGCGCTACTTCGCCATCGATTTCGGAACCAGCGATGAGCCGGACCCGCTGGCCGGGAATCATTGATCTGGAGAAACGGATGAAAATCGTATCCTTGTTGCTGCCGGTGTTGTTTGCCCTGTCGATGGTGGCCTGTAGTGGTGATGACGACAGGCAAACAACCGCGGATCCACATGACCGTCTGCTGGATACCCAGCGTACAGCACTTGAAAAAGCCCGACAGGTGGAAGGCCTGATGCAGGATGCGAAGCAGCAGCATGACATGGCCATCGAGGCACAATCCAACCCGTAGCATCCCCAGGGTTTCCATACCCACCCGCTGTCATGACCGATTCCGATACTGATTCCCGGCAAGCCTGTCCCTGCGGTTCTGGGCAGACATACCCTGCCTGCTGTGGCGCCTATCATAACCGCCAGCGTCTGCCGGTAACGGCGGAAGCATTGATGCGTTCACGCTATAGCGCCTATGTCTTGCAGGATTGGAACTATCTGATCAACAGCTGGCACCCCTCCACCCGGCCGGATCTGAATAGTCTGCAGCAGAGTGAAGCCATCCGCTGGGCCGGACTGGAAATCATGCAGACCCGGGTTGGGATGGATCCCAACGAAGCCTTTGTCGAGTTCCGTGCCCATTATCGGGACGGTGAGCAACTCATGGCCCTGCATGAGAACAGTCGTTTCTCACGTGATCAGGGCTGTTGGCAATATGTGGATGGTCAAGTCGGTCCAGCCACGGCCATACCCGCTGGCAAGACCGGCCGTAATGAGCCCTGTCCCTGCGGCAGTGGCCGGAAATTCAAACGTTGTTGTGGTCGATGATGTCGTGAACGAAATACATACCCTTACGGATTTTCTGGAACGTAGTGAGACCCGCTTTCGAGTGTTTGATATGGGGCGGCGGGTGATTGCGCTCGATGAGCGACAGTTCCGCGCCTTTGAGCTGTTTGAGGCAGCGTATCCCTATCCACTGCAACAGCAGGCCTGGTTTGGTCTGCTGGGCTGGAATGAGCAGCAACAGGCGGATCATTTCATCTGGTTTTTACGCTTGCCGCTGGATGAACTGGGCTGCCTCGTGCCGGCTGCCCGGCATGATTTCATCTATCGCCTGCTGGAGCATACGGGCGCCCGGGTGCAGGCCCGGGAACAGGGGGCTCCCTCGGAGGATGTCCTGGCGGAAAGTCCCTATGGGTTCAAGCCGCAGCAGAACCGAATGGCGGTATTCCATGCCAGGGTACAGCGATATCTGCAATTGCCAGCCAGCCGGTTCTACGCGCCGGCTCGCCAGTACCTGTCAGGTGAACCCGGGTATGAGCAGTGGCAGTTTCTCGGTGTGCAGGGGCTGGCGGACGTCAGTGCGCGCTGGGATCTGGAGGATAATCGCAACCTGCTGGCGCAGGCATTGCCGAACCTGCCGACAGCCCCTTGGGGCGTGCTGTGTGAATGCCTGGAAAATGAGATGCTGGACACTGGACTGGTGACCGTGATCATCGCGCGGGTGATGGAGGAGTTGCACCAGGATATCCCGCATGCAGGACTTATTGCCAGTGGTCTGCGGGCCATTTCATATTCGTCTGCAGCTGAGCCGCGCAGAAATCTTGAACAGCTGGTGCTGCAACATCCGGTCGGCCGCCATATCGAGGTGCTGGCGGCGCTGGCCGGGCGTTGTTGGGGGGATTTGCAGCAGGTCGAGATTGCCGGGCCTTTCCTGGAGGCGCTGGCGCGCAGTGATGCGAGTGACAAGGGGTTCCGGGCGGTGTTGTCCGACCTGATGTTCATTCCGGGTATGCGCCCGTCATTGCTGGAATCACTGCGGAGCCCACAGCGGTCGCCGCAACTGGCGCAGATGGCGGAGGCCTTTTTCTCGTCCTGACGGGGAATGGTGATCGGGTTTTCGGCAGTGGCTGGTGTTCAGGTGATGGAGCGGGACGGAAGCGGGTAGAACAGGTCCAGCACCTCGTCGAAGTCATGGGCGGATTCGATGATGATGCCTTCGAGGTTCGCCCTGGACAGCCCCTTGTGTTTCCAGACGTAGGGGTCAGCCGGTATTTCGGCTACCACCAGTCCTTCCTCCAGGGCGCGGCGCGGGTTGAGTAGTGGCCCGTAAGGATCGTAATAGGGGGATGGATTGTGGGCGTCCGCATGTTCCAGGTAGTGGGTGATGGCATTGGCCAGATGCACAATCGCGGCTTCGAGTTGTGCATCATCCGCCTCCTGAGGCTGATGATGATAGCGTACGGCGGCGCAAAGGGCCGGCGGCAGCTGCCAGAATGTAAGCAACTCCGCACCTGCCTGGGCGTGGTCGAAGCCGAGCACGGCCCGTTCCAGTTCATACAGATCGCCATGATCCCTGCGTTCGGCAGCCAGGATTTCGCTCGCCTTTTCCGGTAACCGCATGAAGATCAGCAGGCGGCCGACATCGTGTAACAGTCCCGCCGTGAACAATCGTTCGTGGTGAAGCACATGGCATTCCGCTGCCAGTTTGCGGGCCACCAGTCCGGTGAACACGCTGTGTCGCCAGAAAGACACCATATCCATCAGATCAGCGGAAATATCGGCGAACACCTCGGCGGCGGAGGCGGCCAGGGTGATATTGCGCAGTTCGGCGATGCCCACCAGACTGACCGCCCGGTTGACGGTTTCCACTTTGGAGGTAAATCCATAGAAGGCGCTGTTCACCAGCCTGAGCAGCTTGGTCGTCAAGGCGGTGTCCTTGGCGATCAGGCGGCCCAGATCGTCGGCACCGCAGTTGGGGTTATCGGCCATGGTCTGCACCTGCATGCAGACCTCCGGCAGGGAAACCAGTTGGATGTTGTCGCGGACCAGGCTTTCTGGGGTGTGGCTCATGGTGGCTCCCGGTATCCCATGGCGCGGCGGGTGAGCACATGCCGGGATATAATGCTAGTTACGTCAATTACTTGAATAAGATAGTCCCTGATTGCGAGCGGGACTTTAGTTCATTCATCGGCCCGTGGCCGGAATTTTGGAGGCCAGGATTGTGACGTACCTCCGGTGCGGGAGTCCGGTCGCTCCGCTATACTGCTTCGACTGACAGCGGATGTTACCCGCCGATAATAATTACGGTGAATGGTTAGTGGAGGAGAGGTATCTTACACTTACACACCGGATCGTAATGGGACATGCCTCGCAGCCTATGTTTCGATTGAGATTACAAGTGCGTGCTTCTGGATGCGGATACCGCAGGATGGCGTTTGCCTGTTTGCTGGTGCTGGCGCCCCCGGCTTTTGCCGTAGAGCCGGTATCCTCCGATCATGGTTTTCGGAGCCTGTTGAAGGATCAACATTGGTTGACCATGCCTGCCAGTGGTTATCGTACCGCGTCATCCGAGGGAGGCTATCGTGAGGAATGGCTGCTGGACGAGGAGGATGGCAAGGTGCGGTCCGATCGCTATACTGGCCTGCGTCGGCGTTTCGATAGTGGCCTGGGGCTGGATACCGGGGTGGCGCAATACGGCATCGAACCGGTCGCCCAGCAGTACCGGGAATTCTATTTCGGCCTTTCCTACGATGCCTGGCAGGGGCGCGTCTGGTATACCAACGATTATCAGGGCAGTGGTGCGGCACGGTCATTTTATGAGTTCGGGATCAGTGGCCGCCTAAGTGATGATTTCTCTCTTTCCGCCCGCCTCGGGTATGGTGATACCGGTTCTGCCCTGGATGATGAGAATCATGCTGCGTATGTACTCTCTGCTGAAAAGAGGGATCTCTATGGTTTTGGTCTCAACCTGCAGCTGGTGGGTAGCGGGGACGCTCGCTGGGCAGAGTCGGATGACCTGCGCGTGATGGGTGTTCTCTCCCGTCCCTTCCCCTAGATTCAGTACGCAGATTTTAATTCCCCAGCCATTAGCAGGTTGCCAAAATCAGCGCTGTTCGGTACAAAAATGGGCTAATTATTGCAGATACCCGTATAAGGTAGGAGCACCATGGTGGATCAAGGCCCGGACCAGATCGCAGATATTCCCATTCAAGGCGTGGTGGCAGAGGAAACCCGAGCTGCCATCGAGCAGCAACTGGCCGAGTATGAGGCCCATCTCGCGGCCCTGCCCGAAAGCGCCAGTCTTGTGGACCGGGCGCGGCTATATCTCGACATTGGCGAGGCCATGCTGGGGCTGGAGCGCAAGCAGGAGGCCTGGCAGGCGGTGCGGCCATTGGTGGTTCCGCTGGTAGAGGCGGGGGCCTGGCAGGAGGCCGTCGAGGCCTGTGATCTTCTCTACCAGGCAGAACAGGACGATTCCATTCTTGCCCTGGGCCAAGGAGTGTGGCTCGCGGTAACCTATCCCATCAAGGCACAGACCACGGTCACTCTCCTCGACCATGTAGTGGATGAAACCCCGGCGGATTCCGATGGCGCTGCAGTTGCCGCCATGGCTGCCCACTATATCGCTGGCCTGCGTGCTGAGGACAAGGAGCGTGAGAGCCTGACGTTCCTGACCACCCAGATCGTTGCCAAGGTGGCGAAGCGCCATCGCGGTATCGAGGACCAGGAAACCCTGAATACCTGGATCAATATGTACGAGCTCAACAATACCGACAAGCTGTTCCCGCGTCTTTCGGTGATCGTGGATGCCATTGTCGGGAATGACTGGTGGTTCGACCGCGACGAGCTGCGCGCCCGTCTGCCGGTCAATTGAGTATCACGCCTTACCACTATCCAAAACCGCGTCCCATCCCCTGCACAAGGCAGGGGAGTTCTCCGGTTACAATTTCTTTTCCAGACCGTCGCCGCGCTCCTGATCCGATATACTACGCCCTCACGGGCCAGGTTTATTGACGCATGGATTTCGAGTACATCACGACTAAAGCCGCTTTGCAGGATCTCTGTGAGCGCATGACCACTATCCCCTGGGTTGCACTGGATACCGAGTTCATGCGCGAAAAGACCTATTATCCGCAGTTGTGCCTGCTGCAGCTGGCCACCCCCGAGTGGGCCGCCTGCGTAGATCCCCTGGCTGACCTGGATCTTGCGCCGCTGTATGAGGTGCTGTATCGCAAAGACATGGTCAAGGTATTTCATGCGGCGGGGCAGGATCTGGAAATCTTCTATCATCTGCACGGCCGGTTGCCGGCCCCCCTGTTTGATACCCAGATCGCGGCGCCCCTGCTGGGGCACGCCGATCAGATCGGTTATGGCAATCTGGTGGCCGAGGTGTTGGGGGAAACTCTCGACAAGGCCCATTCCCGTGCGGACTGGAGCTATCGGCCGCTCAGCGAAGAGCAGCTGAAATATGCCGCCGAGGATGTCATCTATCTTGCCCGCATGTACCCGGTATTGCGGGATACGCTGGTATCTCACGGCCGCCTGGAGTGGCTGGCGGAGGACTTTACTGCACTGGCCGATCCTGCCCGCTATGCCGCACCACCGGAGCTGGCCTGGATGCGCATCAAGGGTTCGGATCGCCACCGGGGGGCGCAACTGTCTGTGCTACAGACACTGGCCGCCTGGCGTGAAACCACCGCGCAGCAGCAGAATCTACCGCGTGGCTGGCTGATGCGCGATGATGTGTTGCTGGATATTGCCCGCCATCAACCAAAAGATATCCAGGCATTGTCGCGTATCCGCAGCATCCAGGAGCGCATGCTGAAGCGTCATGGCGAAGCCCTGCTGGCCCTTATTGAAAGTGCTCGGCAACGCCCGCCGGACAAGGCGAATCGTCCCGACCGGCCGGACCGACTAACGCCGCAGCAGGAGGCGGTGGTGGATATGCTGATGGCTGTGGTGCGGATGTGTGCGGTGGAACAAACCCTGCACCCGAATGTACTGGCATCCCGCAAGGATGTGGCGCGGCTGGTGCAGGGGGACGATCGGACTGCCGTGCTGCATGGATGGCGCCGGGCGCTGATCGGCAATGAGCTGCAAACTGTGCTCCAGGGTGAGCGCTGCCTGCGTATCCAGCAGGGCACGTTACGGATTCAGACTGCCTGAGACTACCCCATACGGTGGCGTCACGGCCCCGGCATCAGTGACTACCGACTGCATCGTAGAGCTGAAATACCCCGTTTACGAAATTGCGTTCCGGCAGTCCAGCGCTGAACAGGCTGGCCAGTGACAGGGCCTTGAGGTGGCGTTGGAAGGACGTCTCACTGGCATCCAGGCTGGTGCTGCGCAGGTTAACGGCCACTGGCTGTCCATCGTCCTGCAGCGTGATGATGGGGTGCATGCCCAGCAGTAGCCCGTACATATTGAGGCGGCGCATGCCGGCATACACACTCATTTCCCTCGTCAGCGCATGACTGTGGCGTGCGATTTTCGGTGTCAACCGAGTCAACATGCACTCCAGTGAGTTGAGGCGAGAGAAGGTCAATCCGGTAAACAGCAGACTGGCGGATCTCTTCCAGATCACTTCCGGCTGGGGAGGCAGCACGGTGGCCAGCAGGAAGCGCTGTGGATGATAGTGGTAGGCAATATGAAAGCGCTCCAGTTCGTTTCGGAAGCGCTGATTGATGTTGCTCACCGGCTGAAAATGGCCGTCGGCTTGTATGGTATACAGCTGCTTGCCTAGAATGGCGGGCATGTGCTCCATGCCGGGATAGGATGGAATGTGCTGCATTGCTGGTGTCATACGGTTGCCTCGGTTTACCTTCCAGGTGCTTTTGCCGGCTTGGCATGTACGGTATTGCAGGCTCTGTGCCAATGGGCTAACCAACTGTAATTAAAAGTGGTTATTGTTGGATCCCGCGCCAGTATGGGGCTGTTTGTCGCAGGTCGGAGACAGGTCGACAGGCCTGTGACACTATGTCCATATTCGGCATGGGAAATACCTGTCGTCGTAGCACGACAGCTTTTCAGTGCAACGAATCTGACAATGAAAAATACTTTGTAACTACACGATAAGGAAACGAAATGGCTTCAACGATTGATGAATTGACCGTACGTTATGAAGAAGATGGGATCGAGACGGTCAAGGAACTGGACAAGGTGGTACTGTCCAAGGGAGCCTGGTCGACGATCATCTATCGTTACCAGGACTGGGATCGCCGCAAGGAGGAGTATGGTCCGGATAAATACACCATTCGCCGTTATCAGAAGCGCAACGGCGAGTATCAGCAAAAATCCAAATTCAATATTTCCAGTAAGGATCAGGCAAAGGCGATTATCGTCGCCCTGCAGGGCTGGATTGGCGAAGAGTAGTTCGAGTCAAGCGTGGGGCTCCTGCTCAGGTGGCTTCAAGGTCCCTTGTTTCCCCATCGGATTACCAGGGCTAGGTGCGGATGCCCTTGCCTTGATTGAGCAGGTACAGGCTGTAACTGAATAACGCGGTGATGAAGCCAATGATAATGCCGTACGAGGCATACAGGCTGATATCGCTGATACCCAGAAACCCGTACCGGAAGGCATTTACCATATACAGAATAGGATTGGCGAGGGAAGCCGTCTGCCAGAACTCCGGTAGCATGTGGATGGAATAGAAGATCCCTCCCAGGTAGGTGAGTGGTGTCAGTACGAAGGTTGGCACGATGGATATATCGTCAAAGCTATTGGCATAGATACCGTTGATGAAGCCTGCCAGCGAAAACAGCACCGAGGTCAGAAATACGATGCTGACAATAATCCCCAGGCTATGAATCTGCAGATTGCTGAACAGCAGGGATACGAATGTCACAGCCACGCCCACCGCTATACCGCGCGCAACGCCGCCGGAAATGAAACCCAGCAGAATAAGATAATTCGGTGTGGGCGAGACCAGCATCTCCTCGATGTTGTGCTGGAACTTGGATCCATAGAAGGACGATACGACATTGGCGTAGGAATTGGTGATGACCGCCATCATGATCAGGCCCGGAACGATGTAATCCATATAGGCGACGCCGTCCATGTCTCCGATCTGGGGGCCGATGAGGGTGCCGAAAATCACGAAATACAGTGCCGTGGTGATCACCGGCGGGAGAATGGTTTGAATCCAGATGCGCGAGAAGCGCAGGATCTCCTTGATCACAATGGTTTTGAAGGCAATGTATTTTTCAGTGACGTTCATGACCGGGCCTGTGCGGATTCACCATTGTCCACCAGGTGCATGAACAGTTGCTCCAGGCGATTGGTCTTGTTGCGCATACTGAGTACCTGGATGTTTCGCTCCGTAAGATCAGCGAACAGCCGGTTGATGCTGGTATCTTTGGAAATGTCGACTTCGAGGGTGGTGTCGTCGATCCTGCGCAACTGATGAGCGGCAATCTCGGGCAGCGTCGCCAGCGGGGCAGCCAGATCCAGCACAAAGGTTTCGAGTTGCAGCTGATTCAGCAGTTGTTTCATGCTGGTGCTTTCCACCACCCGGCCTTCATCGATGATGGCAATATTGCGGCACAGGCTTTCCGCTTCCTCCAGGTAGTGGGTGGTGAGGATGATGCTGGTGCCCTCGGCATTGATAGCCCGGAGAAACTCCCACATGGAACGACGGATTTCGATATCCACGCCGGCAGTGGGTTCATCCAGAATCAATAGTCGTGGTCGGTGCACCAGGGCACGGGCGATCATCAGCCGACGTTTCATACCGCCGGAAAGATTGCGCGCCATGGTATGGCGTTTTTCCCAGAGCCCCAGTTGCTTCAGATACTGCTCGGCCCGTTGATGGGCCAGTTTGCGTTCAATGCCGTAGTAACCGCCCTGGTTGGCGACGATCTCCAGCACTGGCTCGAAAACGTTGAAATTGAATTCCTGCGGCACCAGGCCGAGTTGGGTCTTGGCCGCGATCAGGTCGGTGTCCAGGTCATGTCCGAAGATGGATACCGTGCCACTGGTCTTGTTCACCAGGGCGCTGATAATGCCGATGGTGGTGGATTTGCCGGCACCGTTGGGCCCCAGCAGGGCAAAGAAATCCCCTTGTGCCACTTCCAGGTCGATACCCTTCAAGGCCTGAAAGCCGTTCGGATAGGTCTTGGTGAGATTGCGGATGGATAGGGCAGTGGTCATGACATGCGGTAGCGGCTAGGGATACTAACTTAGCGCGTTATCGTACCACAGCAGGCGGCCGACATTTTTGCCCGGGTACTAGAAGGATAATGGCCTGAGTCGATTCTAACCCGGCGACAGGGACTGCAAGTAGGGAATGAAGGCTATGATCATGGCGGTACCGATAGCGAGATTGAGCCACATTACGCGACGAAAACGGGGGCGATCACTCGTGGTCGCGTCGACCATCCATACCCGGTTCATCAGTGCATCCAGGAGCAGTGCCATCAATACCATTGGGGTAAGGGCTGGTATCAGCACCGTGGGCACCAGTGCCCAGCCCTCGCGAGTCTCTCCGGAATCGCCGCTCGGGGCAAGCAGGATGATGAGCACGGCAAGGCTGAACAGCATCAGGCGTAACGGGCCGATCTGGCGGAGCAGGAGGGTCATATCGTGAGCACCTTGGCGTATTGGTTGGTCGTGGGGACTGGCAGAACAGGGTAACAATTCCGTTGCTGGGATTTCAAGTGCATCCGTGCCCTGCAGCGCTGCCTTAAGATAAAATAAAATACATGAATATCATTACTATTAAACTAATATCTAATGTTTATTCGAGGAATATCCCCGCGCTTTTTGCGAGACACATTGATTACAGATCAGTGAGATCTGGCCGCTAGTGAGAGCAGGAAATCCATGCGGGCAGAGGAATGATGGTACGTGCCGGTTGTGCACTGATATTGCTGTGGCTGGCGGGCAATGCCACAGCCAAGGATATCGGTGGGGAATACGCAGTTCATGGAGTGGGTGGCGAACCCTGCTCAACCTATCAGTCTGCGCGGAATGCCGGTGGAGGTCGGCAGTTGGAATACGAGGTCTGGTTGAGCGGATATTTTTCTGCCTTCAACCTGATCGTTTCCAATACCTACAGCATCATGGGGGAGAGGGGGATCGAACAATTCATCGAAGCTTTGGATGAATACTGTGCGGCTCACCTCGATGAGCTTTTTGTGACCGCCATTTCCTCTATCACGATGGTGGTATTCCCGGAACGTCAGAACCTTTCTCCGTATGTGGATCGATGGCCCAGCCTGGTGGATGAAGTGGGAAAGCAGGGTGACGCTCGGGTACAATCTCCAACCACGCTATCAAACAAGTAACTGGGTTTATGGCACGATTAACGATTTACAGTACCGGGCGCTGCCCGATCTGCGACAAGAGCAAGACCCTGCTCAACAAATGGAAAATTCCCTATCGGGAAGTGCGACTGGATCAGGATACAGGGGCGATGCGTGAATTTGCCCAGCTGACCAACGGTGCCAGGACCGTGCCGCAATTCGCGATTGATGGCCGCTGGATCGGGGGCTTCACCGAACTCACGGAGATGCACATGGACAGTGAGCTGAACGAATTAATGGAGCCTTGAGGTCTTCACCGGCCTGATCGTGCGCCACAGTTTACAGGTGGCTGCGAATCCATTGCGCCATGGGCTCCAGCTGCATGACACCCGCCTGTCGGGCGATTTCGCGCCCATTGTGAAACAGGGCCAGGGTGGGGATGCTGCGAATGCCCAGTTGCCCGGCAATGGCCTGGTTGGCTTCGGTATCCAGTTTTGCAAACCGCACCTTTGGTTCCATTCGCGCTGCGGCCTGTTCGAATATTGGTGCCATCATCCGGCAGGGGCCGCACCAGGCAGCCCAGAAATCCACCACCACCGGAAGCTGGCTGCGCTGGATATGGGTGGCGAAATTGGCCTCGGTCAGGGCAAAGGGATGTCCTGTGAAGAGTGGCTGTTTGCAGCGCCCGCATTTCGGGTGCTCGGCCAGCCGCGCTGGCTGGAGGCGATTCAGGGTGTTGCAATGGGGGCAGGCAATCTGCAGTGGTTCATTCATGGCGGACTCGTGTTCGAAAACCAGATTATCTGGTAGATAGGGCTGCGGAGGGTGTAATTCAATGGTGCGGGGCGCCGATTTCTCTGCGCTTCTGCACGCTCGGGCTTGGGGCATTCGCATGGGGCCGGAATTTCAGAACCAGCGCAATGGGACGATAAGCGGGTGTTACGGCGTGAAGCGCAGTATTACCAAAGGGTTAACGATACCCGCATGGTATGGGTACGGCCGACGACCGGTAACACCAATATGTGGTAACCGCCTGCACGGGGAAAGGTAATGAAGTACAAACTGGGATTCTCTCGCATCGGACTGATCCTGCTGCTATGGCTGCAATGCAGTCATCTGTTCGCCGCTTTACCGGAGGGCGTGGATGCCTATGAAAAGGGCCAGTTCGCCAATGCCTTGCAACATCTGCTACCGATTGCGGATGAAGGCGTTGCGGAGGCTCAATATTATCTGGGCATGATGTACGAGGATGGCAAGGGTGTACGCGCCGATCCGGTGCAGGCGCGCGAATGGTATGAACGCGCTGCCCAGGCGGGGCATGCCGGGGCGCAGTTTCAGCTGGGCCGTATTTTTGCAGAGGGCAAGGGAGTGGCGGCAGATGGTGCGAAGGCATCACGCTGGTATCTGTTGGCGGCGGGACAGGGTAATCTCGATGCCCAGTACAGCCTGGGCACTATGTTCAAGCAGGGGAAGGGTGTTCCGGTAGACATGGTGCAGGCCTATCTCTGGTTCAGTCGGGCCGCCGAACAGGGGCTCGGTAACGCCAGAGTGCAGCAGGATTACCTCGCCAAAAAACTCACCCCGGCAGAACTCGATGCGGCGCACAACATCCTGACGGAGGTGGAGCGTGCCCGTGATGCTGCTGCGCGCGAAGCGGAACAGGAACGGGTGCGACGGGCACAGCAGGCTGCGGATCGCAAGGCCGCCTTGCTGGCGAAACAGGCAGCAGAAAAACAAGCGCAGGAAGATGCCGCCCGCCGCTCAGCCGAGGAAGCTGCCCGCCGGGATGCCGCGCGTCAGGCGCAGCAGCAGGCGGCAGCGAGTGCGGAGGCCGCCAGGGTTGCAGCGGAACGGGCGCGGCAGGACGAGCAACGGGCTGCCCAGGCACTGGCGGCTGAGCGTTCTGAACATGATGAGTTGCTGGCAATGTTCATGGCCGATTTTGAAAAAGATGCCGCTGAGGCAGCAGAACGACTGCAGAAATTCCACCCCGATGGATCTATCCTGCCTGCCAGCGTGCTATCCGTGGATAAACTGAAAGTGACTGACATGGATGATGGTGCGCGTATGGTATATGTCAAATATGTCATGCGGAAACTGCAAAAAGGTGACGAAGAACCCACCGTGAAGGAAGCGACGAAATGGTTCAAGGTGCGTCATGGTGAATCCGGGTACGAGTTGGTCAGAGAGTAGCAAACCTGTCCACTAGGGGGCTGATCATCCAGGGTTGTTATTCGCTATCAAGAAAATATTCCTAGCGCCGCTGCATGCTTATGGTGGGTAGCAGGCGGGAAATGTACTCCGATCTCGTCTGACTGCCTGTAAGTGACGGATGGTACGGGTATCTTCGATGACGGATAAGCAGATTGTTGTATCCGATGACTGGACCAAAAACTGGCAGGCGAAGATAGCAGTAAAGATCACGGCTATCTTTTTATGGATGGTGATCGCGGTTACCTTCTTCGGGCTCGTATATTTGAATCATGACCTGGAGTCCGATATTACCCAGGACATTGGGCGCGATATTCAGGCGGTTTCATTTCAAGTTCATCAGCTGTTGATGAATACCCCCGATATACAGGGCGGAGCCATCCCCCCATCCTTTATTCCGTCCCTGAAGGTCATTCTCCAGGGTACCCACCTCACCGCCCTGACACTGACCATGGGCGAGCAGACCATCTCTGTTGGCATCCCGGAAGCCGGTTCCGATAGCGAACTGATCAGCATAGATTATCCCAACCTGGCCGGTAGCGGCGATGCGACGATTATGGCGCACTATCCCAGGGTCGAGGAATTATCACGAGTTCAACGGGATGGCATGTTGGTGATGACCGCGATTTCGATTCTTGCCATCGGTATTATCCTGAGCAGGATCATACAGAATGTGCTGGCGAAACCCTTTGATGTACTCATCAATGCCACCCAACAGGTCTCGCGAGGTAATCTTGGCGTGCGCCTGGATGTCAGTCGTGACGATGAATTTGGCAAGTTATCCAGATTCTTCAATGAAATGCTCGACACCATCAAACATCAGCAGGATGTCCTTACCAGAAAAAATGAAGAACTGAAGATCGAAAATACGGAGCGCAAACGTGCAGAACAGGAGTTGAAGGTCCATCGCGATGAATTGGAACTACAAGTAGTTGAACGGACCCGTGACCTGCAGGATGCGCGCGACCAGGCACTCGAAGCCAGTAAAACCAAAAGTGCATTTATCGCCAATATCAGCCATGAGATCCGCACCCCGCTGACGCCTATCATTGGTTTTTCCGAGGCCATGCTTGAAGAGCAGCAGAGCCATGAGGCCCAGCGCCATTCTCTCAAGACGATTATTCGCAACAGCCGCCATCTCCTCAGCCTGATTAACGATATTCTGGATTTATCCAAGATAGAGGCAAACAGGATTGAAATCGATAGGGTCCTGGTTAATCCCTTTGAGGTACTGCAGGATGTGGACATACTGATCGGTTCTCAGGCCAGGGAGAAAGGCCTTGAATACGAAACCTGTTATGAATATCCGCTACCGGAGCAGATCCACACCGACCCATTGCGTCTGAAACAAATCCTGATGAATCTCGCCATCAACGCGGTGAAATTCACGGACAAGGGATTTGTTCGCATCTCAGTTGCGTTTAATGCCAGCTCAAACCAAATGACGTTCAGTGTCGTGGATACCGGTATCGGTGTCAGCAAGGAAAAACGTGAACGTTTGTTTAAGGCGTTTTCACAAGCAGATTCCTCGACAACCCGCGAATATGGAGGCACTGGCCTTGGTCTGTATATCAGCCAGCGTCTGGCAAGAATGCTGGGGGGGGATATTGAAATGGAAAGCGTCCTGGGCGTGGGGAGTCGATTTGTATTGAAAATCGATGCGGGTACCGTTCGGGATACGCGGATGCTGAATGAGCGGCCTGCAGATTCCGATTCAATGGATACCATCGACCTGATGGCAGTAACTGAAACCCTGAATGGGGAAGTACTTCTGGCAGAAGACAATGCGGATAACCGCGAACTGATTAGCTATTACCTGCGACGACTTGGTGCTGAAGTCACTATATGTGAAAATGGAAAGCTTGCCGTCGAGGCCGCATTACGCCGTAATTATGATCTGATCCTGATGGATATGCAGATGCCCGTGATGGGGGGGTTAGAGGCCATCGAGCGTTTGCGCACTGGAGGATACAGGAAACCGATTGTTGCACTGACGGCCAATGCCATGAAGGAGGACGTGGAACGCTATCACAGCTTAGGTTGTGACGGGTTTCTCGCAAAACCGATTGAAAAAACGGAGTTCAACCGGGTTATGCACAAATACCTGGCCGTCGAGCGAGCAGTAAATGATGAACGCTTGCAGGATGCTCAGTTTCAGGAGTTGGTACGACGATTTGTATCTTCCTTGCCGAATTACGCAATGGATCTGGAGCAATGCCTGACCTTGGATGACCGGGAAAAAATGAGCAGTATTGCGCACCAGTTGAAAGGGATGGGTGGCAGCTTTGGATTTCCGGAAATCACCGAATTAGCCGCGCGGCTCGAACAACAGACCCGGAAAAAAGAACTGGAAGCGGCACGTGCATCAGCACATGATTTGCTCGACATCATGGCGTCAATAACGGAACAGCATAATCTTCTCACCCTGGGTGGCAGAGATAAGCCTGGCAACCCGCTGTTGAATTAATCCATCGCAATTCTGTGGCAATGCGGCTTTCTGCAGATTGCGTTATCTATACTTTACGTATCGAGTTGGTCTGTCCGCAGCCGCCGGTTGCGGAAGCGAGCCATATGGGGGTGTGTCATGTTGAGTCCCATACGAGAATTGCTGCTTTATAAGGGACGGCAGGTACATACTGTATCAGGTGGTACCTGTGTCGCCGAGGCTGTGCGCAGGATGAATGAAGCGCATATTGGTGCGCTGGTCGTACTGGAACAGGGACGCGTAACCGGTATCTTCACGGAGCGGGATGTGCTGTTGAGGGTGGTGGATGCCGGTGTCGATCCGCTATCCACACCGGTGGAAGAGGCCATGACGGCTGATCCTTATACCGTTACATCGGATACCAGTGTGCAGGATGCCATGAAGCTGATCACCGATACACGCTGCCGGCATCTTCCGGTTCTGGACGATGGAAAACTTTCCGGACTGATCTCGATTGGAGACCTGATGCGCTGGATGGTGTATGACAAGGAGCATCAGATCGAAGAGTTGATGAGTTATATCACCGACACGGGGGCGATAAGCCGGGCCCCCGTGGATTAGTTGTGAATATCGACAGCCCGCCTATTGGGGTGTAAAGGTGAATTTCTGTCCACCCACGGATGCCTCGTACATGAGTCCACCCTTGGCGATGGTGAAGATGGCGACCCCGTTGCTGTAGTCGGCGTCAGCGGATGCCCCGGCCGTGACGGCAACCGCCGAGGCCTGGGCGTTGAATTCAAAATTACCGGAAGTGAAGTCTTCCAGCGTGGCCTTGTCCTTGAAGAAAATGATTTCGCTGTAGGCCTGGCCGCCAAGCTGAAAGCCGATGGTGATCTGGGTCAGGCTGGAGTGGCCAATCAATTTACCCTGTTCATAGACTTCACCCTTGCCATAGGCGCCGCCGATCCCGATACCGCCTTTGCCAACCGTTGGGAAGATGGCGTAGCCATAGGCCTTGTCGAAAAATACCTGCAGGCCTGGATCGCTATTCTTGAAATTGGTGATGGCCTCTGAGGATTTGTACGTGGCAGCCGATGGCTTTTCGGGGTCTTCCTTGGCGAGGGGGTTCCACCCGGCAAGGGCATACGGTGCGGTTGTCAGCAGGGCCAGGCACAGGCTGGCGCCAGTCAGGGAACGATACATGTAAACTCCCGTAGTTGGATTCATGAAAAACCATGCACGCATGATGGCGTGATCGGGAGCAACTATAACACGACGGGCGGCAACGGGACCGTAGTGTCCAGCGCAATACCTGCCGCACTCAGCCTTTCGCCCAGTTGCTTTTTTTCCGCATCAGTCAATTCGGTGCCGATCTCAGTGACGCGTCCGCAATAGAGCAGCTGGATCCTGTCGGGATACCAACTGCGTGAGTCGCGCCGCACCTGCAGGCGTGTCCATGCCCGTGGCAGTACAATACGCTCTTGCTCACGTTTGGTCGTGCGGGTGATGATGATTTCATGCTCAGTGATGTGTACCTGTTCCTGTCGGTACTGGCGCAGGGAGCTCAGGTAGAAGGCCACGTACAGCAGGGCCAGTTCCATGCCTGCGAAGGGCAGGATCGGCCAGAATCCCAATGCCGCGAGTCCTGCGGCAAAAGACAGCGAGGGAATGCTGATCAGCAACCACACCCCCTGTGTGCCGCGCCAGTTGAGCGGCCGGTTTGGGTGCAGCAGTAATCGGCAGGAACCAGTAGTGCACTTGCCGCTACAGTGGATCATGTCGAATTGCCTGGATGAGTAACCTGGATGAAATCCTATCAGGTATTTCCGGTCAGCCACATGACGGATATCAACCCGGTGTTCAGGGGGAGGGCATTTCCTGTTGCTCGTCCGGGAAAAGCATCCCATCCGGTCCGGGTTCCCATATAATGATCAGCATGGATATGCCAACCGGATTGCTGCCGTTTCCGCTCCTGGTGGTTGCCTGGGCGATATTCGCCCTGGTCACCGGGTATGCGCTGTGGCGTATTGATTGGCAGCGGTTGCGCAACAATGCCGATATGCATGTCTGGCTGGCGGCCACGGTGGCGGTGATGTTGCTGTGGATGCTCAAGGGCGGCGTTTCACCCGGACTGGGGTTCCATATTCTCGGTGTCACCTGCCTGACGCTGATGTTCGGCTGGGCCTACGCCTGGCTATCGGTCCTGCTGGTGGTGCTGGGGACCTGTAGCTACGGTCTTGGCGGGTGGGAGACCATTGCCCTCAATGCGCTACTGATGGGGGGAATAGCGATACTGCTTACCCATACATTGTTGCGCCTGTGTCAGTGGTACCTGCCACATAATTTTTTCATCTATGTCTTTATCAATGCCTTCTTTGCCGCGGGCTTTTCCAGTGTCGTGGGCAAGCTTGCCGGCATCAGCATCATGATCCTGAGTGGTGCCCAGACCTTTGACGCCGTTGCCTATGAGTACCTGCCGTATCTGCCCTTGATGTTTTTGTCTGAGGCACTGGTCAACGGTATGGCCATGACCATGCTGGTGGCGCTGCGCCCGGAATGGGTCAGCAGTTTCGACGATAATCTGTACCTGAAAGATAAATAGATCGCAGTATTTCCTAGAATAATTCCAGCTGCGGCCGCAACTCCTCCGGTACCCGGAAGCGGTCTGTATCCAGTGCCTGCAGGGAGGAAAACCCCAGGCGACGGTGGGCTACCCGGAAGCGCTGTGCAAGCAGCTCTGCAAAGACACCGGTACCACGCATGCGGGTACCGAATTCCGCCTGGTAATCCTCCCCACCACGGCTTTGCTGAATCAGGCTCATTACATGCTTTGCCTTGAGCGGGGCATGGGCCTGCAGCCAGTCGCGGAACAACTCCTTGACCTCATGGGGCAGGCGCAGCAGTACATAGCCGGCCGCCTGTGCGCCGGCCTCGCGGCTGGCATCCAGAATGCGCTCCAACTCGGCGTCATTGAGCGCGGGAATCACCGGCGCTACCAGCACACCCACCGGTACGCCAGCCTCGCTCAGGCAGCGTATCGAGGCCAGGCGACGGTGTGGCGCTGCGGCACGGGGTTCGAGGCTGCGTGCCAGTTCATTATCGAGGGTGGTGACCGAATACATTACCTGTACCAGTCCGGCACTGGCCATGGGTACGAGCAGGTCGAGGTCACGTTCGATGAGCGCGGATTTGGTGACGATGGTGCAGGGATGTTGGAAATCGGATAGCACCTGGAGAATTTCCCGGGTGATACCCTGCCGGCGTTCCACCGGCTGGTAGGCGTCGGTATTGATGCCCAGTGCGATGGGTGCGCAGCGGTAGCGGCTGTGGCTCAATTCTTTGCGTAGCAGCGCCGCGGCATCCTGCTTGTAGAACAGGCGGGTTTCAAAATCCAGCCCCGGCGACAGATCCAGCCAGGCATGGGTCGGGCGCGCGAAACAGTATACGCAGCCGTGTTCGCAGCCCCGATACGGATTGATGGAGCGATCGAAGGGCACGTCCGGCGACTGGTTGTAACTGATCAGCGTACGGCTGGTATCCTTGGCCAGATATGTGGTCAGCGGTTCCAGCGGCTGTTCCAGATTCTGCCAGCCGTCGTCGATGTCTTCCCGGGCCAGCCGGTGAAAACGATTGTCCGGGTTATGGCGGGTGCCACGGCCGCGGCGCGTCTGGCGGGGAATGTCGGTCATCAGATGCACAGTTTGAAAGGCGAATTATGATTGTACTGTTCAACAAGCCGTTCCGGGTACTGTCCCAGTTCAGCCCCGAGGGTGACAAGCAGACCCTGAAGGATTTCATTGATATTCCGGAGATTTACCCGGCGGGCCGGCTGGATTACGACAGCGAGGGGTTGCTGGTGCTGACCGATGACGGCCGCCTGCAACAGCGTATCGCCGATCCTCGTTTCAGGAAATGGAAGGAATACTGGGTACAGGTGGAAGGCGCCCCCACGGATGCCGACCTGGAGCCGCTGCGTCGGGGAGTACGGCTGAAAGACGGTATGACGCGGCCGGCACGGGCTGACCTGATGCCGGAGCCGGAGGTCTGGCCACGGGTGCCGCCTATCCGGGAACGCAAGGCCATTCCGACCCGCTGGTTGCGGCTGGAGATTCAGGAGGGACGCAACCGGCAGGTGCGCCGCATGACGGCCCACATCGGCTTCCCCACTTTGCGACTGATCCGCTACCGGGTGGGGGAATGGAGTCTTGCAGGTATTGCCTGCGGTGCGTATCAGGTACTGCCGGGCTAGATCCCGACAGGTTCATCTTCCTTGCGTTGCAGCTTCTGCAGGTCCTGGTAGTTGGCACAGAACTCCGCCGCCGCTTCGGGTTGCTGGTGTTCCAGTGCCTGGTCACAGCGACTGGTTTCAGCGCAGCTGGCGCAGGCGCGCATGTGACGTTCCACGTCATGAATGCGCTCCTGATACAGGTATTTGCCGGTGTTCAGGCCCATCAGCCCCATGAGGCGGTGCAGCCGCAGTTGCTCGAGGCGCTGTGCCAGCAACTGACGGAAGGCCTGACCTTCCCGCAGGTTGTGGAGAATGGCCCAGGTCAGAGCCATCGCAAATACGGCCAATGAGAGACCGACTACAGACAGGGTAAACCAGTTACTCAAGAGACATCCTCTTGGCGCATGAAAAAACGCACAATCCCGAATACTGGGAAAAGTCTATCGGATGCCGCGGGTAATTACCTTGATCAGGATCAAGAAACCCTGGCCCTCCGAACGGGGCCAGGGCAGGGAGGCTGTCTATTCAGGGATCGGGCGCAGGGTTCGTTCTGCTGCAGTGGCGGGCACAAAACCATGGCGGGCATAGATATTCTGTGCGTCGTCGGTGGCCAGGTAGCCCAGGAAACGGGTGGCATGGCCGGGATTGCGTCCGGTCTTCAGGGAACCTATGGCATAGGCCACCTGGTCCTGTTTGTTGAGCGGCGCCGGGATGGTGACCCCCTCGATCTTGCGGTCTTCCTTCCGGGCATAGACCACTTCCGTGGTCCACACGATACCTACATCCGCCTCGCCCTGTTCGATCCGGGTCGGGGTTTCCCGGTGATGGCGTGAGGTGAACCAGGTCTTGCCCGGTACCGCCCAGCAGGATTTGCACTGCGCGTTTCCCGTGACCTGTTCATATAGCCCGAGGTCACGGAGCATCGCTGCGCCATAGAACTTGAAAATACCTTCCGTGAGCGGATTCGGGTGCGATTGCAGCAGGTCATCACGGGCCAGATCTTGCGGTCCCTGAATCTGCTTCGGATTGCCGGCGGCGACCATCAATTCCAGCTTGTTGTGGGTGTAGATCATATAGTCCTGCATCAGCCCTTGCTGGTGGAGTTTTTTCAGATGCCCCAGGTTTACACTGGCGTAAAGATCCGGGTTCATGGCGGTCTCCTGGCCATTGATCTGACCCTGCTTGAGGATCTGTTGCTTGAGAATCTGGCCTGGTGGGATGGTCTCTACATAGATCGTCTTGATATCCGGGTTCCGGGCCTGGAAGTCGCTGATCAAATCCTCCATCACCATGAACTGGTTACCAGCCAGATACATCACCAGGTCGGCTGTGTAGGAATCGCCGATCCGGCCGTAGTCGATTTTTCCATCGCTGTGAAAGGTGCGGTAATCATGTTGGGAATCATCAGTCTCTTCCGCCATCGCCGGCAGGAAAAGACCGGCGCAGAGCATGAAGCAGAGTGGCGCGAGATACTTGAGTGGTTTCATGGAGCCTCCTGGTGTGGACATGCCCGGCTGATGCGGGTTCTTGGTGATGTTCACACCGGCAGATGAGGCTTAGTGGAAATTTATTCCGCTGTACTCCGCAAACGGGCGTAGTCGCCCAGGGTTTCGGCAATCTGGGACGGTGTAGGTGCGGCGGCGCGGCTGGGGGCGTCAAAAGCGCCACCGCATACCAGCGCTCGCACGCCCGGTTGTTGTTCGGAGTGAAGCAGGAAGACCAGCATCTGGGTCTGGTCGCTGACGTCGCTGTCCACAAACCACAGGCTGGCATAGCGAAGGTTTTCATTGCGTACAACTTCTTCGTAGTGACGGCGAATTGCGCGAATCTCGAACTGGCCTGGCCCGATGGTCTGGGGACGATCCTGTACGAGATTCAGTTCCAGATAGCAAAAGGGATGATAGCGACTGAAATCGCCGTAGTGCTGCAGCGCCCCATGTTGCAGGAAGGCGCGTGCCCAGCCGGGTTCGGTATTGACGGGTTTCAGTACCTCCAGCATCACGGGCCTGGGGCCGGGAATATCAGCGGCATAGGGTAGGGAGCCGGTGCATGCACTCAGCAGGATCGTGGCACACAGCAGGGCAGAATGCGGGAAAGGCATGATGGGAGGCACCTTGGGCAATGATTCGATGTAATCGATGCAGAGTCTAGCGGTCCGTAGCCTGGCCCGCCAGAGGGGGATTTTTCCCCATGAAACAATAGGGATTATGTCGGGTCCAAGTACTCGAAATGGTATACTTCACCACTATTTTTCAGCCTGGCGTGACTCCCGATGAAAGCCCCTGAACTCCTTGCCCCGGCGGGCACTTTTCATAACCTGCGGTACGCCATTGCCTATGGTGCCGATGCGGTGTATGCCGGTATGCCGCGCTATAGCCTGCGGGTGCGAAACAACGATTTCAGCCAGCTGGAACAACTGGCGCGCGGTATCGAGACGGTGCACCAGGAGGGCAAGCGTTTTTTTCTTGCCACCAACGTCCTGCCCCACAACAGCAAGCTCAATACATTCATGGCCGATATGGAAGAGGCCGTGGCACTGGGGCCTGATGCCCTGATCATGGCGGATCCCGGGCTGATCATGATGGTCCGCGAACGCTGGCCGGAGATGCCGGTACACCTTTCCGTACAGGCCAACACCATGAATCACGCCAGCGTGAAGTTCTGGCAGCAGGTGGGGGTGAAGCGCATCATCCTGTCCCGCGAACTGTCCCTGGATGAAGTGGAGGAGATCCGCCAGAAATGTCCGGATATGGAACTGGAAGTGTTCGTGCATGGCGCCCTGTGCATTGCCTATTCAGGACGCTGCCTGCTGTCCGGGTACTTCAACCATCGTGACGCCAACCAGGGAACCTGCACCAACTCCTGCCGCTGGGAATACAAGGTGCATGAGGCCACTACCGATATCAGTGGTGATGTGCAGGTCTACACCCCACCACCGTCCCAGACCGGTGATGGTCAGCGGCATGAAGAGTCGGAACGGGTCTACCTGCTGGAAGAGCAGGAACGTCCCGGCGAACTGATGCAGGTGGAAGAGGACGAGCACGGTACCTATGTGATGAACTCCAAGGACCTGCGCGCCGTCGAGCATGTGGAGCGCCTGGTGAAGATGGGTATCGACAGCCTGAAGATCGAGGGTCGAACAAAATCACATTACTATGTCGCCCGTACCTCGCAGGTGTATCGCCGTGCCATCGATGATGCTGTCGCCGGCCGTGTCTTCGATCCGACGCTGCTGGGGGTGCTGGAAAACCTGGCCAACCGCGGCTACACCGATGGTTTCTATCAGCGCCATCATGCCGAGGATTACCAGAATTACCTCACCCATCATTCCAACAGTCTGCAGCAGCGCTTTGTCGGTGAACTCAGCGGCTACGATGCGGTGACGGGCATGGGCGAGGTGGACGTGAAGAACAAGTTCGGCGTCGGTGACAGTCTGGAATTACTGCTACCGTCCGGTAACCGGCGCTTTACCCTGCAGCACGTGGAAAATCTGCAGGGCGAGCCGATGCAGGTGGTGCCGGGAGGTGGCTACCAGGTGCGCATCCCGCTGGAACCCGGTGACTATGCAATGGGCCTGCTGGCGCGGGATCTGTAACAGCCCGCGATAACTGATGCCCGGTGCCGAGATCCCGGCAGCTGCCTTGAGGTTTTGAATATTCGTTTAACAGGCGGGTGAAACGGTTTTCAACAGGGTGCCGGCTGCATATCCATCATCAACTACGGGCGTGGCAGGATGCTAATCCGCGTTAGTATTTGCCACATTATGGATCTCCCTGCCGCAACCGTTTCCCCGGCCTGGTCGTGGATACCGGTATGGTCGATGCTATAATCGCCGTTTGGATTTTCTGCAGGTATTTCCCATGTCCGATGAACCTTCCTTTATCCCGCTGCAGGTTGCGGTCTTGACCGTATCCGATACGCGCACGGAAGATAACGACACCTCCGGCAGGACCCTGGTGGAGCGGGTCGAAGAGGCCGGGCATCGGGTGGTGGAAAAATGCATTGAGCCCGATGACGTCTATCGGATCCGTGCCACGGTTTCGCGCTGGATAGCGGAACCTCAGGTGCAGGTGATCATCACTACCGGTGGAACTGGCGTTACTGGTCGGGATGGCACGCCGGAAGCGGTGTCGGTATTACTGGACAAGGAAATAGAAGGTTTTGGCGAGTTGTTTCGCATGCTTTCCTTTGAAGAGATTCAGACCTCCAGCCTGCAGTCACGGGCACTGGCCGGAGTGGCAAATGGTACCTATCTCTTCTGTGTGCCGGGGTCGAGTGGCGCCTGTCGTACCGCCTGGGACCGTCTTATCCAGCATCAGCTTGATCACCGCACCCGTCCCTGCAATCTGGCCCAGTTGATCCCGAGATTGCGTGAACGATAGAGGCGCTACTGGCAGAACCTGGCAAATGAAAATGCCTGCGCATGACAGCGAAGGCATTTTGATTTATTTGCTTATGGAGCCAGGACGGATGTCTATCTAGGATTCGATTGCCTGCACCCGCCAGGCGATACCTTCCTGTAGTGCCCGATCATAAGCCGCCTTGCTTTCACAGGGGCGGAAATAATCTTCGGGACCGGTTTCAGTTACCGTATCAACGGATGCAAGCTGGAAACCCGCCCCCCGCAGGGCATCGAGCGCACGCTGTTGCGCCAGGCGTGCATCGGACTCATTCACCCAGATGCTTGCCCGCACCAGTGATTCGCTATCGGGAAAACGGCCCTGTGCCACGATGAGGTACATGAGGTGAAAATGATGGCACGGCAGCGCATAGGCGCCGCCGTGCTCATGGGATCAGCTGCAACCCTTGGGGCGGGGCAGGCCGGCGACCTTGTTGGCACACTTGATCAGACCGGTGGGGAACAACGAATAGATGTATTTCTGATCGCTACGATCCTTGCCGTACTTGGTCTTCATGATCTTGGAGAACACGCGCGGTTCCGCAACCGTGCCATTGTCCTGAAAATATTCACGGGCGGTATTAATGATGTCCCAGTGTTCTTCGGTCAACTCGGGGATTTTTTCATTCTTGGCGATCTCCACGGCGAGCCCTTCGCTCCATTCGTCAAGATTTACCAGCCAACCGGCCTCACTCAACTCGATTACCTTGCCATCAACTTCAGCCTGCATCGGGTACAACTCCTCTGATTGGAAATAGAATAATAAAAGTTGAGTGATTTTATCAGGTATTCTGGAATATTACTACATTACAGAACACTAACGCACAGGAGCGGCGTGAGCCGGGGGGTCAGGTACCGCTTGGTTTGTTGCCGGGGCCGGACTTGCGCCGCCGTGTGGTGAGTTGGCGACGATCCTGCTTGTCGGGTTCATAACGGAGGATGGTGCGGCGGTCTGTATTGGTTCTGCGGACCCTGGCATCACGGTGGTCCAGCAGGGGCTGGTAGCTACAGTGGCAGCTACCGGCATCGCAGCCAGGGAGAGGTAAAGTGGGGGCTTGCTTGAGGGGGAAGGATTGGCCGCGCATGGCCTCGACCGCGGCGCAGCCGGGGGCATCCCCGCGGGGCCTGATGGCGACGCCCCAGTACACCCCCGCACGCCGGTAATAGTCCAGGCTGCCGGTATCTTGACCGGGGTGGGACGTAAGAGTGGTATTGAGTGGAGCGGATTTGCGGCGCCACAGTCGTATCGCCACCAGCAACAGGGCCAGTAGGACGATCAGGACGGCGGCCAGCACGTAGGGTTGCGGCATGAAGATGGAGATCCCCGGGCAATGAAGAAGTGACGATGGTCGGAATTTTTACCCAGTATACTATATTAAAAACAATGTGAAACCACACTAAGCTAATTTGCTTTGTCAGTATTTCTCCGTGATGCAACCCTCCAGGTGACCGGCCTTCAGCAGGGGCGTGATCCAGTAATGCATGTCGCTGCCCTGAAAATCATGGCGCAGCCCTACCATCAACCCGTTCGCGGCCGATAGGGTCGGATGCCGCTGAAACAGGATCTGGTCCTTGGGACCGGTTACCTGTTGGGCCACCACGCGCCTGGCCTCATCCTCCGACCGGGTCAAGGCCCCGGTCACCGCCTGTGCTGTACCGGCTACCCGACAGACCAGGATCTCCTTCACAGTTTCAGCATCGATGGGATCGGTTTCGTGGTACAGGGTCAGGGCTGAACCAGTTGGGAACAGGCTGCTGACCCTGCACTGCAGGGGCTAACCTTCGGTCAGGATGGCACCGGCGAGGTCGTTGAGTTGCGATTGCCGCCCTGCGGGAACCGCGTGGCTGGCTTATCGGGCCATGCCGCCCCCTTGTCCGGACCCCATCCCCATGCCACCTGATTGTGAGCGATTCTGTTGCCGCGTTTCCATGCGTTCCCGATGATACTTTTGCAACTCTTCTTGGCTCAGGCGGCCATCACCATTGGCATCGATGTCAGCGAACCCGGGGGCATTGTCCAGATTACGCATAGGGAATCCTGCTTCAGCACGTTGCTGGATGCGCTGTGCATGGATAGTGTCGAATTCCTCCTGCGAGATGCCGCCATCGCCATTGACGTCAAACTCTTCGAAGGGAATCGGACCCCGGGCCGGTGGGCCGGGATCGGCAGCCAGCGCCATTGCAGCGTTTCCTGACAACAACAGCAGGGCCATTGTGGTGTGGAAAACGGTGTTGTAGTTCATTGCATTTCTCCTTTCCTTATGCGGATAAGCACGGGAAATACCCCGTCCTGAATCCAGTGTCATCCAGGAAGCTGAATACTAGCTGAAACGGAATTCGCTACAGAAGGTGAGCATAATCCGCCTCCAGCTGATCGAAATCGAGCTGGGCGATAAAGCGCGAAAAACTCAGCCAGGTGACCAGCCCCCTGAAGTTGGAGAACTGAGGCGGGATGTGTTGTGGCGGCACCAGGACGCCGTCCTCCACCAGTTCACCCAGCAGCGGGATGTCTTCTAGCAGGATCTTGCCCAGGAACAGCAGTGGCAGCCGGTCAAGGCGGCCACGGGACACCGCCAGGCGCAGAAAATTGTAGGTCAGTACGAAACCCTTCATGTAAGTGATGTCCTTGGTGAAGGGGCGCCCGGAGGGGGTGCTGCCGCGAAATACCCGGCTGGTGATGACCCAGGCATCATCCGGGCTGATGTCCTTCTCGCGCAGGTAGCGAAACACTTCGACGAAGTCGGCGCCTTCCTCTGCCAGCGTGACGGCACGTACCCGGGAGATCAGTCGGTGCAGGCGGGTGGGGCTGGAGCGCAGGCTGAGGATCTCGGTGAGTACCGCCAGGCCTTCCTGGGTGATGGTGGCCGAGGGTGGGCCTTTGCTCAGGAAGGTGCAGTAGGGCTGGGCCATGCCGTTCAGGGTGGTGCCCAGGTGCACCCAGCCTTCGTGCATCTCCAGCACGTCGATATCCTCCTGGCTGAACATGGCATCCTGACGCAGCTTGATGTAATCAGTGCCGGCGGCGGCATCGGCGGCGATACCGTCACTGATGATGACGCGTATACCGGCCTCGGGGAAATTACAGGACATGCGTTCGTTGAGTTGGGCGACGGCCTGTTCCGGGGTGAAGATCTTGGGGGCTTCGTGCATGGACGGATCGCGCAGCAAGCCCTCCAGCACCGATTCCATCAGGGTACCCAGGTCCGCGAGGGTCGGGTCGGCCGCATGGAATACGTCGCTGGAGGCCCCATAGAGTTCCTGTGACAGATCGGCAAATGCCGGGGTGCCGCGTGCCGCCAGCATGGCAATGACCATGCGGTATTCACGGCAAGTGCGGCGCATCATCACCCCCAGTGGATTCAGTTGGCCCAGTTGCCGGGAGATGTCTCGTTCGATCTGATGGAATTCCGACTGCTTGGTTTCGGGGTCAAAGCCCAGCGGACAGTGAGTGCTGTAGTAGTCCCGGTCCACCTGCGGCAGTTCATGGAAGCGGCTTTCAAAAAAACCACGCCGTACTTCGCCATTCCATTTGATGGCATCGAGGATGCGAATCGGGCGCTGGGCCTCGACAATGCGCTCGGACAGATTGCGGACGGTATCCAGGTAGGCGTGGTTATTGGCCTGGTTCGGCATAGGACACTAGGGGCAGGTGATATTGAACATGTTGCCATGCTAATGCTTCATTCGCGGTACGCCTAGTGCCGGGCGGGAAAAAGATGCTACCGCCGCATGCCCGGTGATGAACTGCCAGCCATCAGCGGCGGCTATGGGCTGTGCCGGGACCAGCCGAATTCATGAAGCAGGGACTGGAAATCTGCGTCAAGGGTGGTAGTCAGCCTTATCGTGGCCTGGGTATGGGGGTGTGTCAGCTCCATGCTGGTTGCGCACAGTAGCAGGCGCCGGCAATCGAACTGGTCCCGAAAGAACTGGTTGTGACGACCGTCTCCATGGGTGGTGTCACCGATTACGGGGTGAAAGATATGTTTCATGTGACGCCGGATCTGGTGTTTGCGGCCCGTGTGCGGGGTTACCTCAAGCAGGGAATAGCGGCAACTGGCATAGCGTCCGACCGGGAATGGCAGTTCCACCTGGTCCAGGCAGCGGTAGTCGGTTATGGCGGCTTGCGCAGGTTTGCCTGTTTGCGCCTTGCGGTCGGTCATGCGATCCGGTTCCTCTAGCAGAGGGTAGTCGATGTGACCGGTGGCAGCGGTGAAACCCCGCACCACCGCCAGGTAGGATTTCTGCATTTCCTTGTGGCTGAATCTTTCGGTCAGCAGGCGGGCGGTGTCGGCATCCAGGGCAAACAACAAAATACCCGAGGTGGGCTTGTCCAGGCGATGCACCGGGTAGACATGCTGCCCGATTTGGTTCCGCACCAGCTGCATGGCAAAGCGGGTTTCATGACGGTCCACTGCGCTACGATGCACCAGCAGGCCAGCAGGCTTGTGCACAGCGATGATGTATTGATCCTGGTAAAGGATAGGCAAAGCTGCTGACATGAGAGAATAAGCTATCGGTTAGGCGCGTAAATGCGGAACGCCCGTGAAATACAGGCAGGCTGTCATTTGAAGCTGTTGTCAAGTGTGTGACCTGCCAGTGGGGAGGTCAATATGCTGGTCCGGGTAAAATAATCATCGAAAGCCCGCTGTGGAACAGACGCGGATTTTCTATACTTCGGTACTTTCTTTATCAGCGGTGCCCCATGACGGTTCGCTATTCCAGGGATGCTCAGGTCGACCGTACACTGCGGCATTCGGTGCGGGATGGCGTGGCCTATGCGGTGATGTCGGGTGGTGCAGAGACGTATCTTTCCGCCTTTGCGCTGTTTCTCAAGGCCAGTGCACCGCAGGTAGCCTTGCTTGCTACGCTGCCGGCCCTGCTCGGGTCGTTGATGCAAGTGTTGTCGGTCTGGCTGGGCAACCGGTTGAGGTGCCGTAAACCAGTTATTTTGGCCGGCGCCAGCATACAGGCGCTGATCTGGTTGCCATTGACCCTGTTGCCATTCGTGTTTCCCGATCAGGCGATCACCATTCTGCTGGTCTGCATCACAATTTACTATGCCAGTGGCAATCTGGCGGCGCCGTTATGGGTCAGCCTGATGGGTGATCTGGTGCCGGAACGTAAGCGCGGCCGTTATTTTGGACGCCGCACCCGTCTGGCGACCGTTGCGGCCTTTCTGGCGTTGGTGGGAGGCGGGCTGATTCTGCACTGGTTCGATCATTGGCAATGGCCCCTGTTCGGATTCATGCTGCTTTTTTTCATCGCGGCCATTGCCCGTGGAGTGTCGGTGTACCACTTGGTAATGATGCATGAACCGCAGCTGGATGCGTCGCACCAGGATTTATCGCGGCCACGCTTTTCATGGCTCCGTTTTCATAGTGTGCATGCCTGGCGGTTTACCTTATTTGTTTCCGCCATGCAGGGCGCGGTGGCGGTGGCGGCGCCGTTTTTCACGGTCTACATGTTGCGTGACCTGCATTTTACCTATTTGCAGTTCATGACGGTTACAGGTATGGCGGTGCTGGTACAGTTCCTCACCCTCAATACCTGGGGACGTATTAGCGATGTATTCGGCAACCGTCTTATCCTCACCACCACCGGGTCACTCATTCCGGTCCTGCCTGCGCTCTGGTTGGTATCGGACAATTTCTGGTATCTGCTGTCCATACAGGTCATATCCGGGATTGCCTGGGCAGGCTTCAGTCTCAGTACCGGTAATTTCCTCTATGAACTGGTACCTGCCCAGCGCCGCGCCGGCTATATGGCCATGCATAATATTTTTGTCGCGGTGGTGATTTTTTGTGGAGGCATGTTCGGTGCACTGTTGTCACGTATCCTGCCGGTGGAGGTGCATTGGTCCGGAAAACAGCTGGAGTGGAGCAGTGTGTTGTTGGGGGTTTTTGCAATATCGGCATTATTGCGCGCACTAGTGGCAGCCTTGTTCCTGTCGCGACTGGTAGAGGTGCGCAGGCCGCGGCGGAGCATGTCGGCGCGTCAGCTGGTATTCCGGGTGACACGCTTTAATGCCTTTTCCGGTCTGCTCTACGAAGTAGTGTCCATGTTCCGGCGCACCCAGGTGGGTGATGCAGCCAATCGTCCGGAGGTGGAAAAGAAATGACAGAAACGCTAAATCAAGGCGCAAATAAAGGGAGGTTGAGCATAAAAATGCTCAAGAGAGGATAGAGGCTGGCAATATGGGTTTCCAGGAACGAAAGAAACCACTGCCAGCGTCTTTAAGGTAAAGGCTGGTAACGAAACCCCGCAGTTACCTGCGGGGTTCTGGGCCTAGTGGCCCAACGACCCGATTAACCGCCAGCGGTTACTTGAGTCGCCTGCGGTCCCTTGGGGCCATTTTCGATTTCGAAGTTCACGGCCTGACCCTCGGCCAGAGTGCGGAAACCAGCACCCTGAATCGCGGAGAAGTGCACGAACACATCCTTGCCGCCGTCATCGGGGGTGATGAAGCCAAAACCTTTAGATTCGTTAAACCACTTTACAGTTCCAGAAGCCATATCTATTGCCTATGTAGATCAAAACGATTGTTCATTGCCACTCATAAGGAGGAAGTTTGCAGTTGAATACCGGAAGGGATTTTCTGAAAAAACCTGAATAGAGTGCAACGGGGATAAGTGTACCTTACTACTTGACAGGAATACTACTAATTTGTTTTCTGCCCGGGCTTTTCTTCGCCGGTGGTTTCATTGTCGGCAGGCTTGGCCCCATTTTCCGGCTCCGGGGCGACCAGTGCGAGGAGTGTCCATCCTTCCGCCGGCTTGATTTCCTTTTCTGCGGTAAAGACATGCAGACGGCCCTTGGGGTCGATGGCAAACAGGGGGATGGCGCGGCGGAAATGACGGCGGTAGTAATCGTCGAAATTGAATACTTCTGTCAGTCTCGTGTCATGCACTTTGGCACCTTTGCGGATCATTTCCGCCAGCCTGCTGTAGGAAACATCCGCCCCAAACAGCGTGCGTCCCACCCTTGGAATATCGACTCGCTTGCGGACGCCGCCTTCGGCGTCGGGGTCGATGTGCAGGCTATAAATGGCATCCTGTCCGAACTCGGTGCGAAACCGCATCGCCGCCAGGGAATTGATCTCCCGGTGAGAAGATAATGCGAGTAGGGACCCGATGCCAACCAGGTCAAGATTGCGGTCCGCATGCTCAGAGGCGGCATTTCCATAATAGGTGTCGAGCCCATCCATCAGGGCCGCCCGGATGGAGGGCCAATGGGTATCGGCCAGCAATACCCGGAAGCCTTTTTTTACCAGAACCTTGGCGATCTGGCGGGAAACCGGGTCGGCACCGATAATGAGAAATCCACGCGGGTCCGGTTCCGCAACACCCAGCAGGTTGGCCAGTGCCCGCGCCGTGGCGCTTTGCAGCACCACTGTGCCGATAATCACCAGGAACATCAGCGGCACCATCAGTCCCGCCTGTGGGTAGCCCAGTTGCTGGAGACGGATGGCGAACAGTGCTGAAATTGCGGCAGCAACAATGCCCCGCGGCGCGATCCAGCCCAGCAACGCCCGTTCCCGCCAGTCCAGATTTGAGCCTCGGGTGGCGAACATGACCTTTAACGGCCTGGCCACAAACTGGATTGCCAGCAGGACGCCGATGGCTCCCCAGCCGAGGGTCCTTAGTTGCTGCAGATCGATGCGGGCAGCGAGGATGATGAACAGGCCCGAGATCAGCAATATGCTCAGGCTTTCCTTGAAGTTCACAATGTCCTTGATGTGCACATCCTTCATGTTGGCCAGCCAGAGCCCCATCACCGTAACCGCGAGCAGGCCGGATTCCGCACTGAGCGCATTGGCAAAGGCGAAAGTCGCGAACACCAGTGACAGGGTGGCGAGGTTGTGCAGATACTCCGGAATCAGGTAGCGCCGGAGCAGGGTGCCCAGTAAATGACCGGCGATGATGCCGGTGATGATGCCGATGGACAGCGTGGTGCCGAACACGATGAGGGTGTGACCGAAGGCACGGCTGAATTCCCCGGAGATGATGAATTCAAACACCAGCACCGCAAGCAGGGCACCGATCGGATCGATGAGGATGCCTTCCCAGCGCAGAATGTTGGCGATCCGGGCATTGGGGCGCACACTGCGCAGCAAGGGCACGATGACGGTTGGGCCCGTGACCACCGACAGAGCACCGAACAGGAAGGCCAGTTCCCAGGGGAAATCCAACAGCCAGCGGGTGGCGAGGGTGGTTATCCCCCAGGTGATCAGCAGGCCGGTGGATACCAGTACCCTGACCACGCGCTGGGCATCGCGAATCTCATGCAGGCGCAGGGAAAGGCCGCCCTCGAACAGGATGATGGCCACCGACAAGGAGACGATGGGCAGCAACAGTTCACCAAACAGCGCATCGGGTTGCAGCCAGCCAGTGACCGGGCCTGCCACAATGCCGCTCAGGAGTAGAAATAGAATAGCCGGGAGTTTGATGCGCCAGGCGACCCACTGGCAGGAAATGGCCAGGAGTCCGATACCGGCGATTGCGATGATGGCATGTTCGTCCACTACGGGTAATCCCCTGATGCCAGTTGCATACGATACCGTTATCGCAAGCCAGGCGCGGCAGCATTATCCTCTGAAATGGTACCGGGATGGGGCAGGGAAACAAAGGCCATGGCGACGTGGCCAGCAGCACCGGGCGGTGGGGCCACGGGGGAAGCGAAATGACCGCCTAGGCGGTCATTTGGGCACTGCGCCAATAGCAAGCGGGCGCGATCATCGAGGCGGCCGTCAATCGCTGCTAAGCAGGGCGAACAACTCGTCCTTCAGCTGCAACCGCTGTTTCTTGCGGTCCTCCAGATATTCATCTGAAGGGGTTTCGACCCCGGTTTCAATGCGGCGCACCTCGTGCTCCACCTCGTGATAACGGTCAAATAGCTGAGAAAAATGCGCATTGCTTGTTTTCAGCTCATGAATACGCTCCCGGTATTCGGGAAACTCGTGAACCAGATCGTGTTTTTCTATTGTCATGTGTAACTCCTGTTTTTACCTCTCGGTTAGCAGTATGTCGCAGTCCTCGGTTCCATTCGTTGATGCAGATCAGCAGGGGAAACGCTGATGCTCAGGGATTACAGGGAGGCGAGGTCTTGGCGGCCTGCTGGATTTCCCGGCGTGTCTGTTGCAATTGCGCCTGCAGGGCGGTGGCTGGCTCAACCCTGGATAATGCGGCATCGAGTACTGTCAGTGCCTGCGCGGTACAGCCGCGGTCGGCCAATGTCTGGGCAAGGTTATTATGTGCAATGGGGTCATCGGGTGCGCGTTCCAGCAAGGCGCGATAGGCTAGTTCGGCCTCCGGCAAGCGGTGCAGGGCATACAGGCTGTTGCCGAGGCCCAGCCAGGCGGTGTTCTGCTCAGGCCAACGTTGACTTGCTGCGCGGTAGGTGGCGAGTGCGGCCTCCAGTTGTCCGATGGACTCCAGGTCGGCCGCTGCCGCCAGGTAACGCCGGGCATTTGCCTGGGCAGGAAATTCCCCGGCCGGCAGGGCTACCATGCCCCAGTAACCGGCATTGTGCCAGGTACGCAGAAATCTCGCTGCCGGCATCGACAGGCGCCGGGTGGTGCCGGAACGAAGGAAAATCAAGTCCCCTTTGGCCTGATAGCCGATCACCACAGCGTAATGCCAGATGGGAATACTGCGGATGCCAAGATTCTGCAACACCAGTACCGGCCGATCGTTACGCAGTTCGGACAACAGGGCTCCAGGGTCGGGATCGATCACGTAGGGCAGCCGTCCATAACGACGTGTGGCAGCCAGTAACTCGATCTGCAGGCTGCCTTTACGGGCAGGCATGAACACCTTATCGACCAGATCATCGGGAGTGACCGAAAGCCCGCTGGTATTCAATACCATGGCCAGCGCTGCCGGACCGCACTGGTATGCCTGCTGGGAAAAAAAGGGGGTTTCGGACAGCTCGACGGTCTTGGCGGAGTCTTCGGCGGGCAGTCGTGGGCTGATAACCTGTGTGGTGCTGGCGCAGCCCGCAAGACATAGCAATGCAGCCGGCCACAGGAGCCGGCTGGCGAAATGCAGGATCAACCGCTAGATCCGGGTGAAAACGTCCGTGACACCAAGCAGTTCAAGGATGAGTAGTACCACAAAGACCACCCCGATCACGCCCACCAGGCTGCCACCGGCAGGGAGGTTGCCAAGTTGCTGATCCAGTTGTTGCAGTTCCGCATCGGTCAGTGCTGCGATACGCTCCTGTGCCAGTTGCGGATCGACCCCCAGTGCCATCATCTGCTGTTGGATATCTTCACGGGCAAGCTGTTGCTGAATGTCGCTGATGCGGGTCTGGCGTTCCTGCATTGCCATTGCAGTCTGAGTGCTGATCATGGCCGCGGAAGCGGTTTGTGCAAATCCCAAGGCCAAAAAATTCACAATCAATCCATAGATGAAAAATGCGCGGAGGTGGTTCATTACCATGTTAACAATCTCCAGATAAATAATTTGGGAGTGAGATTACAACCATCAATCTTGCTATGTCCCGGATACGGTAATGCAAATGTAAGCGAATGAGAAGGGTGCGCAGGCGTGACAAATGATAAATTCTGCTTTGGCTGGTGGGTTTCCGGTGTCACAATCCGGCATATCGGGTAAACGGGCGTTTGATAACCTGGACATCCGCGTTTCTGTCGCTCATATGCGACAGGATTACAAATCAATCTCAGAGAGTATTCTGGTCTGATAGGGGGAGATTTTATGAACAACACCAGGAACCTTCCTGCCGCTATATTGCTGGTAGCTTTGACCGCAACCTGTATGCGCATATCGGCGGCCCCGGATGTTCGGGTCGGAATGTGGGAAACCACCATTCAGTCGGTCATCGAGGGTATGCCCATGTCCCCGCCACCCATGACTCACCGCGGTTGTATTACCGAGGCGGATCTGGTGCCCCATATGGAATCACCCGGTCAGGAATGCAAAATTCTGGAACACAGTGTATCCGGGAACAGCGTTACCTGGCGCATCCAGTGCAGCCATGAGGGAATGAGCACATCGGGTACCGGCAAGATCACCTACGCCGGTGATCACTATGAAGGTAGCGTGGAAATGAATGTACAGGGCGGCCCCATGGGTGCCATGAAAATGACCCAGAGCATGACCGGTCGCAGGGTTGGCGATTGCCCTTAGCTTGTACGCCAGAGGGCTGGAAGGTCATCCCCGGGTCTTCGGGCCGTTGCCCGACTGATCGACGGGATTGCTATACTTCTCGGCATTGTGCCTGAATCTATGGTGGTGCCCGGTTTATGTTTGATGCAATCGACAGTCCCTATCTTGCTGCTTTTGATGGCTCTTTTCGTACACGGGATTTTTCCAGCAAACCACCGGAAAAAGCCGTTGGCAGGAAGGAAGCCAAGCGATTGCTGGCCGCCTCCGTCGAAACCCTGGATGAATTGCAAAGAAGGCTGTACGCCCAGAATCAGCATTCCCTGCTGTTGATTTTTCAGGCCATGGACGCCGCTGGAAAGGACGGGACGATTCGTGCCGTAATGAGTGGAATCAACCCGGCCGGTTGTCAGGTGTCTTCATTCAAGCAACCGAGTAATTCAGAACTGGAGCATGATTTTCTATGGCGTACGGCCCGTCGTCTCCCGGAGCGTGGTCGTATTGGTGTATTCAATCGTAGTTATTATGAAGAGGTGCTGGTGGTGCGGGTACACCCGGAATATCTGGATGCGCAGCATATTCCGGATCGCCCGCCACTGAAACAACTCTGGAAGCAGCGGTTCACCTCCATTCGGGATCACGAACAGCACCTTGCCCGCAGTGGCATGGTGATTCTCAAATTCTGGCTCAATGTATCCAAAGAGGAACAGCGCAAGCGCTTCTTGTCCCGTATCGATGAACCGGACAAGAACTGGAAATTCTCGGAAGGGGATGTTCGTGAACGTGAACACTGGAGCGATTATCAAAAGGCCTACCAGGATGCCATTGCCAACACCTCGCGCCCCTGGGCGCCATGGTACGTGATCCCGGCGGACGACAAGCCCTATATGCGCATGGTTGTGGCTGACATTATCACCACGAGCCTGCAAAAGCTGGAGTTGGGCTATCCACGCCTGGACAAGTCGGAACTGGAGCGAATTGCCTCCCTGCGTACCTTGCTCGAAAAATAGCCGGGATCGCTATTGCCACAACACAGCCGGTAACGGTACTGTGTTACTCATCGATAATTTTCGGGATATTCAGGAGTTTCTGCGCATGCCTTCAAGATTGATGATCCTGCCCAGCAAGATTTTTGAGCAGATCCGTGTGGTCTCCATTCCCGATGATTTCGAGGAACACGAGGTCTACCGCCACATCACTGGCATCATCGCCAGGGTTCAGGAAGAGATTCAGGATTGCGCATGGGAGGACGTGGCAGAGGCCCTGGAGGATCATGGCTTCTCCCCGGTAGATTGCATTCTCGGCCCTGAACTGTTGTGCCATCACGCGTCTTCCTGATACGTCAACCCCAAGCCTTCCACAACAGCGATCCACCACTCACCAACAGCAACAGGCCGATCAATAGCATCAGTTGCCGGTTGCTGATTCCTACATGTACTTTGTGTCCCAGGTACAGGCCCGCTCCCATTACAGGAATCGAGACCAGAATTGCAGTCAACAATTGCTCCTGCAGTAACAGTCCCGCCAACATGAAAGTGATAATGCGCAGGATACCTTCCAACAGGAACAAGCCTGAAAAGGTGGCCCGCAGGGCGGATTTATCCCGCATGCGATGTGACAGATAGATTACATACGGCGGCCCGCCAGTTCCGAACAAGGCCCCGATCATCCCACCAGACAGACCGGCAGGCATGGCCCAGAGGCGTGAAATCTGCTTCTCACCATGAATGTTGAATACGGTACGCACTCCAAAAAGGATCACGAGGCAACCAAGGCCTGTCAGCAATGGTTCTCGTGGCAGACGCAACAGCAACGTGGTGCCCAGGACGATACCCAGCAGGGTGAAGGGCAGTAAGGGGCGGATCTCATCCCAGCGGACCTGACGTTGTCCGTGGCGGCTCAACACCAGCGATGCAGTAAAATCCAGCATCAGGCTGAGGGGTACGACAAACTGCAGCGGTAGAAAATGAGCCAGCAGCGGCACAGAGATCAGGCCTGATCCGAAGCCGGTTATGCCTCGGATAAAATAGGCTGTCAGGATAATGATCAGGGAAATGCCAATGGTTTCCAGCGTCATGGGTGTGTTCGTTTATTGCTCGTATGCGAACACAATCCACCATGTGCAACGGCAGCCTGGTCGAGACCATGTCGGAGGGGGTGCGAGCGGGTGCTGGCACCGATATGTGCGAATTATAGGGAGCGGCAGCGCGGCTGCGCAACCAGTGGGGAAGCGGACTGGCTCGAATTGGCTTTCAGGGCATCCCTGTCACTGTCACATATGCCGTAATCGACAAAGTGCTGCATATTCCCGCTCGGCAATAGCCGTGTAGTGCAGGAGTTCGGATAGCCGGTCCATTTTATGGTCCTCTCCCAGTAGCAGGAGAAGGTTGGTAAGGCAGCGGCTATGGCTGTTGCTATCAGGGCTGGTGACTACATTTATATTTTTATCTTCCATGGGCATTCTCCTCGCGACGCAAAAAGCATAGGCCATCACACCAGTAGCGAACAGTCTATTGGCAAAAAATAACTGAAAAATCAGTTAATAAGTACATATTAATATGTTGCCGGCGAGGCGCCATGTGGATGAGGATGCCAGGGCGGTTGCGCTAGAAATCTGCAGCACAAGATACCGACAATGGCTGCTGATCCCGGGGATGGAGTAATTGAAGGGATTCCGCATGCAGTAGTAGCCGTTCCGCTTTTGCGCGGCTGGCTTCACAGGCATAGAGTCGGTCGCCGAGGATGGGGTACCCCAGATACTGCAGATGCACCCGCAGTTGATGGGAACGGCCCGTCACCGGTTCCAGGGCAAGGCGGCTGATATCGCGGGATGGGCAATGGGAAAGCAGCCGGTAGCCGGTCAGGGAAGCCTTGCCTTGCAGGAAATCCACTTTCTGCCTGGGGCGGTTGGGCCAGTCGGTGATGAGGGGCAGGTCGATAATACCCAGCGCTGCGGGCATCCGGCCATCCACCACCGCCAGATAACGTTTATGAACCTGGCGTTTGGCAAACTGGTGGCTCAGTTGTCGGTGTATATCGCGACTGCGTGCCATGATCATGAGGCCGGAGGTTTCCATGTCGAGCCGGTGGACGATCATGGCCTCTGGGAATTCAGCCTGCACTCGTGATGCGAGGCTATCCTGCTTTTCATCGCCGCGACCTGGTACGGAGAGCAGACCGCATGGCTTGTTCAGCACGAGCAGGTCGGCATCCTCATGGACTATGGCCAAGCCATGGTCCGGCGGTGGCTGATAGACGTGCTGGGGTGGTGGAGGGGAGGGCATGCCGGCTCGTGTCTTGACGCAGTGCGAGCATTGTACCCGGAATGATTCCTGCTGCCAGACCCGGGCCGGACAGGCCGCAGATCCCAAGGCCCGTGGACGCGTGGAGCCGACCTGCGCACCGGTACCGGAATCCCATACTGCAGGTGCCGGCCATATTCATTAAAATCATCGCGTTCGATGTCGCCATCATGCCGGAAAAGGTTAGTACCTGTTTCCGGGCAATAAACTGATGACGCAAACTCTGTGATCCCTATACCTCTTCTCGTGTGGCAGCCAGTGAAACCTGAGCATACCGGCCTGCTGTTCACTATGCGTAGTTGCCGCTATCGATGGCATGGACATCGCGCAATCTCCAATGGAAAACCTGCGGTGTATCTGGGAGATAGGCGTTACGGCAGGGGCAAGGTATGGCGACAGATCTATTGCATTGCGCAGGGGCCTGTCATACTGATATGTCGCTGTTAGTGTCTATGGCAATTTGTCGATGTGAAGGGAACCGGGGAAGAAAGGTTTACATATCTTTCGGCGTACTTCCGGTGCTGGCAATACACACCCTTTACCCCTCGTGCTTACCGGTTGATAAGGCGGTTACGGTTTCCGGTATGACTACGTATTCGGCCCACTCATGCCATTGGCCATGAGTATCAATGGCCAATGGCTTTGTCGAAGTGAGCAGGCTTTTGTTGACCCATTGGTTGCGCAGGGTAGAGATAATATGGTTCAACATGACGGTTCTCCGAGTATGGGTTGCCATCCCTGCGGTCTGTTTTCCTGTTGCACTGGACAATGCAAATATTGATCCATCATTTAGTGATGTTTAAAAACAAGGCGTTACCTGGTGGACTCCCAAGAGATCGGGCATAGATGTAAAGCCAGCTGACAGAACGTCGGTGGGCTTTACATTTGTTAGGCTGATCATAATGGCCATTTTCAGTGTCAGCAGATTGATCCGTTAATAATTTACTGGGCTGACTGGCAGTTGCGATGGGTTCGCTCCGAATCCATGATGATCCCAGCCCTGGATGATTGGTCATACTCTGAAATGTTTCCTTTTGCCCCCGCTCCATTTTTACTGTTGCTCCTGGCATTGGCCTTTCTATTGGCGATGGTGCAGGTGGGCCTGTTCAGCCTGGCATTCGAAAAACTCGGGTTATCACCGGTGGGTGCCATGTGGCTGTTGTTCGGTGCGCTGGGTGGGAGCCTGGTGAATATTCCGCTGTTCTCCATACGGGCCGAAACCAATGATCCAGCGGATACCATGCCGGTATCCTTACGCAGGTTGCTACGAGTGCCCATGCTCCCGTTTACAGGTCGGACCTTGATCGCCATCAACCTGGGTGGAGCACTGATCCCGCTGTTTTTCTCCCTGTACCTGATGTTGTATCAGGCCGTTGATACCGGGCCACTCTTGATGGCGACCATGCTGGTGTCCATGGTCAGTTATGGTTTTAGCCGCCCCATACCGGGTATTGGTATTGGTATGCCGGTACTGGTGGCACCATTCAGTGCGGCTTTGATCGCCATTGTACTGGCTCCGGAGAACAGTGCCCCATTGGCCTACTGTTGTGGGACGCTGGGTGTGCTGATCGGAGCCGATCTGCTCAGGCTGCGGGATGTCCGGAAACTGGGGACTGCGCGGGTTTCCATTGGCGGGGCGGGGACCTTCGATGGTATTTTTCTGACCGGGATCGTGGCAGCGTTACTGGCCTGATGTATCGGTCCCACCTTGCGCTATGGACGTCGTAGCAAACAATAGATAAGGGCATAAAGGGCAGGGAAAAGGTTTCACGCTCTATATGGCAACAACGCCATTACCGCCCTGCTGTCAGGGCGGCAAATCCCAGTTCAATCCTACCCCTCAGCCACCCAGTCCTCATCGGGATTGTCCGGCAGTGGTACGGGGTGATCTATAGGTGTATCAATGTAATCCTGACGGGTCTGTTCGGATTCGAAATACACTACCAGGTTACCATCCACCAGATAGGGGTGTCCTTCCGGGTCACCAATATCACGGCCGCTGATGGGATCAATCGTGCTGATCATCAATGTTGGTTCATGGAGGCGCCGGCTCTGGCTCTGGTCGCGTTGCTCCGGATCCGTGGCTACGTAATTGAGTGAATCGTAGCGATGGACCGTAGTATTATTTTCCGTTGAGGTAGGGATGCTCATGCGAATCTCCTTTTGCAATTGTATCCATTCGGGTCAGGCCCGCCTTCAGGTGCAACAATGACGGGCAGCCGTACGTTAGAAGGTATAGGTCTAGTTGGGATGAATATAAACGTGATAATGGGTATGGTAATCGAAGGGGGGATGCGCACAGTGAACAGGAATGGGGGGCTGTCCTGAAATTCACAACTAAAAAATCCCGTAGATGACTGACTATGCTCAAGGAACATGGCGTTTATGGTATTTACAATCAGGATGGTTGGGTTTTGTACAGGAAAATGAGGAGAGGTATTGTTATGGAGAAAAACACATGGTTCTCGATTCTGTTGGCAAGCACACTTTCTATTACCGGGTGTGCTTCCTATCAGGGGCAGCAGGAACAGGCCGGTATGGTGATTGGCGGTGTTCTTGGTGGTGTGCTTGGTTCGCAGGCGGGGGGTGGTCACGGACGTACTGCGGCGATTATTGCCGGTACCATGGCGGGTGCCGCGATTGGTGGTGCAGTAGGTCATTCAATGGATGAAGTTGACCGAATGAAGACGGCCCAGACCCTGGAAACCGTGCGCACCGGTGTGCCCGCGCAATGGCATAATCCGGATACCGGGAATAATTATAGTGTGGTACCGACCCGTACTTATGAAACGTCTACCGGCCCCTGCCGGGAGTACACCATCGATGCCGTGATCGGTGGCAGAAAGGAAAAGGTGTATGGTACCGCCTGTCGCCAGGCCGACGGAAGCTGGCAGGTACAGAACTAGAGGGCTGGTCAACCTTGCTGTCTGCCAGCATGGGCAGGCAGCATGGAATGGTAGTATTTCCACCAACGCCTCCATCCAGGAGAGGGGTAGGTTAGATGCCGGGAATGCCGACGGGGCCTGGTATATCCGGGACCAGGGAGCAGCCTGTCATTTGCGCAATGATAATAATAATCAGTATCAACAGGAAGCAATTGTCTGTCCGTGATGGGTTCATTCAATTCCCCCCTTTTCGGTGCTCGTTGCCTGGCCATCCAGAAGTGGGGGCCGGTGGAGCCTGTTTCACCCGATTCCAATATAGGAACCTGTTCCGACATCATTTTTTTGAGACCAAGGTGCAATTTTTGGCATTATTCCCATTATCGGATTAAATATGAAACCGGAAGAGCCAGGGGCGATGCCTTCCTGACTATAGCCTGGCGGGGCTGGACATAGAGCATGATAATTTCAGATAAAGTTTGCCGGAATTGTACCGATACAGCATGGGGAAGCACTGTAAGAGCGCGAGCGAATACCATTTCGAGAAGGGCGTTATATTATGAAAAACAATGTGGCATCAACCTCACCTTCCACAATGCCAGCTGATAAGCCCATTATTCTGATTGTTGATGATTCGCGCTTGATGCGCGTGGCCATCAAGAAAATCCTCAAGGATGATTTCAGTCTCATCGAAGCGGTCGACGGTGAAGATGCCTGGAGCAAACTCTGTGATGAGCCTGGCATCCAGGGGGTATTCAGTGATCTGTCCATGCCCAATCTCGATGGCTATGGTTTACTGGCGCGCGTTCGCGGCTCAAGCGAGGAACATATCCGTTCACTCCCCTTTGTCGTCATTACCGGGAAGGAAGGTGATCTGCAGGGATTGCTGGAGGAGGTGCGTGCCCATGGCGCTACTGATCTGGTAGGTAAGCCATTCAAGTCGGAAGAGATTGTCGAACGCACCAAGGCATTCCTGACAGGGAGGCAAGCAGGTACCGAGGTGGACGAGGTGGAACAGGTACCAGCAGCTGAGCCTGAAGTTGCAATTGTGGCGGAATCAGGTATGCAGCTTATGGAGACTGAAGTGGATTCCCGCTTGGCAGCAATGGATGTGCCGGCTCCGGAATCGGTCGAGATTCCGGATACCGATGCGCTTACCGGATTGCTCAATGAGACCAGTTTCATCCAGACAGCGAATCGCATGATCGATATCGCCCATCGACAGGGAACGGATATGGCCTTGTTGAGAATGCAGATCGACAACCAGTCGGTATCAGATGAGGATCATACGCGTGATGCAATGGTGCTCACGGTAGCGGATAACCTGCGTACACAAATGCGTAACCGGCATTCGGCAGCCCATTTAGGGGATGGCCAGTTCGCGATTCTGCTGGCCGAGGAAAATACCGATGGTGCACAGGCCTGGGCGGAACACTTCCTGGAAGTAGCCACCAAGGATATAGCCGGGCTGTGTCTGAGTGGTGGTATTGGTGCCCTCCAGCCGGAAACAGGACTGGATGAACTACGCAAAGTGGCAGAACAGCGCATGCAAGTGGCTACCGCAGCCGGTGGGCAACGGGTTTTCCATGATGACCTGATCACCCTGGAAACCATTGCGGAAGAAAAACGTCTGGCAGAAGAGGCCAGGCGTGCGGCAGCAGAAATTGCCGCACGCGAACAGGCGGCGGCAGAAGCCAGGGCTGCTGCTGAACTGGAGGCGCAACTGGCGCGCCAGCGCGCGGAAGAGGAAGCCGCCCGGATCAAGGCCGAGCAGGAAGCACGCAAGAAGGCCGAAGAAGAGGCACGACTTGCTGCCGAGCAGGCCGAACGCGAACGTATTGCACAGGAAGAAGAGGCACGTCGCTGTGAAGAGGTGCGTGCGGCAGCACGAAAACTGGCAGAAGAAAACGCTCGTCTCCTGCAGGAGGAGGAAGAAGCGCGTCTGCGATTCAACTCCTTCCAGGCGCTATTTGTCCGTATGGCGATTCCGTTTATGTATTTGGGTAATTTCCTGTTCCGTCTGAACAGGGAAGAACAGATCGCGGCACTTCGTAAGCGCCTGCCCTGATAGAGCCGGTAATCCCATGGGCCCCCGGATGTCCACCCGGGGCCCGGTTCCCCCCTCACACAATCCTTCGATCCTGGATGACGTTCAGGGTCTTTTCCCGGCGATAAATTTTCCGCATGGAGGGGGCTGGTCATTTGAATTTGAACCCAGGTTGCGAATGGTCCAGAATGCGCGGTTATACCCTGCGCAAAATGTGATAGCGGGCCATATAAAACAACACGTTAGTAGAAGTCAAAGGAGAAATGATTGTGAAGTTGATTCTGTTAGGTGCGCCCGGTGCCGGCAAGGGCACGGTTTCCAAGATGTTGACGGCCATCGACGGCTCGGTGCAGATCTCCACCGGCGATATCCTGCGCGGTGCGGTAAAGGAAGGAACTGAGCTTGGCAAAAAGGCCGAGGCATTTATGAAGGCTGGCGACCTGGTGCCCGATGAGTTGATCATGGGACTGATGGCAGAACGTTTGGTGCAGCCCGATTGTGCCAATGGCTTCTTGCTGGACGGCTTCCCGCGCACCATTCCACAGGCGGAAGCGTTGAATGCCATGCTGGATAAGCTGAATATCAAACTGGATGCAGTGGTGGATCTTGATGTACCCCGTGATGTGATTCTTGATCGCCTGACCACGCGTCGCACCTGCTCCAATTCGGATTGTCAGGAAATCTATAACACCAAGAGCAAGCCCACCAAGGTGGAAGGTGTATGCGACAAGTGTGGAAGCCCGGTTATTCAGCGTGATGATGAAACCGAGGAGGCCATCAGCAAGCGTCTCGATACCTATAATGAAAAGACCGCACCACTGGCATCATTCTATGAAAAGCTGGGGCAGTTGATGAAGGTGAATGCAACCTCCAGCGATACGGTTGTGGCTGCAATCAAGGAAAAACTCGGCATGTAATTGGCCGTATATCTTTCCATGCACCGGAAACCCTCGCCCTTGTGGCGGGGGTTTCTTGCTTTGGAGATTAGAAAAACAGCGGCGTTTTATTCGGAGATGCGCTGTTCATACCAGGTCGGTAGGTCCTGTATTGAATTGAATAGCGCATCAGGTCGTATTGCTTGATCGAGATCGTTCGGATGGAATTTCCCGGTTTTTACCAAAGCGGCCTGCATACCGGCCTGCTGGGCGCCTGCCACATCACCACGAATATCATCGCCGATCATCATGATCTGATGTGGATCCACGCCCAGGGTATCCGCAGCAGTTTGGAAAAAGGTGGCCGCAGGCTTTCCGGTTACGAGTGGTTCGACTCCGGAAGCATATTGTAGCGCAGCAACAAAAGGACCGGCATCCAGCTTGAGTCCATCTGCAGATTTCCAGTACCGGGTCATGCCCAGCGCGATCAACACCGGCCGTGGATCCTGCATCAGACAACAGAAAGCCTGATTCATGAGTGAAAAGTTCCAATCATCCGCCAGATCACCAATCACCACAGCACCCACCGCCTGTTTTGGATCACCATTCCACAGGGGAATACCGGAAAACTCGCTGCGGGTTTCCGTGGGAACAAACAGGGCAACCGGATCATTTGTGTTCATTTTCAGCCAGCAGGCGGCAGCTACAGGTGGGCTTAGAATGTGCTCTTTAACGGTTTTAATGCCCATGCCTGATAGTTTGTGACATATGGCAGTGCGGGGTTTCGAGCTGGTATTGGTGACAAACAGGTAGGGGATATGTTTGGCCTGTACCCATTCGATGGTTTCTAATGCGCCGGGGATGGCTTCGTTGCCTTGATAGAGGACGCCGTCGAGATCAAAAAGCAGTGCGCGCATGGTTGATGATCCGGGTAGCCCGCAAAGAGTCTGCCTGAACAAGGCATGATATGCATTGATAGCACTATATCGGAGTGAAAGCAGGATTTCATCTCCATTACGCGGGTGGAAAAGGCTTCACCAGGGGATGATGCTGCCATCAATATCGAAAAAGCTTCCAGAATTATCCGGGGTTACCTTTTCAATCACCTGGCTGAGATGTTGAACACAGTCCCGGGTGCTGATTTCGGCCTGCGGGCCGCCCATGTCGGTTTTGACCCATCCGGGATGCAGAATGGCTACCAGAATCCCCCTGGGTAGGAGATCAATGGCCATGCTTTTCATGGCCGCATTCAGCGCAGCTTTCGAGGAGCGATAGACATAACTTCCTCCTGAGCCATTGTCTGACATGCTGCCCATTTTACTACTCATGGTGGCGATAAGTTTGTGATGACTTGCCGCAACCTGATCGATAAATGCTTCGCATATCTTTACCGGGGCAATTGTATTGATGCGAAAGCAATCCAGCCACAATTGCTCGCTGGTGTTGCCAAAACTGGCATCATCCTGACCATAGATTCCGGCATTATTAAACAAAATATCGATCGGCTTCCCCCTTAACTTCTCTGCGAGCGCGGCTATCTGGGAAATGTCCGTTACATCCAGGGGATGGACCTGGATTCCTTTATGTCGATCGGAAAGGGTGTGTAGTTCCGATGCCCCGGCAGGATTGCGGCAACATGCATGAACAAGCCATCCTGCTTCGGCATACCAGCGCACCAGTTCCAGGCCTATGCCGCGATTGGAACCGGTGATAAGGATTGTGTTTTTCATCAGTGATTCCGTCATATCGTTACTTGTTGTCATCATGGACAAGGCCATATCGACAGGGGGATGTCCAGGTATCGCAGTCTGTGACGCGGACAGGGTAGTGCATGTCGGATCTTGCGTAGCGCCCCTATGCTTTCGCATCGATGGGCGCTTTGCTAGTGAAGGATTTCCTGCATTCGCTGCTGGAATTCTTTTGTCAGGGAGTGGTCTTTTCCCAGGAGCGCGAACAAGGAGAGCATAGCCTTGTGGGGGAATCCATCACGGTATTGCCGGTCCTGTCGGAATACATAAAACAGACATTCCAACGCGTATTCATAGTCGTCCTGCAGCAGGGCCAGTGCGGCACGCTTCAACAGGCTGGCGAAATCCTCCGGATGATCACGCAGATGCTGATCCAGTTCCTCGATGGAAGGTGCCTGCTCAGCCATTTGCAATAATTCAGCATGTATCGCCACCTGCCTGATTTCATTATCTCCCTTTACGAGATCTGACAGGTCGGCATGGTATTTCGCCACATCCGCATAGTGTCGCTCACGAAACAGTAATTTCATACTCGTTGCATGAAGCCGGATGTCATCCGGTTCTTTTCTGCTGGCATCGGCCAGGATTTTCAGGGCCTCCATTACCGCTCCATTCTGATAGGCATGCAATGCCTGGGCGATAGCCGGGTTCAGGACGGAAGGCAGATATTTATTGATAATGGGGCGCAGTGAAGACGCCGATTGCGCACCATGAATGGATTCAACCACAGTGCCATTATTAAATATTTTGACCGTTGGTACGCTGGTGATCCCGGTTTCCCGCACCAGGCGTTTCTGCGTATCGGTATTTACGTTCACCAGCAGGAACCGCCCCTTGTATTCCTGACTCAAAGACTCCAGTACCTGCCATAGTTTCAGGCAAGGTCCGGCTTTGGCGGTCCAGAAATTCACCAGTACGAGGCCTTTTTTTGAATTTTCCACCGCGAGCTGTTGGAAATTCTCTTCAGTCCCATCAAAAATATAATTGGTCCCGGTCATTTAGAGCTTTTTTCCACTATCAGGATAGTTCCGTCAGGATGTTACGATCATCCATTGGCAACGCTGGACTCGTCGACATCATCCGGGTCATAACCCAGATTCGGTGATAGCCAGCGTTCGGCCTCGGCAAGACTCATGTCCTTGCGGTCCGCGTAGTCAGCGACCTGGTCCCGGTTGATTTTTCCCACGCCGAAATATTTCGCGTCAGGATGTCCGAAATACCAGCCGCTGACTGCGGCGGTAGGTACCATGGCAAATGATTCGGTGATGTTCAGGCCAATCTGCTGATCGGGTTTGATCAATTCCCAGAGCAATGCCTTTTCAGTGTGATCAGGACAGGCGGGATAGCCGGGAGCCGGGCGAATGCCCTTGTATGACTCATGGATAAGCTCATCATTGCTCAGTGCCTCATCGGAAGCGTAACCCCAGAATTCCTTACGCACCCGTTCATGCATTAACTCGGCGAAGGCCTCGGCAAGCCGGTCAGCCAGTGCCTTCAGCATGATAGCCTGATAGTCATCGTGATCAGCCTCGAAGCGTTTCAGGTGTTCGTCGATGCCGATGCCGCTGGTGAGTGCGAATGCCCCCATGTAATCCCGAATGCCGGAATCCTTTGGTGCAACAAAGTCGCTCAGACACTGGTTGGGGCGGCCCGGTGGCTTCTGGTTTTGCTGGCGCAGGTGGTGAAGGGTGGTGAGTACCGTGGATCGTGCCTCATCGGTATAGAGTTCGATGTCATCGTCACCGACCTGATTGGCAGGGTAGAGGCCGATAACGGCACGAGCGGTCAGCCATTGCTCATCGATAATCGAAGACAGCATTTTCTGTGCATCCTCGAACACCTGGCGTGCATGTTCGCCGACTACCTCATCGTCAAGAATTTTTGGGTAGCTGCCAACCAGTTCCCAGGCTTTGAAAAAAGGTGACCAATCGATGTATTTCGCGATTTCTTTCAGCGAATAGTCTTCGAAAATTCGCGTTCCAGTGAATTCGGGGACAGTGGGTATGTAGCCGGACCAGTCAATATTCGCTTTGTTGGCACGGGCATCCTTTATGGTCAACCATTGGGTTTTGCGAGTCTTGCCCTTGTGCATTTCTCGCACCGATTCGTATTCTTCCTTCACCTTGGCGATGAAGGTGGTGGCATTGTCCTCGCTGACCAGGTTCTGGGCTACGCCAACGGCTCTCGAGGCATCCTTTACGTACACGGTAGTGCCATTGTAGCCGGGCTCAATCTTCACTGCGGTGTGTACACGGGAAGTGGTGGCGCCGCCAATCAGCAAGGGGATGGTAAAGCCCTCCCGTCGCATCTCTTTTGCGACGTGTGCCATTTCGTCCAGCGAGGGAGTGATGAGGCCGGACAGACCGATGATATCGACGTTTTCCTCACGGGCCCGGTCGAGGATCTTCTGTGCGGGTACCATGACCCCCATGTCAATGACTTCAAAATTATTGCATTGCAACACTACCCCAACGATGTTCTTGCCGATGTCATGCACATCACCCTTGACCGTAGCCATAAGGATCTTGCCTTTGGCTTTGGTGCTGCCATCCTTTTCCGCCTCGATGTAGGGTAATAGGTAGGCCACTGCTTTTTTCATTACTCGGGCGGATTTCACGACCTGGGGAAGAAACATCTTGCCGGCACCAAACAGATCACCCACCACGTTCATGCCGTCCATGAGTGGCCCTTCAATGACCTGGATCGGCCGCTCGAAACTTTGACGTGCCGCTTCGGTGTCTTCGTCCACGTAGGCATCGATACCCTTTACCAGGGCATGCTCCAGACGTTTGGCAACCGGCCATTCACGCCAGGCCAGGTCTTCCTTTTTCTCGACAGTGCTACCATCGCCCTTGTAGCGATCGGCGATTTCCAGCAGACGTTCAGTGGCGTCGGGATTCCGATTGAGCACCACATCCTCGACGCAATCAAGCAACTCCTTGGGGATTTCCTCGTAGATGGCCAGCTGGCCGGCATTGACGATACCCATATCCATTCCAGCCTGTATTGCGTGATACAGAAATACGGCGTGAATCGCCTCCCGTACCGTATTATTGCCGCGGAAGGAGAAGGATACATTGGATACACCACCGCTGATTTTGGCGTGCGGCAGGGTGCGTTTGATTTCACGTGTGGCCTCGATGAAATCCACGCCATAGTTGTTGTGCTCTTCGATACCGGTTGCGATTGCGAAGATGTTGGGATCGAAAATGATGTCTTCGGCCGGGAATCCAACCTGTTCAGTCAGTATGCTGTATGCGCGTGCACAGATTTCCACCTTGCGTGCCCTGGTGTCAGCCTGGCCGGTTTCATCGAACGCCATGACAATGATTGCGGCACCGTATTTCCGACACAACTTCGCCTGGCGGATGAACTCGGCTTCGCCTTCTTTCATGGAAATTGAGTTGACGATGCCTTTGCCCTGAATACATTTCAGCCCGGCTTCGATAATTGGCCATTTTGATGAGTCGAGCATAACCGGTACGCGTGAAATGTCCGGTTCGGAAGCGATCAGACTGAGGAAGGTAACCATGGCTTCCTGGCCATCCAGCATGCCTTCATCCATGTTGATGTCGATGACCTGAGCCCCGTTTTCCACCTGCTGGCGTGCCACATCGAGTGCCTTGTCGTAATCGCCGTTAAGAATCATTTTCTTGAAAACAGCGGAACCGGTGACGTTGGTGCGTTCGCCGACGTTTACAAACAGCGAGTCGGGACGGATGTTGCAGGGTTCCAGACCCGAGAGGCGCAGGGTGTGATCATGCTGGGGGATGCGGCGTGGCGGGTGCTTGCCAACCGCCTCGGCGATGGCCTTGATATGCGGGGGTGTGGTACCGCAGCAGCCGCCGATGATATTCAGAAAACCGGCTGCGGCCCATTCGCCGATTTCTTTTGCCATGGCTTCTGGGGATTCATCATATTCGCCAAACTCATTGGGCAAACCGGCATTGGGGTGTGCATTTACGCCACAGTCGGCGATGCCGGCCAGTTCCTCGATGTGCTCGCGCAGTTGCTTGGCGCCGAGGGCGCAGTTGAAGCCGAGAGAAACAGGTTGGATATGACGCAGTGAATTGAAGAAGGCCTCGGCCGTCTGGCCTGACAGGGTACGGCCGGACGCATCGGTGATCGTGCCGGAGATCATCACCGGACGGGTGTTGCCGGTATCCTCGAAATAGGTCTGTACCGCGAAGGCGGCAGCCTTGGCATTGAGGGTATCGAAGATGGTTTCGATGAGAATGATATCGGCACCGCCGTCCACCAGCCCCTTGGTGGCTTCGTAATAGGTGTCGCGCAGTTCGTCGAAGGTGACGTTGCGAAAGCCGGGGTTGTTCACATCCGGCGAGATGGAAGCTGTCTTGCTGGTTGGCCCAAGCACCCCGGCGACGAGGCGAGGCTTATCGTCCGTCGTATAGGCATCACAGGCCTCACGCGCCAGTTTTGCGGAGGCGTAATTCAGTTCGTATACCAGGTCTTCCTGGCCATAATCCGCCAGCGAGGTCCGGGTGGAATTGAAGGTGTTGGTCTCGACGATATCCGCACCGGCCTCCAGGTAGGCCTTGTGAATATCGCGAATGATCGTGGGCTGTGTCAAAGACAGCAGGTCGTTATTGCCCTTGAGATCCGAAGGCCAGTCCTTGAACCGTTCCCCCCGGTAATCAGCTTCGTCCAGCTTGTAGCTTTGGATCATGGTGCCCATGGCACCATCAAGGATGAGAATGCGTTCCTGCAGCAGGTCGGAGAGGCTTTTCATATTGGGATCAAATGCCTGGGGCTAATAAAAGTTCAGAATTGTATCATGAATCCCATGTACGGTCGCGAGTCTGCCCCTGGTGCGTACGGACATCAAATCCATATTGGGATGATGGAATAGTGGTGCCTCGCCCATTTGACCCGGGCACTCCCTTCCCTCGGCAAACAGGCCTGGTATGGACGTATCGGGACAAGCATCGCTTTATATTCATTCTCCCGGAGAATGTAAACACAGAATTAACCCCCGCTTCACAAAATCCTTGCAATGTTGCATTGCGTTGCAAGTGACATAAGCCAAGACTTGGTTATAACCAATACCGCTGCGCGAGACTCCGGTATTTCACTGGTGAAATTCAGGGTTTATATGAGGCACAGGGCTATGATCCAAAACTGCACTCAAGTCCAGTTTTCCCAACATCACTCATGCAGGGAGGTGAGCGTGCATACTCATACACAGGATATTCTTTCGCGCCTGGCGCAACGTTCTTCCGCCATTGCAAACCCCGATTTTTACCATGATTGCGTGCGGGATCTGGCTGCCTATTATAGCGCACGGGTCGTCAGCATCAGTCTTTATGCTGATGCTTCTCGCTCAAAAATGCGCACTTTTTTATTCCAGGTTGACGATGAATTCCGGGAAAACGTTGAGTATCCACTAGGCGGGACACCCTGCCAGACCGTGCTCGATTCACGCCAGCAATACATCCCTGAAAATGTCACCAAACTCTATCCCAATGATTCTTTCATGATTGAACTGGGAATACAGAGCTTCTTCGGCGTTCCGCTGGGTGATTCGCACAGCAATGGACTGGGCCTGATTTCCATTATGAGCGACAAACCCATGCGGCTTTCCGACGGGGAGCAATCGGTATTGCGGGTGTTTGCGTGCCGGATTGCGGCCGAGTTGGCCTGGCAGCAGCGTCCGGAACAGATCAGTCGCCAGGATCTTGAATATGAAGTAGCGTTTTTGAGCAAAGATCTTGGTGTCGCATACAGCGAAATAAGTGGCCTCTATGATGTTATCAATCACGATTTGCGGGTGCCATTACGTTCGGTGTGTGGATTCAGTGAGGCATTGTTGGAAGAAATCAACGGACAGTATGACAGTGATCAGGTAAAGGATTATTGTCAGCGTATTCATAAAGCCAGCATGCATATGAATCAACAAATCGAGGAACTGGCGCAGGTGCGCAGAGTATCCAATACGGAAATCATTCGTACGCCTGTAGATCTAAGCCACCTGGTTGAGGAAATCGTAGGCAACCTGAGAAATTCCCAGCGCTATGGGCATGACGTGAAGTGCGTTGTCGATCCGGAAATGCAGCTTGAAGGTGATCGATATCTGCTCAAGGAATTGATGTCACAACTGATCGACAATGCCTGGAAATTCACTATTGACACGGAAAACCCGCTCGTTCGGGTGTATCGTGAGTATCAGGGGACGCAGGCAGTCTATGTGGTAGAGGATAATGGTGTTGGCTTTGATATGCGTTATGCCAACAAGCTCTTCACCTTGTTCCATAAGTTGCATCATGACATACGGTATAGCGGCAATGGTGTCGGTCTGACACTCGCACATCGTGTGGTGCGGCGTCACGGCGGTAATATATGGGGCGAATCCATGCTGGGTACAGGAAGCCGGTTTTGCTTCACGCTATCATCGGATAGCCTTTACTCGCCAGATTCATGATCCGGTAGAGTACCTTGACCGGATGAATCCTGACCCGATTCAAACGGGTACCACTTTCAGGACTGTACCTTCCACGCCATCAATCTTCACCCGTGCCCCGGCTTTGCAGTCATCACCTTCGATTTTCCAGGTGGTGTCATCCACATGAATCTTCCCGATGCCATTGACAATCGGTTGATCCAGAGTGAATACACGTCCTATATATTGTTCCCCGCGACGATTGAGGGTGGGGCGATCTGTTTCGGTAGGATGTTGTTTCAGGACCTGTCGCCAGAGGGCGATGGAGATCACCGCCAGTATGGAAAATAACAGCAGCTGATATTCCCAGGCCAGTTGCGGTGCAACATACAGGGCCAGTCCGGTCAGGCCCGCTGACAGTGCCAGCCAGAGAAAGAAGGCGCCAGGTGCAAACACCTCAAGGATCAACAGCAGGGCGCCCAGTATCCACCAGTGCCAGAAGTCAAGTTGCTCCACACTCATGAGCGGACCTCCCGGTTTTTGCCCATGACTTCCTTGGCCAGTTCCCCGATACCGGCAATGGAACCAATGACTCCCGATGCCTCCAGGGGCATCAGGACCAGCTTCTCATTGGGCGCTGAAGCAATATTCTGCAGCGCCTCGACATACTTGGTGGCCACGAAATAATTGATGGCATTGACGTCGCCCTCGGCGATGGCTTTGGATACCATTTCAGTGGCGCGTGCCTCCGCCTCGGCCAGTCGTTCACGGGCCTCTGCATCCCGGAAGGCCGCTTCCTTCCGGCCTTCGGCCTCCAGGATGGCTGCACGTTTTTCGCCATCGGCACGTAGAATGGCCGCCTGCTTGAGACCATCCGCTTCCAGTACCACGGCGCGTTTTTCCCGTTCCGCCTTCATTTGACGGGCCATGGCATCCACCAGGTCACGTGGTGGGCTGATGTCCTTGATCTCGATGCGGGTCACCTTAACGCCCCAGGGTGTGGTGGCATCATCCACCACCATGAGCAGTTCGGCATTGATCTTGTCACGCTGAGACAGCAGTTCGTCAAGATCCATGGAACCCATGACGGTACGTATATTGGTCATGGTCAGGTTGAGAATGGCGTTTTCCAGCTGGCTGACTTCATAGGCGGCCTTGGCGGCATCGAGGATCTGAAAGAACACCACTCCATCCACCGTCACCATGGCATTGTCCTTGGTGATGATCTCCTGTGAGGGTACATCCAGTACCTGCTCCATCATGATCATCTTGTCACCGACCCGGTCGATGATCGGCATGATGATATTGAAGCCGGGGCGCAGGGTACGGGTATAGCGCCCGAACCGTTCAACGGTATATTCCCTGCCTTGTGGGACGGGCTTCACGCCCATGATCACCAGCACGATGCCGAGCACCAGTACTATGAATACAAATTCCTGAAAACCGAGCATGTGTCCCCCTTGGGTGGTTATCAAAAGCTACCGATGAGTATAGGGGCGGCGGAGCGGGCGAGGAAGCATTTGGGGATGCCAAGCAAAATCGCGAATCAGCGCCCGGATTCCGCTATCATGGCATGATCGAAATTTTGTCTGGCAACCACTGATCCGCATGAACTCAAATTCAGCTTTGAAACCCCGTCAATTGTACCGCCACTGTGACCCCTCGGCACTTGGATTTGCCAGCACGGCCGAGCTCGCTCCTGCGCTGCGTGCCAGCCTGCAACCGCGGGCAGCCGAGGCGCTGGATTTTGGTTTCAAAATCCGCCGGCGTGGCTACAACCTGTTCGTAATGGGGGAGCCGGGCGCCGGGCGCCATGACCTGGTGCTGGAGATATTGCGACCCCATGCCCGCCAGCAGCCTGCGGGTGAGGATCTCTGTGTAATGGAGAATTTCCAGGATCCCTATGCGCCGCGCTGGTTGCGGTTACCCGCCGGTAGCGGGGAATCCTTTGTGGCACAGATGCGGGTGTGGCTCGAGGACGTTGCCGTCGCAGTGCGCGGGGTGTTCAGTAACCCGTTTTTCGAGCAGCGACTGCAACTGCTGGAGACGGAACGGGTACAGCGTGAAGTGGATGCACTGAGCCAGTTGGAGGATACCGCACGTCAATCGGCGATTCGCCTGGTGCAAACCGAGGAGGGTCTGCGCTTCGTACCCGAAATTGATGGCAAGCTGCTGGATGCCGCTGCACTACATGCCTTGCCGGAGGCGCAGCGTACCCTGATCCATGCCGCGCTGGAAAACTATGCTGATCGTATGAAAACGCTGCTGGACCAGTTCGCCCTCTGGCAGCGTGAATCCCACCGGGCAGCTGTGGCGCTGGAACGAGACCTCGCCGCCCGCGCCATTGAACCACTAATGGTGGAACAGCATGAGCGCTGGAGCCAGGTGCCCCGCCTTACCGAGCACCTGGCTTTCGTGGCCGAGGATCTGTTGCGCAGGATAGGACGCCTGCGCGGGGAATTGGGCGAGGTAGACCATATCAGCGAATGGCTGGATAACCCGGAAAGCCTCGCAGCCCGCTACCAGGTACACCTGATGGTGAGCCGTGTGATGGCCGAGGGGGCACCAGTGGAATACTGGAACAGCACCGGCCGCGAGTCCCTGCTGGGCTGTATCGAGCCACGGGTGCAACCAGGTGTGCAACACAGCGACCTGCGCCTGCTACGGGCTGGCGCACTGCATCGCGCCAATGGCGGATACCTGATTGTGGATGCCGAAAAACTGATGGCAGATCCAGAATTATGGAATGAAATCAAGCAGGTGTTGGCCACCGGGCGGCTGGAACCGTTCTCTGGACAGCGTGGCGGGGATGGCATCCCGTTGCAACCGAAGGCCCTGCCGGTGCAACTGTGCGTCATCATGATTGGCGATCGCGGCCTCTATTATCAACTGGCTGAGCAGGACCCGGAGTTCCTGCGCCTGTTCAAGGTTCAAGTGGACCTGGCGGATCAACTGGCCTGGACACCGGAGCACGAACACGTCTACGTGACGATGCTGGCGACCCTGATCCGGCGTGACGATCTGATGCACCTTTCTGCCGACGCCGCGGCGCGTATGGTGGAGGAAGGTGCACGTCTGATGGACGATGCAGAGCGATTGACCACCAACCTGGGCCTGCTGGCGGATCTGCTGCGTGAGGCCGACTACTGGGCACATCACATGGGGCATGAGCAGATTCATCTCGCGGATGTCACACGTGCCATCAACGAACAGGAACGCCGCGCGGGCCGTGTGCAGGAACGTATTCACGAGGACATCCTGCGCAATAATGTCATGATTCATACACAGGGCATGTTGCCGGCACAGGTCAATGGACTGATGGTCATGGAGATGAGTGATTTCGCCTTTGGCCTGCCGTCGCGCATTACTGCGACGGCCTGGCTCGGAGAGGGGGAGATCATCGATATCGAGCGCGAGGTACAGCTTGGTGGTGCATTGCATTCCAAGGGCGTGCTGATCCTGTCACAGTATGTGGGCGCCCGTTTTGCCCGCACCCAGACCTTGTCGCTTACCGCCAGCCTGGTTTTCGAACAGAGCTATGGTCCGCTCGATGGCGACAGCGCATCCCTTGGCGAGCTCTGTGCGCTGCTGTCGGCATTGGCGGAGATGCCTGTGGCGCAGCACCTTGGTGTGACCGGCTCGGTTAATCAATTCGGAGAGGTGCAATCCATCGGTGCAGTGAACGAAAAGATCGAGGGATTTTTCGATATCTGCCGGGCTCGCGGTTTCACCGGTGACCAGGGGGTGATTCTGCCTGCCAGTAACATTACCAATCTCATGTTGCGCCGTGATGTCATCGATGCAGTGGACGAAGGGCGCTTTCATCTGTATGCCGTTGAACATGTGGATCAGGCCATGGCGCTGCTCAGTGGGCTTGAGGCCGGTGAGCCAGATGGAGATGGACGGTTTCCTCCTGAGTCGGTCAATGGCCGGGTTGCCGCGCGAGTGCAGGAATTTGCTCGCCTGCGCCAACAGCAGGAAAATGTCTGTCATGACGATGAGGCCGCTGAGGATGCCGCCAGCAGGAACCAGGTGAACCGCTGATATGAACGAGCAGGACCAACAGGTCGAGATTCTCGACAAGCAGGTTGTCTACCAGGGCTTTTTCCAGCTGGAACGCTACCAGTTGCGTCACGGTCTATATGCCGGTGGCATGAGCGGTGTCATGACCCGCGAATTGCTGGAGCGGGGCCATGCAGCGGCAGTCCTGCCCTATGACCCGGTGCGGGATGAAATCATACTCATCGAACAGTTTCGCATCGGCGCGCTGGAGATGCCGGGGGGTGCCTGGCTGCAGGAGATTGTCGCCGGCATTATCGACCCCGGTGAGACGGCGGAGCAGGTGGTGATGCGTGAGGCGAAGGAAGAGGCCGGTTGCGTCATCGAGGCGTTGGAACCCATTTTCCACTACCTGGTCAGTCCAGGTGGTACATCGGAACAGATCAGTCTTTACTGCGGCAAGGTGAGTACCACAGCGGCAGGTGGCCTGTTCGGATTGGACGCGGAGCATGAAGATATCCGGGCCACCGTGGTTTCCTATACGGAGGCGATGCATCAGCTCGCCGGGGGCAGGATCCTTTCCGCCACCCCGATCATCGCACTCCAGTGGCTGGCGACAAACCGGGATCGCCTGCGGAGACAATGGGCCTAGGGCCTGTCCTCAGTCCAGCACTTCCACCTTGAACCACATCTCCTCGCTATGACTGCCATGGGTACGGTGGGTGCGGGTGTATCCAGCACTGGATTGTTGTGATTCTTCGCCACTTCCACCCAGTTTCAACCAAGTGTTCAGGGGGCCGGATACGGTGGTCACCAACGCGGTATGCTCCACGATGCCACCGCCGCGATTGCTCAGGTTTTCACGCTGCGGGCTGATTTCTACGAATACCTGGTTGTCGCTGCGCAACTGAGCCATGACATAAAAACCGCTACTGGTTTCCCGGTAGTCAATACCGGCAGCAAGACCTCCGCGCCGGTCGAGAACCTGAAGCTGATCCACGTAGGGGAAAGCCACACCGGAGGCGATATGCGCCGGGTAGCCTTCCAGGGTTTGTACCGATTGCCGGTTGTCTGCATCACGTGTGGTTTCGGTGCTGCGAACGCGCGCCCCGAAAGCCCCATTGGAGGCGGAATGTTCCACCGATAATCCTCCCGACCCACTGGTATTGCCTGCCTGTACATGTACATCCTTTGTTCGTTTATCGATATGGAGATCAGCGCCATGAAGCTCCTCATTGCTGAGCGCGCCCGTATGAACACTTATACGCAGACGTCTGGGCGCCCGATCCAGCTGGCTGATCACCGGCTCGATGCGCGCCAGGGCTTCCGGTGTGGTGCGGATGATAAGTTGATAGCCGGTGCCGCTGATGGCATCGCCGGTATCCAGCATGGGCTTGATCAGTGGAATGATTTCCTGGGCGGTACGTCCCTTGAGGTCAATAACAGTGATGCGCGTATTGTCGGCCCGGGTCAGGCCGGCAAACAGCGTCAGGCAAAGAATGATCAGGAGCAGACCGTTTTTCATGTGGAATCCTAGATATGCAATCGGCGCAGATCGGGGTGAGGTTCGCTGCGTTGCCAGACCTCATTAAAAAAATTGCCCAGTTCGCGGGTACGCATCGGTAGATTGAATCCGGCCACCCCCTCGTAGCGATCGGCGAGGCGGCGGTGCAGCAGGCCGTTGCCATCGACAATCAGAAAGGCCTCGTTGTAGTCGCGGTAGTCATGGTAAGGCTGTCGGATCTCGATATAACTGCTTATGCGACGCATTAGCTCCACCAGGCGATGCCCATCAGCTACTGCCCGGGATGCATCCTGCAACAGGATGCGTATCCGGACATGCTGGGAACGCAGCGCCAGGGCCCTGATGGCCTCCAGGAACGCGGGCTGGTCATAGATGTCAGCTTCCAGGTCGCGAGTGAAGATATCCAGCGTGCGTACTGCCTGTGTAGCCAGCGCGGCGGCTACGGCCCGGTTGTCCTCGCGGGAGGCTAGGCAAAGCTCCTGCTGGCCTTCCCCGATGCGCAGGCTGTTCAGATCGATTTCCTGAATTGGGGTTGGTTTGGAGGTGGATGGATCGGTTGTCATATCGTGTGGCTAGTCTCTGCAATGGGCAAGTGTAAGCTCATACCCTGATGGGGGATGCCGGCTTCCAGGAAAACTCCTCCACTCGTCTTGAAGCCGGCTTTGCGGTAGAAATCCAGGGTCTGGCTTTGTGCATGGAGGGTCAAGGTATCCATTCCCTGCTGCTGTGCCAGTGTCATCAAATGTTGCAGCAGGGCGCGACCAACCCCTCGGCCACGCCATGCCGGCAAGACGGCCATGCGCCCGATCCGGCCTTCAGGGAGCAGGCGGCCAGTGCCAATGGCTACGCCGGTCCCGGACTGTGCCAGGGCGTGATGGCAATGATTGTCCCGATCGTCCCACTCGAGCACCTCTGGTACGCCTTGTTCCTGCACGAACACAAGGTGGCGCACCCTGTGCAGGGCCTCGCGGTGCTCCGGCCAGCGGGCCGTAATGATGACAAAATCGGTGGGCAAGCTCTATGTCCTTTAGCTTCTGTGAAAACCATGATGCCGTTGCCTTGGAGGCGGGACAAGCCGGGGGAACTGGCGGCAGGATCTCAACTTTTTCTGTCGCACGCCGTTATCTTCCTGGATATGAAATAGAAAAAATATAAAAACGCTCTGTAACACAAAGTAATTTAACGGAAATATACACTCCTTGCCAGGCAGGCACAGGATTGGGGGTCCTCCGATTGCAACGGATCAAGGTACCTGGCGTGGTGATCATCACACGGAGCCAGTACCGGGAATGACCGGCACGGGAGGGTGAAAGGAGCACGTATTTTCATGGACTTACCTCGTAGTCGTACCAGGCTTTGGTCTGGTTTGCGGAATATCTCGTTGACCCGAAAAGCCCTGGTGATAGCCATCTTGTTGTCATTGCTGGCTGGTTTGGCTTTGGACCAGGCCCATCAGCGCCATTTTCAGCAGTGGCTTGACGATGATCTATACGCCCACGACCGGGCTCTGGCAAATGAGATGGCGCACCGATTCAAGGTCTCGCTGGAAACCTACCTCCAACTCACTGCGTTAGTGACCGAGCAGCGTCTGTTGCTGGAATCGATTACCGGGCAGCCGGATTCCCACTCTGGTGACCGGGGCGATCCGCAATCCTGGCGTCCGGCATGGCTGCCCGAGACCATTCAGACGCATGCTTTCCCACCCGTAAGCGGGGCCTTCCTGCTAAACCGGGATGGCCAGACACGGGAAAGCTTCCATGGCGATCCGTTATTACCAGTGGCCGCGTTCGAGCGCTGGATACAACAACATCTACTATGGCAGCCTAAGCGGGCTGGCGTAGTGATGTTCAATGGACAAGCGCTGGTGTTCGCCAGTCATCCGGTCCGGGGTAGTAATGGCCACCCCATTGGCACACTGGTACTCGTCAGTGTGCTGAATGAAAATTATTTACAGTACCTGCAGGTGACGGAAGATAGTGACCTGTTGACCGGTATCATGCTCGGTAATGAAGCACGCCTGGTGTCGAGTAGTGCGCCTCAGTCCTTGCCGCCTGGGCGTTTGATCACGACGGAACTGAATGGCCTTGATTCATTGGGTCGTTACCCGATCGAAACGTCGTATGGCGGGCAGAATCTCTTCCTGGTCATCTACCGACAGCATTCAGCGACCAACGGGGTGCTGGATACACTGCTGCATCTGGACCGGCAGCATCAGGTCATGACCATGCTGGTCTTTTTTGCCATGCTGGGTATGTTCAGCGTCTGGGTCAGTGGTCGCATTCGTCGTCTCAATCAGCAGGTCACTGAATTTTCACAACGCCTTGGCATGGCGCTGCCCATTGCCAAGGGCGGCGATGAGTTATGTGTGCTGGAGAAACGTTTCCAGCGATTTTCTGAAGAAATTATTGCGGAAACCAGTGTCCTGGAATACCAGTCGCTACACGATCCGCTCACTGGTCTGCCCAATCGCATGTTGCTGCAGGATCGACTTGAATACGCCATCGCCCAGAGCCTGCGTGAGCAGAACAGCATGGCCTTTCTGTTAATGGATCTTGATCGTTTCAAGGAAATCAACGATACCCTCGGACATCACATCGGTGACCGTTTGCTGCAGGAGGCGGCAAAACGCATCAGCGAAGTCCTGCGCAAGTCTGACACCGTGGCGCGTCTGGGTGGGGATGAGTTTGCCGTGCTGCTGCCGTCCACCAAAATGCGTAGCGCGAAAACCGTGTGTAGCAAAATCATCGAAGCCATTGAAAAACCATTCACCATCGACACGCTTTGCCTGCGGGTCGGTGTCAGCATCGGGATGGCGATGTGCCCTGAATTTGGCGAGGACGCGACCACCCTGCTACAACGCGCCGATGTAGCCATGTATAACGCCAAGCGGGGTGGTCTCGGTTATGCCATATATACACCGGAGCAAGATGAACACAGTGTCAGTCGCCTGGGGCTGGTAGGCGAATTAAAAGATGCAGTGGACAAGAATCAGTTGGAACTTTGTTATCAACCCATGGTGGATATGCGTACGGGCAAGATTCATACCGCTGAAGCGCTGGTGCGCTGGAATCACCCGACGCAGGGGCAGATTGCGCCGGATGAATTCATACCACTGGCAGAGCAGAGCGGGGTGATCCGGGATCTCACCATGTGGGTGTTCCATAACGCCATGCTGCAATGGTCACAATGGCACCATGTGGGGATTGAATTGCACCTGAGTCTGAACCTGTCGGTGCGTGTACTTCAGGACAAGGAGCTACCGGGCAAGGTGCAGCGCCTGATTGACCATCACGGCATTGATCCGTCCTGGATCACACTCGAGGTTACGGAAAGCGCCATCATGTCCGATCCGGTCACGGCGCGTAGGGTGTTGCGGCGTCTGGCAGATATGGGCCTGAAGCTGTCCATCGATGATTTCGGGACCGGGTACTCCTCGCTGTCCTATCTGAAACAACTGCCGGTCAACGCCGTCAAGATCGACAAGTCCTTCGTAAGCCAGATGGATCAAAACGAGAACGATGCAGTCATTGTGCGTGCGACCATTGATCTGGCTCACAATCTGGGATTGAAAGTGGTGGCAGAGGGCGTGGAAACCGAAGACGTCTGGGATCTGCTGGAGATGCTTGGCTGCGATGTAGCCCAGGGGTTTCTGATCCGGCGACCGATCAGCCCCGGTGAGTTGGCGCGCTGGATCGCATCACAACGCTGGAAGGCTGAGCATTGGGCCACACACCGGCTGGCCCAGGTGTCAGCCTGAATCGTGTTACCGAATCCCGTGGGTCACATCCTGCGGGTCCGAATCCATTCGGGCATCGTAGCCGGATCAGATCTTTTTTGCCTGCTCGATAGCATTGCCGATATAGCCACCCGGCGTCAGTTCCCGTAGCCGAGCCTTGGCGTCCTCTGGCAGGTCAAGTCCCTCCACGAAGGCCTGCATGGCCGCCTGGTCCACACGTTGGCCGCGGGTAAGGTCCTTGAGTTTTTCGTAGGGCTTTTCGATTCCATAGCGGCGCATCACCGTCTGGATCGCCTCGGCCAGTACTTCCCAGTTGGTATCGAGATCCTCGGCAGTACGCTGTTCGTTGACTTCCAGCTTGCCTATGCCTTTCAGGGCTGATTCAAATGCGATCACCGAGTGGGCCAGCCCCACCCCAAGGTTGCGCAGTACGGTGGAATCACTGAGATCGCGCTGCCAACGGGAGATGGTCAGCTTGCTGCCAAGATGTTGAAACAGTGCATTGGCAATGCCGAGATTGCCTTCGGCATTTTCGAAATCGATGGGATTTACCTTGTGCGGCATGGTGGAGGAACCCACTTCGCCGGCGATGGTTTTCTGTTTGAAGTAGCCGACGGAAATATAGCCCCATACATCGCGGCAGAAATCGATCAGGATGGTATTGAAACGACTCACGGCGTCGAACAGTTCGGCGATGTAATCGTGGGGTTCGATCTGGATGGTATAGGGATTCCAGGACAGGCCCAGCCCGGTAATAAACTGCTCGGCATGGACCTCCCAGTCGACCTCGGGATAGGTGACCAGATGGGCATTGTAGTTGCCTACCGCACCGTTGATCTTGCCCAGCATGGGTACGTTAATCATCTGTTCGCGCTGGCGCCGCAGGCGGTAGGCTACATTGGCCATTTCCTTGCCGAGGGTGGTGGGTGACGCGGGTTGGCCGTGGGTGCGTGACAGCAGCGGGACCTCCGCATAGCGATGGGACAGGTCCACCATGGCATCGATCATCTGTTGGGTATAGGGCAGCAGGCACTGGTTACGCGCTTCGGTGAGCATCAGCGCATAGGCCAGGTTGTTGATGTCTTCGGAGGTGCAGGCGAAATGAATGAATTCGCTGACCGCTTCCAGTTCCGTATTGCCGGCAATCTTCTCCTTGAGGAAATACTCCACCGCCTTCACATCATGATTGGTGGTGCGTTCGATGTTCTTGACCCGTTGTGCGTCGTCCGTGGAGAAATTCTCCACGATACCATCGAGCAGCCGGTTGGCCTTGTCGCTGAAGGCGGGTACTTCAGGAATCCCGGCATGCAGGCTGAGTGATTGCAACCAGCGCACTTCTACAAGCACACGATGCCTGATCAGGCCGAATTCACTGAAGATGGGGCGCAGGCTTTCAGTCTTGCTGCCGTATCGGCCATCAACGGGAGAGATGGCGGTGAGGGAGGTCAGGTCCATGGTTTTTCTCTTTTGATCCAGTTCCAATCACGCCGCCAATTGGCGCAGAACGTACTGCAGGATGCCACCGTGACGGTAGTATTCCACTTCCTGCGGGGTATCGATGCGTACCCGGGCGGTAAAGGTTTTCCGGCTGCCATCGGCTGCGGTGGCGGTCACGCTGACTTCCTTGGCCGAGCCATCACCGAGTCCGACGATGTCAAACGTCTCGGTACCGGTCAGGCCCAGGCTGTGAGCATCGTCGCCGTCCGGGAACTGCAACGGCAAGATACCCATGCAGACCAGGTTGGTACGGTGAATGCGTTCGTAGCTTTCGGCAATGACGGCGCGTACGCCCAGCAGGCGTGGGCCCTTGGCGGCCCAGTCACGGGAGGAGCCGGAACCATATTCCTTGCCGGCGATGACCACCAGCGGCACCCCTTCCGATTTGTACTGCATGGCGGCATCATAAATGGACATCGGCTGGCCGCTGGGCTGGTGCAAGGTGACCCCGCCCTCGGTGCCTGGTGCCATCAGGTTGCGTAGCCGGATATTGGCAAAGGTGCCGCGCATCATCACCTCGTGATTACCACGGCGTGATCCCAGGGAATTGAAATCGCCCTGGGCGACGCCGTGTTCCAGCAGGTATTGCCCGGCCGGACTGTCAGGCTTGATGGCGCCGGCGGGGGAAATGTGGTCGGTAGTGACGGAATCACCCAGCAGAGCCAGGGCACGGGCGCCGTGGAGGTCGGAGACCTCGCCGATGTCCTTGGTCATGCCTTCGAAGTAGGGTGGGTTCTGGATGTAGGTGGAATCATCCTGCCAGTCGAAGGACTGACCTTCGGGGGATGGCAGGTTGATCCAGCGACCTTCGCCCTTGTAGACCTCGGCATAGGCAGCGGTGAATTCCGCACGGTTCACGGAGCCGTTGATGGTGTCGCTGACTTCCTGCTGGCTGGGCCAGATGTCCTTCAGGAATATGTTTTTACCAGAGGCATCCTGGCCGATGGGATCGTTATACAGATCGATGTCCATGGTGCCGGCGATGGCGTAGGCGACCACCAGCGGTGGCGAGGCCAGGTAATTCATGCGCACCTCGGCGTGTACGCGGCCCTCGAAATTACGGTTACCGGACAACACCGAGGTCACGGACAGATTGCCATCGGCGATCGCCTTCGATACCGGTGCCGGCAGCGGACCGGAGTTACCGATACAGGTGGCGCAGCCGTAGCCCACCACATGAAAGCCCAGGGTTTCCAGGTCATCCATGAGGCCAGCCTGCTGCAGGTATTCGGTTACCACGCGGGAGCCAGGCGCCAGGGAAGTCTTCACCCAGGGTTTTACCTTGAGCCCCAGGGCGGCAGCCTTCCTGGCCACCAGGCCGGCACCCAGCATTACGCTTGGGTTGGAGGTGTTGGTGCAGGAGGTGATGGAGGCGATCACCACGGAACCGTCGGTCAATTCCACCGTCTCTCCATTGATCTCGGTCTTGACTGCATGGCTCTGCAGATCGCGTTCGGCCTTCAGAGCCTGCAGCGCGTCCTTGAACATGGTTTTGCTGTTGCTGAGTGGCACCCGGTCCTGGGGACGTTTGGGGCCGGCCAGGCTGGGTACGACCGTGGCCATATCGAGACTGACTACGCTGGAATAGCTGGCTTCGGGCTGGTCGGTACTGCGGAACATGTCCTGTTCCTTGGCATAGGCCTCCACCAATGCCACCTGTTCCTCGGGGCGTCCGGACAGGCGCAGGTAGGTGAGGGTTTCGTCGTCAATGGGGAAGATGCCGCAGGTGGCACCATATTCCGGGGCCATGTTGGCGAGAGTGGCGCGATCGGCCAGGGACAGGTGGTCCAGGCCTTCACCGAAAAATTCCACGAACTTGCCCACCACACCGTGTTTGCGCAGCAGTTCCACTACGGTTAGTACCAGGTCAGTGGCGGTGGCGCCTTCCGGCAACTGGCCGGTGAGCTTGAAGCCAACCACCTGGGGAATCAGCATGGAGATGGGCTGACCGAGCATGGCCGCTTCCGCTTCGATACCGCCCACGCCCCAGCCCAGCACACCCAGGCCGTTGACCATGGTGGTGTGGGAGTCGGTACCCACCAGTGTGTCAGGGTAGGCTTGCAGTACGCCGTTATTTTCCTGGGCGAACACGGCGCGTGCCAGGTACTCCAGGTTCACCTGGTGAACGATGCCGGTGTCCGGGGGCACCACCTTGAAGTTGGAGAAGGCCTTCTGTCCCCATTTCAGGAAGGCATAGCGTTCCTGGTTGCGCTGGTATTCCAGTTTGGCATTGAGGTCGACGGCATCCTTGTTGCCGAATGAATCGATCTGGACCGAGTGGTCAATGACCAGTTCCGCCGGTTGCAACGGATTGATTTTTTCCGGGTCACCGCCGAGGGCCCGCATGGCATCACGCATGGCGGCCAGGTCCACCACAGCCGGTACGCCGGTGAAATCCTGCATCAGCACCCGGGCGGGGCGGAAGGCGATTTCGCGGCTGGGTTCGGCCTGTGGATCCCAGTTGATGAGGGCGCGGATGTCATCGGCGCAGACGGTTTTGTCATCTTCGAAACGCAGCAGGTTTTCCAGCAACACCTTGAGAGAAAAGGGCAGCCGCCTCACCTTGGCCTGGTCGGCGATCTGATTCAGCCGGAAGATCTCGTAGGTTCGATCACCGACGCTGAGCGTGCCGCGAGTGGAAAAGCTGTCGTTCATGTTTACTCCTGAAGTCTGCTGAGTTCCGAAGGGGCGGGGAAGAGGTCGCCCGCAAAACGGGTGATTATGGGCTATTTAACTGCTTGAGCCTAGAGGGAATTGTGTTCAATGACCTGGGGAGCCGCCCTGGATCCATTGAGAAAATACAGGATAATATATATTTATAACAATAATATAAAAAATATAGTTGATGTTAATTATGTGAGGAGAGGCGTACCCAGGCCCCGTAAGGAATCCCTCCCTTCGTTACGCCTGCTGCAGCCAGCGCTGGGCTGTACGCACAATGCCCTTGCGTGACAGCAGCAGTTTCCAACGGCTCCCGCCCGCCTGGCGCCAGAGCACGGCGGAACGGATGCCGGCCAGCAGCAGGGCCCGGATCCAATTGGCATTGTCGGTATTGTTGAGCAAATGCTGATCGCCGTTCACCATCACCCGGGGAGTGAGGGTGCTGACGGTTTGCTGGTAGGTGTCGGCCAGGCTGGCGATGACATTGGTATGGGTCAGGGAAAAATAATCCGCCTGGGACAGGGCCATTTCGACCCCGGTCTGGATCTTTTGCAACAGATCATTTCGCTGGTTGAGCTTGCGTTCGAGGTGCAGGAGGGCGAGTGCATAACGGGTCAGTTCCAGGTCAGGCTTATCCGGTTTCCCTTCCAGTTGTTGCACGATGAGCGTCAGGCCCTTGCGCAGCCCGCTGATATTGCCGTACACCTCCAGCGCACTGTCGGCATCGAGCTTGAATATGCTGCCGATGCTGGCTTCCAGCGCCTCGACGTCGCGGGGGCGGCCGTAGGCGACCTGCTGTACCAGGTGGCAGGCTTGCAACAGGCCGGCAAGGGCGAGGGTGCGTTCGGCTTCGGTGCGATGCATGGGGCGTTCGGCTCCTGTAGGGATGACTACTGACGCGTGTCGATGATAGCGCCACCGAGGCAGATTTCATCCTGATAGAAAACGATGGACTGTCCCGGGGCGATGGCCCGTTGCGGTTCATCAAACCGCACATGGCAGCGACCGTTGTCCAGCGCTTTGATCTGACAGGCCTGGTCCTGCTGGCGGTAGCGAATGCGAGCGTTGCAGCGATACGGGATCACCGGCGGCGTGCCGCCGATCCAGTGTGTCTGGCTGGCGTGCAGTTCACTATGAAACAGGCGGGGATGCTGTCGTCCCTGGGCAATGATGAGCACATTGTGGCTAAGGTCCTTGTCCACCACGTACCAGGGGTCATCGCCTTTACCATGAATGCCGCCGATTCCCAGTCCCTGGCGCTGGCCAAGGGTGTGGAACATCAGGCCATGATGTTCACCGAGGACTTCGCCATTCACGGAGTGAATCTCGCCGGGCTGGGCGGGCAGGTAGCGGGCCAGAAAATCCTTGAACTTGCGTTCACCGATGAAACAGATCCCGGTGCTGTCCTTCTTGTCATGATTGGGAAATTGCGCGGCCGCGGCGATACGGCGTACCTCCCGCTTGGGGAGATGACCGATAGGGAACAGGCTGTGCTGCAGGGCATGCTGGTCGAGACGGTAAAGGAAGTAGGTCTGGTCCTTATCGGCATCGGCTCCCTTGCAGAGTTGTACCAAGCCATTCCTATCACGCCGTTGCGCATAGTGGCCGGTGGCAATGTGGTCGGCACCCAGATGCAGGGCATAATCGAGAAAGGCGCGGAACTTGATTTCCTTGTTGCACATGATGTCCGGGTTCGGGGTGCGACCATCGCGGTATTCCGCCAGGAAATATTCAAATACCCGATCCCAGTATTCAGCGGAAAAACTGATTTTGTGCAGCTTGACGCCCAGGCGTTCTGCAACGGCCTCCGCATCCTCCAGGTCCACGGCGGCGGAACAGTATTCCTCGTGATCATCCTCGTCCCAGTTCTTCATGAACAGGGCTTCCACCTCGTAGCCCTGCTCCAGCAACTGCAGTGCCGCCACCGCGGAGTCAACGCCTCCGGACAGGCCAACCATAACTTTGCGAGCGGGATGGGTCATCGGGATATATGCGCGGTATCCGGGAAAGGGCGAATTGTACCCGAATCACTCATCGCTGTCGGGGCGCCAGCCGGACTTCCACTCCGCCAGCGGAACGATGGAGGGCGGGGTGCCGTTATCGCCAAACCAGGAGTCGACGGCGAAGCGCTCACCGGTGGCGATTTCCTCGATGACTGCTGTGGTGTGGGGCCAGCCAAACAGTAGCCAGCCCCGGGTGGAGCGGTTTACTACCCGATGCCATTGCAACAGACCATCATCGGCCAGCATGCGCAGGTAGGTAGTGGTATTGGTCGATTCATCAATACAATCCATTTGCCCGGGATGGCCAAATCCTTTCCAGTTTCCGCCCCGGTCGGCGTCTGTGCCAATACGCGTACCGATACGTTTTTCGAGCGAGGAAATGGTCTGTTGAATCTGCAGGCGTTCCTGGCGGGCATCGCCTGCCACGGGCAGGAACAGGGAGCGGATACGAGCCCATTCCGCAGGCATCATCGCCAGCTGATCGACACGAGCGCAGGTATGGCCATGGCAGATGGAAAAGGCAACCGGTGTCGGGGCCACAATGATGTCATCGCGGACAAAGCGGTCGACATGGCCGCAACCGCTGCTCAGGGCACCGCCCAGGAGCAGGCTATACAACGGGTATCGAAGGTACATCCTGCAACAGCTCCAGCGGGAATCGCTGCCCGCGTTGGTAATCTTCCAGACAACGCATCACCAGCGGGCTGCGCATATCGCCGAGTCGCTGTTCCAGTTCGTCATAAGTGAGCCAGCACGTCCGCTCGATATCCTGGTCCAGGGCGGCATCCACATCATGGTGTTCGGCCCGGCAGAGAAAGGCAAAACGCAAAAAAGTCCGGTCCTGACCGCGCCAGCGATAAACCCCGACCAGTGCTTGCGGAACCACGGTCCAGGCGGTTTCTTCGCGGGACTCCCGGATCGCGGCCGCCAGCAGGCTTTCGCCATCTTCCAGGTGTCCGGCGGGCTGATTAAGGCAGAGCCGGCCGTCGACCCGTTCCTCCACCATCAGAAAACGGCCGTCCTGTTCGACGATGCTCGCTACGGTAACGTGAGGTTTCCAGGTCATGGGACTCCGAGTGTCTGCTTGGTGTGCAGGCCGTTGAAAATACAGGTTCCGTGCGGTTATACCGGAACCGGCATAGGGCTTCCAGCCGTGATTCAATCCCTTAGCGGGCAAAATCGGTGGCGTCAGAGACTTGACATTCGGGCCTCAGGAGGTAATAAATTGTACCCATGACCTAGCTTCCGCCGCGCGCGGGCTGCCGACCGCAGGTTGGGTACATCGGGAAAACCGGGATGCGGTTCGGTAGAGGCCATAACAAAAACGCTGGGATGTAGCGCCCGCGCGGCGTCCGGCAATCGAAAATAATTCGCAACTAATTGCGAGGAGGAGTATTTCATGATCTCTGCACTTAAAAAGACCGTTGCTACGGGTATCCTGCTAGCTGCCACCATGAGTGCCGCAGTCGCGGATGAAGTTCTGAAACCTTTCGTGCTGGCCTACAAAACCGGCGGTGATATGGAGCAGGTGGCTGCTGATGTCAAAGGCAAGCTGGCCTCTGCCGGGTTCGAGATTGCCGGTTCTTATTCTCCCTATGACAACGCCCTGATTCTGGCCATCACCAATGATGATCTGAAAAAGGCCGCAGCCAGCACCGAGTTTGGCGGTTATGCCGCTGGTCAGCGTGTGACCCTGACCAAGGTGGGTGATGAGATTCAGGTGTCCTACACCAACCCGATTTATTACGGCAATGCCTACCGTCTGGAAGATACCAGCGACCTGACCAAGGTTGCCAGCGCCCTGCAGACCGCCCTGGGTAACATTGATACCTTCGGTACCGGTGAAAAGCAGCTGACCGCGCAGGATCTCCGCAAGTATCACTATATGTTCGGTATGGAGTATTTTGACGATCCCAGCGAACTGGCTGAATACGACAGCTACGATGAAGCCGTTGCTGCCGTTGAGAAGGGTCTGGCTGCCGGTGCCGGTGGTGCCACTAAAGTCTACCGTATCGATATTCCTGGCAAGAACGAATCCGTGTTCGGGGTGGCTCTGTCCGATGGCTGCAGTGGTGATGAGTACATCATGAGCCGTGTAGACAAGGAACCGACGCGTTCCACCGGTCACCTGCCGTATGAAATCCTGGTGTCTGATGGCGACGTGTATGCCCTGTATGCGCGTTTCCGTATCGCCCTTAGCTGGCCGCACCTGCCCATGATTGCCAGCGAAACCGGCGCTACCTTCTTCAATATCATGTGTGCACCCAATGCTATCGAAGAGTCTTTGATCAAGGCTGCCGGCGGCGAAGTGTAATTCCAGTACCTCCGGGATTGCAGTGCCCAAAGAGCCCCCGCATTGCGGGGGCTTTTTTTTTGTAGCTGGCGAGTCACTTCTCAGATTCCCGATCAGGATGTTACAATTGCGCTTTGTTTCCTGGCGTACCTTCCCGCGAAATTCCGGTCACACTCCTATTCGTACGGTCTAGATACATTCGGTGGAACCAAGCTTTGCCAGGAAGTTTCATCCTGGGTTGCCTGGTTCTTGAGTAAAAAATGGCCATCATGTATCGAGCATTTACGCAATGACCCATTTCGTCACAACCATTTGAGAGAAATCCGACAATGCCAACCTCAAAAATTATTTATACAGAGACTGACGAAGCACCTGCCTTGGCAACCTATTCCCTTTTCCCTATCGTAAAGGCATTTACAGGTGCTGCGGGCATTGCCGTTGAAACGCGAGATATTTCCCTGGCGGGAAGGATTATCGCCAATTTCCCCGAGCAACTGACGGCTGAGCAGAGGCAGCCTGATGCGCTGGCCGAACTGGGGGCGCTGGCAAAGACTCCGGGGGCAAACATCATCAAGCTCCCCAATATCAGCGCCTCGATTCCCCAACTGAACGCGGCGATCAAGGAGCTTCAATCGCAGGGTTACAATATCCCGGAATACCCTGAAGAGCCGCAGACAGAATCGGACAAGGCAACCAAAGCCCGGTATGCAAAGGTGCTGGGAAGCGCCGTAAACCCGGTATTGCGCGAGGGGAATTCAGATCGCCGAGTGGCCGGCCCTGTGAAGGAATATGCAAGAAAACACCCGCATTCCATGGGTGCCTGGAGTGCGGATTCGAAATCACATGTTGACTCAATGAGTGAAGGTGATTTCTATTCCAGCGAGCAATCCGTTGTAATCGATGATGCAGGAGATATCAGTATCGAACTGCATCGTGATGATGGCGCAATCACTGTGCTTAAGGAAAAGATGCCTGTTCAGGCCAGGGAAGTGATTGATGCCGCTGTTATGAGTCGTACCGCCTTGCGCGATTTCTATGCACAAGCGATCGAGGATGCCAGGGCGAATGGTGTCCTGCTTTCCCTTCACCTCAAAGCAACCATGATGAAAGTATCGGACCCGATTATGTTCGGGCATGCTGTCACGGTATTTTTCAATGACGTTTTCGAAAAGCATGCGGCCTTATTTGAAGAGCTGGGCATCGACGCCAATAATGGATTGGGTGATGTGTACAGCAAAATCAGTCGACTTCCGGAAGCACAGCAAGCCGAGATTGAGGCCGATATCCAGGCGGTTTATCGAGAACGCCCTGAACTGGCCATGGTTAATTCAGACAAAGGCATAACCAATTTGCATGTTCCCAGTGATGTGATTGTGGATGCCTCCATGCCAGCGGCTATTCGTTCCTCCGGACGCATGTGGGGTCCCGATGGAAAACTGCATGATATGAAGGCGATGATCCCGGATCGTTCCTATGCGGGTGTCTACCAGGAAGTCATCGATTTCTGTAAAACGCATGGTGCCTTTGATGTGTCTACCATGGGTAATGTCAGTAATGTGGGGCTGATGGCGCAAAAGGCCGAAGAATACGGCTCTCATGACAAGACGTTTGAAATCGCTGCCAATGGAACTGTCCGGGTGGTAGATGGCGCGGGTCGTATATTGCTGGAACATGCGGTGGAAGAGGGCGACATCTGGCGCATGTGCCAGACCAGGGATCTGCCGATACGGGATTGGGTGAAACTGGCGGTTAGCCGGGCCCGCTTGACGGGGAATCCCGCAATTTTCTGGCTGGATAAAAACCGGGGGCACGATGCCCGGTTGATCGAAAAGGTAACCGAATATTTACAGGAACAGGATACCTCGGGTCTGAATATACAAATCATGTCCCCAATCGAGGCATGCCATTATTCCCTGGAGCGTGTAAAAGCCGGCAAGGACACCATTTCGGTTACGGGGAATGTGTTGCGTGATTACCTGACGGATTTGTTCCCGATCCTGGAATTGGGTACCAGTGCCAAAATGCTTTCCATCGTGCCATTGCTGGCGGGGGGAGGGTTGTTTGAGACCGGAGCCGGTGGTTCGGCACCCAAGCATGTTCAGCAGTTTTTGCAGGAAGGTCATTTGCGATGGGATTCGCTGGGGGAATTCCTGGCGCTGGCAGTCTCGCTGGAAGATCTGGCACAGAAAACACAGAACCTGAAAGCAAAAATTCTGACAGAGACACTGGATCAGGCGAATGGTGCGTTTTTGAATAGCAACAAATCACCTTCACGCAAGGTGGGGGAACTGGATACGAGGGGGAGCCACTTCTATCTCTCCCTGTACTGGGCACAAGCGCTGGCTGAGCAGACACAGGACAGTGAGTTGCAGGCTCAGTTCGCCTCGATTGCAGAGAAGCTGGCTGCAAATGAATCAGTTATTTTAGGTGAACTCAATGCGGCCCAGGGCAATGCGGTGGATATTGCCGGGTATTATCATCCGGACAAGACCCTGACGGCGAAGGCTATGCGCCCCAGTGCAACGTTCAATGCCATTATCGATGCTATCTGATACTGGCGCCATGATGGGAGCATAAAACGGGCAGCAAAAACCCTGCGGGCTGCGTCTCTTATCGGGCGCAGCCCGTGGTTACCAGGGAGGGTCAGGTTTGCGAAAAATGACCGCTGCTACGATTAACTAAAATTGCGGATCTTAGCTGCTTGCAATCCTTTCGGACCCTGGGAAACATCAAACTCCACTTTCTGGCCTTCCCGCAGACTCTTGTAGCCCTCCATTTCAATGGCGGAGAAATGTGCAAAAACATCTTCGCCACCCTCATCCGGAGAGATGAATCCATAACCCTTCGCATTACTGAACCACTTTACAGTACCTGTTGCCATACTCCTCACCCTCTGTTGCTGCCATGCGGAATCTTGAGTCCGCTATTGCCCAGTTGCTACTGCTTCTACACCCGGCAACTCCACAGCCAGATGGTTGAGCAGTTCCTCCCTTTAGGCGTAATGCCTCATTGACACTCTATATACAACCTCCGAATTCAGTCAAGTAGCTGAAACACAATGAAATAAAGTCAGGTTATTTTACAGTTTATACGATTTGTGCGGGTTCGCCAGTGTGTCACAGTCGCGCTAGAATAAAGAAAATCGCCATTAACCAGATTGTTTTCCAAGTAAATTGGTCGTGTATCCTCGAGGCAGAAAACGGCCGATTCAGTTACAATTATGCCCATGAGTAAGACACCAAAACTGATTGATGATGATGGGCTGGCCGTTCAGGAAGAGCGCCCCAAACTCAAGCGTCCACCGCTCTATTCCGTGCTATTGGTGAACGATGATTACACCCCCATGGAATTTGTGGTTCATCTGCTGGAGGTTTTTTTTACCATGAACCGCGATCAGGCCACCCAGGTGATGCTGCAGGTGCATACCCGTGGCAAGGGTGTCTGTGGTATTTATACCCGGGAAATCGCGGAAACAAAGGTCGCGCAGGTAAACAATTATGCGCGCGAACATGAGCACCCACTTCTGTGTATCATGGAAGAAGCCTGAGGGTGAGTAAGAGGTAGGTCCCTATGTTGAGCAAGGAACTGGAATTCACGCTGAATCTGGCATTCAAAGAAGCTCGTGAGCAGCGGCACGAGTTCATGACCGTGGAACATCTTCTACTGGCTTTGCTCGATAATCCGACCGCGGGGGAAGTACTGCGCGCCTGCGGTGCCGATCTCAACCAGTTGAAGGTGGAACTCAAGGCCTTTCTGGAAGAAACCACCCCCATTCTCCCTGCCACCGATAACCGGGAAACCCAGCCGACCCTCGGCTTCCAGCGCGTATTGCAACGCGCGGTATTCCACGTGCAATCTTCCGGCAAGAAGGAAGTTACCGGGGCCAATGTGCTGGTGGCCATTTTCAGTGAACAGGAATCCCAGGCGACTTACTTCCTGAACAAGCAGAATGTCACGCGACTGGATGTGGTGAATTACATCTCCCATGGCGTTTCCAAGATTCATGATGAATCATCGGAAGAACCTGCTCCAGCCAGTGAGGAGGAGGGAAATGCGGAAGTACCGGCTAAAAAACCGCTGGAAACCTTTGCCAGCAACCTCAATGATCTGGCGCGGCAGGGCAAGATCGATCCGCTTATCGGCCGACAACATGAAGTGGAACGCGCCATCCAGATCCTGTGTCGGCGCCGCAAGAATAATCCATTATTGGTAGGCGAGGCGGGAGTTGGCAAAACCGCTATCGCCGAGGGCCTGGCCAAGATGATTGTCGATCAGCAGGTCCCTGAAGTGTTGAGCAAGAGCACGCTTTACTCGCTTGATCTGGGCGCGCTGGTTGCGGGCACCAAGTATCGGGGCGATTTCGAAAAACGTCTCAAGGCCGTACTCAACCAGCTACATAAGGAACCTGGCGCCATCCTGTTTATTGACGAGATTCACACCATCATCGGTGCCGGTGCGGCTTCCGGTGGGGTTATGGACGCCTCGAATCTGATCAAGCCGGTGTTGGCCTCCGGTGAACTGAAATGTATCGGTTCGACCACTTACCAGGAATATCGCGGTATCTTCGAAAAGGATCGCGCGCTGGCGCGGCGTTTTCAAAAAATCGATGTCGTCGAACCGACGGTTGAGGAGACGGTGCAGATTCTCAAGGGCCTCAAATCCCGTTTCGAGGAACATCACAAGGTACGTTATTCGAGCAAGGCGCTACGCACGGCGGCGGAATTGTCTGCACGCTATATCAATGAACGCCACCTGCCCGACAAGGCCATTGATGTGATTGATGAGGCCGGTGCCAGCCAGCAATTGCTGCCACCCTCCAAACGGAAAAAAACCATCAGTGTGGGGGATATCGAAAGCATTATTGCCAAGATCGCCCGCATTCCACCCAAGTCGGTGTCGGCAACGGATAAAGATACCCTCAAAAATCTCGAGCGGGATCTGAAAATGGTGGTCTATGGCCAGAGCGAGGCGATCGAAACCCTTGCCAGTGCCATCAAGATGTCGCGCTCAGGGCTGGGTAACGAGCAGAAACCCATTGGCAGTTTCCTGTTCGCCGGTCCAACCGGTGTCGGCAAGACCGAGGTGACACGCCAGTTGGCGCTGATCATGGGTATCGAACTGATTCGCTTCGATATGTCTGAATATATGGAGCGTCACACCGTATCGCGACTAATTGGTGCGCCGCCCGGCTATGTAGGATTCGACCAGGGTGGGCTGTTGACCGAGGCAATCAACAAGCACCCTCATGCAGTACTCTTGCTCGATGAGGTGGAAAAAGCACATCCGGATGTATTTAACCTGCTGCTGCAGGTCATGGACCATGGCTCTCTCACAGACAACAACGGTCGCAAGGCAGATTTCCGTAATGTGGTGATTGTCATGACCACCAATGCGGGTGCCTCGGAAATGGGCCGTCCTTCCATTGGCTTCCGCCAGCAGGATCACTCGAGTGATGGGATGGAGGCGATCAAACGCCTGTTCACCCCGGAATTCCGCAATCGACTTGATGCCGTTATCCAGTTCAATCCCCTGGATCCCACGGTCATCACCCAGGTGGTGGACAAGTTCATCTTTGAACTTGAAGCGCAGCTACACGATAAGGGTGTGAGCATTGAGGTCGATGACTCTGCACGACTGTGGCTCGCGGAACATGGATACGATCCTAAAATGGGGGCCCGCCCAATGGCACGGGTGATTCAGGAACACATCAAGAAACCCCTCGCCGAGGAGCTATTGTTTGGCCGCCTGGTCGATGGTGGCCAGGTCAGCATCCATGCCCGGGACAACGCCCTGGTATGTGATGTGATTGAGGATGCGGAAGAGGGAGTTCACTGAACTACAGATTACGCTGCGTCGGCAGCGTGACCCTTAACGTGCCCGATAGGTGATGCGTCCCTTGCTGAGATCGTAGGGGGTCAGCTGTACCGTGACCTTGTCACCGGTGAGGATTCGAATGTAGTGCTTGCGCATCTTGCCGGAGATGTGAGCGGTCACCACATGACCGTTTTCGAGTTCCACTCGGAACATGGTGTTGGGCAGGGTTTCGACCACCGTGCCTTCCATTTCAATACCGTCTTCTTTCGCCATATGCTTTCCGGTTACTTACCTTCTGATTGGAAAGTGGGCGATTATACCTCAAGCGAGAAGCAAACCGGTATCTCTACTACGGAATTTTCCAACTCTGCCGGACCATAAAATACCCGTGATTTGACAAGGTGTTAGGAATTTCTACACGGCATGGGCACGAACCGGGCTCCAGGCCACCCGGGGGTGGATCACATCCCGGCTCAGAATCAGCTCCATATCCAGGCGGCGCAGCATAGCGTCCGCTTCCTGGGTTTCGCCGAAAGTATCCTTGAGCTGCTGGAAATGCTCGTAGTTGATATAGAGAAGGTTAGGGCGTACGCCGTGTTTGCGCTCAAAGCGGCTCGCCAGTTGAACGATGAAGCTGATCATTACGGGCTCCCGTTCCCGGCCGGGGCACAGTTCCGTTCCTGGTGCTGCGTGCCGGAGTGAATGGTATCGGCCGGTGCATCCGCTTTCCGGTGCCTTTCACTCTATAGCGTCCTGCCGTATGCAGACCTTAATGCCGGAAGTCTATTCCAGATCCCGCCAGGCGTTATCCTGAAAGGCCTGTAGCGGGCGAAAGGCTCCCTTGTAGCGCATCTTTCCACAGCCTTCGATCCAGTATCCGAGATATAGCCAGGACAGGTTGCGCCTTCGTGCCTCCTCGATCTGCCAGAGGATGGTGTAGGTACCCAGACTGCGTGTTGTGGCCTCGGGGTCGTAAAACGTATAGACGGCGGACAGGCCATTGGGCAGGACATCGGTAACCGCAACCGCCATCAGGCGACCCGCCTCGCGAAATTCGATGAATGCAGTATCGCACCAGGGGCTGCGTAAGAAATTCAGGTAACCCTCCGGGGTTGGGTTATCCATGCCGCCACCAGCATGCCGTGTGGTGACATAGCGGCAATACAGGTCATAGTGTTCATTGCGGAATTCGCTTGATTGTAGCGTGACGAGGAGATCTGCGTTGCGTTTCCAGACGCGTCTTTCCCGTCTTCTCGGCTGGAACCGGGCAACCGGAATGCGCACCGGAATACAGGCGTTGCAGCCACTGCACATTGGACGATAGACATCGTTTCCGCTGCGGCGAAAGCCCAGATCCGCGAGACGGCCGTACAGGCCGGTGCTCATGGATGCATTGGGGTCGGCAAACAGGGTTACCGCCTGGCGCGCGTCCAGATAGGAGCAGGGGTGGGGCTGCGTTGCGTAGAACTCTAATGGCTGGCCGGTGTTCATGTGCACAGTGCCCTGGACAAGCGCTCATCCAGTTGCCACGGGCTGGGCACTGGCTTGCGGTCGCAATTGCGGTCCAGCAATTCCAGGAATGATTCACGGGGGATATTGGTGGCACCGAAGCGGCCCAGATGAGAGGACTGTACCTGGCAATCGATAATACCGAACCCCCAGTTTTGCAACTGCCTGGCCAGATGGACAAAGGCAATCTTGGAGGCATCCGTCGCCCGGCTGAACATGGATTCACCGAAAAAAGCCCGCCCCAGGGCAAGCCCGTACAGTCCGCCCACGAGGGTATTGTCATGCCAGGCCTCTACCGAATGCGCATAACCAATCTCATGGAGTTGACGATAGGCCGCGAGCATTTCTGCTGTGATCCAGGTGCCATCGGCATAGTCGCGGGGTTCGGAGCAGGCCTGTATGACCTGGTCAAAGGCCTGGTCCAGCGTGATGCGATAGGGCGCCTTGCGCAGGGCCTTGCGCAGGCTGCGGCTGACATGCAGATGCTCGGGAACGAGAATGCTGCGCGGGTCCGGTGACCACCACAGAATCGGCTGGCCATCGCTATACCAGGGAAAGATTCCCTGACGGTAGGCATTCAGCAGGCGCGTGGGAGAGAGGTCACCGCCCAGTGCGAGCAGGCCATCGGGTTCCCGCAAGGCGTATTGCACCGGTGGGAAAGGGCTCCCCGGGTTCCCCGGATCCAGCCAGAAGGGGCCTTGCAGTGGTTCTTTCATGAGGGCTCGGTCTGTCGATAGGGAGATTGCTCGTACAGGGTTTCCATGTAGTCCTGCATGCCACCTTGTTCACGGCGTACGAAATCCGTGATGGCGGAACGGAATCCCTCGTGCTGAATCCAGTGCGCCGACCAGGTGGCGGTAGGCAGGAAGCCACGGCTGATCTTGTGTTCCCCCTGTGCACCCGGTTCAAATACCTGCAGACCGTTGGCGATGCAGTATTCAATACCCTGGTAGTAACAGGCCTCAAAATGCAGGCTGTGAAAATCCTCCCGGCAGCCCCAGTGGCGACCATACAGGGTATCGCTGCTCCTGAAATTTATGGCCCCGGCCACGGCCTGGCCCTGGTGATAGGCAAACACCATGACCAGTTGTTCTCCCATGGTGCGGCTGAGTTCTGCAAAAAATGCCTGGCTCAGGGTAGGGATGCCGGATTTCTTCTCAAAGGTGGAACGGTAAAAGGTGTGCATGACTGACCATTCCTCGGCGGTCATTTCGTGACCATGCACGACACGCAGGTCGATATTCGCTTCCTGTACATGGCGGCGTTCACGACGCACATTTTTGCGCTTGCGGGAATTAAGTGCTGCCAGGTAATCCTCGAAATCCCGGTACCCCTTGTTGTGCCAGTGAAACTGGCAGCCCAGGCGCAACATGAAACCCTGTTGCTCTAACAGGGTGGTGTCCGCTGCATTGGTGAACAGCCAATGCAGCGAGGACAACTGTTCCTGTTCCATCAGCGCACGGGCCAGTTTAATCAGGGCCACTGCGACACGGTCCCGATCGACATCTTTACGAACCAGCAGCCGAGGTCCAGTCGCCGGTGTATAGGGGATGGAAACCACTGCCTTGGGATAATAGGCAATCCGGTTACGCTGGAAGGCATCGGCCCAGGCCCAGTCAAATACAAATTCTCCGTAGGAATTGTCCTTCAGGTACAGGGGCACCGCACCTGCCAGCCTGCCATTGTCATCGAACGCGAGCAGGTGGCGGGGCAACCAGCCATATTGTTCCCCCACGCAATGATGGCGTTCCAGTGCGGCAAGGAATTCATGCCGTAGAAAAGGGTTGTCCGTACCGGCGACGGCATTCCATTCGGAAGCGCCAAGGACGTCGATGGACGGGATGATCTTCAGTTCCATGGGACCATTGTACCCAATGCTGGACAGGCCATGGAAAGTCGGGCTCGCGCAACGGAATCGATTTGGAGTATAGTGCCGATTGCATTATGGTTATTGTGGAATCTGGCCCTTCATGGCACATGTCGATCTAAAACTGAATATCGGCGATACCCTGCAGTTGCAGTATCTGGATCGGGACAGCCGGGAACGGTTGCTGGTGCATGTGATCGGCTATCTGGCAGGGCGCAGCCTCATCGTGACCACTCCGAAGCTGGATGGGAAGGTACTGATGATGCGCGAAGGGCAACCCTTCGTGGTACGCATTCTGTCCGGTAACCGGGTCGTGGGATTTAATAGCAAGGTCCTGCGCAGCAGTGCCTCTCCCTATCCCTACATGCATCTGGCCTACCCGCAGGAGATGGAACAGATCGTTGTGCGCAAGGCGCAGCGGGTGCGGGTCAAGCTGTTTTCAGCCCTTCAGAATACTACAAACCCGGCCTTCAGTTTCGAAAAACCCCAGCCGGCCACGGTCGTCGATATCAGTACTTCCGGTGCCCTGGTGGTCAGCGAGCAGCGCCTGGCGGAAGCGGATGATGAGGTGAAATTGAGCTTTGCATTCAAGATGGGCGGGGTGGAGAAACTGATGTCGATCCCCTCCCGGGTGCGTAATGTACAGCAGGAAACCCGTGACAATGACAGCATCAGCTTCGCCCATGGGCTGGAATTCATGCCCATGGATGAAGCTGAGATCATTGCGTTACACGGGTTTGTCTACGAGCAGATCGTCAAAACCCTGGGTGAATAGGCTTATTTGGCTGCCAGCTGATCCAGGTAGGTTTCCGCATCCAGGGCCGCCATGCAACCGGAACCGGCCGAAGTGACGGCCTGTCGGTAGATGTGATCCGCCACGTCACCGGCAGCAAACACACCTTCCACGCTGGTGGCGGTGGCATTACCTTCCAGACCGCTTTTTACGGTGATGTAGCCGTGGTGCATGTCCAACTGGCCTTCGAACAGGGCGGTGTTGGGTTTGTGGCCGATGGCGATAAATACACCGGTCAGGTCAATATCCTTGGTGCTGCCATCCTGGGTGCTCTTCAGGCGAGCACCGGTTACCCCGGACTGGTCGCCGAGCACTTCATCCAGCACATGATTCCATTCGATGGTGACCTTGCCTTCCTTTTCTTTCTCGAACAGGCGGTCCTGGAGGATCTTTTCCGAACGCAGGGCGTCGCGACGGTGCACCAGGGTTACATGGGCCGCGATGTTGGCCAGGTAAAGGGCTTCTTCCACGGCGGTGTTGCCGCCACCAATGACCGCCACCTTCTGGCCACGATAGAAAAAACCGTCACAGGTGGCACAGGCGGACACGCCTTTCCCCTTGAATGTTTCTTCGGAGGGTATGCCGAGGTACTGGGCCGATGCGCCGGTGGCGATGATCAGTGCATCACAGGTGTAGTGTCCTGCATCACCCTTGAGCAGGAAGGGACGCTGGCCGAGATCCACATGATTGACATGGTCGAAGATGATTTCGGTATTGAAACGGGCGGCATGCTCACGCATGTTTTCCATCAGCGCCGGGCCCTGCAGACCCTCGATGCCGGCCGGCCAGTTCTCCACGTCCGTAGTCGTCATCAACTGGCCGCCCTGTTCCAGGCCGGTGACCAGCACCGGGTTCAGATTGGCGCGCGCGGCATAGATGGCGGCGGTGTAGCCGGCCGGTCCGGAACCCAGGATGAGAAGACGGCAGTGCTTGGCTTCGCTCATGTATAATGACTCCAGTTTTGCATGCGGCGGGGGATGGGCCGGGCAAGGTTCCGTTTCCGCCGGAACCTGGAGTCCCGCGAAATGCCCGCCGGATAAGGGGATTCTCACTGATCCAAAGGACCTGCCTGAATCAGCAAAGGCTTTATGGTACGGAAACTGGCCGGGACGGTAAAGTGCTCGCCCGGTGCCTGTATGGTGTCATTTCCGATCCCGGGGTCTCATTTCCAGTACGCACTTGTCATAGCGAAAAATCCGAGTAATATTCAGTTTTTAGCATATAAACCTCAGCGATATTATTACCTTGGCTCAAGCCCGACGCACAAAAGCAGATACACCTGCGCTCACCCACCATGTGGCCCGTGGTCTACGAGAGGGTGCGTTGCTGATCCTGCTCGCCATGGCCGCCTACCTGCTGGCATCCCTGGCCACCTATTCCCCTGCCGATCCCGGTTGGTCCCATCGTGGTGGGCCGGTGGAGATCGCCAATGCAGGTGGCATTGTGGGGGCCTGGTTCGCCGATGTGTTTCTCTATCTGTTCGGCTATCTCGCCTATCTGTTTGCCATCATGGTGGGCTACAGCGGCTGGCTGGTATTCCAGGGCCGTACCCAGAGCGGTGGTATTGATCTGCATGTGCTCGCCGTTCGCTGGGGTGGCTTCCTGCTGACCGTGAGTGGTGGCTGCGGTCTGACCTCGCTGCACTTCAAGGTGGCGGAGGGCGTGCTGCCCCTGGATGCCGGTGGCATTCTCGGTGACGTGGTCGGCCACGGCCTGGTAAGCCTGTTCAGCTTCATGGGCGCCACCCTGTTCCTGCTGGCCCTGTTCCTGGTGGGCACAAGTCTGTTCACCGGTATTTCCTGGTTGTCGGTGATGGACAAGACCGGCCATATGACCCTGGAGCTGTTCGAATACCTGCGCGATGCCATGTCACGCCTGCGGGTCTACCTCGAGGGCCGCAAGGCCAAGCGTGAGCGGGAGGAAGTTGCCAAGGTGGTCAAGGAGAAGACCGAAAAGCGCAAACCGGTGAAGATCGAGCCGGTGATCCGCAAGGTGGAGGAGAGCACGCGTACCGAGCGCGAACGTCAAGTGACCCTGTTTGATCCACCGGAAAATTCCGAGCTGCCACCGCTTTCTCTGCTGGAACCACCGCGGGTCTCCGACAAGGGCTATTCCGAGTCGGCCCTGGAGGCCATGTCGCGCCTGGTGGAAATGAAGCTGGCGGACTTTGGTATCGAGGTGGAAGTCGTCGCAGTGCAACCGGGACCGGTGATCACCCGGTTCGAGCTGCAGCCGGGTACCGGGGTGAAGGTCAGCCAGATCTCCAACCTGGCCAAGGATCTGGCCCGCGCCCTGTCCGCCATCAGCGTGCGCGTGGTGGAAATCATCCCGGGGAAATCGGTGGTGGGGCTGGAGATCCCCAACGAACATCGTGAGATCGTCTCCTTGAGCGAGATCCTCAAATCCGCGGACTACGATCGTGCGAGCTCGCCGCTGTCGCTGGGGCTGGGCAAGGACATCGGTGGCATGCCGGTGGTGGTGGATCTGGCCAAGATGCCGCACCTGCTGGTGGCCGGCACCACCGGTTCCGGTAAATCGGTGGCGGTCAACGCCATGATTCTCAGCATTCTCTACAAGACGCTGCCCACCGATACCCGCATGATCATGATCGATCCCAAAATGTTGGAGCTGTCCATCTACGAGGGCATCCCCCATCTGCTGACGCCGGTGGTCACCGACATGAAGGACGCTGCCAACGCCTTGCGCTGGTGCGTGGCGGAGATGGAGCGGCGTTACAAGCTCATGTCCGCCATGGGTGTGCGCAACCTTGCCAGTGCCAACAAGAAGATTCGCGAGGCCGAGGCGGCCGGTGAGCCACTGGCTGATCCGCTCTACAACGCCGAGGCAGCGCTGGACCCGGCAGCACCGCCGCCCACCCTGGAACCCATGCCCTACATCGTGGTCATAGTGGACGAATTGGCTGACCTGATGATGGTGGTCGGCAAGAAGGTGGAGGAGCTGATCGCCCGGCTGGCGCAGAAGGCGCGTGCTGCCGGAATTCATCTTATCCTGGCAACACAACGGCCCTCGGTGGATGTCATCACCGGCCTGATCAAGGCCAATATCCCAACCCGTATTGCCTTCCAGGTGTCTTCGAAAGTGGATTCACGCACCATCCTTGACCAGGGGGGAGCCGAGCAGTTGCTGGGACATGGTGACATGCTGTATCTCGCCCCCGGCACCGGCCTGCCGACCCGTGTGCATGGCGCCTTCGTGGCTGACCAGGAAGTACACCATGTGGTGGATCACCTCAAAAAAACCTCCAGCCCCGATTACATCGAGGAGATTCTGCAGGGGGTTCCCGAAGGTGGTAGTGGCGATTTCGTGGGCATGGACGAGGGCGCTGATACGGAATCCGATCCGCTCTACGACCAGGCGGTGCGTATCGTCACCGAGACTCGTCGTGCCTCGATTTCCGGGGTGCAGCGTCGACTCAAGATCGGCTACAACCGTGCCGCGCGCATGGTGGAGGCGATGGAGGCCAGTGGCATCGTCGGGCCGTTGCAGTCCAATGGCAACCGCGAGGTATTGGCGCCGCCGCCCCCGGATGTGGATTGATTTCCGCGCCCGCGTTTACATTCATTATTCAGGTCATACATCATGCTTGTAGTGCGCACCCTCGTCATAATCGGCATGCTGCTGGGCAGCGCCACAGCACTTGCCGCCAATCAGGTCGAACAATTCTTTGCCAACCTGCAGACTCTCGATGCGGACTTCGTGCAGCAGGTGCAGAACCAGGAACAGGGCATGCTGCAGGAATCCAGTGGCCATGTCTGGATTCACCGCCCTGGCCGTTTCCGCTGGAACTATCAGACTCCCTATGAGCAGGAACTGGTGGCCGATGGCCGCAACCTATGGACTTACGACCGCGATCTAGAACAGGTCACGGTAAAACCGGCTGCAGAAGTGCTCACTGACACTCCGGCCATGCTGCTGAGCGGCGGAAAGGATGTCACCAGCCTGTTTAGCATCACTGCCATGACGGGGGAAGGCACACTGGAATGGTACCGGCTGATCCCCAAAACCAGTGATAGTACCGTGCAGGAAATTCATCTCGGCTTTGTCGGCACTGAATTGCAAGTGATGCAGATTCAGGACAGTTTCGGTAACCTCACCCGGCTGGATTTTCAGCAGGTGCAGCGCAACCAGCCACTGGAACCCGACCTGTTTGAATTCTCTCCACCACCAGGTACCGACCTGATCGGCACCCCGCAATAACCCCTTCGATGGCAAGTATTCCGGAACCCTTCCGCCCACTGGCCGACCGCATGCGGCCACGCAGCCTGGAGGAATTCATCGGCCAGGAGCACCTGCTGGGCTCCGGTAAGCCATTGCGCCTGGCTATTGAAGCGGGACGCTTGCATTCCATGTTGTTCTGGGGTCCGCCGGGTACCGGTAAGACCACCCTGGCCCGGCTGCTGGCGAAGCGCACCGGGGCGGAGTTCATGACCCTGTCGGCGGTACTGGCGGGCGTCAAGGACATTCGTCAGGCCATGGAGGCCGCCCGTGCCATCCGTGCATCCGAAGGCCGCCTCAGCATTCTGTTCGTCGACGAGGTGCATCGCTTCAACAAGGCCCAGCAGGATGCCTTTTTGCCCTTCGTCGAGGATGGCACCATCCTGTTCGTCGGTGCCACCACCGAGAATCCGTCCTTCGAGTTGAATAACGCACTGTTGTCGCGGGCCCGCACCTATGTGTTGAAGTCACTTACCCGTGATGCCCTGCGTGACATCATCGACCAGGCATTGAGCGATACGCAGCGTGGCCTTGGCAGCCGCCAGGTGCAGATGGACGAGTCCCTGCGCGACCAGCTGGCCGAAGCCGCCGATGGTGATGCGCGCCGTGCGCTCAACCTGCTGGAAATCGCCAGCGATCTGGCTGTCTCCGATGCCGGCGGCGAGCAGATTACCGAAGCGGTACTCGGCGAAGTGATCAGCGGCGGGGTGCGCCGCTTCGACAAGGGCGGTGAGGCCTTCTATGACCAGATCTCCGCCCTGCACAAGTCGGTGCGCGGCTCAGCCCCCGATGCAGCCCTGTACTGGTTGGTGCGCATGCTCGACGGTGGCTGCGATGCCCTGTACCTGGCGCGGCGCATCCTGCGTATGGCGTCCGAGGATATTGGAAATGCCGATCCCCGCGCCCTGGGCATCTGCCTGCAGGCCTGGGATACGCAGGAACGCCTTGGGAGTCCGGAAGGGGAGCTGGCACTGGCGCAGGCGGTGCTGTACCTCGCCTGCGCCCCCAAGAGTAACGCGGTATACATGGCCTACAATGCCGCCCGCAAGGATGTGCAGAAGAGGGGGTCGCAGGAAGTGCCGCTGCATCTTCGCAATGCACCGACGAAACTGATGAAGGAACTGGGCTACGGCAAGACTTACCGCTATGCCCATGATGAACCGGAAGCCTATGCCGCCGGCGAAAAGTATTTTCCCGATGACATGGCACCGGTGCAGTACTACCAACCGGTGCCACGTGGGCTGGAGATCAAGATCGCCGAGAAACTGGCCTATTTGCGGGAACTGGATCGCAAGGCGCGGGACTCCTGATCCAAATCGTACTGGTGTACCATTGATTTTCAGTCATTACCGGAGTAAGCGAAGTATTCCATGTATCAGACACTGGCCATAGCCGCGGGGGGTGCCCTCGGAGCACTGCTGCGGTACTGGACCGCGAATGGTATTTATGCGCTCACGGGGCGGGGCTTTCCCTATGGCACGCTGTTCGTCAATGTATTGGGTAGTCTGATCATGGGTTTTCTGACCATCTGGCTCCTGGAGCGCAGTGCGGCAGGGCCGGTGCTGCGGGCCTTCCTGCTGGTCGGGCTGCTGGGTGCTTTCACTACCTTTTCCACCTTTTCCATGGAGACGGTGAACCTGATTGAAGCGGGCCAGCTTGGCCGGGCACTGGCCAATATGCTGATCAGTGTGCTGGTGTGTGTTGGGGCCGCTGGGCTGGGCGTACTGGTGGGCAGACAATTATGAACATGCGGGATGTAAGCGTGGTGCGTATCTATCTCACCGAAAGCGATGGCAAGGCACAGCAGCTGTTTCAGTGCCTCCACGACGAGGAAAAGGTGCGCGGGGTAACCCTGTTTCGCGGTATCAGCGGTTTTGGGCGATCCGGCATCATTCACTCCTCCTCGCTGCTGGATATGTCGCTCGATCTTCCGTTGGTGCTGGAATTTTTCGATGACCCGGAGAAGGTCGACCGCATTCTCGAGGATCTCAAGGACCGCATTCCACCCGGCCATCTCGTACGCTGGCCGGCACAGATTAACGAATAAGGCAAAGCAAACCCATGTTGGACCCGAAACTGATTCGTAGCGAACTGGACACCGTGGCCGCACAACTGGCGCGCCGGGGCTTTACGCTGGATACCACCCGCCTGAACGAACTGGAAGAACGTCGCAAGGAGTTGCAGGTACATACCCAGAACCTGCAGGCCGACCGTAACAGTCGTTCCAAGCATATCGGCAAGGCCAAGGCGGCAGGCGAGGATATCGCGCCCCTGCTCAAGGAAGTGGAAGGACTGGGCGAACAGCTCAAGGCTGCCGAGCAGGAACTTGCCCGCTTGCAGGAGGAACTCAATGACATCCTCATGGGTATCCCCAACACCCCGCATGCATCGGTGCCGGATGGCCGTGACGAAAGTGACAACCAGGAAATCCGCCGCTGGGGTGAGCCGCGCAATTTCGATTTCGAGGTAAAGGACCATGTGGATGTAGGTGAGGGGCTCGGCCTGCTGGATTTTGAAACAGCTGCCAAGCTGTCCGGCGCGCGATTTTCCGTCATGCGTGGCCAGATGGCACGCCTGCATCGTGCGCTGATCCAGTTCATGCTCGATACCCATACCGGGGAACATGGTTACCAGGAGGTTTATGTACCGTACCTGGTCAATGCCGACAGCCTGCGCGGTACCGGGCAATTACCGAAGTTCGAGGAAGACCTGTTCGCCACCCGGGGAGAAACACCTTATTACCTGATTCCCACCGCCGAGGTACCGGTGACCAACATGGTTCGGGGGGAGATCGTGGCAGCGGAACAGATGCCTCTGCGCTTCGTGGCCCATACCCCCTGTTTCCGTTCCGAGGCCGGCGCCTATGGCAAGGACACCCGCGGCATGATTCGCCAGCACCAGTTCGAGAAAGTGGAACTGGTACAGATCGTCCCGCCGGACCGTTCATATGAAGTACTGGAAGCACTCACCGGCCATGCCGAGGCCATTCTCCAGAAGCTGGGGATTCCCTACCGGGTGCTGGCCCTGTGTGCCGGTGATATCGGCTTCTCTGCAGCCAAGACCTACGACCTGGAGGCCTGGATTCCCAGCCAGAACTGCTACCGGGAGATCTCCTCCTGCAGCAATTTCGAGAATTTCCAGGCGCGGCGTATGCAGGCCCGCTGGCGCAACCCGGAGACCGGCAAGCCGGAACTGGTGCATACCCTCAATGGTTCCGGCCTCGCCGTGGGCCGTACCCTGGTGGCCATCCTGGAAAATTACCAGCAGGCCGACGGCTCGGTGGTGGTGCCGGAGGCGTTGCGGGGGTATCTGGGGGGAGTGGACAGGATCAGCGCAGTTTGAGGTCACTCGCGGCCGCTAATGGCCGCGGAATCCGGTTATTCTTTGGCCAGTTCCGGCGTCAGGCTGAGTTCCTCCTGGTGCGGCGGCATCTGTACTCGCTGAATACCGGTACAATCGCTCCGTCCCTTGGACAGGTACAGGGCCTCATCCACCCGTTGTAGCAACTCATCCAGGGTACGGCCCTGCGCAGGCGCTTCGCCGAAGGCGATGGTGGTACCGAAATCCAGTCCGGCCCCCCGTGCATATTCTCGCACCTGATCCTGAATCCGTTTTGCCACTGTCTCTGCTTCGTCCAGTCCGGCTTCCGGAAGCAAGAGCACAAACTCATCACCGCCAAGTCGGGCGGCAATATCCGTTGTGCGCACCGAATGTTGCAGAATGTCAGCGAAGCGTTGCAGTACCTCGTCGCCACGGGCATGGCCGTAGGAATCATTGATGGCCTTGAAACGGTCGAGATCCGCCAATATCAAGGCTATCCCACCGCCGTGACGTTCCATGAAACTGAACAGATAATCCGCTGATTCATACAGGGCACGGCGATTCATCAGGCCGGTGAGGGTGTCGAGTCGGCTACGCTGCTCGAGTTGCATGCGGCTGCGCTCGATCCGGCTCATGAGAATGTAGCTGTAGATGAGGATAATGGCCCCGAACAGGTTCAGGAACATCAGGCCGGCGCTCAATTCCTGAATCCGGCCCATGTAGCGCAGACTGAACACCAGCATCAAGGCGCCGAAACAACCTGCCAGCGCCTCGCCGAACATGCGCATGCCATAGCGCATACCATTGCCCAGGACCACCATGATGAAGACCAGCATGGAAGGGGGCAGGGCATAGGGATCGTTGAGCACGGAGATGGAGACAATGGCGATATCCACCCACATGGCAAGACGGTACCGCGGCGGGCAATCATGCCTGCGGGCCGCATGGACGACGATACTGGTATGCAGCAGGAAATAGGCGCCATAGGCCAGGTTGAGCTGTCCCAGGGATATCCAGACCGGCTCGATCCCTTCGGCGAAATTGAAAAACGTGAGACCCAGGGCCCAGAACAGGTAGCGGGTGAAAAACTGTACCTTTTGCTCCTGCCAGGTAGGAAATGCCCGATTCAGGTCCTGCGGGTGAGAGCGGCGCTCCTGTCCGCGTCTGCGATCCTGGTGCCGCCGGTCATCCTCGCGTCGCAGCTGGAGCTCCATGGTGTCGTGCATCCCTTCTTCTTTTTCGTGCAAAGGGCCCGGCGCTTCTGGGCTGAAGCGGTCTGACGATGCAATGCATCGGGATACGGGCAGTTTTATTTTTGGACAGGAAACAATAGCCTAGTTCGTGCTGACGGGCAAGAACGTACCCCGGGATACCGAGGGGCGGCAGGAACGGGATGCATGGTTCCGCATCCTGTCACGATCAGATATGGGACACCAGTTTGGCATCCGGTACCAGGCACTGGATGGCATCGGCAATCTCCAGGCGCAGGCCCTGCACGGGTCGAATGGAAACCCAGAGAATATTCAATTTGAGGTTGAGTTCGGCAAATACCACGTTGGCCTCGAAATTGGCCAGTACCCCCTGGACCGCCACCAGGGTACGTTCCACCTGGTGACGGGGTTTATCACGCAATTTGGGGAACAACATCATGAAATCGCTGAGGGGCCGGCCATTCTCATCGATCACAGGGGCCCGTTTGCGCAGCGGCTCGGCAGCCGGGGTCATGAGGGGGTAGCGCGAATGAGTGAGAGAAGTCATGACCGCTTGATACCCCGCTATCGTAGCTAATTGATGGTCTGTTGTAAGGGGGCTGCAGCGGCCATGGCCTGAATTTCCCGCAGTCGTTCCCATGCCATTGGTAGATCATGGCCCATACGCCGGCATTGTTCCAGCAGGTCGGCCCCTTGTTGCGCAAGGACAACAAGCTGGTCAGAGGTGAATAGCCCTGCCGCCGCCGCCAGGCTCTCCTGCGATGCGCTGAGCAAGGTAGGCACCAGTTCGTTCTCCTCGATAACACCATCCTCCCGCAATAGATCGGCCACCAGGGGGAATGCCTGTAGTTGGAAATGTGCGCTGCGGGCCAGGTCTTCGTCCTCCAGCTTCTGCAATGCCTGTGGATCGTCCTGGGCATGACTACGCACCGTCCGCATTACCACCTCGATCAGCTTGCGTAAGGCCTGTTGCACGGCATCCTGCTTGCCCATCAGGCTGGAACTGCGCTCGTAGGCCATATCCAGTCGTTCCTTGAGGTTCAGTACCACGTCCGACTCAACATTGGGGGCGAGATTCATTGCCTCCTGTAGCAAGGCCTGGAACTCCTGCTGGAATCGCTCCAGCTCCTCGATATCCCGCTGCCTGGCGGACACGATATCGGCCTGCGAGACGGTACGCAGGGAATCCGGAAACAGAGGGTTCCCGGCCAGTCGTTGCAGACGTCTCTCATGGGCACCGGGATGGGGACTGAACTGAAGTGGCATGGCGGATCCGATTGGTCAGTGAGCCCTCATTGTATGGCACCCGAAGCGGATACAGAACCCGGACATTTCCGTTGCTACCGCATGGAATTAGGCGGGGTGCAGGTCCCGTATAATCCTTTGTTTATTCATATCAACAGGGGCCCGCTTCATGAGTGAACTGCAACTTTCCCAGGAAATGATCCATGCCGTCCAGGACATCATCGTCGCACGCGATCCACAGGCACAGGATTCCGGCATAGCGGCCCAGTATCTTGCTGCCATCATCGGCGTTCTACTGGGCAGCCAGGATATGCCCAAGGCGACGAAAAAGGAGATCCTGGAACATCTCTATGCCTTTTCGGAGCATGTCATGGCCGATATCGAGGGCCAGCGTAAACCAGCCAGTCCTCCCGCCGAAGAGGCCTTTGGTATCTGGCGCCCGGGTGATAACTGAGCCGGCTCGATAGCAATAAAGCGAAGGGGTGTGCCCCTTCGTGCCCATGTTTTTCTGTCAATTTTTCCCTTTATTTTCCGCACTGTTCCAGTGTGGTTTTGTCCCGATAAATTCTTTTTGTTTAAGGAATATCCTCTGCACCCGCTATTAGGGGAGTAGGCAGGCAACGGCACCCGGCCTACTTTTCTGGCGGGCTGTAGGGGGGCCGGAAATCCAGACTGAATAAGGGGCTACTCACATCCGGGAATATGCGCAAGCCGTGTATGCCGGCTATGTACTAGGCTTGTTTCAGTGTGGGTTGTATCAACTCAAATTGAGGGAACAAGACAATGACAGTAACAGCTTCCAGTTTGAAATTTGAGGTTCTGGCCGATGGTCGTCTGGCTAATTTATCCGATTGGAGTGAGGGAGTTGCTCATGAACTGGCATCCCGGGATGGATTGAAGCTGATCGATGACCATTGGCACGTACTCAATTCAATGCGTGATTATTACCAATCGTATAACGTTTCACCGGTCAAAAAACTGCTGAAACGGAGCCTGAAAGAACGGACCGGTTCGGATCGCTTTGGCGATGATGAACTGGCGGCATTGTTTCCCGGTGGGGTCCTGGTACAGGGCTCCAAGCTCGCGGGTATTCCCATCCCCATGCTGGATGTGGAGCTGGAACGCAGCACTTATAGTGGGAAGGCCGCGCCGTCCAAATCCCATTTCACGGATTCCTTTGATTTCGAAGGAGAGACCTACCGGGTAACGCAACTCGGAAACCTGGTTGATCTGCATCGCTGGAACAAACATTTGGCCTATTTCATGGCCGACAAGGAAGGCATCAAGCTGAGCGACGACCATTGGGAGGTACTGGATTTCCTGCGTCAATTCTATTTCGAATATGGCATCACCCCGATGGTGCGTATTCTGATGAAGCACATGGCCGAGGAAGTGGGCGTGGAGCGAGCGAGCAAGGAACACCTCTACCAGCTGTTCCCGAAAGGTCCTTCCCGTCAGGGTTCGCGTATCGCCGGCTTGCCGGAGCCACAGGGCTGTATCGACTCCGACGACTGAGCACACGAATTATAATGATAAGCCCTCCGCATGGAGGGCATGGTTATTTGGCGCCTGCGGGCGTCATTGTTTTTTCCCGGTCTGCACCAATCAAAAGATTGGTAATGCCATGGACCAATAGGCCCTAAATCGTACACTCGATCTTGCCCAACCGTTCGGTCAGTTTCAGATTCTCCTGGTAATCAACCGGCACGGCAATCAGGGCCGGGCCGGGCTGAGCAAAGGCCTCCGACAACACTGCTGGCAATTCCTCAGCACTGGCAAGGCGTCTGCCCCACATGCCAAAGGCCTGCGCCAGCACCTCCCAGTCCGGGTTGCCAAACCCGAGTTCGGAATGCCGTCCTTGAAACTGGTTTTGCTGCTTCCATTTAATCAAGCCATATTCACCATCTTCCCACACCATATACACCACGTTGAGTTCAAGGCGTACAGCGGTCTCCAGATCCTGCACGTTCATCATGAAACCGGCATCGCCGCAGATGGCCAGCACCCGCCTTTCGGGATGTGCCATCTTGGCGCCAATGGCGCCGGGCAGGGCAAAGCCCATGGAACAGAAACCATTGGAAATGAGGCAGGTGTTGGGCGTGTAGCACTGGTAGTAACGGGAAATCCACATCTTGTGGGCACCGACATCGGAAAGCAGCAGGTCTTCCGCACCCAGGAATCGGCGCACATCCCAGATGATTTTTTGCGGTTTCATAGGGAAAGACCGGTCTTCCTGCTCCATGGCGAAATCATCCAGAATGCCCTGGCGTACCCGTAACCACTGATCAATATCCTGCAGCGGCAGATGATTGCCGTGGCTGCGTTCCAGTTCCATGTTGATCTGCCACAGGGCGTCGGCTATGTCGCCGGTCACATCCACGGCCACGGTGTAGTGGGTGTCGATCTCGGCCGGTAAGAAATCGATATGGATAATGGCCTTTTTCATGTCGGCATTCCAGAAACTCGGCGAATACTCCACCAGGTCATAGCCAACGGTAACCACCACATCCACATCATCCATGGCATGGTTGATATGGTCCTTACCCTGCAGGCCCATGGTGAATAGACAATGTTTGTCGTCCATGGGCATGGCGCCCTTGCCCATGAAGGTGTTTACCACCGGGATACCGGTTTTGTGCGCCAGCCGCTTGAGCTGGCTGGCAGCCCGTTTTCGCACCGCTCCGTTACCCGCGAGAATTAGCGGTTTTTTTGCCCGGGACAGGAGTTCCACCGCCTGCGCCACGGCCTTGTGGTCCGCAGCGGGACGGCGGGTCTTATAGACATTCATGGGGCGGCCGATGGCCGATTCCTTGGCGATGTCTTCGGGAAGTTCCATCACACAGACACCGGGTTTTTCCGCTTCAGCCAGTTTGAAGGCCTTGCGTACCACCTCGGGGATCGTCTCACTATCACGAATGGAATGGGCCCATTTTGAAATGGGTTTGCACATGGCGATGGCATCCATATTCTGATGACTTTCCTTGTGCAGACGTTTGCTGGAACCCTGACCGATGATGGCCACCACCGGTGCACGGTCCATATTGGCATCTGCCAGGCCGGTGACCAGGTTGGTGGCGCCAGGACCCAGGGTGGCGAGACAGACGCCGGCTTTGCCGGTCAAGCGGCCATAGGCATCTGCGATAAAAGCGGCAGCCTGTTCGTGACGGCATAGCACGAATTCGATAGGGCTTTCCATCAGGGAAATCATCAGATCGGCATTTTCCTCGCCGGGTACACCGAAGATATGCGTGACTCCCTCGGCTTCGAGGCAGCGTACGAACAGATCCGATGCCTTCTGTACGGTGCGGGCAACGCGGTCGGCGGCAGGTTGCAGTGCGCTCATTTCAATCCCTCTTGTTTTTTATGCCGGGCAGCTGCGCATCAGCAGCCCAGCGGTCCATGGGTATCCACTTGATCCTGCATCCTGGCGGCAGTGAGGTCCGCGTCCGTAAACCGCGTCCCTTTCCCGGCCCGTTGCAGTAATTCACATTCATGACTGCGGGCATTACCATCCTGGCGGGAAAGAAAGTCGTAATAAACCCGTATTCCTTCCTTGACCATGGCGCGCATGCGTCGGTTGTATCGTGCCGGATCGGGTGTCCCCATCTGCTCCCGAAGGGATACAACCACATTCAGCAATTCCTCGCGGGCCACCTGGCCGCAGTCGACACTACCGGGCGGGAATTGCATGTCCACATAATGCTGCAGGGCGGTAATAAGCTGTTCCTGTATGGCACGCTCACTGGTGATTTCAATTAACTTCGCTTGACTCATGGGACGACGATCCTTACTCCAGCCAACGTATCTCACGCGCAGTGAACGGGCCGATCATTACTTCCCTGAAATGCGCCGGCATGCGTGACTGTTGTGCGCTGATTGGAATCCTGCCTGCCATCAGCTCGGCACGCCGCTGAGGATACAGGGGGAACTGTTCGGGATCAGCATAGCCCAGCGGAAATAGGGGTGCATTGGTTTCCGGATTGTACCGATCATTCGCCCCTAGGGTATGCAACAGTTCATGGGTAATGACGATGTTGTTGCGATCAGCATCCTGGTGGTGCGCGAATGCATTCACGACTCCGATCAAACCTTTTTGCAGACCCAGCGAATGGTCGACACGCTGATGCAATGAAGGGTCATGATACACCACAAAGATCTGAATATCGGGATTCGGGCCTGTGTAGGTGTTGTGCCGATAGGCCCAGTAACGCATATGCAGGCTCCACCACATGGTAGCCATCACACTGCCATCTGTCGGAGGTTTGGGGGGGCGCTCTGCCACCTCTGGCGCCAGCTTGATGGTAATGGGTTCCTGGATCTCTTCACCGTAACGCCGTGCCTCGCGGGCCATAAACTGTTCGATGGATTCAAAATCCGTCTCATTCAGTGAATCGATATAAGCCTGAACCGCGGTGTTGGCATCACCATTGATGGGGTAGATCGTCACCCACAGGGAATCATCCCAATCGGTTGTGCGGAGTTTTATCAGCCAGGTATTAATTGCCACAAACAGCAGGACCAGCAGCAGAATAAGGATTCTTATATTGCGTATAAAACGGCCTGAGCTCATTGGCAATACTCTTCAGGGGAAATCAAATGGCATACGATTCCGGGAATACCCAGTACAGCGGCAGATGACCTGCTGTCCTGAACTTGCTACTCTTCGTCTTCCATCCGTATAGAATCCATTACAATCCATGATCGGAACTGCGAATCCGGGTCTCCTGCTGTCCATTGTCGAACTTGGCGGTTATCCCAATTTTGCGCCCCTGTACCAGCGCGCCGGTTTTCAGGTGATCGTCGAACACACCATGCGCAAGGCGTTGGCCATCATCAAGAAGAAAAAACCCGGAGTCATTGTGGCGGAATTCAATTACCAATCTGACTTTCGTGATCGCACCAGTACCCTCGAGTCGATCGTGGCCACCGCCCAGCATAATCGGGGCACCCGGGTCGTGGTGTTTTACGAGCAGGAAGTGGAATACCAGTTTGACAAGATCCGCAATCGGTTTGCCTTTGACGGTATCTTCACCTTTCCCATCGATGAAGCTGCCCTGGAGGCCTGCATTCTGGGGTTCCGAAACGAAAAGACGGACTGAGCGTCCGTCTTGGGAATCCAGGGGAGGCCGCAGGGCTAAGCCTCGGCGCCCGGTTTTTCCTGTTTCTTTATCAGGGCCGCCACCATGTCCGGGTCAAAATCGATCCCTACATCCCAGCCCGGATTCAGGGCGATTCCCACGCCACTGCCAATGCGTTCCACCACCCAGCTGAATTCCGTCAGCAGACCACCTTTCTCATAACCAGGGTAATGCTGTACGAAAGGCTTGGCGCGATCCGGGCTGCTGAAAAGGATCAGCACATGGGCACCACCTTCCTCCTGCAGAGTGAGTGGTTTGGCCTTGGTGGAGCGTTGCAGTCCCTGCACACCGGTATCATCGTCCAGCACAGGCATGAAGACCTGCTCATCGAAGAGCTCTTTGACAAAGGCCTCCTGTGCCATTTGGCCTTCATGGGTGGCCATCAGTTTACGTTCGAGATCGTTGCGGGGTTCAAAGTTTTCGGACATGAGCTGCTTCAATTACGGTAGTTTGGAATGACGTAAGACTGCGCTATGGATGGGTGAAATGCAAATCCGGCCCGGGCGGCAAATCCTCGCGGGTGATGTGGAAATGCCGGGCGACCTGCAGGCATTACTGATCGGCTGCAAGCAGACGCAGTTTCTCTTTTCGCGACAGCTTTTTGATGGCGGCCTCACGCCGCAATGCATCCGCCCGCGAGGCCGCCGTTTCCACGTAAACCAGTGTCACCGGCCGTCGCGCCCGGGTGTACTTGGCGGCGCCACGGCCCTCATTGTGTTCGGCAACACGACGGGTAACGTCCCGGGCGATACCGGTGTACAGGCTCTGGTCGGCGCATTCCACCAGGTAGATAAACCAGTCACCGGTCTGCGTTTCCCGGGTCATTTCAGACCGCGAGGCTTTTCGTGACAATCTCGAACACATCGCGGGACAGGTTTGGCGCTCGCTGGATGCGTTCCAGCTGCTGATGCATGAGTGCCCTTCGGTTGGGTTCGTAACGCTGCCAGCGACTCAGGTTGGCCACCATGCGGGCAGCTATCTGGGGATTGAGTGGATCGAGGGCCAGCACCTGATCGCCGAGGAAACAGTACCCACCACCATCGGCGGCATGGAAGCGCGCCGGGTTACCGGCACAGAAACGGCCGATGAGGGCACGAACCTTATTGGGATTGGTGAGTTTGAAGGCCGGGTGCTGCATCAGTGCCTGCACATGCCCCAGCGTGTCTTCCAGGCGTGAGCCGGCCTGGAGACCAAACCACTTGTCCACCACCAGCGAATCGTCCTGCCACTGTTCGTAAAACTGGTTGAGAGCTTCTGCCCGTTCCGGTAAATCGTAATCCGCCAGGAGCGAGAGGGCGGCCAGTACATCGGTCATGTTGTTGCCGTTGCGGAACTGCTCCATACAATGCTCCAGCGGTCCGGGTTCTTCAAGTTCCATCAGGTAGCCAAGGCAAAGGTTCTTCAATGAACGACGGCCCATGGACTCCGCATCGAAGACGTAGGGGGGCGGGGTTTGCGCTGCCTCGTAGGCGGCCAGCAGTTCCAGTTTGAGCCCCTGTGCCAATGCCCGGCGCACGAACTGCCGGGCCTCGTGGATGGCCTGCGGATTGACCACGGCACATTGATCCGCCAGATAGGCTTCACCGGGGAGGCTGAGGGTCTGGGCGATGAGCGCCGGGTCCAGATCCGGATGGGTCAGCACCTTGCGATAGGCCTCGATAAAATCACCCGTCAGAGTCAACGGCTGGCCCTGTTCCGCGGCATCGATCAGTCGCAGCAGGGTATTGATGGCCAGCCGCTGCCCGGCATCCCAGCGGTTGAACGGGTCCGGGTCATGTCCCAGCAGGAAGGCGAGTTCGGCATCGGACTGCTGTAGTTCCAGCTTGACCGGTGCCGAGAAACCACACAGTAGCGAGGGTACCGGTTCTGCATCCAGGTTCTGGAACCGGAAGGTTTCACTGGCCTGCTTCAGTTCCAGTACCTGCTGACAGATACAATTGCCCTGCTGATCCAGCAGGGTCATTTGAACCGGGATATGGAACGGCTGTTTTTTCGGCTGGCCAGGGGTGGGTGGACAGGACTGCCCGATGGTGAGGGAGTACTGCCGTGTCTCTTCATCATAGGTCCCTGTCGCCTTCAGCACGGGGGTACCGGCCTGTTGATACCAGCGCCTGAACTGGACCAGATCGATATCGTTCGCATCCTCCATGGCCTTGACGAAATCATCGGTGGTGACCGCCTGACCGTCATGGCGTTCAAAATACAGGTCGGTGCCCTTGCGGAATCCCTCGGGACCCACGAGGTTGGCGATCATGCGCACCACTTCGGCACCCTTGTTGTAGATGGTCACCGTGTAGAAATTGCTGATCTCCATATAGGATTCGGGGCGGACCGGGTGCGCCATGGGGCCGGCGTCCTGGGCGAACTGGTGCGTGCGCAGCACATTCACATCGCTGATGCGCTTCACCGGCCGTGAATTCAGATCGGCACTGAACTCCTGGTCGCGGAATACCGTGAAGCCTTCCTTCAGACTGAGCTGGAACCAGTCACGACAGGTGACGCGGTTTCCCGACCAGTTATGGAAATACTCATGGCCGATGATGCTCTGCACGCTGTAGTAATCCTGGTCAGTTGCGGTTTCGGGACTGGCCAGTACGCAGGCGGAGTTGAATACATTCAGCCCCTTGTTCTCCATGGCACCCATGTTGAAATCATCGACAGCAACGATCATGTAAATATCAAGATCGTATTCGCGACCGTAGGTGCGCTCATCCCAGTCCATGGCCTGCTTCAGGGAATGCAGTGCATGATCACACTTGTGGGCATTGGCCGGTTCCACGTAGATGCGCAGCGCCACCTCGCGGCCCGAAGCCGTGACGAAGCGGTCTTCCTTCAGCACCAGATCGCCCGCCACCAGTGCGAACAGGTAGCTGGGCTTCGGAAAGGGATCTTCCCACTTCACCCAGTGACGGCCGTCGTCCAGTTCGCCCTGCTCGACGGGATTGCCGTTGGACAATAGCACCGGGTAGTGGCGCTTATCGGCCACCAGGGTGGTGGTATAACGCGCCATGATATCGGGGCGGTCCGGGAACCAGGTGATGCGCCGGAAGCCTTCCGCTTCGCACTGGGTGCAGAACATGCCGCTGGATACATACAGCCCTTCCAGTGCGGTGTTGGCGGCCGGGGCAATTGCACACTCGATTTCCAGGCAGAAGCGGTCGGGGGCATCCTGTATGTCGAGGGATTCCGCGTCGAGATGGTAGCGGTCGGCGGGCAGGGGAATGCCGTCGAGCTCAATGGACAGCAGTTGCAAATCGTGGCCATCGAGGTGGAACAGGCGGTCATCGGCCGCGGCGTCCGGATTGCGCTGCACCTGCAGGCGCGAGCGCACCCGGGTATGTTCAGGGTCCAGTTCGAAATGCAGATCCACAGTCTCGACCTGGAAGGACGGCACCCGGTAATCCTGAAGATAGATGGTGCGGGGGCTGGACTGGGGTTCGTCGTTGGCTAGATCCACTATGAATACCTCGAATACCGGGTTGTAAACAGAATCACAGCCGCCCATCCTACCGGTTCCATTTGCGAGTACAATAAGCCCTTTGGTCTGAATGGAATTCCCGCCCGGGTTCACCGCACATGTCTGAAGCACTATCGCTGTTCTGCACCACGCCCAAGGGTATGGAAGCCCTGCTCGCCGAGGAACTCCGGCCACTCGGGGCACAGGATATTCAGCTGGGCACGGCCGGTGTGGCCTGCAGCGGAGACCTGGACATCGCCTATCGGATCTGCCTCTGGTCGCGTACTGCCAACCGCCTGCTGATGTCGCTCACGCGGTTTATGGCGGAAACCCAGGAGGCACTCTATGCCGGCATCCAGACCATCGACTGGGCGCAGCACCTGGGGCCGGATGACACTCTGGCCGTGGATGCCAATGTCAGTAACTCGAAGATTCATCACAGCCGCTTCGCCGCGCTGAAGGTCAAGGACGCCATTGTCGACCAGTTCCGCGACCGTTATGGCCGCCGCCCATCAGTGGATACCGAGCGGCCCTCGGTGCGCATCAATGTCTACCTGTTCCGCGACCAGGCGCGGGTCAGCCTAGATTTGTCCGGGGAAAGCCTGCACCGCCGCGGCTACCGTGAGCACAACACGCCGGCACCACTGAAGGAAAACCTCGCTGCCGCCATCCTGTTGCGGGCCGGCTGGCCGGCCATCGCCGAACGGGGCGGGGCGCTGGTGGATCCCATGTGCGGTTCCGGCACCCTGGCCATCGAGGGAGCACTGCTGGCGGGAGACGTGGCGCCGGGTCTGCTGCGCACCTATTTCGGCTTTCTGGGCTGGCGCGGCCATGATGCGGCACGCTGGAAATCGGTTCAGCAGGAGGCCATGCAACGCCAGCAGGCAGGCCTGGCGCGTATCCCGCCGGTGTTTGGTTTTGATGCCGATGCCCACGCCGTGAAGCTGGCCATCGACAATGTCGCCGCGGCCGGTCTGCAGGGCCGGGTGCATATTGAAAGGCGTGATGTGCGCACCCTGACAGCCATGGCTCGCATGCAGGAACACCCGGGGCTGGTGGTGGTGAACCCACCCTATGGCGAGCGTATCGGCCGGGATAGTGACCTGCCGCAACTCTACTGGGACCTGGGCCAGCTGCTGCAACGCGAATTTCACGACTGGCGGGCCACCGTGTTCACCGGCAACCCGCCGCTGGCACGACAGCTCGGCATCCGCTCCCGGGAAACCTTCACCCTGTACAATGGCGCCATCGAGTGCAAGCTGCTCAACTACACGCTTACCGATGACTATTTTCTCGAGCTGCCAGCCCCTTCGCCGCAACCCCCGTCCCGCCACCGCGAACGCCAGCTGGCGCCGGCTGCTGCGGATGCCCGTACCGACGGCGCGCCCATGCTGGCCAACCGTCTCAGGAAGAATCTGAAAAACATCGGTCGCTGGGCGCGCCAGCAGGGCATCGAGTGCTACCGGCTGTATGATGCCGATCTGCCGGAATATGCCTTTGCACTGGATGTCTACCAGGGCGAGCAACAGTGGGTGCATGTGCAGGAATACGAGGCTCCGGCCAGCATCGATGCCGACAAGGCCGATGCCCGCCTGCGCGATGCCCTGGGGGTGATTCCGGAGGTGCTGCAGATCCCGCAGGAGCATGTGTTCCTCAAGGTTCGGCAGCGGCAGAAGGGCAAGGCCCAGTATGAAAAACACAGCCAGCACGGCGCCTTTTACCCGGTGCGTGATGGCCAGGTGCGCTGCTGGGTGAATTTCACGGATTATCTCGATACCGGCCTGTTTCTGGACCATCGCCTGACCCGGCAGATGATCGGTGAGATGGCGGAGGGCAAGCGGTTCCTCAATCTGTTCTGCTATACGGGCGTGGCCACGGTGCATGCCGCCCTCGGCGGGGCCCGTTCGTCGGTGTCCGTGGACATGTCCAACACCTATGTCGATTGGGCGCGTCGTAACCTGCGGCTCAATGATTGCGCCGAGGCCCGCCATGAACTGCTGCAGGCCGATTGCCTCGCCTGGCTGGAACAGGCCGCTGAACAGAGCTCACCCTGGCAGGGCTTCGATCTGATCTTTCTCGACCCGCCGACCTTTTCCACTTCGAAACGCATGGAACACACCTGGGACGTGCAGCGGGACCATGTAAAGGTGATCCGCCAGTGCATGAAACTGCTGACAAAGGACGGGGTACTGATTTTTTCCACCAACTTCCGTAAATTCAAACTGGACGGGAAGGCGCTGGCGGATCTGGCCATCGAGGACATCAGCCGCAGGACATTGCCACAGGATTTTGCCCGCAACCCGAAGATTCATCATTGCTGGCTGCTCCGCAGGGAAGCCTGATTTCCCATATGGAAAACCCGCCCTGTTGAACACTCGCTACCACAGACCCCATACCCGACATATCGCAGCAACCGATTTACAACCATGATAAACGCCACCAATCTTGCCATTCGCCGCGGACCACGCCAGCTGTTTCACGGTGCCACCTTTACCATCCATCATGGCAACAAGGTGGGCATCACCGGCGCCAACGGTACCGGCAAGTCGAGCCTCCTGGCGTTGATTCGCGGTGAATTGCAGGCGGATGAGGGGGAACTCAATTTTCCACCGCAGCTGGTAATCGCCCATGTGGCACAGGAAACCCCGGCGACCGATGCCACCGCCCTGGAATATGTGCTCGACGGCGATAGCGAATTGCGCAGCCTGGAACAGGCACTGGCGGTTGCGGAGAAGCAGGGCGAGGGTACACGGCTGGCGGAACTGCATGCGCAACTGGATGTGATCGGCGGCTATACCGCTGAATCCCGTGCCGCTCGCCTGTTACACGGGCTGGGCTTCCAGGCGGCGCAGTACCGGGCCGCCGTAAAGACCTTTTCGGGGGGGTGGCGCATGCGCCTGAACCTCGCCCAGGCACTCATGTGTCGCTCCGATCTGCTGTTGCTGGACGAACCCACCAATCATCTCGACCTCGACGCCGTACTCTGGCTGGAAGAATGGCTGCAACGCTATCCGGGCACCCTGTTGCTGATTTCCCATGACCGGGATTTTCTGGATCGCGTGGTAACCCAGATTGCGCATATCGAACAGGAAGGCATCGAACTCTATACCGGTAATTACAGCGCCTTTGAAACCCGTCGTGCTGAAAAGCTCGCCCAGCAGCAGGCCGCGCATGAGCAACAGAGCCGGGAGCGGGCCCATATCCAATCCTATGTCGATCGCTTCCGTGCCAAGGCCTCCAAGGCACGCCAGGCGCAAAGCCGCCTGAAGGCGCTGGAACGCATGGAGAGCATTGCCCCGGCCCATGTGGACTCACCGTTTCATTTCTCTTTCCCAAAACCGCTGAAGCTTCCGCATCCTCTACTGCAACTTGAAGAAGCAGCAGTCGGCTATGGCGATACACCGCTGATTGCCGGCGTGAATATCAGCCTGGTGCCCGGTGCCCGCATCGGCCTGCTCGGACCGAACGGCGCCGGTAAATCCACCCTGATCAAACTGCTCGCCGGAGAGTTGGGAACGATGCAGGGCAAACGTACACCGGCGCAATACCTGCAGCTGGGATATTTCGCCCAGCACCAGCTGGAACAGTTGCATGGCGAGTCCACGCCATTGCAACATCTGCAGCGGATCAATCCCCGTGCCGCCGAACAGGATCTGCGCAATTACCTGGGTGGCTTCGGTTTTCACGGTGACCGCGCGGTGGAAGCGGTGGCGCCATTCTCCGGTGGTGAAAAGGCGCGCCTGGTGCTCGCCATGCTGGTATACCAGCGCCCTAATCTATTGCTGCTCGATGAGCCCACCAACCACCTGGACCTGGAGATGCGACTGGCCCTGAGCATGGCCTTGCAGGAATACACCGGCGCCATGGTCATCGTCTCCCATGACCGGCACCTGTTGCGCACCGTCACCGATGAGTTTTATCTCGTGCATCAGGGGCGCATGGAATCCTTTGATGGTGACCTCGAGGATTATCGTAGTTACCTGGCCAGCCAGGAATCGGCCGGGGAGGGTGCTGACGCGAGCCCGGTGCCGGAACATTCTGCTGCGGCCCGCAAGGACAAACGCCGTGATGATGCCGAACGGCGCAAGCGGCTGCAGCCGTTGCGTAGGGAAATGCAGCGACTGGAAGCAACCATGGAAAAACACACTGCCCACAAGGCCCGCCTCGACGAACAGCTGGCGGATACCGGCCTTTACGAAGCGGGACAGAAGGAACGTCTGAAGGCCCTGTTGCAGGAGCAGGTCGAGGTGGAGCGTGCACTAAGCCAAGCCGAGGAAGCCTGGCTGGCCGCCTGTGAAGCGATGGAAAGCGCGGAACAGGCATGAATCAGGTGGACGTGGTTATCATCGGTGCCGGTGCCGCCGGCATGATGTGTGCCATCGAGGCCGGGAAGCGCGGTCGCTCGGTGTTGCTCATCGATCACGCCCGCAAGGCCGGCAAGAAGATCCTGATTTCCGGTGGCGGCCGTTGCAATTTCACCAATTACTTCGCCGAGCCATCGGCTTACCTGTCCGGTAACCCGCATTTCTGTATATCGGCCCTGCGGCGCTATACCCAGTACGATTTCATTGCCTTGATGGATCGCCATGGCATTGCCCACCATGAAAAGAAATCCGGTCAACTGTTCTGCAATGAATCTGCCAAGGATGTGGTGGCAATGCTGCTGTCCGAATGCCGGGCAGCCGGCGTGGAACTGCAAGTCGAATGCGAACTGTTTGACGTGCAGGCGCTGGAGCCCGGATTTGTGCTGAACACCAACCGTGGTGCAGTTCAGTGTCAGTCCCTGGTAATGGCAAGTGGCGGGTTATCGATACCGAAAATGGGCGCCACCGGCATCGCGTTCCGCATTGCCCGTCAATTCGGCATCAGCGTGACGGACACCCGTCCGGCGCTGGTGCCTTTCACCTTTGGCGATACCTTCAAGCAGGCTTTTGAAGATCTCCCCGGTATTTCGCTGGAGGCCAGCGTACGCTGCCGTGGGGGTGAATTCCGCGAACACCTGCTGTTTACCCACCGCGGCCTGAGCGGCCCGGCGATCCTGCAGATATCCTCGTACTGGCGTGAAGGGGATGCGGTGCTGATCGATCTGCTGCCCGGGATCAACGGAATGGAATGGCTGAAGGCATCACGTCAATCCCACCCGAATTCGGAACTCAAAACCACTCTGGCGGAGCATTTTCCGAAACGTTTTGCACAGCGCTGGTGCGAGTTGCATGGCTGGAGTGGAGCCATCGGCCAGTACAGCGATGAACGGCTTCAAGAAGTTGTACGATCCCTGCAGCACTGGTCCGTGGTACCTGGTGGCACCGAGGGCTACCGTACTGCCGAGGTGACGCTGGGGGGCGTGGACACCGCTGAACTGTCTTCCAAAACGATGGCTGCAAACCGTGTTGCCGGGCTTTATTTCGTGGGAGAGTGCGTGGATGTCACCGGTTGGCTGGGTGGCTACAACTTCCAGTGGGCCTGGTCGTCAGGCTGGTGTGCCGGACAGTATGCATAATGATCCGGGATACCGATGCCCTCAATGAATGCCGCAGCGGGTGGGAACCGGCTTTCATCCTCGGCTAATCCATCTATTCCGGCACTGCCTCCCGTTCAGGTTGATTTCATCAGGCTCCGTCAGTATGGCTGTCAACCTCAGCCTATTCCGGAGTGTGTATGTTCAACAAGGCACTGACACTGGTTCTCGCGGGCATTCTTTTCATGGGCGTGATCACGGTTACCTACGGGACCCTGTACGATAAGGGTTTTGTTGCCAGTATCGCGGGTATCGCAGGCTTCGGGGATGGGGCGCATGAGGGTCGTAACGGGGGGCATCACGATGACTAGGCTACGTTTCCCCAAACCCATGGAGCTGTTACTGGTCTGGCATGGCCTGTTCGTGGGCGCCTATACCTCCGCGTACCTTACCGCCGATGGTGCTCCGGGCATGCACGAGTTCGCGGGCTATGCCGCCCTGGCACTGCTCGCCGTGCGACTGATCGCGGCGGTATTGTCCCGGGGGCGTGCACCCTGGGTGATATCCCTGCCGAAGGCCTCGATGTGGAAAAATTTCACGGACAAACTGCTGGCCGGGAATTTCGGTGTGCTGCGTGGACGCACCCCGTTTGCACCGCTTTCCGGTCTGCTGCTCCTCGGTATGCTGGTACTGGTCACGCTCAGTGGACTAAGCGCGCAATGGTGGGAATGGGAGGATCTTCACGAAGGTCTGGCGGAGGGTTCGCTGACGCTGGTGCTGATCCATATCGCCATCGTCTCCTTCGCACCCTTGCTGAAAAGGCTCGGTGAGGCACGCCCGCAAGCGGGGTCTACCACTCTGGTACGCCACCGCTGAACCTGGTGGATGGGAAAATCACGGCATGCCCGCCCTCTGTGGCGGGGGGTATGGTCCGGCTTCCCATTTCGTGGGGTACTGTCGGCAAGAACGACAGCCGGCTGTGACCAGCCCATATTCCTGCGCCGGTGGCGGCCCCATTCCCCGGTACAGGCATCCAGTCTTACATTTTCAGCTGGTCAGCCAGTCCCTGCCGGCATTGTTCCACGAACAGCACCATGGACTCCACGAAGTCAGGATCATGTTCAGTGCGATTGATGGTTAGGTGCACGACCACCTCGTCGGGGGCGGGTGGCAGATCCGTAGTGATGGTCCATGCCAGCGCATTGGGGCAGTTGAGGAGGGCGAAGCGAACCCCGCCGCGAATGGGCGTCCGCAACACATCGAACTCACCCCATATACAGTAGAGCCGACCGTTGTCACCATCGTGTTGAAGGATGGTGTCGATGGCGCCGCACCAGGCGGGAAGCGCGGGGATGGTGAGGTATTGCTGGAGTTCTGTGGCGGATACCGGGGCCGGTATGACCGAGGCAAAAAATTCCATAACGGATCCTGGAAACTCATATAGAAATGCCGGCGGGTATATGACCGCCGGCGACCTTTATCTAGGCGGCGGCACCCATCCGGTCACGGTTGCGGGCATCCCACATTTCGCGGGCCAAGCGGGTAGCGGCTTCCGGGGTGGCGGCCTTGCCCATCAGATGCAGGGCGATGGCCGCTGTACCGATGACAGCGGCCTTGCCATATTCCTCTTCACACTCACCACGCCATAGCTGCGGCAGACGATTGATGTCGAGATTGTCTTCGCGCATGTGGCGGCGCGGGAACATGGCCGGCCATTCCTCTTCTTCCAGTTCGCCATTACGCACCCGCTGCACCAGGCAGGGGATATCGGGGTTGCGTTCAATCTCGCCACCTTCACCTTTGATGACCGCCACGTTGGCCTTACCCAGCAGCAGGGCCGCTTCCTGGTGTACCGAACGATAGCCGGGATGGAAGATTCCCTGCATGACATAAGGGGCATGGAAGGGGTTGATGCTGCGCGCGACGGTATGTACCGGTGATCGCAGTCCCATCAGCGGGCGCAGTTCGATGATTTCATGCAACATGGGGCACAGATGTTCGATATCCAGATACGCGAAATGTTCGCTGGACATGCGATCGCAGGCTTCCTCGATGGAGGTGCAGGGCTCGATGTCCAGCGCCTTGAGTACATCCCGGGTATAGATGCGGCCGTTGGTGTGACCGCTGGCTCCATGCATGAAGGTAGTGATGCCGTTCTGGGCCAGCAACAGGGTGGAGAGCAGATACCAGGGCAGCACACGGCGTTTGCCGGCATAGGATGACCAGTCCAGGTCCACAGGGGGCGCATTGGCGGGGATCCGGATGGACTCGCGCGCTGCGCGCACGAAACCGACCAGTTCCTCGCGGGTTTCCTCCTTCACGCGCATCAGCATCATGAAGGCGCCCAGCTGGACGGGTTCCACCTTGCCGGCGAGAATCATGCTCATGGACGCAAAGGCTTCTTCTTCGGTAAGCGGGCGGGTACCGTTCTTGCCTTTGCCGAGGATGCGCACATATTGTGCGAAGGGGTGTTCTTCGTACTGCGTGGGTTGTAGCTGGGTCGATTGCGTCATGATCCGGTCTCCGTCATGCATCGCCGGTGGGTGAAGCGGGGCTCATGGCCAGGGGCTTGCTAACGCTGCCAATCATACTTCCAGGCAGCAGGGGCGGAAAGATCACCGAGTGGTTCATGGGGGAATTCAGCCATGAATATCAGCGGACCATCAGCACCAGCAGGATCACGAAACCGACCACCGCGAGCAGGGGGAGGATGGCGGCTCGCCAGTCGCCCTCCTGGGCTTTGGGGCCATTGGTGGACCAGTGCTTGTAGGCGGGCCAGAGGGCGAACAGCATCATCACCATCGCCGCCCCGGCCAGGATTTTCATCCAGGTATCCATAGATGTTTCCTTGTTGAAAAAACAGGGGCTGCAAACAGAAACCCCGGCGCTGGGCCGGGGTCGCTGGGTGAGTCCTGTGCCCGCTCAGTCGTCGCCGGACATCAGGCCGAGGATATTCAACAGGCTGATGAAGATGTTGAAAATACTCAGGTACAGGCCGTAAGTTGCCATGATGTAATTGGTTTCACCGCCATTGATGAGGCGGCTGGTGTCGAACAGGATAAAACCGCTCATCACCAGCATGACGCCGGCTGACACGGCCAGCGACAGGGCCGGCATGGCCAGGAAGATGTTGGCCAGCATGGCCAGTACTACCACCAGCATGCCGGCGAACAGGAAGCCGCCCATGAAGCTGAAATCACGTTTGCTGGTCAGGGCATAACCAGACAGGCCCAGGAAGATCACGCCGGTACCGCCGAACGCGGTTGCAATGATTTCCGGACCTTTCGGCAGCGCCAGGTACATGCTGAGTATGGAACCGAGCCCGAAGCCCATCAGACCGGTAATCAGGAAAATCACCCCGATACCGGCGCCGGAATTCGCCGTGCGCGGCAGCACGAAAATCCCCAGCACCATACTGACCACCACGGCCACCAGGTAAGTGCCCATCGGCATATTCAGCATCATGGACAGGCCAGCCATTGCGGCACTGAACAGTAATGTCATGGACAACAGGATGTAGGTATTGCGAATAACACTGTTGGTCGAAAGGATCGATTCCTCTGAACGTGCAATAGTGCGTCCCGTCAGATTCATGGGTGGTAAACCTCCGCGTAGAATTTGGTAAATCGGCATTGTTGTGCCAATGCACAAACTATGACCGAAATGATGCTCAAGAGTTCAGGATAGAGATTTCCCTACGAAACAGCAACCACAAGAAATCCTTGGATTCTGAAGCCTTATTGCGAAACCAGCTGGAAATACCCGCCACTTTTCAGGTATGCTTGCCGCCGACTTGGAGAGGTGGCTGAGCGGTTGAAAGCACTGGTCTTGAAAACCAGCGAGGGTTTACCCCCTCCCAGGGTTCGAATCCCTGCCTCTCCGCCATTTTACCCAAGGGTGTCGCCGGGTTCCCTTGGGTAAAATGGCCCGGGAGGTGTCTCGATGCTCCCATCAGAACGAGCACATGTTAACGACCGGCTGGCCGTTTTCGTTCCTGGCCAATCCCGATTTCCGCGCTACCGAAAATCAGTATGTAAGTGGTATGCTGGTCAGTGACTTAAGGAAGCGAGTTACGGTAATACCATTACTCTGGGCTGCAGTCCGGCCCGCCATAACCCGAACTTGATAAATGGATTTTCAAATAATAGGGGTGAGGTGGCGGCATGATCCGCGTGCTATTAGTCGACGACCATGAGCTCGTACGTACGGGCATAAAACGTATCCTGGATGATACCCGTGGCATCAGTGTCATCGCCGAGGCCAGCACCGGGGAGGAGGCGATCCAGCAGGTGCGTGAACATAAGCCCGATGTGGTGCTTATGGATGTGAATATGCCGGGCATCGGGGGGCTCGAAGCCACCCGCAAAATCATTCAATCCTATCCTGATCTGCGGGTGATCGTGGTTACGATCCACGTCGATGAACCCTACCCGACGCGCTTGCTGGAAGCAGGTGCTTCCGGCTATCTCACCAAGGGCTGCGCGGTGGACGAGATCGTCAGCGCCATCAAGGTGGTCCATCAGGGCGAACGCTATATCGGCGCCGATATTGCCCGTCAACTGGCTCTGTCGATGCTGCCCGGCGGCGAGCGCTCCCCCTTCGACAAACTTTCCCAGCGCGAAATGCAGGTCATGCTGATGGTCACCCAGGGCCACAAGATTCAGGATATCTCCGATAAGCTGTGCCTGAGTCCGAAAACCGTCAGCACCTATCGCTACCGCCTCTATGAGAAACTGGGGGTTGGCAATGATGTGGAACTGACCCACCTCGCCATGCGGCATGGCATGATCGAATACGGCCAATGTCCTGAATAGGGGCGCCCGTCCGGCCAGATCAAACTCTCAGTAAATCGTATAAGAATATTCGGTAACCAATTGTAATTTATGGTCTGAAATCCAATCAGAAGTCCTCAAGATACGTCCCTTCCAGTCGATACCCATTGTGGTTGATCATTTGAGGTAAGGCATAGGGAGCATGGCGCGTTCGTCTTCAGTCCGATATCCCGCAACAGCATCGATTCGAGTGCTACTGGTGGATGATCATTCTCTGGTACGGGCGGGTATCCGCCGCCTGCTGGATGACGATGATAGCGTGGAGGTCATCGCCGAAGCCGGTAATTGCGATGAAGCCATGCAGACCGCGCGTAAACAACGTCCGGATATAGTGCTCATGGACATGAATGGACTTTGCCTCAGCGTGCTGGACGGCTCGCGGCGATTTCAGCGTCAGATCCCCGAAGTGAAAGTCGTGGTTATGAGCGTAGATGCCTCGACGCTGATCCCGGAACGCCTGGTACGCAATGGCGTGCAGGGCTGCCTTACCAAGAACTGCACCGTCATTGAACTGATTGATGCACTGCATACCGTGCATCGCGGCGACCGGTATATCAGTCTGCAACTGGCCCAGCAGTTGGCCGCAAAGCGGCTGTCCCCGGTACCATTGTCACCCTTTGAAGCCCTCACACACCGTGAATTACAGGTAATGCTCCTGGTAACCCAGGGCCGCAGTTCGGCGCAAATCGCCAATACCCTTTGTCTGTCCCAGAAAACCGTAAACGGTTATCGCAACCGGGTGATGGAAAAACTCGGCGTGAACACCGAAGTGCAATTGACCCATATGGCCCTTGAGCACGGTGTCATCGAACTGGCGAACGTGCGCTGAGTAGGTGCGGGACTGGCGATCGTGGCAAATCGCGATTTGATGGTAACATCGCAACCCGAATCGACCGGGTGACAAGGATACACCTGCACATGAGTGAAGCACGCGTTCGCGCTCCCGAATTACCGGAGAATCTGGACTGGTTCAACACCTCCCGGCCGCTGACCCTGGCGGAGCTACGGGGCCGTGTGGTGCTGCTCGATTTCTGGACCTACTGTTGTATCAATTGCATGCATGTACTTCCTGATCTGAAATATCTGGAAGACAAGTACCGCGACCGCCTCACCATCATCGGCCTGCATTCCCCCAAGTTCCCCAATGAACGGGTCGGTAGCCAGCTGCAGAAGGCCATCAACCGCCACCATATCCATCATCCGGTTGCGAACGATCCCCAATTCCAGGTCTGGCGTACCTATGCTATCAAGGCCTGGCCATCGATCCTGGTGATTGACCCGGAAGGCTATGTGGTGGGGGTCATGCGTGGGGAAGGGCGGCGCAAGCAACTGGATGACCTGATCCGGCAACTGCTCGCGACCGCCGAACAAAAGGGTACTCTGGCGGAAACCCGGTTGCCGTTACAGCACCAGCCGGAACCGAGAACCACCCTGAGTTTTCCCGGCAAGGTGCTGGCCACTGAACACATGCTCTACATCGCTGACACCGGTCGTAACCGCATTCTGGAGACCTACCACGAAGGCGGTATCCGGCGCATTTTCGGCAGCAATACCGCCGGGTTTCTCGATGGCAATGGGCAGGAGGCTGCGTTCAACAGTCCCCAGGGGATGGCGCGGGTGGACAATTTCCTGTTCGTCGCCGACACGGGCAACCATGCCATCCGCCGTATCGAACTGAAAACGGGTGATGTGGACACCTTTGCCGGTACCGGCCAGCAGGGGCGCTACGTCGGCAATTTCTTTGACAAGCCCCTGGACGCCCCCCTGAATTCCCCCTGGGATCTGGCCTATGGCAAGGGAACCTTATATGTGGCAATGGCCGGCCAGCACCAGATCTGGGCCTTTCAGCTGGCCAAGCGCACCCTGGCGGTGCTGGCCGGTTCCGGCCGCGAGGATCTTCAGGATGGTTCCCTGTTGCAGGCGAGTCTGGCGCAAACCTCGGGCTTGGCCATGGGCGAGGGGGTGCTCTATCTTGCCGATGCGGAAACCTCATCCATCCGCAGCCTCGATTTCCAGCAGCAGACGGTGCGGACCCTGGTGGGCAGCGGCCTGTTCGATTTTGGCGACCAGGATGGTCCTGCTGCCAAGGCCCGCTTGCAGCATCCCCTTGGGGTATATTTCGACCCGGCCCGAAAATGCCTGTGGATTGCGGATACTTATAACTCTAAAATCAAGATGATGTCATTATCATCTAATAAAGTTTCGACATTGGGAACCGATCTTCCCCTGAATGAACCCGGGGGTATTCACGGGGTTGGCGATTACCTGTTCATTGCCAATACCAACGGCCACCAGATCGTAAAAATCGATCTCAAGCAGGCCCAGGCTGAAGTAGTGGAGATTCATGAGTAAGACCCTGTTCGACCCTGACTGCCGTCGCTGCCCGCGGCTGGCCAGCTTCCTCGACGGCGTAAAGGCGGATTACCCGGACTACCATGCACGGCCGGTACCGGCCTTTGGTGACCCCGGGGCCCGCCTGCTGATCGTCGGTCTTGCCCCCGGCATGCATGGCGCCAATGCCAGCGGCCGGCCCTTTACCGGGGACTACGCCGGTATCCTGCTGTACAAAACCCTGCATGCCTTTGGGTACGGCAGCCGGCCGGAATCCAGGTCCGCCGATGATGGCCTCAAGCTCAAGGGCTGCCGCATCACCAATGCAGTGAAATGCCTGCCGCCACAGAACAAACCGGAGACCGCCGAGGTGAAGAACTGCAATGCCTTCCTCCAGGCGGAGTTACAAGCCATGAAAGCCGATACGGTGATCCTCGCCCTCGGCAAGATCGCCCACGACGCCGTGGTACGTTCCCAGGGTGAAAAACTCGGGCAGTATCCGTTCGGGCACGGGGCACAGCATCGGCTGCCCGGTGGCCAGTGGTTGCTCGATTCCTATCATTGCAGCCGCTACAACACCCAGACCAGACGGCTCACCGAAAAAATGTTTCAGGATGTTTTCCGCCAGGCGCAGCAACTGCTGGGCTAGCAGGCAACCCGATCGCGCCGTTTGTAACCATGCACTGAAAATCGAATAGACTAGGACCGTATGACCACGGACCTGCCAAGCAGCGCTTTCGACCCCCAGTCGTTCCTGAAGACCCTGACCAGCCGGCCGGGGGTGTACCGGATGCTCGATCATGCCGGCAAGGTGCTCTATGTCGGCAAGGCCGGCAACCTCAAAAAGCGTGTCTCCAGCTATTTCCAGCGCACCCTGAAAAGCCCCAAGACCCAGTCCCTGGTTGACCAGATCCGCGGCATCGAGGTGACGGTCACCCGCACCGAGGGGGAGGCGCTGCTGCTGGAAAACAACCTGATCAAGGACCTCAAGCCACGCTACAACATCCTGCTGCGCGACGACAAAAGCTATCCTTACATCTTCCTTTCGGCCCATGAATTTCCGCGGTTGTCGGTACATCGGGGTGCCAGGCGGGCAAAGGGGCGCTACTTCGGTCCCTATCCCAATGCGGGTGCCGTGCGCGAGAGTCTCAATCTGCTGCAGAAGGTGTTTCAGGTGCGCCAGTGCGAGGACAGTTTTTTCCGCAACCGTACCCGGCCCTGTCTGCAGCACCAGATCGAACGCTGCACCGCCCCCTGCGTGAGACGCATCACGCCGGACCAGTATGCGGAGGATGTACGTCATACCGTCATGTTTCTGGAAGGCAGGAGCAACCAGGTCATCGATGAACTGGTACAGCGCATGGAGGCCTCCGCGGAACGAATGGACTATGAACAGGCCGCCTATTACCGGGACCAGATCGCAAGCCTGCGCCGGGTGCAGGAACGCCAATATGTAAGCGGCGAGGGCGGCGACCTGGATATTATCGCGGCGACAGTACAGGGTGGCATGGCCTGTGTGCAGGTGTTCTTCATCCGCAGTGGCCACAACCTGGGTAACAAGGGCTTCTATCCCCGTCTGCCCGATGAGGCCAGCGTGGAGGAGGTGTTGATGGCCTTTATCGGCCAGTTCTACCTCGGCCATGAAGTCCCCCAGGAACTGTTGCTGAGCCACGCAGTTGAGGACCAGGATATCCTGCAGGACATGCTCACCGAGCGCGCCGGACACAAAGTGACATTGCGCACCCGGGTGCGTGGTGACCGGGCCCACTGGCTGCAACTCGCCGTCACCAACAGCGAACAGGCACTGACTGCGCGGCTCAGCAGCCAGTCCGGCATGCGGCGCCGGCGCGAAGCCCTGCAGAAAGCCCTGCGTCTTTCTGAGCCGCCCACGCGCATGGAATGTTTCGACATCAGCCATACTCAGGGGGAGGCCACCGTGGCATCCTGTGTGGTGTTCGATGAAGAAGGCCCGCTCAAATCCGATTACCGGCGTTTCAACATCACCGGTATCACCCCGGGCGATGATTACGCCGCCATGGAGCAAGCCCTCAACCGTCGTTACACCCGCCTCAAGAAGGGCGAGGCCCGGCTGCCGGACATCCTGTTCATCGACGGTGGCCCTGGACAGACTGGCGCGGCGGTGCGCGTGCTGGAAGAGCTCCAGGTGGAGGAGGTGCTCATCGTTGGCGTCGCCAAGGGCGTGGAACGACGGCCCGGGATGGAAGTGCTGCATATACCTGGACAGGACAGGACGGTAGAATTGCCCGCAGATTCACCGGGCCTGCATCTGGTACAGCAGATTCGCGACGAGGCACACCGGTTCGCCATTACCGGCCACCGCCAGCAGCGTGGTAAGGCACGCACCACCTCGCCGCTGGAGCAGATTCCGGGCATTGGTCCGAAACGCCGCCAGCAACTGCTGAAACAGTTTGGTGGCCTGCAGGAAGTCGCCCGCGCCCAGGTGGATGAACTGGTAAACATCGAAGGCATCAGCCGCACCCTGGCGCAGCAGATCTACGATGCCTTTCATAACGAGCAAGGTTGAGCATGCCCCTGAACATACCCAATATCCTGACCCTGCTGCGTATCGTCCTGATCCCGGTATTCATGCTGGTGTTCTATCTGCCGATCAGCTGGAGCCATTTCGCTACCGCGCTGATCTTCACCCTGGCCGCCATCACCGACTGGCTGGACGGCTATCTCGCACGTCGGCTCGGGCAGACGTCGCCATTCGGGGCCTTTCTCGACCCGGTGGCGGACAAACTGATGGTGGCCGCCGCCCTGGTCCTGCTGGTGCAGGAAAACCCCACCGTGGCCTTCGCCGTCCCTGTGGTGGTGATTATCGGTCGTGAAATCGCCATCTCCGCCCTGCGGGAATGGATGGCCGAGATCGGCGAACGCGCCCAGGTAGCCGTCTCCTCGATCGGCAAGATCAAGACCACAGCCCAGATGTTCGCCATAATCCTGCTGCTGCTGCATGTGCCGATTGGGCCGTTCCCGACCCACGAAGTGGGCGTGGTGCTGCTCTACGTGGCCGCGGTGCTGACCCTCTGGTCCATGGTCATCTACCTGCGCGCCGCCTGGCCCGTGCTGTCCGCGGAACCGCCTGCAAAACAAGAGTAAATGCGCTTGACATTGCCCGTTTCGGCATTAGAATAGCGGGCTTCGTAGTGAGGCGGGAATAGCTCAGTTGGTAGAGCAC